>NZ_JBICWR010000001.1:0-156638 GCF_043199855.1 Streptomyces sp. NPDC048521
GGGCCGCCCCCCCCCCCGGCGCCCCCGCGCCCCCCCCCCCCCCCCCCCCCCCCCCCCCCCCCCCCCCCCCCCCCGCCCCCCGCCTCTGTGTCGCCACGCGCGCCGCATGCGGGGCCGCCCCGAGCGCGGGACCATGGTCATCCGGCCGTTGCACGGTCGCGGGTCTCCGGCGGGAGACCGTGGACCAAGGAGGATGCCGTGTGCCGCCTTTTCGGGCTCAGCAGCTCTCCCCTGCGCACGTACGCCACGTTCTGGCTGCTGGACGCCCCCGACAGTCTCAGCGCGCAGAGTCACCGCGAACCCGACGGCACCGGTTTGGGCTATTTCGCCGGGAACGGTACCCCCGAGGTGCACAAGGCACCGATCGCCGCCTACGAGGACCGTGTCTTCGCCCAGGAGGCCCGGCAGGTGGAGTCGGCCACCTTCCTCGCTCACATCCGTTACGCCTCGACCGGGGGCCTGGACGTGCGCAACACCCACCCCTTCGAGCAGGAGGGGCGGCTGTTCGCGCACAACGGTGTGATCGAGGGGCTCGACGTGCTCGACCGCCACCTGGGTCCGGACCGCTCACTGGTGCACGGCGACACCGATTCCGAGCGCTTCTTCGCCCTGGTGACCCGCGAGACCGCGGCCCACGGGGGCGACGTCTCCTCGGGCATCGTCTCCGCCGCACGCTGGACGGCCGAGAACCTGCCCCTGTACGCCCTCAACATCATCCTCGCCACCGCCGACGGGCTGTGGGCCCTGCGGTATCCCGCCACCCACGAGCTCTATGTGCTCCAGCGTCCCGCGGGCGGTCATCACGGCTCGCGGCAACTGGACCACAGCGGCCGCCACGGTCGGCTGCGCGTCCGCTCGGCGGGCCTGGGCGACCGTCCCGCGGTCGTCGTGGCCAGCGAGCCCATGGACGAGAACCCGCACTGGCGGCTCATGGACGCCGGCGAACTGCTCCACGTGGACAACCGCCTGCACACCACATCACGCCTCGCCCTGCCCGACCCTCCCGCCCATCCCCTCACCCTCGCCGACCTGCGTCCCACCGCGGCCGCCTCGCAGCGGCCCGGGTAGCGGGGCGTACCCGGCCGGCGGCCGTCGACCAGGTGTCGGACGGGGGCGCGGGGGCATCGGCGATGTATGGGCACAGATTCGTGGGCACTGCAGGGACGGTTCCGGGCGCGCCAGGCGGCCGACAGCACGGCGATGGCCGCCGCGGCCCGGGCGGGGTTCGCCGCACGCGGACTGATCTACGTACTCGTGAGCGTCATCGCGCTGCGGATCGCCTTCAGCGATGACGGCGGCGGGAAGCAGGCCGACCGCGGCGGTGCTCTGGACGAGCTGGCCGGCAAGCCGTTCGGGGCGGTGATGCTGTGGATCGTGGGGATCGCGCTCGCCGGGATGGGCCTGTGGCGGTTGTCGGAGGCGGTCTTCGGCGGGACGGGCCCCGACGGCTCCAAGCTCACCAAGCGGGCGGCGGCCGCGGGCCGCTTCCTCTTCTACGCCTTCGTGTCGTACTCGGTGCTGTCCTATGCGGCCGGGGACCGGGGCAGCGGCAGTGGCTCCTCGGACCAGCACACCGACGATGTCACCGCCCTGGTGCTCAAGTGGCCCGGCGGCCAGTGGATCGTCGGGATCGCGGGCGCGGCCGTGGTGATCGCCGGGCTGTGGATCGCGGTGCGGGCCGCGCGGAAGAAGTTCCGCAAGCACCTGCGGACCTCGGCCATGTCACGGCGGACCGAGCAGGTTTCCGACGTCCTCGGTGTGACGGGCGGTACGGCGCGCGGGGTCGTCTTCGCCGTCGCGGGGGTGTTCGCCCTGGTCGCGGCCGTCCAGCATCGGCCCGGCAAGGCCAGGGGCATGGACGACACCCTGCGCGCCTTCCGGGAATTGCCCGCCGGGCCATGGCTGCTGGCTGTGATCGCCATCGGCCTGGCCGCGTTCGGTGTCTTCTCGTGGTGCAACGCGCGCTGGCGCAAGATCTGAGCGTCCCGCGCCCTCCGGCCGGGCTTGTCGGACGATCACCCGGCGGGAGAGACTTCCCCGACACTGCTGAGGGCACACGGAGGGCACATCTGATGTTCGGCTTGAGCGAGCTGGCCATGATCCTGGTGGTCGTCGCCGTGGTTCTCGGTTTCAGGAAACTGCCGGAGCTGGCGCGGTCGGCGGGCAAGGCCGCCCGCATCTTCAAGAGCGAGGCCGGGGCACTCGGGGATCGGGACGAGGCCGCGCCCGGCGCGGACCGCGTCATCGTCGGCACCGTCGTCGACCGGCACGACACCGCCCCGCGGTCCTGACCCGCCACGACGTCTGTCGGCCGTCGGACCGGTCTCACGCGGCGGAAACTTGCGCAACCCTTAAACTGTCGCCGTGGAGACGACCGAGGTGACCGGCTGGGAGATCGCGGTGCTCGACGGAGGGCCCGCGGACGGGCTGCGGATGAAGGTCTCCGACCGGCCGCGCGTGATCCAGGTGACGTATCCCTGCCAGGTGGAGGCCGAGTCCCCCGACGGGCTGCGCGTGGAAGCGGTGTACCTCTACCGGCGCGACTACACCGTGACCGACGGGGCTGTGCGGTACGGCTTCGACATCGCCAGCCCCTGATCGGCCGGGCCCCGGCCGGAGCGTCGGCCGCCGGTCCGGGACGTGCTCGTCATGCGTCGGAGTCGGGTTTGTTCCGTGCCGCCGCGTACGCCTGGGACGGGGTCATCGGTACGCCGTTGAGTTCGACCGTCCGGTAAGGGCTGACCTTGGCGCAGGTCTTGGCCTGGTCGGCGGTGGAGGCGTGGGCGTCGGAGACCGCGGCCCCGGTGTCGGCGGGCGCGGGCGAGGAGTGGCCGCCCGGGTAGCTGGTGCCGCTGGGCCAGTCGCTGCCGACCACAAGGGTGAGGCCGGTGCCGGTGCCCTGCTTCAGCCGTGAGGCGGACAGGCCGAGTGCCTTGGCGACCGTCCGGGCCTCGGCCTGCCGGCCGGTGCCGTAGGTGAGGGTGGTGGTCGTGGCGGGGCTCGGGGCGTTGGCCGTGGTCGTGGCGGGGCTGAAGCCCTGGTCGGTGAGGGCGGTGGCGACGGCGGACGCGCGGCCGGTGATGGTGGTGCCGTTCTCCACCGTCACGGCGATCTCGGAGGCGGGCACGGCCGAGGCGGTGGCCGTGGCCTTCTCGGTCGCGGAGGCCTCCGCGGACTTCTTGCCGGATCCGGTGGTCAGGGACTGGTCGTTGGCGATCGTGGAGAACAGGGACTTCGCTCCCGCGCCCACCACCACACGGTCGTTGTCGTCCGGGTCGGGGGCCGTCTGCATCGTCGTGAAGGTGATCCGCTTGGTGGGCACCTTGTTCACGTCGGCGGCGAGTCCGATCAGCTTCTTCACCGTACCCAGTCCGTCGTCCACGGTCAGTGCCTTGGTGGCGGCGTCGGCGAGGGCGTAGACGGCCGTGGGGTCGGTGAGCGTGCCCGCGCTCTTGAACTTGCGGATCATCGCGCTGAGGAAGATGTGCTGCGAGATGGTCCGGCCCAGGTCGCTGCCGTCGCCGAAACCGTGCCGGGAACGGACGAACTCCAGGGCCGCCACGCCCTTCAGGGTATGGGTGCCCTCGGACAGCTTCAGATGCGAGTAGGTGTCGTAGACGTCGTCGCTCACACACACGGAGACGCCGCCGACCGCGTCGGACATCTTGACGACGCCGGAGAAGTCGAGCTTGACGAAGTGGTCGACGGGGATGCCGGTGAGCTGGTGGACGGTGGCCACCTGGCAGGCGGGGCCGTACTGCAGTGCGCTGTTGATCTGCCCGTAGTAGCCGTTCGTGGACTGGCCCGACTCGCGGTCCTTGCAGGCCGGGACCTTGGTCATGGTGTCGCGCGGGATGCTCATCACCGTGGCGTTGGAGCGGTCCGCGGATATGTGCAGGACCATCTCCACGTCTGCGTTGCTACCGGTCTGCACGCCGGTCCGCGAGCATCCGCCGCCGAGCTTGCAGTCCGCCTTGCTGGTGCGGCCGTCCGAACCCATCACCAGGATGTTGATCGGGGTACGGCCGAAGGCGTCGGCCTTCTCCGTGCCGCCCTTGCCGTCCAGCGAGACGCTGTGGATGTTGCCGTTCAGGTGCTGGTAGAACCACCAGCCGGCGCCGGCGGTGACCACGATGAGCACGGACAGGCAGATCGCGAGGGTCTTCAGCACCCGCCTGCCCCGGCGGACCGGAAGGCCCCGGTGCGCCCGCCGGCCGCCGCGTGAGCGGGCGGCCGCCCGGACCGCGGCCCGGCCGCCGGGTGGACGCGTCTCATCTGTTCCGGCCGTGCGCTGTCCGGGCACCCGCGCGCCAGGGTGTCTCGTGGCCTGACCTGCGGGCCCGTCCCACGGGTCGCTCATCTCCCACTCCCATGAACGGTAGGGCCCGTCAGGCCGGGGCGTCGGGTGGACACCAGGCTTGCGCGGCGGTGTACAGGCAGGTGAAGCAGCGGTTCACCTTGGTTGCGTAGTTGCGCAATGTAACAAACCCCGGAGCCGAGGAGCACAGACCCACACACAATTCACAGGTGAGGCATCTCATGGAACGTCCCACCGGATTTTTCCGTCGGCCGCCGATCCGGCGCGGGCGCGCGACCCGGAACCCCGCCTGCGCCACCGGTCCGCAGAAGGTGCCGCCGCTGATCATGTGCGGCTGACACGCATTCAGGTTGACCCGTACACGGGCAGGCGTGGCGCGATTTCGAACGGGAACTCGTATGTCACCAACGACAGAGGGGTGACCTACCAGCCATGGAGATATCCGGCATCATCAGCGCGCTCGTCATCGGCATCGTGATCGGCGTCCTCGGCCGGCTCGTCGTCCCCGGTCGCCAGCACATCGGCATCCTGTGGACGATCGTGATCGGTATCGTCGCCGCCTTCATCGGAACCGCCGTCGCGGCCGGTGTCGGGGTCGGGGACACCAAGGGCGTCGACTGGATCGAATGGCTCATCCAGATCGCCCTCGCGGCACTCGGCGTGGCCGCGCTGAGCCGGGTGAAGGTGCGGCACTGACGCCGCCGGGCGGAGCCCGTCAGCGGCCGACCCGGCACAGCGGCCCCCATCGGACAAGACGGTCCGGTGGGGGCCCTCTGCGTCCGGAGGTGCCGGGGAGGCGCGCCGACCGGCGGTGGAGGAAGACGTGCGGGGGTCGCAGCGCGCCTTGGTGCGCGGCAGCCGCGCGTAGTTGTCCCGGCAGTAGAGGCGGCGCCAGGGCCGGCCGTCGGACCGGGGGTGGTACGCGGGGTCGCCGAGGTCGGCGTCGCAGTGCAGCAGCGCCTGGTCGTAGGTGTAGTTGGCGCAGTGGCGGTGCCGGGATGCCGGGCCGGCCAGGCGTTCACCGCCGCCACCACGGCGTCCGTGCCCGTCGCCGGCAGCAGGTGGTCCGGCGTGAGGCGGGTGGACGGAGTGGACGGGCGACACCTCCGCAGCAGTTGGCCGGCGCCGATGACGGCAAGGTAGCGAGCCGTCCGCTGCCTACGGCAGTTTCACGAAGGGGGCCAGGAAGGCTCGGGCCCCCGGAGTGTCCAGGCGGTAGGTGACGTTGGTGGCGTAGCAGGGCGCGTCGCCGGTGACGGTCGTGGAGGCGAGGACGTTCCTGCCGTCGACGACGGCGAAGTTGGGCCCGCCGGAATCGCCGTAGCAAGCCCCGCCGTTGCCCTGAGGTGCCGTCATGCCCAGCCGGACCCAGGCGCCGTTCAGGGCGTCGAACGTCACGGGCGCCTTCATGCGGACGCCTCCGCCGGGATGGGTCTGGCCACCGGGTCCGTTGGCGGCCTCCTGAGTGCCGTACCCGGCGACGAACCAGTCGGTCGAGTTCAGTCCCTGCGGGGCGAGGGCGCCCAGCTGGTTCGCGGTCGGCAGGGCGGCCGGGGTGAAGGACCAGCGGGACGCCACCTTCGCCGCGGGCAGTTCGACGACCGCGATGTCGTGCGGATCGGAGGCGGGGCCCGGGTAGTCGGGGTGGGTGTGCGCGGTGCCCTGGACGGCGACGGCGTTCGCCTGGGCGGCCGGATCTCCCGGGTACTTCTTCGCGGCGGCGTCGAGTCCCGCCTGGACGTCCTGGTCCAGCGAGACGTGGAAGCGGACGCCGGCCGGCCAGTCGCTGGTGCAGTGCGCGGCGGTCAGGAAGGTGCTGGCATCGATCATCGTGCCGGAGCACACCCAGTCGACGCGGTCCGGGGTCGCCGGGTCGTTGTCGTCGTCCCAGGTGGCCACGAGCGCACCCACCTCGGTGCGTTCGGGTGCGGGCGTCGCGTTGTACGAGTTGATCGCGGAGGAGGGCAGCGCGGCGGCGAGCACGGCGGCGCAGGCGACGGCGGAGACGGCGGTGGCGCGTACGGCTGTCAAGAAGAACCTCTTCACCGGGTGTTGAGGGACAGGTGTTCTCCTGTGGGAGGTAGGGAGCATTGAAGTGCGTGCGGCGCTCCACGACAAGACGGCACCGTGAGATGCCAGGCACCGCTCGGTGGGTCTCGGCGGGGCCTGGTTTCAGCTGGCGTACGCGGCCTCCGTCGCCGAGCATCCGGCCGGCCGGCGCCCGCAGCACCGCCGCGAACACCGCCGGGCTCCGGAGGAACTCCCGGTGGATGCCCCGGTGGCCCGCCACGGGACCCCCGCCCTCCGCGTAGCGTGCGGCCGGTTCCTGGGAGCAGCCTCGTGTGAAGTCGCCGTCGGGCGGGGGTCACCGCGGGCGTGGCCGCCCGACGGTCTTGCGCGGTACGTGCGTCAGTGGGAGCCAGGGGCGGTGAGGCCCCCGACGGGATCGTCCCACAGGGCGATCCGGGCGGTGATGCGCTTGCCGACCGGCTCCCGTCGTACCTCGAAGCCCTGGACGACGGCCATCACGATCTCCAGACCGTGCTGGCCCACCCGGCCCGGGTCGGCGGCCCTGGCCACCGGCAGGACGGGATCGCTGTCCCAGACCTCCAGCTCCACCGCCCCGCCCGCGACCCGCACCCGCAGCAGCACCGGGCCGGGCGCGTACTTGCAGGCATTGGTGACCAGCTCGCTGACCACCAATTGCGTCAGATGCATCGTGCGAGCCGTCACCGGTGCCCCGTGGACCGCCTGCACCCGGGCGAGAAAGGCTCCCGCCCGGTCGCGGGCCTCGGCGATGCATCCGCCGTCGCCGCCGTCGAGCTCGACCGCGAGGTGCGGCGGCTCGTGGTTCGGCGCCATGGGCCCCTCGTAAAGGGCACCCGATTCCCTTCGGACATGCTTCGTCACCCCGTTCACGCAGGCACGTGTACCCGTGTTCGCGCCTCGCACGCCTGTCGATCCAGGACGCGCCGGCTTCGGTGCGGGACCGGGTACCGGTGACGCGCGCGGCCGGGCATGCATCCTCCGGGCGATCCTGGGCAGCTACCCCATGGGCGAAAGCTCTGGTCGAGGATCGTCGAGCGTTGTCGAGGGATGCGTGGCAGACACTGCGGACACCAAGGAACCGGCAGAACCGGACCGGTTGGCGATCAGCCGTGCCGTCGTCGACGGCGTCACCGTCGTCACGGTGACCGGCGAGATCGACCACCACACCTCCGGCCTGCTCCGCCAGGCCCTGGCGCCCGCGGAGCAGGGGACGGCGGCGCGCACCGTCGCGGACTTCACCGGCGTTGCCTTCATGGACTCCAGCGGCATCAACGCCCTCATCGCCGCCCACCAGGCCCACGGCCCGGCCGGCCGGCTGCGGCTGGCGGGTGTCCGCAGGCCCGTCCTGCGGACCCTGGAGATCGTCGGCCTCACCACTCTCATCGACTGCCATCCGAACGTCCGCGACGCCCTCGAGGCCTGAGGGGGCCGGCGCCGAGGACACCCGGGAAAGCCGAGAGTGGCCCGAGGGGCCCGCCGAGTGCGCCCGGGAGGGGGTGGGCTCGAGGCCCGCTCATCCGGCGGCGCCGTCCAGGGCCGCCGTCCCCCCGGACTCGGCGGCCACCGCCCCGCCCGGCCTGCTCCCGTCCGCTGCCGGACGGCGTACGACGAGACCGCTCACCTCGAACGACATCTCGGCCGTCCCCGGAGCGGGGGCGGGGTGATAGCGGCCCGCACAGACCGACAGGTTGACGATGAGGTAGGCGTGCCAGCCGCGTCCCACGCCCCTCCCGTCCGAGAAGACCTTCGAGCCGTTCACCCACCAGACGACGGAACGGGCCCCGAACTCGGTCCGCAGGTCCACCCAGGCGCCGGGGCCGATGGCGTCGTCGCGGAACGAGGAGCCGGTGCCGCGCACGTGGTTGCCGAACTCCAGGAGGTCCGGATGGTCCGGGTGGTATTCGAAGACGTCGATCTCCTGGTCGCCGTCGCGCCAGGTCCAGATCGCCGGCCACGCCCCGACCTCGCGGGGCAGTCGCACCCGGGCTTCCAGCACGTCGCCCGGCCGGAGCTGGAAGGCCTGGTCGCTGCCCTCCGTGGTCAGCAGGCCCGTGTTCCACCTGCCGTCCGGCCGCCGGACGGCTTTGAAGACGCCGGAGCGGCAGTAGGAGGGGTCGGGCACGAGGTGGTCCAGTTTGTCGTCGCCCGGATTGACCGGGCCCCCGTCGGGATAGGCCCATGAGTGGCCCGCCACCCACTGGCCGGTGTCCGTGAAGTCCGCGGTGAGGACGGCCTCGGTCGGTGTCGGGGACGGGGGGCGCTGAGCCGGGAGCGGGCTGCCCGGAGTCGGTTGCTGCATGCCGGATGTCTCACCGGCTCCGCTCCGGTCATGCGCCGAGGACCCGCGGAGCCGCCGGAACAACCCTTTCGGGGGACGCGCCGGAGAGGGGCGGATCCGGCTGGGCGCGCGGGCCGCCGCCGCCCGCAGCGCGCGTACGGCTGCGGAATCCGGGTTCGTCGGCCCTGGTGGGCCGGCGGTTTCCGTGGTGTGCTGGTAGTGGCGGGAAGGACCCGAGACAGACGCGGGGAAGCGGACGGGAACCGCGCACCGCGCAATCAGGATCCGCGAGAAGCGGATGGCCCTTCCCGTCCTTTCCTGCGCTTCCGCTCTCCGCCGTTCACGCCGTGCCGCGCACCGGGTCGTGGGCCGAAGGGCCCCGGTCGGGTCCGAGCGTGCTCGTGGTGCCGGGCGCCGGGTGCACCGACGCTGGACCAGCGGGGCAGGACGCCCACGTCGTGACCAGTAGGCCCGAACGGAGCCGGTGCGATGACCTCCGCCACCGCCACGACCACGGCCCTTGAGCCAGTGCACCGCGAGCGGCTGACGCGCCTCGCCGGTGAGGTCTCCTTCGACGCCGGTGCCCGCCTGTTCGGAGGGTCGGCGCGCCGACCGAAGTTCCATGCCGGGTCCGTGCGCGGGATGTGCGTCGAGGACCCGGCGTTCGGGCGGGCGATCGCGGTCCGGGTCGGGCACGCGCTCGCCCAGCGGCTGCACGCCTAGCGGGTCCGGCTGCTCGACCTGTACGCCCCGTACGGCAGCGGCGGTCCGGTCCGAAAGACGCGTGCCGTTCAGGCACCGCTGAGGTTGCCCCACCGGGGCCCGATCTGCTTCCACTCCTCGTCCCACTCGGCCATGCGCCGCCGGATGAGCCGGTTGCGGACGACCCAGCCCGCGACCCAGACGGCCGCACCGGCCGACGGGGCCACCAGGGCGCCGGTGAGGGCCGCCTGCAGGTCGGCCGCGGCTCCGGTGACGGGTGCCGTGACCACCCGGTCCGCCTGGTTCGTCCACACCGTCATCCGGCTTCCGGCGGGAACGCCCGGTGAGACCTTGGCCCGGTCGGTGTGCACCGAGCCGTCCGCGTCCGTCCAGCGCACGGTGGCCCACACCCGCCCGTCGTCATATCCGGTCCCGGCAGGCGGTGTCCTCGCCGCGTCGTCGGTCAGGACGGCGGACACGGCGTGCAGTTGGGCCCGGCGCGCCGAGAACGCGGCGTCGGAGGCGTGGGCCGCCACGACGCCCGCGAAGGCCCCGCCGACAACGACGAGCACCCAGGTGGCCAGGACGATCCAGGCCTCGATGAGGTCACTGTGCCGTCGCAGCGGGTTGCGCCGCCATCGCCACAGCCGTACCGGGGTGACCGTGGTGGGAGGTGTCCGGGTCATCGTCACCGCCTCCTCTCGTGCGCCGGCGGCTCCGCCTCACGGCGGACCGGTCCACCCGGCGTCCGGCAGGTCCGGGTGCCGGGGCGGGCCGGTCAGCGCGCGCCGTACGTGCACCACGCCCGGTACGGAGCGCGCGAGACGGACGGTGAGCGGGTACCGGGACGGCTCCCGGGCCCGGCCACCGAGGGTCACAACACCATCGTGCACCTCCAGCCGGAGCGTGGCCGTGTCAGGGCCGAAAAGGCGTACGACGACCTCGCGCGGACCGCGTCGGCGCTGCCGCGTCGTCCCGCACGAACACCGGGCGGCCCGAACGGGGACCGTCGAGCGTGGGTCCGACCGGCTGCGCCACCGCCCCCTCGTCCGGCGGGGAGTGCCTACACCCGGGGCAGCGGGACCCGCCGCTGGTGACCGGGACGGCGGTGGTCAGGGACAGCCCATCAGGGTTTCGCCGAGCGGCAGCACGAGTGGCTCCGCTCGGTAACGGTGCGTGCGGGTGCCCAGTCGGGGCCGCCCTCTGGCCTCAGCCAGCGCTCTGGCCCGACGCCCACCGGTCCGCCGCGGCCGACCCGGCGGCTGTGCACCCCCGTGCCGGAACGCCACGCACGGGGTGGTGGCGCAGAACACCTGCGCCGGCACGAGCCCACGGTCACCCCCTCACGGCACGCACGGTCGCATCCCTGCGGCACGCACGGTCGCATTCGTGTGGCGGAAACGATCACGCCCCCAGTGATGAGCGAGGTCAGGACCTCGTGATGCGCACCATCACGACCCCGTGGTGGTCGATCGCGCCCCCGTGCCGCGCACGATCACCACCGGGCAGCCGGCGTGTTGCGCGACATGCTGGCTGACGGAACCGAGCAGAGCGCGGGCGAAGCCGCCTCGGCCCCGGCTGCCGACGACCAGGACCTCGGCACCTTCGGCGGCCCGCAGCAGGACCTCGGCGGGGTTCCCGTGTGCCACATGGGTGCTGAGCGTGGCGGCCGCGTCCGCGCCGAGCGTCTCGGTCAGTTCCCGGGCCATCCGCTGCCGGGCCTCGTCCTGGTCCAGGTCCATGTCCACGGCGGGCGCCGACCATCCGTACAGACCCGGCAGTTCCCAGGCGGCGACCGCGTGCACGGTGCCCCCGACGAGGGCGGCGTAGCGTACGGCCCAGTGCACCGCCTCGTACGAGGACGGCGAGCCGTCGACGCCGACCACCACCCGGGGCCTGGAGACATCCCTGTCCATGTGTGTCACCTCTCCTGTGGTGGAAGCGTCTGCCTCGCCCGTCGTTCCGTCGTCTCCACGCTGCGCGCGGCGGCGCCGTACCGCCAGAGAAGAGCGTCCGGCGGCATGACGGCGGTGACGCGGCGGGCGGACGCCGCCGGCCGGGGTTCAGTTCGGCCGCAGGGGCAGGTCGTCGGTGTAGGCGTTCACCGGCTGGGCGATGGGGCGGGCGGCCGTGACGTCGAGCGCCGCGTCCGCGGTTCGGGTGCCGAGGGTGCCCTGGGGGTGCCAGGTGCCGGTCACCGCGAGCCAGGTGTCGGCGGGTGGCGCGTCGGTGCCGTACATCCGCACCCTGACGGTCTGTGAGTCCGCGGCGCAGCAGGTGAAGACGATCCGAGTGAGGTACCAGCCGTCGTCCTCCTCGGAGGGGGTGACGAAGCCCGTCAGCTGGACGGTGCGGCCCTTGATGGCCAGGCTGCGGTCCTGCTGGACGCGTTTGGTGAAGGCCGTGAGGGTCAGCGGCAGCGGGGAGGTGGCGGGCAGCGGAGCGAATCCTTTCTGCACAGTGATCGGCCGGCTGCTCGAGCGTGCTGCGGTGTAGGCGCCGAGGGCGGGCGGGGCGTAGAAGAGCAGGCTTACTGCCGGGAGGAAGAGCAGCCAGGCGATGCGCGGGGTGCCGGAGTGGTCGTGAGCGTGGCCGTGCCCATGGCCGGCGTCCGGGGCGACGGCCCCGCCCCGGGCGGCCGCTCCCGCCAGGCCGAGCAGCAGCAGGACCGCGCCGGACGCGATCAGCGGGGGACGCAGTCCGGCCTTGACGTAGCGCAGGTAGGTGTCGGTGAAGAGGGTCGCGTGCAGCAGGCCGACACCCGTCAGGGTCAGGAGCAGTGTCTGTACGGGGCGTTTCACAGCAGCGCACCTCCGATCAGGACGCTCGCGGCGACGGCCACCACGGTGGTCGCCGTGGAGAACCGCCAGGCGAAGGCGCGCCCGAAGGTGCCCGCCTGCAGGGCGATGAGCTTCAGGTCGACCATGGGGCCGACGACCAGGAACGCCAGTCGCGCGGTGGGCGAGAAGCCGGTGAGCGAGGCCGCGACGAACGCGTCGGCCTCCGAGCAGACCGCCAGCAGGACGGCGAGCGCGGCCAGGAAGAGCACCGACAACCAGGGCGAGCCGGAGAAGGTGTCGAGGACGGAGCGCGGCACGGTGACGTTGAAGGTGGCGGCGGCCATGGCGCCGAGTACGAGGAAGCCGCCGGCGTGCAGGAAGTCGTGCTGGAAGCCGAGGCGGAACTCGCTCCAGCGGCTGTGGCCGTGCTGGTGGCCGCTGTGCGGGTGCCGCACGAGGGGCCGCAGCCACTCCTCCTTGCCCAGCCAGAGCCACAGCCAGCCCATGACGGCCGCCGTGGCGAGCGAGGCGAGCAGTCGGGCGGCCACCATCGCGGGGTTGCCCGGGAAGGCGACGGCGGTGGCCGTCAGCACGACGGGGTTGACGGCGGGCGCGGAGAGCAGGAAGGCGAAGGCGGCGGCCGGGGTGACGCCCCGGCGGATCAGGCTGTTGGCGACGGGAATCGAGGCGCACTCGCAGCCCGGCAGCACCGCGCCGGCGGCTCCGGCGACGGGCACGGCGAGTGCCGGCCGCTTCGGCAGCACCCTGGTGAACAGGTCGGCCGGTACGAAGGCGTTGATGGCGCCGGACAGGGCGGTGCCGAGGAGGAGGAAGGGGAGCGCCTGGACGGTGATCGCCAGGCAGACGGTGCGCCAGGCCTGGACGGCCGGCTGGTCCAGCCACTCAGTGCCCGCCAGGAGGAGCACGGCCGTGGCACCGGCCGCCGTCGTGAGAGCGGCGCCGAACGGCCACGGCCTGACGCGGCGCAGGGGCGGAGTGACGGGGACGACCGCCGCACTCTCGGCCACACGAACCAATTCATCCGATTTTTCCATTATCACTCCGGATGTCGGTGTCTGGCCGACGATAAGCGAGGCAGGCGACCCGGCCGCGCGTACACGCCGCCGCGGTGACGACCGGGTCCCGCGATGCGCCCCAACGGTGGCTCTGGTCACAATTCGGGTCGAACAGGGGTCGGAGTGACGGGAGCCACGTCGCCGGGCGCACATTTTGTCTACGTTCATGACCCATGTCGTCCCACCCCTCCCCCACTGCACGCGCCAAGGCAGGCGCCCTCGCGGCGTCGGCGGCAGCCCTGCTCTCCCTCGGCCTGTCGGCCCCGGCACCGGCGGCGGCCGCCGACACCGCACCCGACCGGGGGGAGGCGGCGCACGCGACGGCGGCCGTGCTCGACCTGGACGGCACCGGCCGCGCCCCCGTGATCCACGGCGCGGACACGGCGTACGACACGGCCAGCATCGTCAAGGTCGACATCCTCGCGGCGCTGCTGCTCAAGGCGCAGGACGCGGGACGGCAGCTCACCACCCAGGAACGCGGACGCGCCGAGCCGATGATCATGCGCAGCGACAACGCGGCGGCCAACGCCCTGTGGCGGGAGATCGGCCGGTCCTCCGGTCTGGCCGCGGCCAACCGGCGGCTGGGGCTGACCTCGACCACCGGCGGCCCCGGCGCCAAGTGGGGGCTGACCCGGACGACGGCCAGTGACCAGATACGGCTGCTGCGTGCCGTGTTCGACGGCGGCAGGACGGCGGACGCGGGGTCCACCGCGCTGAACGCGGGGTCCCGCGCCTACATCCGCGCCCTGATGAGCCGTGTCGTACCCGAGCAGACCTGGGGAGTCTCGGCGCTCTGCGGCCCCGGCTCCCAGCGGGCACTGAAGAACGGCTGGCTGCAGCGCAACACGTCCGGGCGGTGGGACGTCAACAGCGTCGGACAGGTCACCGTGAAGGGACACCGGTATCTCGTCGCGGTCCTGTCGAACGGCAGCGCGTCCATGACCGACGGCATCGCACTGGTGGAGCGGACGGCGCGCACGGCCATGGTGTGACGGCGGACCGGCACCGCACAGGGGCGGAGGAGAGCCGCACACCACTCTCCCTGGCCCTGTGACGATCCTCGCCGCACGGGAGCCGCAGCGTCCACCGGCCGCGTCGGCCGAGGGCAGCGGTGGGGCTTTTCGGTCGCCGCCAACGGGGCACGCGGTCGGGGTACGACTTCCGACCGGAGGGACGGTACGACCCATGGCCGAGTACGAACGTTCCCGCACGATGCCCGCGCAGCCCGAGCACGTCTTCGACCAGGCGGCCAACCTCGGCCAGCTCGACGCCTGGCTCCCGGACGCCGTGCACGTCGATGTGGGCGACCCGCCCGCCGTCACCGTGCACGAGGACCGCTCCGGCGAGGACATGCCGGCCCTGCTGCGGTCCGAGCCGGACCAGATGCGCCTGGAGTGGGGCACCCGGGAGCAGGGCGGCTACACCGGCTGGCTGCAGGTGGCCGGGATCGGCAGCGGCGCCAGCGAGGTGACGGTGCACCTGTCCTTCTTCGACGACGGCCACGACCCGGGCGAGCAGGCCGTGAACGACGCGCTCGAGGGCAGTCTGCGGCGCCTGGAGGAGCAGGTGCGGATGCGCGTCGACAACGCGGCCGGCTGAGATGCCGGGCCCCGCGACCTGGTATCCCCTCAGGCTGACCACGCCCGTCAAGCAGCACGTCTTCGGCGGGCGGGCCCTGGCCGACCGGCTGGGCCGGACCGGTCTGCCGGACGGCCCGGTCGCCGAGACGTGGGAGGTCAGCGACGTCGACGGGGAGGGTGCGGCCGTGGCCGAGGGCCCGCTGGCCGGGCGGGCCCTGCGGGAGCTGATCACCGAGCACCCCGGCGAGCTGCTGGGAGCCCGCCCGAACGGGCCGCGCTTCCCGCTGCTCACCAAATTCATCGACGGCACCCGTGCGCTGCCCGTCCATCTGCACGCCGACGACGCCACCGCGCGGCGCCTGGAGGGCGAGCCCAACGGCAAGACCGAGGCCTGGCACGTCCTCGACGCCGTACCCGGAGCCACCGCACTGGTCGGGGTACGGGCCGGTGTCGACCGGGAGCGACTGCGCCGGGCGCTGCTCGCGCAGGACTTCGACGCGGTCATGCGCCGCCTGCCGGTGCGCGCCGGACAGACCGTCTACGTCCCCGGCGGGACCCTGCACAGCTTCGGGCCCGGCACGCTGGTGTACGAGATCGAGCAGACCTCGGACATCCAGCAGCACGCGATGCCCTGGCGCATGGAGGACGGTGCCCCCGTCGACGAGCGGGAACGCGAGGCGAACATCGCGCGGCTGCTCGACGAGTGGCGGCCCGCGCCGCGGCCGGAGTTCCAGCCGGGTCTGAGCGTTCCCGTGGAGGACACGGTGGTGCGGACGGTGCTGTGCGCGGGTCCGTACTTCGCCCTGGAGCGCTGGACCGCCGGCCGCACCGCCCAGGTCAGGCGTGCGTTTTCCACGGCGCACATCCTCAGCAATGCCGGTGCGCCGGTCACGGTGACCTCCGGCGGCTGGACCGGTCGGCTCGACCGCGCACGGACTCTGCTGCTGCCCGCCGCGCTCGGCGCGGTGCGGGTGGACGGGCCCGCCGACGTCCTCTTCGGCTACCTCCCCGATCTCGAGGCCGACGTCCGGGCCCCGTTGGCGGCCGCCGGCCACGGGCCTGCCGCGATCGCCGCTCTCGGTGCGGGCCCGGAGGCGGGCTGAGTGCTCAGAGTGAGTGCTCAGACGCTGGTCAGCGCCTGTGGCGAGAGTTCCTTGATCAGGGTGTTGGTCCAGCGGGCCTGGCGCAACGACTGCGGGTGACAGGCGGTCGCGAGCCCCAGGAGCCGTGTGTCGCGGCTCGCCTGTGCGGCCTGGGCGAGCATCTCCCAGTGGACGGAGTTGCGGGCGGCGGCCAGGTGCAGGTCGAGCAGGTCGTGGAGGAGGGCGAGGCCGGGTTCCGGGCGGCGGCCGACGGCTTCCGCCGCCTTGGCGCGCAGGGCGGCGAGCGGGCCCGGCGAGTAGTCGTCGGGCGGTCCGGCGAGGTCGAGGCCGTAATGGTGGCCCGTGTCGGCGAGGCGGGCGCTGTGCTCGTGCGACCAGCGGGCCAGGTCGGTGGCCACATGGTGGATCTCGTGCTCGGTCCGGTGCCGTTCGGCCGCGGCAAGGAGCGCCTTCTCCAGGTGGCGTTCGCCGTGGTGCAGGGTGCGCAGGGTCAGGCTGAGGGCGTTCATCGGGCGCTCCTCGCGGTGCTTCCGGTGTGGTCCCGCGCCGCCCGTGTGCCGGGCTCGACGAGTGTGACGCGTGCCGCGCAGGTCTTGAACAGGGGCTGCTTGGAGGCGGGGTCCCACTCGGTGATCGTGCCCTCGTTGGCGGCCCGCCCCGCGCCGTCGTCGGCGGGGCGGTGACCGGCCGGGGTGTCCCAGTAGCCGTAGTGGAAGGGCACGAACACCACGCCGTCCCGCATCGGCGCGATCCGCAGCCGGGCCCGTACGGCGCCGCGCGGGGTGCCGACCTCGACCAGGTCGCCGGCGTGCAGGCCCAGGGCGGCGGCGTCCGCGCCGGACAGTTCGGCCCAGACGTCGGGGGCGGCGGCGTTGAGTTCGGGGGCGCGGCCGGTCTTGGTGCGGGTGTGGAAGTGGTGGACCGTGCGGCCGGTGATCAGCTGGAGCGGGAAGTCCGGTGAGGTGTCCTCGTGCGGTGGCAGGTACTCGGCCGCCTTGATGACCGCCTTGCCGTCCGGGTTGAGCGAGCGGTACTCGACGGGTTCGTCGGCGGCACCGGTGACCAGGTCCTTGCCGTAGCTCTCGCAGGTGTCGGGGTGGGCGAAGGTGATGCCGTCGGTGTAGAGGCGCGGCGTGCCGTCGGGGGCGTCCGCGGTGCAGGGCCACTGGATGCCGGTGCCGGCGCGCAGCCGCTGGTAGCTCAGGCCGGTGTAGTCGCAGGGCCGGCCGGCGCTGCACCGCTGCCAGGCCGCGAACGCCGACTCGGGGTCGTGCCAGGTGATCAGCGGGCCGCCGTCCTTGTCGCGGAAGTCCATGCGTGCGGCGAAGTCGAGGAAGATGTCCAGGTCCGCGCGGGCCTCGCCGGGCGGGTCGACGGCTTTGTCGGACAGGTGCACGGTGCGGTCGGCGTTGGTGAGGGTGCCGGTCTTCTCGCCCCAGGTCGCGGCGGGCAGGACGACGTCGGCGAGTTGGGCGGTCTCGGTCAAGAACAGGTCCTGGACGACGACGAAGAGGCGTTCCTGGGCCAGGATCGAGCGGATGCGGGCGAGTTCCGGGAGCGAGACGGCCGGGTTGGTGCCGGTGATCCACAGCATCCGGATCGTGCCCTGCTCGGCGTACCGGAACATCTGCATCGCGTGGGTGGGCGGCGCGTAGTGCGGGATGCGGTCCGGGGTCACGTTCCACAGCTCGGCCAGTTCGGCCACGTGCCGGTCGTTCTGCCAGTTCCGGAAGCCCGGCAGGTCGCCGTCGGCGCCGCATTCCCGGGTGTTCTGCGCGCTGGGCTGGCCGTTCATCTGCAGCAGACCGCAGCCGGGGCGGCCGAGCATGCCCCGGATCAGGTGCAGGTTGTCGACCTGGACGGCGGCCGCGGTGGCCTGGTGGGACTGGTAGAAGCCCTGCAGCACGGTCGAGGTCAGCCGCTCGGCGTCGCCCAGGATCTCCGCGGCCCGCGCGATCGCGGGGGCCGGTACGTCGCAGATCCGGGAGGCCCAGCGGGGCGTGCACGGTTCGACCCGGGCCACCAGTTCCTCGTAGCCGACGGTGTGCGCGTCGATGTAGGCACGGTCGATCCGGCCCCTGCGGATGATCTCGTGGAGGAGGGCGTTGAGCAGTGCCACGTTGGTGCCCGGGCGGGGCGCCAGGTGGACGGTGGCCCGCCGCGCCACCGGCGTGGTCCGGGGGTCGACACACACGAGTGCCGGCGGGTCGCCGCCGGCGAGCCGGTCCAGTACGCGCGCCCACAGCACGGTCTGCGTCTCGGCCATGTTGTGTCCGAACAGGGCGAGGACGTCGGCGTGGTCGATGTCCTCGTACGAGCCGGGCTGCCCGTCGCAGCCGAAGCTCTCCTTGAGCGCCTCGGCGGCGGTGGACGTGCACAGCCGGGTGTTGCCGTCCAGATGGTTGGTGCCGATGCCGGCCCGGGCGAGCACGGCGAGGGTGTAGTACTCCTCGAGGAAGAGCTGGCCGGTGGTGTAGAAGCCGAGGGAGCCGGGTCCGCGCTCGTCGAGCAGGTGCCGGGTGCGGGTCACGATCCGGTCCATGGCCGTGTCCCAGTCGGTCGGGACCAGCCGGCCGCCCTCGCGGACGAGCGGCCTGGTCAGCCGGTCCGCAGAGTTGTTGGCCTGCCAGCCGTACAGGTCCTTCGGGCCGAGCCGGCCGCGGTTGACCCGGTCACCGGTCCGCCCGCGCACGCCGACGATGCGTCCGTGCCGTACGGCGATGTCCATGGCGTCGCCGTTGGAGTGCAGCAGGGAGACGGACTGCACCCACCGCTCGACGTCGTCCTCGGTGAGTCCTGGCGCGAGGTGCTGGTCGGTGCGGGCCGGCCAGGGGGCACCTCGGTCGTAGGGGGTGCGTTCACCCCAGGGATCTGCGATGCGATCGGGCTCCGTGCTCACGGTCACACCTCCGGGTGGTCTCCTCGGCCTGCGCACGCGAGTACCCAGTCAGCCCCGGATACCCGCGTTTGCCGCCCGGAAGCGGCGGGGAGCCGGGGGCAGGAGGTGATCGTGGTGCCCGAACCCGGCAGCAAGAAGTACGACACCCAGCGGGCGCGGCGGCGCAAGGAGGCCGAGCGCTCGGGGATCTCCGACCAGGACGCGAACACCGTCGCCGACGAGTCACTGCAGCAGGAGCCCGAGGGGCGGAGCCGGGACCCGAGGACGGAGCGTGGCCGCGGCCCGAAGGGCGAACGCCCGGAGAACGCGTAGCACAGCGGCGAGGGCCTCCCCGGTGCCCGAACGGGGAGGCCCTCGTGCGGGGCGGTGCTCGCTAGCGGCGCAGCGCCGCCAGGTTGCGGTAGCCGATGGCCGCGTGTTCCAGCGACTGGGCCGGGGCGGTGGCGCTCGGGGCGTTGTCCTGCTCGACCATCGGGTTGTGGTAGTTCCGGTGGCCGACGCGGGAGAAGAACGTCCGGTAGTCGATGACGCCGGTGCCGAACGGGACCATGTCGTAGCCCATGCCGTTGGTCGTGTTGACGACGCCGTCCTTGGCGTGGAAGAGCGGATACCGCTTGTCGTGGCGGGTGACCAGGCCGGCCGGGTCGAAGACGTTCGTCTGCGTCGAGCCGTCGTGGGCGGTGTAGGTGCGGAACTTGTACTGGGCGACGTGTGCCCAGAAGACGTCCATCTCCAGCCAGACCAGCTTCGGGTCGGTGATGGACAGGAAGTACTCCAGCTTGCGGATGCCGGAGCTGCGGGTGGGCCGGCCCTGGGCGTCCAGCGGGCCGCCGTCGAGGAGGAAGCCGTAGGCCGCGTCGTGGTTGTGGGTGTACAGCTTCAGTCCGGCGCGACGGGCGATGTCCCCGAGGGCGTGCCACTTGTCGGCGGCCACGTCCCAGTCGGCCTTGTAGGAGCTGCTGGTGGGGTCGCCGCCGGTGCCCATGTGGGCCATGCCGAGGATGTTGGCGATCTCCAGGTGCTTCTTGAAGGTGTCCAGGTCGGCGGTGGTCAGTGGCCAGGAACCGGGGATGAAGCCGTGGTTGCCCTGGGCGCGCAGGCCGTAGTCGTCCAGCCAGCGGCGCAGCAGCTTGGCGCCCTCGACGGATTCCATGCTCGCCCCGCCGGGCGCGTTGGCGTGCTGGCCGTAACCGGCGAACTCGACCTGGCGGTACCCGAAGCGGGCGAGCTGGGCGAACACGGCGCGGAAGCCGGACGGCAGCGAGGTGGACAGCGGGTCGCGGCCGATGGCGTCACGGACGGTGTAGAGGATGATGCCCCGCTTGTCCGCGGGGACGAGGGCGTGTCCGTGGCCGGTGCCGGCCGGCCGGGGTGCGGCCTGGACGGGGCTCGCGCCGAAGGCGGGGGCGGCGATGGCGCCGGCCGCGACGGCGGTGCACGTGCTCAGGAAGCGGCGGCGGCCGATGCCGAGGCTGCGGCGCAGGTCTTCGTCGGTGTGCTGGGTGCTGTTCACGGGTGCCTCTCTCTGGACGGGTCGTCGGCGGTGAGACCGGCGAGGTGCAGCAGGAGCGGTTTCACGTCGGTGGCCGCGATGCGGTCGCCGACGGCGCGGGGGGTGGAGCACAGGAGGAGCGGACCGTCGTCGTCGCTCGCGGGGAGGCGGCCGTGGCTGCCCCGGATCGGTGCGGGGTCGAGGGGGACGACCGCCATGCGGTAGCGCAGGCCGAGCTTCTTGCGGGCGAGCGCGGCGGCCGCCTTGACCTTGACGTAGGGGTCGAGGGGGTCCATGAACAGCTCGACCGGGTCGTAGCCGGGCTTGCGGTGGATCTCCACGAGCTGGGCGAAGTCGGGGGCGCGGGCGTCGTCCAGCCAGTAGTAGTACGTGAACCAGGCGTCCGGCTCCGCGACCGCCACCAGCTCGCCGGAGCGCGGATGGTCCAGGCCGTGCTCCTTCTTGCCCTCCTCGTCGAGGAGTTGCTCGATGCCGGGCAGGCCGTCGAGGGCGGCGCGGGTGGCGGCCAGGTCCTCGGGGCGGCGGACGTAGACGTGGGCGATCTGGTGGTCGGCCACGGCGAAGGCGCGGGACGCCATCGGGTCGAGGTACTCCATGCCGTCCTGGGTGTGGACCTCCAGCAGGCCGGCCCGGCGCAGGGCCCGGTTGATGTCGACGGGCCGGTTGACGCGGGTGATGCCGTACTCGGACAGCACGACGACGGTACGGCCCTCGGCGCGGGCGTCGTCCAGCAGCGGGGCCAGGGCCGTGTCGAGGTCGGTGGCGGCCTTCAGCGAGCGGGGGTCGTCGGGGCCGTGGCGCTGCAGGTCGTAGTCGAGGTGGGGAAGGTAACAGAGGGTCAGGTCCGGTTGCCTGGTGCGCAGGATGTGGCGGGTGGCGTCGATGATCCACTGGCTGGAGACCAGGTCCGCGCCCGGCCCCCAGAAGTGGAACAGGGGGAACGTACCGAGCTTCTCGGTGAGTTCGTCGTGCAGGGCGGGCGGTCGGGTGTAGCAGTCGGGTTCCTTGCGGCCGTCGGCGTAGTAGACCGGGCGCGGGGTGACGGTGATGTCGGTGTCGGCGCCCATGGCGTACCACCAGCAGATGTTGGCGACCGTGTAGCCGGGGTGGGCGCGGCGCGCGGCGTCCCAGAGTTTGTCACCGGTGACGAGGCCGTTGTGCTGGCGCCACAGCAGGACGTCACCGAGTTCGCGGAAGTACCAGCCGTTGCCGACGATGCCGTGCTCGGCGGGCAGCGTGCCGGTCAGGAAGGTGGACTGGGCGGCGCAGGTGACGGCCGGCAGGACGGTGCCGAGGTGGGCCCGGGAGCCGGTGTCGGCGAGGGCCTTGAGGTGCGGCATGTGCGTGAGGAGCCGAGGGGTGAGGCCGACCACGTCGAGGACGAGCAGCGGGGTGGGGGCGGTCACGGCAGCTCCTTGAGGCCGAGGTCGGTCAGGAGGTCGCGGGCCAGGGAGAGTTCGGCGGTGATGCCGTCGGCGAGCCGGTCCCGGCCGCGGGGGCGCAGGCCGGGCGGGAGCGCCTGCCAGGTGTAGGTCTCGACCTCCAGGTGGCGGGTGAGCGGGCGGGGGCCGCCGACCAGCCGGGTGAGGGCGGTTCGCAGGACGGGCAGCGTGGCGGTCAGCGGTGCGGCGGGGTCCGCGTGCAGCGGGACGTGGAAATGGGCGCGCCACGGTGCCGTCGTGGGCAGGGTGTCGCCGGTGAGCGCCTCGGCCAGGTCGTCGGTGCCGCGCAGGCCGGCGGGTATGGGTGTGCGGGTCTGGTGCAGGAAGCGGGGCTCGGCGAACGCGGCGAGGGCTTCGCGGACCTCCGGCCGGTCGGGGTGTTCGGCGTGCAGGGCGGCCGACAGCTGGGCCTTCACGACGGGTGTCCGTGCCGCGGCGAGACCGTCCAGCGCGGTCTCTGGGTCCTCGAAGGAGGTGGCGAGGTGGCAGGTGTCGACACACACGCCGATGCGGTCGTGGCCGACGGCGGTGAGCGGGGCCAGGGCGTCCTGGGTGGTCTCCACGGTGCAGCCGGGCTCGGGTTCCAGGCCGACGCGGATCGAGCGCCCGGTCAGCTCCGCCAGCGCGTCCAGGCGTGCGCCGAGGGTGCGCAGGGCGGCGTGGCCCGTGCGGGCGCGGTCGGCGGTCCAGGTGGTGCGCCAGCCGAGCGGCAGGGTCGAGACGCTGCCCTCGGTGACGTCGTCGGGCAGCAGTGCGGCCAGGGTCCGGGCCAGGGCGGTGGTGTACGCCAGGCGCGCGGGGTCCGCCCAGTCGGGCTCGTACACGCGGTACTTGACCTCGTCGGACCCGAACCCCTCGTACGGGAACCCGTTGAGGGTGACGACCTCCAGGCCGCGCCGGTCGAGTTCGCGACGCAGGGTGCGCAGTGCGGCGGGGTCGGTGTCGACGGCGCGGGCGGCGCGGTGGGCCAGCCACAGGCCGATGCCGAGGCGGTCGCGGCCGAGCCGGCGCCGGACGGGCTCGCAGTGGTCGCGCAGTTGGGCGAGGACGCCGTCGAGGGTCTCGGCGGGGTGGACGTTGGTGCAGTAGGCGAGGTGGACGGTCGTACCGTCGGGGTGCCGGAAACGCATCCTCACTCCCCTCCGCGTGCCAGGGAGTTGCCCTCATGGGTGGCGTCCGGTGGGACCACCTCCAGGTCCAGGCGGCCGCTGAGTCCGTAGAAGGCGACGGGGTTGCGCCACAGCACCAGGTCGACGTCGTCGTCGGAGAAGCCCTCGGTCAGCATCAGGTCGGCGACCCTGCGCGTCTTCAGCGGGTCGCTGCGGCCCCAGTCCGCGGCGGAGTTGACGAGCACCTTCTCGGGCCCGTAGGTGCGTAGGATCTCCACCATCCGCCGTTCGTCCATCTTGGTGTCGGGGTAGACGGAGAAGCCCAGCCAGCAGCCGCTGTCCTTGGCCTCCTTGACGGTGGTCTCGTTGAGGTGGTCGACCAGGACGCGGTCGGCGGGCAGGGCCGACTCGCGGACGACGTCGAGGGTGCGGCGCAGGCCCGCGAGCTTGTCCCGGTGCGGGGTGTGCACGAGCGCGGGCAGGCCGTGGGCGGCGGCCAGCTGGAGCTGTGCGGCGAGGGCGTCGTCCTCGGCCGGGGTCATCGAGTCGTAGCCGATCTCGCCCACCGCCACCACCTGGTCCTTGACGAGATAGCGGGGCAGTTCGTCCAGCACGGGCACGCAGCGGGGGTCGTTGGCCTCCTTGGGATTGAGGGCGAGGGTGCAGTGGTGGGCGATGCCGTACTGGGCGGCGCGGAACGGCTCCCAGCCGAGCAGGGAGTCGAAGTAGTCGAGGAAGGAGGCGGGCGAGGTGCGGGGCTGGCCGAGCCAGAACGAGGGCTCCACCACCGCGCGGATCCCGGCGGCCCGCATGGCCTCGTAGTCGTCGGTGGTCCGGGACGTCATGTGGATGTGCGGGTCGAACAGGCGCATCAGGACTCCTTGCGGGTCTCCGCGGTGGCCAGGGCCAGTACGCGGTACAGGCCGCTGGGGACGGGACGGTCGGCGGCGGTGCGTTCGGCCGCGAAGTCGCCGAGCATCCGGGCGAGTTCGGTGTCGGCGCGGGCGCGCTCGGCGAGGCCGGCCACCGCGTCGACGGGGACGCCGGTGAACAGGCACTTCAGGACGGCGTGCCGCCAGCCGTGGGCGTCCAGGTGACGAGCCGCGTACGGGCCGACGGCGGCGGCGATCAGCCGGGTGTCGTTGGTGCGCAGGGCGTCCTCGACCAGGGGGATCGCGTCGGCACCGGGCACCAGGTGGGGCAGGGCAAGCAGCACGGCCCGGCGTTCGGCGGCGGTGCCCTGCCGGTAGACACGGGTGAGGGCGGCGGTGTCCGCGCGGGCCGCGTGCAGGATCAGGACGCGGGCGGCGTCGGCGTGTCGGCCGCCGCACCGGCGTCCGGCCTCCGCCAGGCGCAGCTCCCACACGGAGATGGGCCCATGCCCGCCGGGGTGGTCGGCGGCCTCGCCCAGGGCCCGCTGGAGCCAGGTTCGGGCAGCCGGCTCGAGGTGCGCGTCGAGGTCCTCACGCAGGGCACCGAGAGACAGTGCCGCTGCGACGGTCGAACGGGTCACGGGGTGCTCCCTTCAGTCACGGCGACCGCCACGCGGCCGACACCGACCGCACGACGGCGGAACGACAGGGCGGCCTCGCCCCGGCACGCACTCACCCGGCACTCCCCACCCGGCGCCACCCGGCCGACACCCGGCCCGCGGCGAAGGAACGGGCAGACCACCGCGCGGCGCAGACTCACCCGGCACTCCCCTCCCGGCGCCACGCGGCCGACACCGAGCGCGCTGCGAAGGAACGGCGAGCAGACCACGGCGCGGCGCAGACTCACCCGGCACTCCCCACCCGGCGCCACCCGGCCGACACCCGGCCCGCGGCGAAGGAGCGGCGGGGAGAACGTGGGGCGGTGGGGTGTCACAGGTTGCTCCCTTCCGGTACGGCGGCCCGGACGCCGTCGGCGGCGTGGCGGAGGAAGGGCAGGGAGGTGGCGGCGTGGTGCGGGCCCGCGTGGGAGTGGCGGGGCAGTTCCACGACCGTGAGGCCCTGGTAGCCGGTGGCGGCGAGGGCCGCGAGGACGGGCGGGAAGTCGATCTCGCCCTCGCCGAACGGCAGATGGTCGTGGACACCGCGCCGCATGTCCTCGATCTGCACGTGCCGCAGCCAGGGCGCGGCGGCGCGCACACACTCGTCGGGCGGCAGGGGTTCCAGACACTGGCAGTGGCCGATGTCGAGGGTGAGGCCGAGAGCGGGCGGGTCACCCAGAAGGCGGCGCAGACGGTGGAAGTCGGCCAGCGTGGCGACGAGGTGGCCGGGCTCGGGCTCGATGGCCAGGGGGACGCCGGCGGCGTCCGCCGCGTCGAGGACAGGGGTCAGGGAGGCGGCGAGCCGCTGCCAGGCCGTGGCCGGGTCGGTGACGGTCGGCGGAACGGTTCCGCTGAAGCAGTGCACGGCGTGCGCACCGAGGTCGGCCGCCACCCGCACCGCGCGCAGCAGCAGGTCCACGCGGCGGGCCCGGGCCTCGGGGTCCGGGTCGAGCAGCGAGGGGCCGTGCTTGCGGCGCGGGTCGAGGACGTACCGGGCCCCGGTCTCCACCGTGACGTCGAGCCCCAGCTCGGCCAGGCGCTCGGCGACCCGGCGGGTACGGTCGGCGAGGCCGGGGGCGAGCGGGTCGAGGTGCATGTGGTCGAGGGTCAGGCCGACGCCGTCGTAGCCGAGGTCGGCGAGCAGGGCGAGGGCGTCGTCCAGCCGGAGGTCGGCGAGGCCGTTGGTGCCGTAGCCGAAGCGGAGGGCGCTCATGTGACGCTCACCTTCCTGGCGCACCGCGCCGCGAGCGGGCCGAGGGCCGCCGCGGCCAGTGCGGTGGCGGTGGCTCCGGCGCGCGCGGCGAGCGCGGCCTGCAGGGGGACGGTGGCGCGGATGCCGGCGCCGACGGCGCGCTGGGTGAGCGGGGGCGAGGGGTTGAGGGAGGCGTGGAGGTAGGGGCGGGCGGCGGTCGCGGCGTAACTGAGGGCGAGGGCGGTGGTGAGCGGGCGGTCGGGGACGAGCCGGGTCACGGCGGCCGTGGCGGCCAATGCGGCCAGCGGCGGCAGCGGGGAGCCGTCGCGGGTCTCCTGGCGGGAGACGGCGGTGACCGCGAGGGTGTGGGTGCCCAGCAGGGCCGCCGACGGCAGGGCGGGGCGGAGCCGTCCGGTGGTGGCGGCGGCGCCGAGGAGCAGGTCGAGGCCGCGGGCGGCGGCCATCGCGAAGGGACCCGCCGGGGTGTGCTTGAGCAGCAGGTCGTACGACCACACGGTGGCGGCGAGCGGGAGGGCGACCGTCAGTGCCGGGCGGCCGGCGCGGGCCGCCAGCGCGAGGCCGGAGGCGGTGAGGGCGCAGGCCGCGGTGAGCGCGGCGGCGGGGCGGATCCTGCCGGACGGCAGGGGCCGGTGCGGGCGTTCCACGGCGTCCTCGGCGCGGTCGGCCCAGTCGTTGAGCGCCATCCCGGCCTCGTACAGGCACAGCGAGGAGCCGACCGCGAGCACCGTGCGCCGGCCCGGGCGGGCGGACACGGCCGCCGCTCCGGCCAGGGCGTCCCCGGGGACGGTGAACAGGGCCGGCAGGCGCAGGAGTTCGGCCCAGGCGCGCAGCCGGCTCACCTCGCTGCCCTCAACGCGTCGGCGAAATGCGCCAGTTGCTCGTACTGCTCCGCCAGGCCCGCCGGTGCGTCCCCCACCGGGTCCTTGAAGAAGAAGGCCAGTTCGGCGAGCGCGCCGGTGCGGCCCGTTTCCTGGGCGCGGGCGACCAGGCGGGCCAGGTCGAGAACCAGGGGTGCGGCGAGCGCCGAGTCGCAGCCCTGCCAGATGGTCTGCAGGATCATGCGGGTGCCGAGGAAGCCGTCGAAGGCGATGTGGTCCCAGGCGGTCTTCCAGTCGCCGAGCGCCGGTACGTCGTCGATGTGGACCTCGCCCTCGGGGGCGGTGCCGAGGGTGTCGGCGAGGACGCGTTCCTTGCCCGCGTTCTTCGCCGCGGCGGCGGCCGGGTCGGCGAGGGCGGCGCCGTCTCCGCCGCCGAGGAGGTTGGTCCCGGACCAGGCCCGCACGGTGAGCGCCCGCTGGGCGAACATCGGCCCGAGGACGGAACGCAGCAGGGTCTGCCCGGTCTTGCCGTCCCGGCCGGCGTACGGCAGCCCGGCGGCCTCGGCGAGGCCGGCGAGCGTGGGGTGGTGCAGGCCCGTGGAGGGCGTGAAGTTGACGTAGGGGCAGCCGGCGCGCAGGGCGGCCGCGGCGTAGAGCGAGCTCGGCGGGAGGGCGGTGCCGGTCGCGGCCGGTTCCGTGGAGGCCACGTTCACCACCACCGCGCGGGCCAGCCCACGCCGTCGGACGAAGTCCCGGATGTCCGCGGTGAAGGCGGTGATCAGTTCCTCCTCGCCGCGGGTGTCGCCGGGGAGGGGGCCGCCGGTTCGGATCTCGCCGTCGGCCGCGGTGAGTTCGGCGGCGACGGCCGAGGGGAGGCCGGGCGGCAGGACACCGCCGGCGGCGAGCTGTTCGGCGCGCTTGGGCAGGGGGCAGTCCGTGGTGTCGTGGCCGCCGAAGACGAGGGACGACAGCGCGGGCAGGCCGCAGTCGGCGAACGTCGGCTCCTCGGTGACCAGGCCCGTCGGCGGGCGCAGCCCGGCGGTCAGCGCGGCACAGCCCGCGACCACGGTGGTGGCGACGGAGCCACGGGCCCCGATCAGCCAGACGCCGACACGCGGGGAACGGGAGGGGGGCGCGGACATGGGCAGCCTCCTTGTCGGGCGCGGACACCGCTAGCGGTGGGGGGGGAAGACGCCGGGGAATGAGAGGGAGTGGGGGGCGGCAGGGGGGAGGGAGGGTGACGGCGGGCGGGAGTCCGGCGTCTCCCGCCCGCCGCCGTTCAGTGGCCCTTGCCGGGCAGTTCCTTGATCCGGACGTTCCGGAAGGACACCTCGTCATCGGTTCCGTGGTTCTGGAGGCCGATGTGTCCGTCGGTGAGGCTCCGGGCCGGATCGGTGTTGGTGAAATCGTTGATCTTCACGCCGTTGAGCCAGACCCGAAGGCGTTCGCCCTCGACCCGGATCTCGTACGTGTTCCACTCCCCCGGCGGGTTGAGCGCGCGGTCGCGCTTCTTCAGGTCGGCGGAGCGGAAGCCGTAGACGGATCCGGTGGTCTTCTCGGGTACGTCGGTGGCGTCGATCTGGATCTCGTAGCCGTTGTCCACGGCCGACCAGGGATCGTCAGAGGGCGGGAAGCCCACGAACACACCGGAGTTGTCGTCACCGGCCATCTTCCAGTCGAGCTTCAGCGAGTACGACCCGAAGCTCCGGCCGGCGTACCAGAGCAGCCCCATCCCGCCGGACGACGTCAGGGTGCCGTCGTCGGACAGGGTGAAGGAGCCGGGGCCCGCCTGCTGCCAGCCGTCGAGGGAGTCACCGTCGAACAGGGCGGTGTATCCGGTCTCCGGTCGGCAGTCGGCCTGTACGGCGCCGATCGCGTACCGTATCCCGCCCAGCAGGTGCCGGCGGAATGCCGGATCCGCGTACGACTCCTTGGTGTGGCCGCCGCCCGTGTAGAAGGCGCGGCCGCCCTGGTACTCCTGGCACCAGGCGATCGGATGGTCGCCGTTCATGGTGCCGCCGGTGTACGACGACTCGTCCAGCGAGGCGAGGACATGGGCCCGGTCCCGGGGATCGGAGCGGTAGTTGTACCACTCGTCGGTACGGTTCCAGGTCCGGGCCAGTCCGGAGGTCGCCGGGTGGGCGCGGTCCTCGACGTCCACGGTGGCCGGCTGGATGGTCGGGTGCGACTGGAAGTACGCGCCGGCGAGACCGCCGTAGAACGCCCAGTCGTACTCGGTGTCGGCGGCCGCGTGGACGCCGACGTAGCCCCCGCCGTGGTGGATGTAGTCCTCGAACGCGTCCTGCTGGGCGTCGTCGAGGACGTCTCCCGTGGTCGACAGGAACACGACGGCGTCGTAGCGCCGCAGGGTCGACGGCGTGAACGTGCTCGCGTCCTCGGTGGCGTCGACGGTGAAGCCGCCGCTCTCGCCGAGCTGCCGTACCGCGGCGACGCCCTCGGGGATCGAGTCGTGCCGGAAGCCGGCCGTCTTGGAGAAGACCAGCACCCGCTTGCCGTCGTCCGCGTCGTGCGACGCGGCCGGTGCCGTGGCGCAGCCCAGGAGCAGCGCGGCCGCCGCGACGGCTGTCACTGTACGCATGCGGTCCTCCCCTCAGCCGGTCGTGAAGGTGAAGTCGTCGACGTCGAACAGCGCACCGCTGCCGCCCTTGAAGACGAGGTAGAGCGTGGTGGTGCCGCGTGGTGCGCGGGACAGGTCGGCGCTGACGTCCTGGAAGGTCTCCCAGCCGCCGGTCACCGGCACGGTCGCCGTGCCGAGCAGGGTGCCGCTCGCCGAGCCGGCCCGGATCTCCAGGGTGCCGCCCGTGCCGCCGGAGGAGATGCGCGCGGTGATCTTCTTCGCGTTGTTCAGGACGTACGGCGTGAAGGAGATCCAGTCGCCGTCGTCGATGTCGCCGACGGTCTTGCCACCGTGCGCCGCCTCCTTGGCGATCACCGAGACGCCGGAGCCGTTGCCGAAGTGCTCGGCCTGGCGGTGGCGGGGCTGCAGGACGCTCCGGTCGTGGGAGGTGAGTGCGGCCTGGCCGCCGCCTCCGCCGTCGGTGTACTCGGCGTCCAGCACGCCGAAGATGTTGGCGTTCTCGTCGTGGCCGCCGTCGGCGCTGGTCTGGATGGTGCCGGTGCAGCCGTTGGCCGAGGTGAGCGGGTGTCCGTGGGTGTCGTGGCCGAGGACGAAGGTGACGGTGACCTTGGAGCAGTCGATCGCGCGGCCGTCCTCGGGGTCGGTGACCTTCACCGTGAAGGGGATCGCGTCACCGAAGCTGAAGAGCTGTCCGTCCTTGGGGGTCTGCAGCACCACGGTGGGTGCAGTGTTGCCGACGACGATCTGCACGCTTGCGCTGCCGGTGCGGCCCGAGGCGTCCTTCGCGGTCACGGTCGCCGTGTAGGTGCCGTTCTTGCGGTAGGTGTGCCGTGGGGCGGCCTCGGTCGACTGCGTTCCGTCGCCGAAGTCCCAGCTGTAGGTCAGCGCGTCGCCGTCCTGGTCGGTCGTGCCCTCGGAGGAGAACTGGACCTTCAGCGGTGCCTGGCCCGAGGTGCGGCTCGCGGCGGCCTGGGCGACGGGCGAGTGGCCGTCGGTGGCGTTCTCGATGCGATACAGGGCCGAGTTCTCGTCGCCGCCGAACCAGGAGACGCCGTAGTCGAGGACGTACAGCGCGCCGTCGGGCCCGAAGGCCATGTCCATCACCTGGGTGCCGCTCCAGGGGATGTCGTTGATCGCCTGGACCGTGCCGTCGCTGTCACTGGTGATGTGCTTGATCCAGCGGCGGCCGAACTCACCGGCGAAGAAGTCGCCGTCGTACGCCTCGGGGAACTTCACCGGAGAGTCGAGGGCGGGGTCGTAGTGGTAGACCGGGCCGCCCATCGGGGACTCGGAGCCGTCGCCGAACTCCGGTACGGACGGGCCGTCGTACGGGATCCAGGCAGGCTGGGCCGGAGGCAGGGTGGTCAGGCCGGTGTTGTGCGGGGAGTTGTTCTTCGGCGCGGAGCAGTCGAAGGCGGCGCCGGAGGTCTTGGTCGCGAAGTCGTAGTCGATGTAGGCGTCGTTGTCGCCGGTGCAGTACGGCCAGCCGAAGTTGCCGGGCCCTGTCACGCGGGCGAACTCGACCTGGCCGGCCGGGCCGCGGTCGGGGTTGGCGGCGCCGGCGTCGGGGCCGTAGTCGCCGACGTAGAGGATGCCGGTCTCCTTGTCGACGCTGAACCTGAACGGGTTGCGGAAGCCCATGGCGTAGATCTCGGGGCGCGTCTTGTCGGTGCCGGGCGGGAAGAGGTTGCCGTCCGGTATGGAGTAGGAGCCGTCGGCGCCCACCTTGATGCGCAGGATCTTGCCGCGCAGGTCGTTGGTGTTGCCGGCGGTGCGCTGGGCGTCGAAGCCGGGGTTGCGGTCGGCGCGCTCGTCGATCGGGGTGTAGCCGTCGGACTGGAAGGGGTTGGAGTCGTCGCCGGTCGACAGGTACAGGTTGCCGGCCGCGTCGAAGTCGATGTCACCGCCGACGTGGCAGCACAGGCCGCGGGTGGTGGGCACGTCGAGGATCTTCTTCTCGCTGGCCGTGTCCAGTGTGCCGTCGGTGTTCAGCACGAAGCGGGAGAGCCGGTTGACGCCGTCGAAGGGCGCGAAGTCGGCGGCGGTGCCGGTCTCCGGGGCGTCGCCCGCGGGCGTGTCCAGCGGTGGGGCGTAGTAGAGGTAGACGAACCGGTTGTGGGTGAAGTCCGGGTCGATGCCGACGCCCTGCAGGCCCTCCTCGTCGTGGGAGTAGACGGCGAGCCTGCCCGCGACGCGGGTGTTGCCGGCGGCGTCCGTGAGGCGGAGTGTGCCGTCGCGGGAGGTGTGCAGGACCGAGCGGTCCGGGAGGACGGCGAGCGACATGGGCTCGCCGACCTCCGGCTCGCCCTTGGCGAGGGTGACCTGCTGGAAGTCCTCCGCCGCCGCGGTGGTGTCCTGGTCGGCGACGGCTGCGCCGGCCTGGGGGGTGGTGAGGGTGAGGGTGGCGCCCGCGAGCAGGGCGCCGCTGAGCAGGGCGAGCGCCTTGCGCAGGCGTGGTCGGGGAGTTCCGGTTCTGGTGGTGCGGTCGTTCCCGTGCACGAAAGGCCTCCAGAGTGGGGCTGGTTGTACGGGGCGGGTGGGTACGCCGGAATGCGCCGTCATTCCGGAGCGGTGGGGAGCCGACCGGGGGTCGGTCAGCTGGAGAAGGCCGCGTCGAACGAGGCCGACGGCGGCTCGAAGTCGTAGGCCTTCAGTCGGGTGAGGGCCTCGGGGGCGCCCTGGATCCGGTCCATGCCGGCGTCCTCCCATTCGACGGAGATCGGGCCTCCGTAGTCGATGGAGCGCAGCATGCGGAAAACGTCCTCCCAGGGCACGTCGCCGTGTCCGGCGGAGACGAAGTCCCAGCCGCGGCGGGGGTCGCCCCAGGGCAGGTGGGAGCCGAGACGGCCGTTGCGGCCGTCGAGGCGCTTGCGGGCCTCCTTGCAGTCCACGTGGTAGATCCGGTCGCGGAAGTCCCACAGGAAGCCGACCGGGTCGAGGTCCTGCCACACGAAGTGGGAGGGGTCGAAGTTCAGGCCGAAGGCCGGGCGCCGGTCCACGGCGTCGAGGGCGCGGTGGGTCGTCCAGTAGTCGTAGGCGATCTCGCTGGGGTGGACCTCGTGCGCGAACCGCACGCCCTCGGTGTCGAAGACGTCGAGGATGGGGTTCCAGCGGGCGGCGAAGTCCTCGTAACCGCGCTCGATCATCGACTCGGGCGCGGGCGGGAACATCGCGACCAGGTGCCAGATCGCGGAGCCGGTGAAACCGATGACGGTGTCGACGCCGAAGGCGGCGGCCGCGCGGGCGGTGTCCTTCATCCGGTCGGCGGCGCGCTGCCGTACACCTTCCGGGTCGCCGTCGGCCCAGATCTCGCCCGGGAGGATGGCCTGGTGGCGTTCGTCGATGATGGCGTCGCAGACGGCCTGGCCGACGAGGTGGTTGGAGATGGCCCAGCACTTCAGGCCGTATCTGTCGAGCAGCCGATGGCGGGACTTCACGTAGTCGGGGTCGCTGAGGGCCTTGTCGACCTCGAAGTGGTCGCCCCAGCAGGCGAGCTCGAGGCCGTCGTAGCCGAAGTCGCGGGCGAGACGGCAGACCTCCTCCAGGGGCAGGTCGGCCCACTGGCCGGTGAAGAGGGTGAACGGGCGCGGCATGGGCGGGCCTCCTCAGTCCCCGACGGGGGTGTAGACGGAGTTCTTCTCGGCGCTCTCCTCCACCGCCGCGAGGACGCGCTGGACCTGGAGTCCGTCGGCGAAGGAGGGCTCGGGTCGGCGGCCCTCGGCGATGGCGTGGACGAGGTCGCGGGCCTGGTGGACGAAGGTGTGCTCGTAGCCGAGGCCGTGACCCGGCGGCCACCAGGCGTCCAGGTAGGGGTGGTCGGGTTCGGTGACGAGGATCCGGCGGAAGCCGGCCTCGGGACCGGGCTCGGTGGCGTCGTGGAACCACAGCTCGTTGAGCCGTTCCAGGTCGAAGGCGAGCGAGCCGCGCTCCCCGTTGAGTTCGATGCGCAGCGCGTTCTTGCGTCCGGTGGCGTACCGGGTGGCCTCGAAGGAGGCGAGGGCGCCGGAGGCGAAGCGGCCGGTGAACAGGGCGGCGTCGTCGACGGTGACCGTGCCGGTGCCGGCCGCCGACACCGCTGTCAGGCCGCTGCTGGGTCCGCCGGGCAGCGGGCGCTGCCGTACGAAGGTCTCCGTCAGCGCGGAGACCCCGGCCAGCCGTTCGCCCGCCAGGTACTGGGCGAGGTCGACGATGTGGGCTCCGAGGTCGCCGAGCGAGCCGGAGCCCGCGAGTTCCTTGCGCAGCCGCCACGTCAGCGGGAACTCGGGGTCCACCAGCCAGTCCTGGAGGTAGGTCACCCGGACGTGGCGCAGGGTGCCGAGCCTGCCGGCGGCGACCATCCGGCGGGCGAGCGCGGTGGCGGGCACCCGGCGGTAGTTGAAGCCCACCATGGCCAGTCGGCCGCGGCCGTAGGCGTCTTCGGCTGCCCGGGTCATGGTCTCGGCCTCGGCGACGGTGTTCGCGAGGGGCTTCTCGCACAGCACGTGCTTGCCCGCGGCCAGCGCGGCGACAGCGATCTCGGCGTGACTGTCGCCGGGGGTGCAGATGTCCACGAGGTCGACGTCGTCCCGGTCGATCAGCGCACGCCAGTCGGTCTCCACGGCCGCCCAGCCGTGCCGGTCGGCCGCCGCCCGCGCGGCGGTGCCGTCGCGGCCGCAGAGCACGGCCAGCACGGGCTGCCGGGGCAGGTCGAAGACGCGGCCCGCGGTGCGCCAGCCCTGGGAGTGGGCCGCGCCCATGAAGGCGTAGCCGACCATGCCGACGCGCAGCGGGGGTTTCCCGGTCTCCGGTGCCGCCTCCGGGGCGGCCGACTGTTGCGGCTGTTCCATGCGCTCGTCCTCCTCTTGGTCGTGGCGCGGTGGGGGGTCTTCGTCATCGCGCGGTGGGGGGTGCGGGCGGGGTGGCTCACCGGAAGCCGGTGGGCATGTACCGGTCGACGTTGGTCTTGTCGACGACGGCCGAGTAGAGCGTGATCGATGCCGGGATCTCGAACTCGGCGAGGCCGCCGACGCCCTTGCCCTGGCCGAGGGCGCGGGCGAGGTCGATGGCGGAGGCCGCCATGGTGGGCGGGTACAGGACGGTGGCCTTGAGCACGCCGTCGTCCTGCTTGATGGCCTGGAAGGCCGAGAGCGCGCCCGCCCCGCCGACCATCAGGAAGTCGTCCCGCCCGGCCTGCTGGATGGCGCGCAGCGCGCCCACGCCCTGGTCGTCGTCGTGGTTCCACAGGGCGTCGAACTTGGGCTGCGCCTGGAGCAGTTGGGCCATCTTGGCCTGACCCGACTCGACGGTGAAGTCGGCGGCCTGGCGGGCCACCTTCTTGATGTTCGGGTAGTTCTTCAGGGCGTCGTCGAAGCCCTGGGTGCGCTGCTTGGTGAGCTCCAGGTTGTCCAGGCCGGCGAGTTCGATGACGCGGGCGTTCGGCTTGTCCTTGAGTTTCTCGCCGATGTAGTGCCCGGCGTTGAGACCCATGCCGTAGTTGTCACCGCCGATCCAGCAGCGGTACGCCTGCGCGGAGTTGAAGATGCGGTCGAGGTTCACGACCGGGATGCCGGCGCGCATCGCCTTCAGGCCGACCTGGGTGAGTGCCTTGCCGTCGGCGGGCAGGACGACCAGGACGTCGACCTTCTTGTTGATGAGGGTCTCGATCTGGCCGATCTGCTGGGCGGTGTCGTTGGAGCCCTCGGTGATCTCCAGGGTGACGTCGGAGTACTTCTTCGCCCGGTTCTTGGCGTTGTCGTTGATGGCGTTGAGCCAGCCGTGGTCGGCCTGGGGTCCGGCGAAGCCGATCGTGACGTGCTTGCCGGGCTTGTCGTCGGCGGCCGGCTGCTCGTTCGCGGCGGGCTTGTCGTCGTTCGTCTCGTTGCTGGTGCAAGCCGTGAGCAGGGCGCCGGCGGAGACCGCCGCGGTCCCGAAGAGCAGTCCTCTGCGACTGGTGATGTGCGACATGGCGGTGAACCCTTTCCTCAGGTCGTGCTCGGGGCGCGGCGCTGGACCAGGACGGCGGCGACGATGATCGCGCCCTTGGCGATCTGCTGGACGTCGCTCTGGAGGTTGTTCAGGGCGAAGATGTTGGTGATCGTCGTGAAGATCAGCACGCCGAGCACGGAGCCGGTGATGGTGCCGCGGCCTCCGCTGAGCAGGGTGCCGCCGATGATCGCGGCCGCGATGGCGTCGAGTTCGTACAGGTTGCCGTTGGTGTTCTGGCCGGAGCCGGCGAGCACGATCAGCAGGAAGGCGGCGATGCCGCAGCACAGCCCGGACAGCAGGTACAGGTAGAGCCGCTGGCGGCGGACGTCGATGCCGGCGAGCCGGGCGGCCTCGGCGTTGCCGCCGACGGCGACGGTGCGCCGGCCGAAGGTGGTGCGGTTGAGCAGGAGCCAGCCGACGATCGTCACGATCGCGAACACCAGGACCAGCGGTGGGACACCCAGCACATAGGAGTCGCGTTCTCCGAGCTTCAGGACGCCGTCGACGGTGACGATCTGCGTCTTGCCGTCGGTGATCTGCAGGGCGAGTCCGCGCGCGGAGGCCAGCATGGCGAGGGTGGCGATGAAGGGGACCACCCGGCCGTAGGCGACGAGCAGCCCGTTGACCAGTCCGCAGCCGAGTCCGACGATCATCGCGGTGAAGAGGATGCCCGCGAAGCCGTACTCCTGGGTGGCGACGGTGGTCGCCCAGACGGAGGAGAGGGCGACGATGGCGCCGACGGACAGGTCGATGCCGCCGGAGGTGATGACGAAGGTCATGCCGACGGTGACCACGCCGATCACCGAGGCCTGGGTGAGCACGAGTTGCAGGTTGCGGGTGTCGAGGAACTCGTCGGGCTTGGTGGCACCGCCGATGACGACGAGTACGGCGAGCACCCCGAGCAACGACAGGGTGCGGACGTCGGCACGGGCCAGCAGGCCGCGCCAGGCGGGGAGTCGACCGATCGGCGGGGTCTTGCCGGCGGTGTCCCGGGGCGGGGAGACGGGCTGCGTCATGACGCCGGGCTTCCTTCCATGACGAGATCGAGGACACGGTGTTCATCCAGCTCCCGGGCGGGTGCCGTGTGCACGACCCGGCCCTCACGGAGCACGAGCACGCGGTCGGCGAGGCCGAGCACCTCGGGCACCTCGCTGGAGACGAGGAGCACGGCGAGGCCCTGGTCCGCCAGGCGGCGGACCACCGCGTACAGTTCGGCGCGGGCGCCTACGTCGACGCCGCGGGTGGGCTCGTCCAGCAGCAACACCCGGCAGCCGCGCAACAGCCAGCGGGCGAGGACGGCCTTCTGCTGGTTGCCGCCGGACAGGGTGCGCACGGGCACGTCCGGGTTGTCGGGCCGCAGCGACAGTTCGCGGGTCGCGGCCCGTGCGGCGCCCCGCTCGGCGCGCCGGTCGATCCAGCCGACCCGGGCGTAGCGGGACAGGGAGGACACCGACACGTTCCGGGTGACGGACTCCAGCATCAGCAGTGCCTGTGCCTTGCGTTCCTCGGGCGCGAGCCCGAGTCCGGCGCGTACGGCCGAGCGGACGCTGCCGGGCCGCAGCGGCTGCCCGCCGACGGTGATCCGGCCGGCGGTGGGCTTGCGCGCGCCGTAGATCGTCTCCAGGATCTCGGAGCGCCCGGAGCCGACGAGTCCGGCGAGGCCGACGATCTCCCCCGGCCGCAGGTCGAGGTCTAGCGGCGCGAACTCGCCGTCGCGGGCCAGGCCCCGCACCTGCAGGACAGGCTCCGCGGCGGACGTCCGCGCGGGCCGCTCCGGGAAGACGTACTCGACGTTGCGGCCGGTCATCAGGGCGACGACGTCCCGGGTCGGGGTGGTCTTGGCGGGCAGTCCCCCCGCGACCGCCCGGCCGTCCTTGAGCACGGTCACCCGGTCGCCGATGCGCCGGATCTCCTCCAGTCGGTGCGAGATGTAGACGACGGCGACACCGTCGGCCGTCAGGCCCGCGACGATCCGGAAGAGGTTGTCGACCTCGTCGGGGTCGAGCGCGGCCGACGGCTCGTCCATCACGATGAGCCGGACGTCGTGCGAGAGGGCCCGGGCCATCGAGACGATCTGCTGCTGGGCCGCGGACAACTCCCCCACCAGCCGGGCCGGATCGATCTCCGGATGCCCGAGTCGCTCGAGCAGCGCGGCCGTCGACGTGCGCGCCGCCTTGCCGCGTACGACGAATCCGGCGGCCGTCGGCTCGTGGCCGAGGTGGACGTTCTCCGAGACGGACAGGTGTTCCACCAGGTCCAGTTCCTGGTAGATGGTGGCGATCCCGAGGCGCATGGCGGCGATCGGCGAGCGCAGGGTGACGGGCTCGCCGCGCCAGCGGATGGTGCCGCCGTCCGGCTGGTGGGCGCCGGCCAGGACCTTGATCAGGGTGGACTTCCCGGCGCCGTTCTGACCGAGCAGGCAGTGCACTTCACCGGCCTGGACGTCGAGGTCGACGCCGTCCAGGGCGCGGACACCGGGGAACGACTTGGTGATCCCGGACATGCTGAGCAAGGGTGGTTCTGATGCCATGTGGGTTCCCCTCGGCGGACGTGCGGGCCGGTGTCAGGGCGTGCCACGCCTGCGGGTGGACAGGCGCTGTGCGCGTGGGAGGGCAGGGCAGGGTCGAGCACCGTACGGGCAGGAGGTGGCGTTACACGAGTCAGTGGGCGTGGTGAACCGGAGGTCGCTTGTGCTGACCGGGGACTACGGGCTGAGCCGAGGTGGTCGCTTGCGCCGACCGGGACTTACGCGGGTGGAACGAGCCGGCCGCTTGGGCCGACCGGGACTTACGCGGGTGAGAAGAGGTGGTCGCTGATCAGCCGGGCCGCGCCGGTCACGCCGGCGGTGGGGCCCAACTCCCCGAGGACGATGGGCAGGTTGCCGGTCGCCAGGGGCAGCGACTGGCGGTAGACCTGAGTGCGGATCGCGGCGAGCAGGGTGTGGCCGAGGCCGGTCACCCCACCGCCGATCACCACCAGGCCGGGGTTGAAGAAGGACACGAGTCCGGCGATGACCTGGCCGACGCGCGTGCCGCCCTCGCGGATCAGCTCGAGCGCGGTGGCGTCGCCCGCGGCGGCAGCGGCGGCGACGTCGACGCCGGTAAGGGTGCCGTTCGCCTCCAGCCGGGTTGCGAGTTCGGTGGACAGGCCCTGTTGGGCCGCCTGTACCGCGTCCCGGGCCAGTGCCGCACCGCTGAAGTGGGCTTCCAGGCAGCCCCGGTTGCCGCAGGCACAGGGCCGGCCGTCGGGTACGGCCTGGATGTGGCCGATGTCCCCGGCGCTGCCGGTGGTGCCGCGGTGGACCCGGCCGCCGACGACGATGCCGCAGCCGATACCGGTGCCGATCTTGACGCACAGGAAGTCCGCCGTGGTCCGGGCGACTCCGGCATGCTGCTCCCCCATCGCCATCAGGTTCACGTCGTTGTCGACCATGACCGGGCAGCCGAGTTCCTGGCTGAGCGCCTCCCGTACGGGGAAGCCGTCCCAGCCCGGCATGATCGGCGGAGCCACCGGTACGCCCTCGGGGAAGCGCACCGGTCCGGGCACGCCGATACCGGCGCCGTCGAAGCCCTCGGCCAGGCCGGTGGCCTTCAACTTCCCGGCCAGGTCGAGGACTTGCTCGAAGACCGCGACCGGACCCTCACGGACGTCCGTCGGCTGGTTGAGGTGCCCGAGGATCTCCAGTTCGGCGTTGGTGACGGCGACGTCGACCGAGGTCGCGCCGATGTCGACGCCGAGGAACCGCAACTCCGGGTTGAGCCGGACGTTGTGGGAGCGGCGGCCGCCGCGCGAGGCGGCGAGTCCGTCGGCCACCACCAGCCCCGTCTCCAGCAGGCGGTCCACCTCCACGGCCAGCTTGGACCGCGACAGATCGATCTGATCGCCCAGCTGGGCACGGGAGTTGGGGCCACCGTCACGCAGCAGCCGCAGCAGCCGGGCCTGGTGCGCGTTCGCCGGTCGAGCTGTCATGCGTCTCACGAGCCCCTCCCCGCCAATTTCGGCCACCGGTGTCGGCTTTCGAAGGGAACGTAGCAGTGGCCGCCGAACCTGGGAAGAAGTTGCGCACGGATTGCCGCTGACTTTTTCCACTCGCAGGACAAAGGAGCGGCTCGAGAGACCGAAGACGTCGGCTGTCAGGAAGTGGAGCCCAGGGTCCGGGTCGTGTAGGCGCACTCCGTGTAGATGTAGCCGGACCGGAGCTTGGCGGTGTCCGAGGCCGGGGCGGCGGTGCTGCTGCCGTTCGGCTTGTGCACGAAGTACGTGGTGCCGACGGGGAGGTTGACGGTGCGCTGCGGGTAGTGCTTGCTGCTGTCGTCGCACGGCTTGAAGCCGATGCGCAGCGTGTCGGCGAGCGAGTAGGACGTGCAGCCGCCGCAGCCCTTGAGGGTGAAGCTGCCGGTGACCGGGCCGGTGTAGAGCACGGTGACGGCGTCCGGACTGTCGTTCTTGACGGTGACGGAGATGCTGCCGCCGGAGGCGGTGGTGGGCAGCTTCTTGCCGGCCGCCGGGAGGGTCTGCGCGACCTCGGCGGCTATGGCGATCTTCTTGGCGCGTTCCCGGTTCCCGCCGTGCTCGCCGTCCGAGACGAACTGCTCCATGGTCTTCTGCGCCGCGTCGAAGTCGCCGTCCTCGTACTGGTCGACGCCGCACTCGTACTGCCCGGCGTCGCCGCTCTTCTCCGCGCGTCCCGCGGCCTTCGCCAGGCCGCCGTCCGTGTCGCCCGACGACCTCGACAGGTCGCCGATCCGGGTGTTCAGGTCGCGCAACCGCTCGACGGCCGCGCAGGGTTCGTCCCCGCCGACCGCCTTCTGCGCCTTCTTCACCGCCGCGTCGACGGCGGGCACCACCTTGGTCGCCGGTCCGGACCGCGGGAAGGTGTCCAGCAGGTCGCCGAAGCGCGTGACCCAGTCCGCCTCGCCGGTCCCGAGGCTCTGCGTCCCGCACTCGTACAGCGAGGTCGCCAGCCGGTCGTCGGGCCACCTGGCCAGCGAACCGAGCTGCTCCTTCGGCATGGTGCGGGGCACCGAGCGCAGGTACTTGAGCGGCGCTACGGCCTCGCAGTAGTCCTGGTGGCCGTAGGCCGCGCCGACCGTCGCGTAGTAGGTCCGCAGGCTGTCGGGGACCTGCCGGGCAGCACGGGAGCCGGAGTGGTTCACCGCGAGGTCGCGGTAGACGTCCAGGGCCGTCCGGTAGTCGGAGGAGGCTGAGGGGAACGACTGCCGGCCGCTCTTCGCGACCAGCCGGTCGGCCTCGTCCAGACGGTCCAGCAGCGCCTGCTCCACGGCTTCGTCGTGGGCGTCCCGGTACCAGAGGGCGCCACCGGCCGGCAGGGCGAGCAGCACCACGCCGAGCAGTGCCGCCAGGGGAGCGTTGCCCGGCCAGGTGAGCCGGGTGCGCAGGCCCACGAACCCGCCGTGGACGGCCGCCGACAGCACGAGGACGGCGTAGACCACGACCGCGGCTCCTGGGGCGCCGTCGGCATCGGCGGGCAGCGCCACCAGCAGCAGGACGCCGGTCGCCACCCAGCAGGCGGCCATCGGCAGCCATCGCCGCACGAGCGCGTACCCGAGACCCAGACCGCTCAGGTTCAGCAGCGCGACCGCGACGGCCCGCAGGGCGTCCGGCGGCGCGGGTGGTGGGCTCGACGGCATGGGCGGCAGCGGTGGCCCCGCGAAACCCTGGCTCGGACCGTACGGACTTCCGGACATGATGGCTCCCCCCACCGACCGCGCCCCCCGTGACCGCGGACCCGCAGTTTACGGGCACGACCCCACACCGGACAGAGGACCGAACACCGGTTCGCCTCTTGGGGTGGGGACAGGCCGCCCGTCCCGGTGTCGCGCCATGAGTCGGCCGCGGGGACCGCGCCCCACGGGCCTCGGCGCGGCGGGCCGCTGCCCGGGACGGCACGGCCGGCGGCCCCGCCCGGGCAACGACCGCTGTACGGCAGGCGCCCGCCGGGCTGGACCAGGAACAGCCGTGACCTCCGTGTCTGCCTCGTCCGGCCCTGCACCCGCCCCACCGCGCCGGTCGCCGCCGATGGCATCCGGGCCGCGCCGACCCGGTGCTCTCCGGTGGCCCCGGCCCGCCCCTGTCCCCTGGGCGGCGCAATGCCGGTGCGCCGGAGGGGCGAGGGTCGGTGAGGGGTGTGACCGTGGTGGAAGGAATGCCGGGTGCACCGATGGCGAGGAGGCGGCATGGCGGACGGAGCCGGCGGTACAGGCACGGCGGGCGCTGCCGTGATGGACGGCGCCGACACGGCGTACGGGCAGCCCGACGGTGCCTTCGCGCAGGTGGGTGCCGTCGCGGACGCCGTGCTGTACGAGGGTTACCTGCTCTACCCCTATCGCCGGTCCTCGCCGAAGAACCGGGTCCGCTGGCAGTTCGGGGTGCTGCTGCCCCGGAACTGGGTGGAGCGGGACGGGCCGGTCACACCCGGGATCTCCGGCTCCGCGGACTCGTGGTACCAGCAGACGGAGTGCCTCCTGCGCGTCCGGCGCGACGACGCGGTCGTACGGGTGCGGGTGCGGTATCTGCAGACGCAGGACAAGCAGGTGGAGGCGGCCGACGGGGAGGGGAGGCACCGCCCGGTCGAATCCCTGCGGACCGACGACGGCGTCACGCACCTGTCGTTCGAGGAGGCGGTGCCGCGCGAGACCGGGCTGGCGCTGCCACTGGCGGACCTGCTGCGGGGCGGGCGTACCGTCGCGGTGGGGGCGCCCGCCGGTGCCGAGTACGAGTCGTTGCCGTCGGGGGCGGGGCGGACGGTACGGCGGCGCCGGGAGGTGCGGGCCGGTACGACCGTCGTGGCCGAGCCGCTCGCACCGGACCTGTACCGGCTGCGGGTGCGCACCGAGAACTCCGGGGACGCGGCGGATCCTTCGGCACCCCGCGGTGAGGCGCTGCGGCATGCGCTGATCGCCACGCACACCCTCGTCGGCGGGGACGGCGTGGAGTTCGTGTCGCTGATCGATCCGCCCGCGGCGTACGCGGAGCAGGTGCGCGACTGCCGCAACGCCTTCACGTTCCCCGTACTCGGCGGCGCGCCTCAGGAGAGCGGGACCGGTGCCGTCATGCTCTCCGCCCCGATCATCCTCCCGGACCATCCGCAGGTGGCGCCGGAGAGCCCAGGCGATCTGCACGACGCGGCCGAGATCGACGAGATCCTCACGCTGCGCACGATGCTGCTGACCGACGAGGAGAAGGCCGAGGCGCGGGCCACCGATCCGCGGGCCGCGCGGATCCTCGACCGGGTGGAGACCATGCCCCAGGAGGTCTTCGCCCGGCTGCACGGCACGATCCGCTCCCTGACCCCGGCACAGACGCCTGCTTCGGGCCGGCCCGCCTGGTGGCAGGAGGGCGGTGACGACGGACTGTCCCCGACGACCGACACGGTGCTGGTGGACGGGGTGCGCGTCGGCGGCAGCAGCCGGGTGCGGCTGCGTCCGCGCGGCCGGGGCGCCGACGCCCAGGACATGTTCCTCGACGGGCGGACCGCACAGGTCACCGCGGTCTTCCACGACGTGGACGGCAGCGTGCACCTGGCCGTCACCGTGGACGACGACCCCGCGGCCGAACTCCACGGCTGGTACGGCCGCTTCCACTACTTCCGGCCCGACGAGATCGAACCGCTCGCGAGCGCGGACGCTCCGGGTCCGGGCCGGCCACCCCGGCCGCAGTCCCCGCGGCCCGCGCGTCCGGCCGACCGGTCGGAGGAGGGACGGTTCGATGGACGCTCCTGAGCTGCCGGCGCACGACCACCGGGTGGTCGAGCAGTTGTTCCGCGACTACGACGCGGCCGCGTCCGACCGGCAGCGGCGCGGGGTGGTGGAGCTGCTCGTGCGCGAGCCGGCCCGGCACGCGGCGCCGGAGGAGATGCTGGTCCATCCGACGGCCCGGAAGGTGCTGCCGGACGGCGCTCGGGAGGTCGACGAGCACCGGGACGAGCACCCGGCGGTGCAGAAGACACTGCTCGCGCTCGACCGGCTGGAGGAAGGCGATCGGCGCACCGACGAGCTGGTGGCCGAGCTGCGGCGCGAGGTGGCGGAGCACATCCGCGTAGAGGAGGGCGTCTTCATGCCGCGGTCGCGCGGGGCCGCCTCCCCGCAGGACCTGGACGGGCTCGGCGAGCTGATCGGCCGGGCGAAGAAGGGCGCGCCGACCCGTCCGCACCCCAACGCGCCCGACACACCCCCGGCACTGACCCTCGCGGCCCCGTCGGCCGCGGCCTACGACCGACTCCGAGACCGGCTGCAACGGAGGCCGCAGACATGACCACACAGAGCGGTACGACCGAGGTCCGCGGCGAGCCCAGCAGGGCCGAGGCGCGGAAAGGATTCGACGAGATCCACATCCTCTGGATCTCGGAGGGCATGAGCTGCGACGGCGACACCGTGTCGCTGACCGCCGCCGGCCAGCCCTCCATCGAGGACGTGGTGCTCGGTCTCATCCCGGGCCTGCCCAAGGTGAACCTCGTCAACAAGGTGCTGTCGCCGAGCCTGGGCGGCGAGGACTTCCTGGCGCCGTACCGGGCGGCCGCCCGAGGCGAGCTGGCACCGTTCATCCTCGTCATCGAGGGTTCGATCCCGAACCAGAACATCATCGAGGGCGACGGCTACTGGACGTCGTTCGGCAACGACCCGGAGACCGGTGAGCCGCAGACCCTGAACTGGTGGATCGACCAACTCGCGCCGAAGGCCTGGGCGGTGGTGGCGGCCGGGACGTGTGCGACGTACGGCGGCATCCACGCGATGGCCGGCAACCCGACCGGCTGCATGGGGCTGGCGGACTATCTGGGCTGGGACTTCACGTCGCAGGGCGGGCTGCCCGTGGTCAACGTGCCCGGCTGCCCCATCCAGCCGGAGAACTTCATGGAGACCCTGGTCTGGGTGCTCCAGCACGCGGCCGGTGCCGCTCCCCCTCCTCCGCTGGACCACATGCTGCGCCCGCAGTGGCTGTTCGGGAAGACCGTGCACGAGGGCTGCGACCGGGGCTCGTACTACGAGCAGGCCAGCTTCGGCCTCGACTACAACTCGCCCAAGTGCCTGGTGAAGACGGGCTGCTGGGGGCCGGTCGTGAACTGCAACGTGCCCAAGCGGGGCTGGATGGCCGGGATCGGCGGCTGCCCCAACGTGGGCGGTATCTGCATCGGCTGCACCATGCCGGGCTTCCCCGACGCGTTCATGCCGTTCATGGACGAGCCGCCCGGGGGCACGCTGTCGTCCATGGTCATCAAGCCGTACGGCGCCGTCATCCGCCGACTGCGCGGGATGACCAACGACATGGTGAACCACGAACCGAAGTGGCGTCACAACAAGCGCAAGCTGACCAGCGGTTACGACCCGCACTGGCGTGCCTGACGCCGTCCTTCCCGCCTCCCCGACCGACCGCTCGACCCGAAACAGCGAGGGGCACCACCGCACATGACCACCACCGAGTCCCGGCCCACAGGGCGCAAACCCGCCCAGATCGTCGACATGTCCTGGGATCCGATCACCCGGATCATCGGCAACCTGGGCATCTACACGAAGATCGACTTCGCCAACCAGGAAGTCGTCGAGTGTCACAGCACCTCGTCGCTCTTCCGCGGCTATTCGGTCTTCATGAAGGGCAAGGACCCCCGCGACGCCGGCTTCATCACCTCCCGCATCTGCGGGATCTGCGGCGACAACCACACCACGTGCTCCAACTACGCCCAGCAGATGGCGTACGGCGTCAAGCCGCCCAAGCTGGCCGAGCACATCACCAACCTCGGCGAGGCCGCCGAGTACATGTTCGACCACACGCTCTTCCAGGACAACCTGGTGTTCGTGGACTTCTGCGAGGCGATGGTCAAGGCGACCAACCCCGGTGTCCTGGCCCGTGCCGAGCGCACCGACGCGCCCCGCGGGGACCTCCACGGCTACCGGACCATCGCCGACATCATGAAGGCCTTCAACCCCTTCGAGGGCGAGGTCTACAAGGAGGCGCTGAAGGTCAGCCGTGTCACCCGGGAGATGTTCTGCCTGATGGAGGGGCGGCACGTCCACCCGTCCACGCTGTACCCGGGCGGCGTCGGCACGATGCCGCAGCCGAACACCTTCACCGACTACCTCGCCCGGCTGATGCGCGTCATCGACTTCGTGAAGAAGGCGGTGGCGATGAACGACGACGTCTTCGACTTCTTCTACGAGGCCCTGCCCGGCTACGAGGAGGTCGGCAGGCGCCGCATCATGCTGGGCTGCTGGGGTGCCTGGCAGAACCCGGACGTGGTCGACTACCGCTACGAGAACATGAACCGGTGGGGCAAGGCGATGTACGTCACCCCGGGCATCATCGTGGACGGCAAGCTGGTCACCAACGACCTCATCGACATCAACCTCGGGCTGCGCATCATGCTGGGCAGCTCCTTCTACGAGGACTGGGTCAACGAGGAGCCGTTCGTCACCCACGACCCGCTCGGCAACCCCGTCGACATGCGCCACCCGTGGAACCAGACGACCGTCCCGGTGCCGCAGAAGCGAAACTTCGACGGCAACTACAGCTGGGTGATGAGCCCGCGCTGGTACCACCCGGAGACGGGTCAGCACCTGGCGCTGGACACCGGTGGCGGGCCGCTCGCCCGGCTGTGGTCGACCGCGCTGAGCGGCCTGGTCGACACGCCGTACGTGAAGGCCACCGGCGACAGCGTGCGGATCTCCCTGCCCAAGGGCGAGTCGCTGCCGGAGACCACCCTGGAGTGGCGGATCCCGAAGTGGAGCAACACCATCGAGCGGGACCGCGCCCGGCCCTACTTCGTCGCCTACGCGGCCGCCATGGCCCTGCAGTTCCTGGAGGAGTCGATGCAGATGCTCCGCTCCGGGGACACGAAGGTGTTCGAGAACTTCGAGGTGCCGGACGAGGCGATCGGCTGCGGCTTCCACGAGGCGGTGCGCGGTGTGCTCTCCCACCATCTGGTGATCCGGGACAAGAAGATCGCCAACTATCACCCGTACCCGCCCACCCCGTGGAACGCCAGCCCCCGCGACATCTACGGCACCCCGGGCCCGTACGAGGACGCCGTCCAGGGCCAGCCGATCTTCGAGGAGAACGGGCCCGACGACTTCAAGGGCGTCGACATCATGCGTACCGTCCGCAGCTTCGACCCGTGTCTGCCGTGCGGGGTGCACATGTACATGGGCAAGGGCAAGACGCTGACCACCGTGCACTCGCCGACGTACGGAGCCAACCATGGCTGACACCGCCGTACGGCTCCCGGATCCAGCCGTGGAGGCCCGGCTGGCCCGGCTCGACGAGCTGCTGGCCGAGCTGGAGCCGGTACGCGGCCCGGCGCTGGAGGCGGTCGCCCTGCTGACCGAGGTCTACGGCGAGGCGCTCGCCCGGGTCCTGGACGGCGCCGACGCGCCGCTGCGGGAACGCCTGGTCGAGGACGAGCTGCTCGGGCATCTGCTGGTCCTGCACGCCGTCCATCCCGAGCCTCCGGAGCGGCGGGCCGCCCGCGCGGTCGAGCGACTGCGTCCCGCGGTACGCGAGCGCGGCGGCGACCTGGAGTGGGCGGGCGTCGACGGGCAGGTGGCGCGGGTGCGGCTGAGCACGGGCGGCGGATGCGGGGGCGGGTGCGGCGGCGGGTCCGCCGACGCCGCCGAGGCGGTCCGGGCGGCGGTGCTGGCCGCGGCGCCGGAGCTGACGGCGGTGGAGATGCTGCCGGGCGCCGACGAGCGCCGGCCGGCTCCGGCGTTCGTGCCGCTGGCCACACTGACCCGCCGAGCCGCGCCGCAGCCGCAGGAGGCGCGGTGACCGTGGACGGCGCACTCGCCCGGGTCATCCGCTCGGCCGCCGACCGGGCGGCGGCGGCCGAGGCCGAGCGCTGCGAGCTGTGCGCCGCCCCCGTGCCCGGCGACCACCCGCACCTGTACGACACCGGGGCCGCCGAGGTGCGGTGTGTGTGCGGGCCGTGCTCGGTGCTGTTCGCCGAGGACGGCGCCGGCCAGGGCCGGTACCGGCTCGTGCCCCGGCGCCGGGTCCGGCTGCCGTCCGTGGACACCGGGGTGCTGGGCGTGCCGGTGGGGCTGGTGTTCTTCGTGCCGCGCGACGACGGCACGGTCACCGCGCAGGGCCCGAGCCCGGCAGGCGCGATGCGGTGGGAGGTGGACGCGGCGGCCTGGCAGCGGCTGGCCGGGACGTGTCCGCAGCTCGCTTCCGTGGCACCCGAGGTGGAGGCGCTGCTGGTGAACACCGTGCGCGGCCTCGACGAGCACTGGATCGTGCCGGTCGACGACTGCTACCGGATGGTCGCCCTGGTCCGCCGCGAGTGGCGGGGCCTGTCCGGTGGCGGTCGGGTATGGCCGGCCGTGGAGCGGTTCTTCGCGCAGCTCACCGAGCGGTCGTGAGGACCTGGAAGGAGATCGATCATGGGCACCATCCGAGTGGGCCGCCCCCAGGCGAAGCCCGACACGCCCACGCACGTACGTGGCCTGCATCAGGGCAACAGGGGCCCGTACGCGCATCAGACCGGACACCACGAGGACGGCACCTCCGACGCGCGCCGTTCCACGGGGATCCACTGGAAGCGGCATGACGCCCTGCTGAAGGCCATGCCGAGCATCTCACCGGGATGAGGAAGCAGGGAGTGACCGTGAAGAAGCGCTCTACGACCGTGAGGTCGGCGTTGTCCGGACGTCAGGTGCTGATCGCGCAGGCCGGCCTGGTCGGCGGTCTGCTGCTGGCTCTGTTCGTCAAGGAGTTTCCCGGCGTGGTGCGGGAGTTGAGGATCTACCGGATGACCGGCGGGCTCCGCGCGCACCGCCGCTACCCCTGAGTCCGGCCGTGCACGAGTTGTCGATCGCGACCGCGATCGTGGACCAGGCGGAGGAGATCGCCCGCTCGGACGGCGCGGACGGTGTGTCGTCGGTGACCGTCCGGGTCGGCGAGCTGGCCGGTGTCGTGCCCGACGCGCTGCTCTTCGCCTTCGAGGTGGCTCGCGACGGCACGGCGCTCGCCGGGGCGCGGCTCGTCGTCGAGCAGGTCACCGCGCGGGCCTGGTGCGGTGGGTGTGCCGAGGAGTTCGCGGTCGGCATGCCGCCGTTCTTCTGGTGCCCGCGCTGCGACCGGCCCTCGCAGGAGCTGCGCAGCGGACGGGAGCTGGAGATCACGGAGGTCGAACCGGTCCCGGCCCCTGCCTGACGGCGGGGCCGGGGGGCGGTTCAGCAGATACGGGGGAGCTGCTCCCCCAGGGGCAGGTCCACCACCCGGGTGCCGCCGAGTCCGGTGGCGACGACGACCATGCCCGGGTGGTCCGCCACGCACTCCCCGATGCGGGCCGCGCCGGCGCCCTGGGGGTGCGCGCGCATCGCCGCGAGGACGGCCTCGGCGTGCTCCGGGGGCACGAAGGCGACGAGCCGGCCCTCGTTGGCCACGTACAACGGGTCCAGGCCGAGGAAGCCGCAGGCGTTCGCGACCTCGTCCGGGACCGGCACGGCACGCTCGCGCAGCCGCACACCGGTGCCGGAGGCGCGGGCGATCTCGTTGAGGGACGCGCCGAGGCCGCCCCGGGTGGGGTCGCGCAGCACGTGGATGTCCTTGGTCACCGCCAGCATGGCGGCGACGAGGTCCGCCAGGGGTGCGGTGTCGGAGGCGATCTCGATGCCGAACTCCAGGCCCTCCCGGACGCTCATGATGGCCACGCCGTGCAGGCCGATCGGACCGCTGACGATGACGGCGTCGCCCGGCCGGGCACGCTGCGGGCGGATGTCGACTCCGTCGGGTACGAGGCCGACGCCGGCGGTGGTGACGTAGACGCCGTCGCCGTGCCCGGACTCGACCACCTTGGTGTCGCCGGTGGCGACAGTGACACCGGCCGCCTCGGCCGCCGCACCGACGTCCTGTGCGACGCGCTCGACGACGGCCAGTTCCACGCCCTCCTCGAGGATGAAGGCGGTGGAGAGGTACGCGGGCCGGGCGCCGCTCATCGCCAGGTCGTTGACGGTGCCGTTGACGGCGAGGTCGCCGAGGCTGCCGCCGGGGAAGAACAGCGGTCGTACGACGTAGGAGTCGGTGGAGAAGGCCAGCCGCGCGCCGCCCAGGTCGAGGACGGCCGAGTCGGTCAGGGCGGCCAGGGTGGGGTTGCCGTAGGCGGGGGTGAAGACCTGCTCGATCAGCTCGGCGGACAGGGCACCGCCTCCGCCGTGCCCCATGACGACGACCGGCTGGTCGCGCAGGGGTGCGGGGCAGGTCCAGTCGGCGGGGTCGACAGCCGCATCGGGGGTCGCGAGGTCAGCCAACGGGGTTCATCTCCTCCTGCGGGATGCGGGATCCCTGCGCTGCCGGGGCGTTCATACGGCGGTACAGGTAGTAGGCCGCGCAGGCCCCCTCGCTGGAGACCATGGTGGCGCCGAGCGGGGTGCGCGGGGTGCAGGCCGTGCCGAACGCGGCGCACTCGGTCGGTTTGATCAGCCCCTGCAGCACCTCGCCGGCCCGGCACACGGCGGGTTCCTCGGTGCGGATGCCGGTGACGTCGAAGCGGTGCTCGGCGTCGTAGGCGCGGAAGGCGTCGGTCAGGCGCCAGCCGCTGGCCGGGATGCGCCCGATGCCGCGCCAGTTGCGGTCGGTGACCTCGAAGACCTCCTCGATCATGCGCACGGCGGCCGGGTTGCCCTGGTCGCGTACGGCACGCGCGTAGGCGTTCTCCACCCGGTGCTCACCGCGCTCCAGCTGGTGGACGGCGCGGCGGATGCCTTCGAGGATGTCCAGCGGCTCGAAGCCGGTCACGACGATCGGTACGCGGTGCTTGTCGGCCAGGTCCGGGTACTCGGCGGTGCCCATCACGCTGCACACGTGCCCGGCGGCGAGGAAGCCCTGCACCCGGCAGCCGGGTGCCGTCATGATGGCCTCGATCGCCGGAGGGACCCGGACGTGGGACACCAGCAGGCTGAAGTTGTCCGGGCCGAGGCGGCGGGCCTGGTGCACCGCCATGGCGTTGGCGGGGGCGGTCGTCTCGAAACCGATGGCGAAGAAGACGACCTGCCGGTCCGGGTTCTTCCGGGCGAGCTCCAGGGCGTCGAGCGGCGAGTACACCACCCGTACGTCACCGCCCTCGCCCTTGACCCGGAACAGGTCCCGGTCGGTGCCGGGCACGCGGAGCATGTCCCCGAAGGAACAGAAGATCACGTCGGGCCGGGCGGCGATCTCCAGGGCCTTGTCGATGACGTCGAGGGGCGTGACGCACACCGGACAGCCGGGGCCGTGGATCAACTCCACCTGTTCCGGCAGGAGCTGGTCGATGCCGTGGCGGATGATGGAGTGGGTCTGGCCGCCGCACACCTCCATCAGGGCCCACGGCCGGGTGACCGTGGCGCGGATCTCGTCCAGCAGCCGGCGCGCCAGGTCCGGGTCGTTGAACTCGTCGATGTACTTCACCGGGCCTCACTCCCGTTCTCCTGCCGCGCCGCCTGCTCCCAGGCGTCGCCGAACTCCTCCTCGAGGAGTCCCAGTTGCTCGAACAGCTCCAGGGAGGCCCGGGCGGACTCCTCGTCCAGGCGCTGCAGCGCGAACCCGACGTGGACGATCACGTACTCCCCCACCCGGACGTCGGGCAGGTACTCCAGACACGCCTGTTTCTGCACCCCGCCGAAGTCGATCAGCCCGGTCAGGGGGTCGGCGCCATGGTCGATGGACACGACCTTGCCGGGCACTGCCAGACACATGGGTCACTCCGTCTCGTGGTTGGTTGCTGTTCCCGCGACCATCAGCTGGCCGAGTGCCAATCCGCCGTCGTTCGGCGGGACCTCGCCGTGCCGCAGCACCGTGAACCCGTCCGCCGCGAGCAGCGCGGCGCACTCCTCCTCCAGCAGGGCGTTGGCGAAGACGCCTCCGGTGAGGGCGACGGCCGTCAGTCCGGTGGCCGCGCGGGCCCGCCGGCAGATCTCGGCCACGGCCCGTGCGACGCCACGGTGGAAGCGGGCCGCGAGTACGGGGGCGGGGACATGGCGGCGCCGGTCCGCGAGCAGCGCCTGCAGCATCGGCGTGGGACTGCACACGAGGCTGCCCGCACCGCCGAGACCGAAGGGGTACGCCACCGCGTCCGCGTCCCTGGCCTCCGTCGCCGCCGCCTCCAGCTCCATCGCGGCCTGCGCCTCGTGTCCCGCGCGATGGCAGAGGCCCACGAGGGACGACACGGCATCGAAGAGCCGGCCCATGCTGGACGTCGGGACGCAGGCCACCTGTCGCTCCAACTGCCTGCGCAGCACGGCGCGTTCGGTGTCGGTGCACGCGACGACGCTCGGCACCTCAGGCTCCCACGGCAACCCGGCCGCCCACAGCCGGGCCAGCGCCAGCCGGCACGGGTTGGTCACCCCGGCGTCGCCGCCGGGCAGGGGGGCGGGGGTGAGGTGGGCGAACCGCCGGTAGCCGGTGTAGTCGGCGAGCAGGATCTCGCCGCCCCACACCGTACGGTCGTCGCCGTACCCGGTGCCGTCGAAGGCGACACCGATCACGGGCGTGCTGCCGTCGAGGCCGTGCTCGGCCATCGCGGCGGCGATGTGGGCGTGGTGGTGCTGGACCAGGGCCGGGGGTGCCAGGCCGAGTCGGGAGGCGCGGCTGCGGGCCCGGGCGGTCGAGTGGTAGCCGGGGTGCCGGTCGGCGGCCAGCAGCCGTGGGGTGACTCCGGTGAGGCGCGTGAGGTGCCGCTCGGCCCGCTCGGCGGCTTCCAGCGTGGCCAGGTCGCCCATGTCGCCGATGTGCGGCCCGAACCAGGCGTGGTCGCCCTCGCCCAGGCAGGGCACGTTCTTGAGGTCGCCGCCGACCGCGAGCGTGGGCCGGACCGGGATCGGCAGACGCAGCGGGCGGGGGACGTATCCGCGGGAGCGGCGCAGTACCTGTCCGGTGCCGTCGGGGCGGATCCGGAGCAGGGAGTCGTCGCAGGGCGAGGCGATGGGCCGGTCGTGGCGGAGCCAGGCGTCGGCCAGGCCGGCCAGCCGGGTGAGCGCCTCGGCGTCGTCGGTGACGATGGGCTCGCCGGAGCGGTTGCCGCTCGTCATGACCAGCACCCGGGGGCCTGGCGGATCGCCGGGCAGCCCGAAGAGGAGGGTGTGCAGCGGGGTGTAGGGCAGCATGACGCCGACGTGCGGGCTGCCCGGGCAGACCTGGGCGGCGAGCGGGGGGCCGGACGCCGGTGTGCGGCGGCGCAGCAGGACGATGGGGCGGCGGGCGCTGGTGAGTGCGGCCCGTTCGGCGTCGGTGAGGACCGCGATCCCCTCGGCCGTGGGCAGGTCCGCGCACATCACCGCGAAGGCCTTGCCGCCCCGCTCCTTGCGGCCGCGCAGGGTGGTGACGGCCCGGGCGTCGGTGGCGTCGCAGGCCAGGTGGTAGCCGCCGACGCCCTTGACGGCGACGATCCGTCCGGCGGCGAGCAGGGCCCGGGCCGTGGCGAGGGCGTCCGCGTCGCGGGCCGGACGGACGCCGGTGCCGTCGGCCGGGACGAGGCTGAGCCGCGGGCCGCAGTCTGGGCAGGCGACGGGCTGGGCGTGGAAGCGCCGGTCGGCGGGATCGCCGTACTCCCTGGCGCAGGCGGGGCACATCGGGAACCCGGCCATGGTCGTGGCCGCCCGGTCGTACGGCATGCCGGTCGCGATGGTGAAGCGGGGGCCGCAGTGGGTGCAGGTGACGAAGGGGTGCCGGTGGCGGCGGTCGGCCGGATCGGACAGTTCGCGCAGGCAGTCGGCGCAGGTCGCGGTGTCGGGCGGGAGCTGGGTGCGTCCCGTGGCCCGCTCGGTGGAGCGGATGGTGAAGGGGCCGGTGTCGCCCGTGGCGGGGAGAACTTGCCCGGCGATGCCGGTCACGGCGGCCAGCGGCGGCGTTTCGCGAGCGAGCAGGTCGCAGAAGCGGTCCACCTCCTGCGCCGGGCCCTCGACCTCGATGAGCACGCCCTCGCCGGTGTTGCCGACGAATCCGGCGAGTGAGAGACCGGCGGCCAGGCGGTGCACGTGCGGGCGGAAACCGACGCCCTGCACGGTGCCGTGCACGGTGAGCCGGCGGCGGACCCGGCCGGTGGCGGGGGCGGTCATACGACGGGCGCGGACGTGGGGTGGTGATGGCCGTGCGGATGCGGGGCGAGCGGCGGCCGGTGCGGCGGTGCTCCGTCCCGGGCGGCCAGGGCGCGGTCCAGCAGGGTGCCGACGCCGACGCCGGTGCGGGCACAGGACCGGACGATCTCCACGCCCGGGTTCACCCGGTGCACGTTGGCCCGGAAGGCGGCCTCGTCGAAGCCGGCCGGCTCGGCGAGGTCGGTCTTGGTGATGACGACCAGGTGGGCGGAGCCGAAGGCGGTGGGGTACTTCAGCGGTTTGTCCTCGCCCTCGGTGACGGCCATCAGCACGATCCGCAGGGTCTCACCGAGGTCGTAGGCGGCCGGGCAGACGAGGTTGCCGACGTTCTCCACGAAGAGCACGGAGGTGTCCGGCGGCAGCCAGTCCGCCAGCCGGGCGCGGACCTGGCGGGCCTCCAGGTGGCAGAGGCCGTCGGTGAGGAGTTGCTGGACGGGGGCGCCGGACCGGGCCAGCCGGACGGCGTCGTTCTCGGTGGCCAGGTCCGCGGTCAGCGCGGCCACCGGCACACCGCGCTCCACCGCGCGGGCCAGGACCCGGCCGAGGAGTTCGGTCTTGCCGCTGCCGGGGCTGGACAGCAGGTTGACCACGGTCACGCCCTGCCGGGCGAGGTCGCCGCGCAGGTTCGCGGCCAGGTCGTCGTTCTTCGCCAGGACGGCCTGTCTGACGTCGGACCGGCACATGGGCGCTGCTCCTAGGATGCGGCGGTGGAGCCCGGGCCGCGTCGCGTACGGCCCGGGGTCTCACCGATCTTCGGCTCCCGCGGGCGCTGTGGCGGGCAGCGCAGCCGTGCGCGGGGTCCCGGATTCCACCGGGCGGCCCAACGGGGGTACGGGACCAGCGGGAGCGAGCAGGGCCGGGATCAGCGAGTGCAGCGCGTCCACGGCCCGGTCGACGGCTTCCCGAACCGGTGCGCTCAGGCCCGGCAGGATGTCGTCGTCGCTGCTCGGCAGGGCCTCGGGCTCGCAGGCCAGGACGAGTACCCGGGGCAGCGGCTCGTCCCCCAGATGTGCGGCCAGGGCCAGCACCTTCGCCGGGTCCATGCCGTGGGCCTCGGGCGGGACGGTGCCGTCGGGGGGTTCCGCTTCGATCAGGGAGAGGGTGCCGGGACGGTGGCCGCGCGGGGCCGCGTCGACCAGGACGGCGGTGGCGTAGCCGTCCAGCAGGTCGTAGGCGAGGTCCATGCCGCGGATGCCGTAGTCGTGCACCCGGACCTCGGGCGGCAGCGGGCGGTGCTCGAGGGCGCGGATCACCTCGGGGCCGAAGGCGTCGTCGGCGAGGAAGATGTTGCCGACGCCCGCGACCAGCAGGCGCGGCGTCAACGGAGGTCCCCGGCGGGTGCGGCGAGGGGCCGGGGTGAGCCGCTCGGCGTCTTGCGGACGAAGGCCGAGCGCAGGGCGTGGTAGGGGGCCTGGGGGTCGAAGAAGATGGCGTGCATGCGGGCCAGCTCGTCCTTCCGGTGATCGGCGAGGGGGCGTTCCCGTTCGTCCGACGCACGCGCGGCGGCCTTGGCGGCGATGCGCCGGTCCAGGTCCGGGTCGCCGGCGAGTCCGGCGGCCCGTCGCTCGATCTCGCCCATGAAGTCCTGCGGTGCGGCCGGTACGAGACGGTCCACGAGCCCGAGCCGTTCGCCGGTGGCCGCGCTGACCGGCAGGGCGTCGCCGGTCAGCCGCCGGGCGTGCTCCGGGCCGACGCGACGGGGCAGGGTGTAGGTCCACAACTCCGAGCCGTACAGGCCCATGCGCCGGTAGTGCGGGTTGAGGACGGCGCCGGTGCGGCACCAGACCTGGTCGGCGGCGAGGGCGAGCATGGCGCCGCCGGCGGCCGCGTTGCCGGCGAGCGCGGCCACCACCAGCCGGTCGGTGGTGCGCAGAACCGCCTCGACGAGGTCGTCCATGGCGTTGAGGTTGGTCCACGACTCCTCGGCCGGGTCGGGGGCCGCCTCGATGACGTTCAGGTGGATGCCGTTGGAGAAGAAGTCGCGGGCTCCCCCGAGCACGAGGACGCGGGTGGGGCGGGTGAGCGCGAACTCGTAGGCGGCGAGCAGCCGGCGGCACTGCTCGGTGCTCATCGCGCCGCCGGGAAAGGAGAAGGTCAGGAAGCCGACGTCGGCGCGCTGCCGGTAGCGGATGTCGGTCCAGGTGCGCCGGTCCGGGGGAAGTTCGAACGGGACGGGGGCTTCCGGCAGGCGCGGGGTACGCGCGCCCGTGCGGGCGGCGACGACGGAGGCGGCCGGGCGCCGGAAGGGGGCGGGGTCGCCGGAGTTCTTGCGGGGACGGAGTTCCGGGATCCAGACCGCGCCGTCCCGGGTGGCCCGGCAGACGGCTCCCGCACGCTGGGCCAGCAGCTCGCCGGGGCGGCCGCGCAGCCGGTCCTCGGGGTGCCCGCCGTGCAGGAAGACCTCCCGGTCCTCCAGTTCGTCCAGGACGCCCGGCTGGGAGTCGGCGCCGCGCAGCTTGCGCAGGACCGTCGCGGTGTCGTCGCGCTGCCAGTCGATGCGCCGCCGCTCCTGCCGGAAGGGATCGCGCCACACGACGCTGATCGACTCGTCGGTCTGCGGGAGGGGCTTGTGGGAGCCTTCGGCATAGCGTCGTACGGCGGTCAGGACGGCGGTCACCGCGGCGTCGGAGGCCTCGTTGCGGTAGAGGTCGCTCTTGCCGACGGGGGGCACGACAAACGGCTCGGCCGCCCAGATCGCGCCCGCGTCCATCGCCCCCTCCGCCTGGAGCACGGTCACGCCCCAGCGGGGTGCCTGCTCGGCGATGGCCCAGTCCAGTGAGGACGGGCCGCGGTCACCGGGCGGTCCCGGGTGCACGATCAGGCAGGTGTGCTCCCGCCACACGTCCTCGGGCAGGGCCGTCTTGAGCATCGGCGCGACGACCAGTTCCGGCCGCAGCTCGCGCACGGCGGCCCGGACCGGTTCGGGGCCGTGCGAGGCGAGTACGACGTCCACACGGTGCCCGTGGTCCGACAGTTCGGCGTACAGGCGCTGGGAGAGGCTGTTGAACGCACTGGCGACGAGCAGAATGTCCATGACACGGCATGTTCGTCCCTGTACGGGGCGACGTGAAGAACCGCGGCGGCGTTTCGTCCGCCCAGGACAGGTCTCTTCCTCCATCCGGATCGCATTCCGCAGGTCCGGGAAGGCCCGGGCCCGCTCGTCCGCGTGCGCTTCCAGCAGGGCCCCGGCGATCGCGCCGAGCGTGCGCCGGCCGGCGTGCTCGGCACGCATCTCGGCGTTCGGCGTTCTTGCGCCGGCCGGCGTGCTCGCATCTCGGCGTTCTCGAGCGCGGCCGGCAGCGGCAGTGCCGCAGCGGTCGCGGCCTCGCCCGCGAGCAGCAGCAGTTCGGGCTGCCGCGGTGGACGGGATCCTTGAGGTCGTGGCCGAGCCTTGCCGCCGCGGCGGCCGGTGCGTCGGCCGCCGTCCGGGGCGTCCTGCGACGGCTCGGGCGAGGCGGGCGGTCAGGCGGCGAGGGCCCTGCCCGGTCCGAGCCGGTCGAGGAGCTGCTCGTGGTGGAGTCCCGTCACGGGGGCGAGGAGGTCGGGGTGGCGCAGCAGGGCGGCGGCGTGCCGGTCACCGTCGTCGGGGTCGATCAGCCGCCGGAACTCGACGGCGCCGCCCGCGGCGTGCTCGCCGTCGGCGAGTGCGTCGACGGCCAGTCCGGCCAGCTCGGGGTCGGTCAGCAGACCCGCCGCCCAGCTGGCCACGACCTCGTCCACCCAGGTGCGCCAGGCCCACTCCTCGGCCGGCTCGTCACCGACCGGCTCGGCTCCGGTGATCCAGTCGAGGCGGGCCGTGCCTCCGGGCCCCGCCATGGTGACCAGGGCCGCGTCGATCTCGGTCGGGTACCGCAGCCACGCGGCGACGGTCACGGCCTGCCGCGCCTGCACCTCGCACAGGGCGGAGGCCAGCGCGCCACCGCACGGCGGGTAGGCGACCGTCAGCCAGCGCGCCGTCGCGGCGATGAGGGGGGACAGATCAGTGAGCACAGCCGGGCCGTCCGAGGTGCGAGGGGTACAGGGCTCCACGCAACCGTAGCCCGGCACACGGCCGGTCGGGGAGGGAGTGCGAACCAGGTCATATGTGGCCTGCCCCACGTTCCCCCGACCCCCGCCCCACGTTCCCTGCCGACCCCCGCCCCATGTCCCCGCCCCATGTACCCGCGAGCCCCGTTCCTCGCCGGCCCCACCTCATGTCCCCCGCCAACCCGCCGGGGCCGCGGGCAGCCGCGGCATCCCGGCCCCCGGCCGGCCCCGGCCCCCAGGCCGCCGGTCGTGTGTCGCCCCCTCGCCCCGGGGAACTCGGTCCGCGCCCGGGGCAGGGCCGGGCACGCACCGGGGAGGGTCTGGGAGGTCTCATGACGACGGACGCCGCACGCTACGACGACCAGGGCGAAGTCCCGCTGGGGGGTTACGCCGCCCTCGCTTCCGTGTTCGGGGCGAGCGTCGGCGCCTTCGCGCTGCTGGCCCGGCACCGGGGCGTACGGCTGCCGCAGGAGGTGCCGCCGTGGGACGTGGCACTGCTGGGCGCGGCGACGTACAAGACGTCGCGGCTGCTGGCCAGGGACAAGATCACCAGCTTTGTCCGGGCGCCGTTCACGCGCCGCGCGGGCGACGGCGAGGCGAGCGAGGTCATGGACGAGCCCCGGGGCAGCGGGGTCCGGCGGGCGGTCGGTGACCTGGTGTCCTGTCCGTTCTGCATCGCGGCCTGGGCCGCCGGGGCCCTGGTGTGCTCCTACGCGACGGCGCCCCGGTTCACGCGGCTGGTCTGCGGCGGCCTCGGCGCACTGACGGTGGCGGACTGGCTGCAGTACGCCTGGACGTGGACCCAGCAGACGACCGAGAGCTGAGCCGGTCGGCGGCGACGGCGGGCTGCGCGTCCATGGCCGCGGTCGGCTCGACGTCCGGCACACCCTCGGCCCGGGACCGCGCCGAGGCCGGCCGCGGGCCGGTGCCCTCCAGCCGGTCGGCATCGTCGGCGGACCAGGCGGCGGCCGGGGCGGCACGGGGGGTCGGCCACGGGGTACTCGGTGCACGCGTCGAGAGGACATCCTGACGAAGGGACCGGCCTCATGCATCACGACGAGATGATCGGAAAGGTGCAGGCGCTCGCCCAGCTGCCCGACCGGGGTTCCGCCGAGCGGGCCGCGCACGCGGTCGTGTCCACCCTGTCGGAACGGCTGCCGGCCGGGCTGGCCAGGCATGTCGCCGCCCAGCTGCCGCCCGACATGGCGGCGGCGATGCGGGAGGCGGCGGACGCGTCCGGTGCCGACTCCGGCACGGCGGCCGAGCGGTTCGGCCTGACGGCCTTCGCCGGACGCATCGCCGACCGGGCGGGCACCGACGAGGACACGGCGCTGCGAGACGCCGCCGCCGTGCTGGAGGTGCTGGACGCCGCCCTCGCCCCGGAACTGACCGAGCGGGTGGCCGGCGCGCTGCCCGCGGACATCCGCGAGCTGCTGCCGGTGGCCCGCGCGACCGAGAACACCGGGGAGGCCGGCTGAGCGCCGGGGGTACGGGCACGTTCCGGACGGCGCGGACCGGCACGGCGTGACCGTGCTCCGCGTTGCTGGTTCAATTCGTGTGCAAGCGCTCACCCGGGGGCAGACGTAGCACTGACGCCCCCACCCCGAAAAGGTGCTCCATGGCCTTCTTCGCCCTCTCGCGGCATCACCCGCTGCTCCTGCTGTCCGCCACCGATCTCGCCGCGGAATGCGAGCGGTTGACGGACGAGAACGAGCAGTTGCAGCGGGCCGTGTCCTCGCACGCCGTCATCGACCAGGCCATCGGAGCCGTCGTCGTCCTCGGGCGGATAGCCCCGGAAGAGGCGTGGCGGGCGCTGCGGGACGTCTCCCAGCACACCAACACCAAACTGCGCACGGTCGCCGAGCACATCCTCGACTACGCGCAGGGCGGCACGCTGCCCGAACCGGAGCGGATCGAACTCGGCAAGGCCGTCACCCGCTACCGCCGGTGCGCCGCCCGCGAGGAGGGCGCGCGGCCGGGTCAGTGACGGCCCGCCCCGGAGCGGCGGCGTCGGCGGGGACGCGCGTGCCGGGAGGTCGGGGGCCGGACGACCCACCGGTCCTCGACCTGGTCCAGTCCGTACAGCAGGATGCTGAGGACGGGAAGCAGCAGAACCGCGATGGTGATCACTGGAGGTTCCCCCTCCGTGCGACGACTCCTTCCGGGTGCCCGACCCGGCCCCGCCCACCCTCGGCCTCTGTGAAGTTCCTGTGACCGCCCGCTTGCCGCCTTGCGGGGGTACCGGGTCGTGAGCCGCCGGTTCGCACGCCGCCCGTGCCGGAACGTGCCGCCGCGATTCGCCGTCCGATGGGAGCGTGCGCGGGCGCGTTGTGCGGGCCGCTCCCCCGGCTTGCGCTTACCGTTCTGTGGATGTGACCGACCGTCAGGAACGGGACGGAGAGCAGGCGGGAGCAGTGGTGGGCGATGCGCGTCGGCGGGCGGCCGGGCCGGGAGGCGGACGCCGGACGGGGCGCGCGGTGCTGGGCAGCCGGCCGGCGTACTCCGTGCGCCTCCCGGCCTCCCGCCGCCCCGAACCGAAGGCGGCGGCGGCCGAGCGGACGCTGCCGTGGCTGCGGATCGGCGCGGCCTACGCCTGGCGGCTCATCCTCGTCGGCATCGTCGTCTACGGCGTCTTCAGCGTCCTCGGCAGCTTCCAGCTCATCGCGGTCGCCCTGTTCCTCGCGCTGGTCGTGACGTCCGTGCTGCGGCCACTGGCCGATCAGCTGGACCGGGTGCTGCCGAGGCCGCTGAGCGTGGCCGTGGCCCTGGTGGGCAGCCTGCTGCTTCTGCTGGCCCTGCTCGCGCTGGTGGGCAACGCGGTGGCGGGTGAGTGGGCCCGGTTGGTGGGTGACTTCCGCGGCGGTGTGCACCGCATCGAGGAGTGGCTGCAACGGCCGCCGTTCCGGCTCGGTCCCGGCAGGCTCTCCCATCTGCAGGACCAGGTGACGCGTTATGTCTCCGCGCACCGGTCGGCTCTGCTCAGCAGTGCGGTCAGCGAGTTCGGCCGGGTGGTCGAGCTGGTCACGGGCGGCGTGCTCGCGCTGTTCGCCTCGGTGTTCTTCATCCATTCCGGCGACCGCCTGTGGGACTGGACGCGCGACCGGCTGCTGCCGAGCGGTGCCCGCCCGGCCTGGGACCGGGTGGGACGCGTGGCCTGGCGGACCTTCGCCGGGTACACGCGCGGCATCATCATCGTGGCCGCCACCAACGCCGTGCTGGTCGGTGTGGTCCTGCTCGTGCTGCGGGTGCCGCTCGCCCTGCCGCTGACCCTGCTGGAGTTCTTCGCGACGTTCGTACCGCTGGTGGGCTCGCCGGTGGCGCTCGGGGTCGCCACGATCGTCGCGCTCGCCGGGCGCGGGCCGCTCACGGCCCTGGCCGTGCTGGCGCTCATCGTCGTGATCGGCCAGCTGGAGGGGCACGTGCTGCATCCGCTGGTGCTGAGCTGGGCGGTACGGCTGCATCCGCTCGTGGTCGCGGTGTCCGTCATCGCGGGCAGCATCCTCGCGGGGGTGATCGGCGCGGTGGTGGCGGTCCCGCTCGTCTCGGTGGCCTGGGCGGTGCTGAGCGCCCTGCGCCCGGCACCGCCATGACGGATCGACGTCCCTCGACCTCCGACGACCGTCCACTGAACGGCACTTACGTCGACCCGAACACGGGACCACCTGTTCCCTCGAACAGGTGGTCGTCGTTCACCAGGTCGCCGGAAAGCGGCGCCGTCTCCTCGTCCCAAGGAGGCGGCGCCGCCGTGCGGATGTCGGGCGCGTAGGCTCGATCATGGTGGACTGGGAGATCCGACGGGCTTCGGCGGCGGACGTCGAGGCGGTGGCCCAGTTGCGGGCCGTGGTGCTGCGGGCCGATCTGGAGCGGCTCGGGCGGTACGACGAGCACCGGGTCCGGCAACGGCTGCGGGACGGCTTCGCGCCGGCGCACACCTGGGTGATCGAGGCGGGCGGCGCGTTCGCCGGCTGCGTCTCGCTGCGGCCGGCCGAGGACGCCCACTGGCTGGAACACTTCTACCTGGCCCGGCACCTGCAGGGCGGCGGCATCGGCGCGGCCGTACTGCGCGGGCTTCTCGAGCAGTGCGACCGCGACGGCACCCCGGTCCGGCTGAACGTGCTGCAGGGCAGCCCGGCCCGGCGGCTGTACGAGCGGCACGGGTTCACCCTCGAGACCGAGGACCCGGTGGACGTGTTCATGGTCCGCGAGCCGGCCGTTCCCGCCGGGGTGCCGGACGCGCCGTAGCGGGCGGTGCCGAGCGGTGACATCTCCGGGCCGTCGGCGTCCGCGGTGTCGCCGAGACCGAGGCGCGGGTGCCCGATGTGGTGGACGGCCTGGTCGAGCAGTCCGGCGACATGCCCGTCGTACAGGGCGTGGGCCAACGGCCCTGACGGCGGCCGACGACCGGTCCGAGGTTGGGCAGCAGGTCGCTGGGCCGGGGCGTGGTCCCGGTTGCCGGTGGCACCCGGGGCGGTGTGTGACGCGGGCGGCGGCATGGGGCGGTGTCCTGGGTGGCACCCGGGTCGGCGTGCGTGGGATACGAGTGACATGGCAGGCGGTGCGGCGTGATCTGGCCGCCGCGGTGAACGGGGTGCGCAGGGCGTGTGCGGGGCCCTGCCGGGAGCGGGACCTGACCGTCCAGGCGGTGAAGGCGGCGCTGGCCGCGTGGGTGGCCTGGGCGGTGGCGGGCTGGTGGCTGCACGCGCCGGTGGCGTTCGTCGCGCCGTGGGTGGCGGTGGTGCTGGTGGAGTCGACCGTGTACCGGTCGATCGCGCACGGCCTCCAGCAGCTGGGGGCGATCGCGGCCGGCACGATCGCGGCCACGGCGGTCGGGCTGCTGCTGCACGACACGGTCCTCGCGATGGCGGTGGTGCTGCCCCTGGCGATGCTGCTCGGTCAGTGGGGGCGCCTCGGCAGCCAGGGCATCTACGCGGCCACCGGCGCCCTGTTCGTCCTGACCAACGGGTCCGTCAGCGTCGCCACCTCCGCGGCCCGGCTCGCCGAGGCGCTGTTCGGCGCGGTGGTCGGCATCACCGTCAACGCGCTGGTGCGACCGCCGCTGTATCTGCGCGACAGCCGCACCGTGCTGCGGGACGCCACCGAGGAGGCCCACGACATCCTGCGGGACGTGGCGGACGGGCTGGCCGAGGGACGCTGGGACGCCGAGGAGGCCGACGCCTGGCACGGGCGGGCCCTGCGGCTGCACCGGCTCGTGGAGCAGGCCCGCTCGACGGTCCAGTGGACCCGGGAGAGCCTGCGCGCGAACCTGCGCCGCCGCACCGGCACCGCACCGCCGGTCGGCAAGGAGTACGACGACGCGGTCGTCGTCCTGGACTACGCGGCCGTACACACCGCGGGGGTGACCCGGACGGTGCTGGAGGCCGCCGCCGACGACCGCCCGGCGCCCCGACCGCACCCCCAACTCGCCCGCCGCTACGCGCAGTTCCTGTGCCAGACCGCCCGCGCACTGCGGCTCTACAGCCACAGCCGGTTCGCCGACGAGTGCGACGACGCACTGCACGAGGCCGTGGCGGAGCTGCGCGGCACGCTGCAGGACCTGCGCCGGGACCTGGCCGGGTCCACGACGGACGACCCCGACGAGGTCGCCACCTACGGCGCGCTGCTCGCGCAGGCCCACCGGCTGGCCGACCAGTTGGTCACCTCGGAAACCTGACCGCGCCCGGTCACGAGACGGCCTCCGGTCAGGAGACGGTGGTGCTGGCGAGGACGTCGTGGAGGTCGGCGGTGAGCGTCGGGTCGGAGGTGCCGGTGGTGAGCCCGAGCAGGAAGGAGGTGCGCTCCGCGTGGATGGTCACCAGGGTCATCTCCAGGCGCGTGCCGTCGCCGTCGCCCTCGATGCGCAGGACGGCGGTGTGCGCCGGCCGGCCGTCCACGACGGCGGCGTGCGACTCCTCCAGGGTGGCGGGCCGGTCGGGGAAGAAGAACTCGGCGTTGGACCGGGCGGCGGCTTCCGTCACCCGGCGCAGGTCGGCGCGGGCCACGGTCTGCCCCGCCCGGCCCGTGAGCACGGTGCCACCCGCGGACGTGGACGCGCCGTGCGCCTTGCTGGTGATCTGCGAGGAGAACGCGTCGATCAGCCCCTTGTCCTCGGCCGGATCGTGCGTCCAGCCCTCCGGGACACCGTAGGAGAGGCCGGCCCGGGTGTCCGTGACCCGGGGGCGGCCTGCGAGCGGACCGGAGTCCCCGCCGCGCGTCCACACGAAGGCCGCCACCGCGGTTGCGCCGACGAGGAGCAGCGCCACGAGGCCGGCCACCGGGCCGCGGCGCGACCGGGGAGGCGCGGGCCGCGGTGCGGGGTAGGGGTGGGGCGGGTGGGTCATCGGCGAAGGCGTTGTCATGCCCTCAGCCTTGACGATCTTCGGAGTGCGGCACCTGAGTAGCCGTACTCATCCGGCCGTGCGTCGTGTCCCTACGTCGGGCCTGGTTCCCGTACTCCGAACACGGCCGGGCCCACGGTGAGGATGCCGTCGGTCAGCGGACGGCAGCGGACTCCTCCGCCGCCGCGCAGCGCGCGTTGCGCGCCGGGGCCGAGGGTGGTGTTCATCCAGGCGCAGGGCCGGGCCGCGGTGCGTACCGCGAGTTCGACCGGCCCGGTGCCGCAGTCGAGGAAGACGGTCGCGCCGATGTAGGCGTCGATGTCGATGCCGCGCAGCAGGACGTTGCGCCGGGTTCGCAGCAGGTCCGCCTCGTGCGGCCCTTGCCGCGGTATGCGTTCGGTCGCCATGAGGGTGATCGACGCGTTGCGGTGGGCGGGGTGGTTGAAGTACCGGTCGCCGACGATGCCGAGACCCGCGCGCACCTCGGCCGTCGTCACCAGTTCCTCGCGCGGCAGCTCGGGCATGCCGTCGGCCGGCCGGCCCGCGAGCCGGTGCACCGGGGAGACCAGCAGCTGAAGTATTTCCACGTGTATGTCGACGTGCGGCACGTGTCGAGCCTAACCAGCGCAGCGCATCGGCGTCAGCCGCAGGGGCCCGGGGCGCCGCCGCGCCGACACGGGTGCCGACATCGGAGCCGGGTGCGGGCTGGTGCTGCTGGAGCTGACGGTCCTGACGGTCGTCTTCGCGCTCTGGCTCCCGTCCGGGTTTCACCAGGACCCGGGCACGACGGTGGAGGCCGACTCCCCGTGGGGCTACCTGGCCGCCGCGGGAGGAGTCGGTGCGCTCGCCCTCGTGGCGGCCGTGGCCGCCGCCCGCGCCGGCGCGTTCGTGACGGTCGTCGGAAGCCTGGCCGAGTGACCTCAGCCGGAGCCCTGCTCGGCGCGACGCACGCGCTGTTCGACGAGGTGGAGGTGGACCGGGGTCAGCCGGTGGCGAAGTCCCGCAGCTGGGACTCCGAGCCGTTGAACCGGTCGTGGTCCCCGACCGTCTTCCCGGTGGAGGTGTACTGCCACATCGTGTACGTCGACCAGCCCGACGGGAGTGTTCCTGCCGTGGCGGCATAGCGGGCGATCCACAGCGGGTTGGTCGCGCCGAAACCGGCGTGGTCGCCGGTGCACTGGGTCCACCAGCTGGTGGCCGTGTAGATGACAGCGTCGCGGCCGGTGCGGGACTTGTAGCGGTCCAGGAAGTCGCGGATCCAGCCGACCATCTGGCTCTTGGTCTTGCCGTAGCAGGCGTCCCCGTAAGGGTTCCACTCGATGTCGAGGACACCGGGCAGCGTCTTGCCGTCCTTGGACCAGCCGCCGCCGTGATCCACGAAGTAGTCGGCCTGTGCGGCGCCGCCGGTGGTGTCCGGGGTGGCGAAGTGGTATGCGCCGCGGATCATGCCGACGTCGTACGAGCCGTCGTACTGCTGGGCGAAGTAGGGGTTGGTGTAGTAAGTCCCCTCCGTGCCCTTGGTGTAGGCCCACCTCGTGCCGCTGCTCCACAGCGTCGGCCAGTCGACGTCGCCCTGGTGGCTGGAGACGTCCACGCCTTCGGTCTGGGTCACGCGGCTGCCGGTGACCGGGGCGTCGGACCCGGTGCCGTCCCCGTCGTGGGCGAGGACGCCCATGCCCATGTAGGCGCTGCCCCGCTCGGGCGTGTCCGGGGCCGACGCGGGCAGGGCCGCCGGTGTGGACAGGGAGAGGATGAGGCCGGTCAGGGCGGCCGTGACGGCCGGGCGTGAGCGGCTGCGGTGAAGGCGTATGGAAGGTCGCACGGAATCCATCTGACCCGCGGTCGGGCGGCACCGCACTCCGGGTACCGCCCAACGAAGCCATGTGGGGCCGGGTTTGGGCCATACGGGTGGCTCGTGACCGGCCGGGGGGGACGCCCAGGGCGCCTCCGCCGGCCGGCCCCCTCCGGTCAGCCGTCGATGCGGTGCAGGCTCCAGAAGGAGGTGAGGTCCGTGCTCGTGGCGGCCTGGGCCGCCGCCTTGAACTCGGCCGTGGTCGACACGCCGTACCAGTGCGCGCTCGCGTAGTCCTTCAGCAGTTTGGTCATGGCGGTGTCGCCGATGAGGCGCCGCAGGTCGTGCAGGGCGCACTTGCCGTACCCGTAGACGACGGTGGAGTAGCGCGAGGAGTGGGCGTCCCAGTAGGCCATCGAGTTGGTGATCTTCTCGGCACTGGAGGCCCAGGAGACGCTGCTCCAGCAGTTGCTGCCGGTCTTGCCGAGGGCGAGGTCGGTGGCGTAGTCGGTGAACGACTCGTCCAGCCAGGGGCTGGTGTACTCGTCGTCGCCGACGATGCCGTACCACCACTGGTGAGCGATCTCGTGGGTGAGCGCGGTGGTGCTGACCACGTCCAGGACGAACCCGGGATACTCCATGCCGCCGAACCAGTAGTTGTTGTCGATGACCGCGTCCAGCTCGCCGTACGGGTAGGCACCGAACCGGGACGCGTGGGCGTCCACGGCGGTCCTGGCGGTGCTCAGCATCGACTGGGCGCTGGAGGAGCTGATGCCCGAGACGGAGTAGACGTTGACCGGGACGCCGGCGGCCGAGCTGCCGGAGATCTTGGTGAAGGGGCCGGCCGCCCAGGCGAAGTCACGGACCTTGGTGGCGGTGGCCGTGGTGACCGTACGCCCGCTGGAGCCGGGGGTGTCGGTGGAGGTGCCGGTGGCCGGGACCAGCAGGGTGCTGGGGTGATCGAGGGTCACCTTGAAGTCGGCGGCCAGGGAGTAGAACGACTCGCCGTTGTCGGTGTACGGGTCCAGGTGCCAGCCGGCGCTGTCGCGGACCGCGAGGACGGGCAGGGCGTTGCCGATGAAGCTGAACGCGCCGTCGTGTCCGAAGCGGTCGGCGCCGCTGGGCACGGTGATGCCGAGGTCGAATCCGACGGTGGCGCTCCGGCCCTGGGCCAGCGGGGACGGCAGGTCGATCTTCAGGGCGGTGCAGGCCACGGAGAGGGCGCCGGCGGTGCCGCCGGTGACGTTGCCGACCTTGATCGGCATCGCGTCGCAGCTGCCGTGGTAGTTGTCCCACAGCCGCAGGTAGACCTCGCTGAGCGCGGTGGCGGACGCGTTGGTGAAGGTGACGCTCTCGTGGCCGTTCCAGACGGTGCCGCTCGTGTCGCTGCTGAGGCTGACGGTGTACGAGGGCGTCGCCGGGGTGCGGGTGGAGTCGGCCGGTGGTGGCGTGCTGCCGCCGGAGGTGTCGAGGGCGATGTCGTCGAGGACGAAGCTCGTCGCGAGGCTGGAGTCCTCGGTGCCGGTGAAGGACAGGTCCACCGTCCGGCCGGCGAACGAGGACACGTCGATCGACTTCTGGACGTAGCCGCTGTTCTTGTTCAGGTTCGAGTAGGTGGCCAGCGTCGTACTGCCGAGCTTGGCCGTCAGCTTGTCGTACGCGGTGGACGAGGTCGTCTCGGCGGTGTCGATGTGCAGCCAGTAGGTCAGGGTCGCGGTGCTGCACCCGGACGGGATCGTGACGCTCTGGGTGAGGGTGTCGGTGCGGGTGCTGCCCGCTCCGTCCAGCCAGGCGTAGGAGCTGCCGCCGTGCGCGGTCTGTCCGGAGCGGTTGGTGATCACGGTGGGCGAGGACGCCGTCCAGGGTGATGTGCCGTTCTCGAAGCCGCCGTTGGTGACCGTCTGGGCCGGGGTGCAGGCGGCGGGGGCCGCGGCCGGGCGGGCGGCGGCGGGGGTGCCGGGGAGTACGAGCGCGGCCACCGCGGCAACGGTGAGCGCACCGGCGCCGAGGGCCTTGTGGGGGGTCGGTCTCACACGCTACTCCTTTTGCGGCGGCCGGGGTCCCGGCCTGCTCGAGGGCCGCCCGGTCGGCTGGGGTGCGCCGGGGCGGCTGCGGACGGGGCTTGCGCGTTCGTCGTGCCGAGGTGCCTGCCGCGCCCTCATGGGTCAGGGCGACGACTGCCGAAAGAGTGGCAGATCTGACCAGTACATGCCAGACCGAGACGTGGGGCGTCCGCCCGGACGGTGCGGTCGGCGCCGCCCGCCGTCCGGGCGGGCGGCGCCGGATGAGGATCAGGCTCAGGCGGTGCGCAGCGTCATGAGGACGGCCCGCAGACGGGTGTCGTCCGGGCCCGCCCAGCCGGTGGCGACATGGCCGAGGGCCCCCTGGGGCGGCAGCGGCGGGTTCTCGGCCGTGGGGCTGAGCACGCGGTGGACGTGGAGGACCGCGCCGTGCGGTGTGGGCACGCGCGTGCCGTCCCGGTCGTCGGCCGGCTCGGGCGTGAAGACGCCGGGGGTGAAGGGCGCTCCCGCGTACGAGCGGGTCACCTCGTGGTCGGGGGTGTCGGTGATGCTCTGGGCCATGGCCTGTGCCGTGCCCCCGATCAGCGACAGCAACGCGGTGACCAGCACCGGGTCGTGGCAGCCGTCGTAGACCCAGCGCTTGCCCAGCACCCCGTGCTCCGCCGTGCCGATGAGCGCGTGCCCGGCCCCCTCCAGCGGGGCCCCGCGGTAGGTGAGCGGTACCAGGTAGGCCGTCCGTTCGGCGCTCGCCGTGTCGGTGGCCACCATGAACTCGATACCGACCTCGCCCTCGGGGTCGTCCAGCCGGAAACCACCGGACTTCGCCGGTACCGGGGCGGCGGCACCCCGGTACCAGGGGCGGGTGGGCAGCCAGTCGGTGAGCAGTTCGAGCTTGGTGGGTTTGAGGGTGGTGTGGTGGATGACGGCCATGCCGGTGGTTGCCTCCCGTTGCGCGGACACGGACCCTCCTCAGCCTTCCACACCCTCCCCGCCGGTCGGCGCCGGGCCCCAACGCGGCGGAGAGGTCGGGTGGTTCGCCACACACGACGCCGGGGCGGGCGCCGGCTCCACGCCCTGGCGTCATCCGGGTCCGGTCAGTGGGCCGCGCGGGCGTGCCTGTGCTCGAAGCCGGTGAAGGCGGCCTCCTGACGCCACTCGAGGCGTGCCTTGGGGCTGTTCGCGAGGAGGTGCCGGCAGGCCGCGCGGCGCACGGGCAGCTCGGGGTGTTCACCGCGGCAGGCCTGGACCGGGTGGTAGCCCGCGGTGGTGGGGTTGCCCTGCCAGAGGCTCGCGCCGGGCAGGAAGCCGTACTCCAGCGAGGCGCGGGCCAGGTCCTTCAGCTCGGGGTAGCGCAGGCCGTAGGTTGCGGCCGCGTACCGGTACTCGTGGCTGATGTCGGTCCGGGACACACCGGGGTCGTCGGTGGACAGGACGACCGGGACGCCGTAGCGGCGGTAGGTGGGGAACGGGTGGTCGGCGCCCTTGACGCCGAGGATCTGGGCGTTGCTGGAGAAGGGCACCTCGACGGCCACCTGGCGGGCGGCCATGGTGCGTGCGGTGCGCTGCCAGCCCTCCTCGTGGACGAGGTCGACACCGTGTCCGACGCGCTCGGTGCGGGCGACGTCGACGGCCTCCTTGATGTGGAATCGCAGGTCCTCGGGCTTGACCAGTCCGGGCCACAACTCGCCCGCGTGCAGGGTGACGTGGGCCTTCGGGTACTGGGTGCGCAGATACCCGACCATGCGCATCTGCAGGCTGTAGTCGCGCAGGGAGCTGTCCCAGTCCTCGGGCTGGACGAGGTCGACGGCGACGAAGCGCGGGTCGGCCTCGGCCAGTCGCATGCCGAGGGCGAGCTGGGTGAAGACCCGCTCCGGCGCACTGCCCCGGGAGGCCTGGGAGATCCAGCGGACTACGAGCCCGCAGCCGGGCCGGGCCTGCGGTGTGCCGCAGCGCTCGGTGGCACGGAACTCGGCGTCGCCCTCGTCGGCCTCCGAGCGGGCGTCGGCGACGAGCTTGTCCAGTCTGCCGCCCGCGAGCAGCCTGCGGTGCAGGGCGGCGAGGTCGTCGTCCCAGCCGACCTGGTCCGCGAGCGTCTTGGCGCCGTCGGAGGCGGGGGTGACCATCGTCTCCAGGTAGGACTGGTTGTTGCGTACGGCGGTGTCGGCGACCTCGGCGAGCAGCTTGCCCCGGTGCCGCCAGGTGACCTCGCCGAACTTGCCGAAGGCGGCGAAGAAGTGGTCGTGGCCGTTCCGGTCCGGCGGGAAGTCCTGCATGGACCAGGCGCGGAGGATCGCGTCGTGGAAGGCGCGGTCGGTGCGCGCGTCGGCGGCGGGTCGGGTGCCGGCGCCGCAGGGCGGGGTGACCGCGGTCAGCGTCGCGGTGTCGACGCACAGCCTGTCCTCGGCGGCCAGCTCCATCAGGTACTCCGTGGACACCGCGCCGGAGAGGTGGTTGTGCAGGTCCCCGCCCTTGGGCAGCTGCCGGAAGAAGTCGCGCAGGGCGGCGGGCCGGTCGTGCACGGACCGGAGGTAGGCGTCGGTGCGCGCTTCCGCGGCCGTGACCTGCCGCGGCGGCGGCACGGCGTGCCGGGTGGCGCCGTCCGCGGGCTGCGCGGCGGCGGGCAGGGCGGACAGCAGGGACAGGACGCTGAGGGCGCCGAGCGCGGCGGGAACGACGCGGCGGCGTACGGCGTTTCGAGGTTGCAGACTCACAGGGGCATGATCACGGAAGGATCACGGTCGCGGGGTTGCGCCGGGCGGGCGGCGCCCGGAGAGCACCCGACCGGGTGACGTGCCGGTCGGGCCGGCGGGGCGCCGGAGGCTCTCCTGGACGCCCTGCCCCTCGCTGTGCCGGTCGCCCCGCGGCCGCGCAGCCCGGGCAGTCGGCGACCCCGGGGGTCACTCCCCGGAGCCGCGCCCGGCCGCTCAGCCCTCCGTGCCGTCCCCCTCCAGCGGGCCGTCCCCCTCCAGCGCGCCGTCCGCAATCCAGGAGCCGTGGATGCCGGCCGTCACCCGCCGACACGAGGTGGCATGCGGGACGCTCGCGCGGGTATTCGCGCTGCGACTTCGTAGATCGGCGACTCACCAGGGAGGCGGAACGCATGCTGATGGCACACCCCGCAGTACTGAAGGACCTCATCGCCCAGTACGAGGCCCTGACGTTGCTCGGGGCCGAGGAGAGCACCCCGCAGGCACGGCAGCGGCTCGCGGACATCTCCTACACGCTGTGCGTGGCCACCGGCACCAAGGACGTCGACATGGCCCTGATCGCCGCCCGGCACCGCCTCTCCGGGGCCCGCCCGGAGGACGATTCCCTGCTCCAGGCGGCCGCTTCGGCGGAACCGGTGTCCGGAGTGTGACGGGGATCGGCGCACCGGCCGGCCGAGGGACCGGCCGGTGCGCCGATCCCCGTGAAGCAGCCCGCGTCCCGGGCCGGTCGACCGCGGACTCCCCCTGAAGTCGTTGCCTCCCGCTTCTGGTCGGCGAGACCTACCGGACGGTATACAGACCCAGTCGAACGCGCGAGGGCCGCTCTCCGGTGCCGCCCGTGCGCGATGTACCGGCCTCAGGGGGAGGACCATGGCGAACGACACGCGTCCGGCGGGCGGGGCGAGAGGCCGGCGGCGGGCCGCCGTACTGGGAGCGGCGCTGGGCGGATGCGCCCTCGTCGCCGCCTCCACGACTCCGGCGGCCGCGCACTCCGGCGGACACGGCCGCGACGTCTCCTACGTCGCCCTCGGCGACTCGTACACCTCGGGCCCCGGCATTCCGCGGCAGGTGGACGCCGACTGCGGCCGCTCCGACCACAACTACCCCTCCCTGGTGGCGGCGGCCCGGCAGGTGACCGGGTTCACCGACGTCAGCTGCGGCGGGGCCACGACCGCGCAGATGTGGCAGGCGCAGGGCACCCACGCCCCTCAACTCGACGCGCTACGGCGCGACACGGACCTGGTGACGTTGCAGATCGGCGGCAACGACGCCGGGTTCGGATCCATCATCGGCACCTGTGCCCGCCTGGCCTCCCAGGATCCGGCGGGCAACCCCTGCGAGCGCTCCTACCACGCCTCCGGCTACGACCAGTTGGCCCTCGCCGTCGTGCGGACCGCGCCGAAGGTCGACCGGGTGCTGCGCGCCGTGCACGCCCGGGCACCGCACGCACGGGTGATCGTCGTAGGCTATCCGGATCTGCTGCCCGACGACGGCAGCGGCTGCTACCCGCAGGTGCCGTTCGCTCAGCGGGACTTCGGCTACCTCCGCGACACCGAGAAGCGGCTGAACCTGATGCTGCGCCTGGTGGCGGGGGTGAACCGGGCCGAATACGTGGACACCTACGGCCCCACCGTCGGCCACGACATGTGCAAGGCGCCCGCGGACCGCTGGATCGAGCCGCTGCAGCCGGCCTCACCCGCGGCCCCGGCCCACCCCAACGCCAAGGGAGAGGCCGCCATGGCGCAGGCGGTGCTTGACCGGCTGGACTCGGGACGCGGACGCGGCTGAGCCGAGGTCGGCCGCCGGGACGGGCGGAACACGACGCGGCCGATCCGACGGCGGCCCCCGGAACCGTGGTACCGGGGGCCGCCGTTCGGTGCCGTCAGCCGCCGAGCGCGCCCAGCACCACGGCCTGGGCCTCCTCCTGTACCCGGGCGAGGTGGTCCGTGCCGAGGAAGGACTCGGCGTACACCTTGTAGACGTCCTCGGTGCCCGAGGGGCGGGCCGCGAACCAGGCGTTCTCGGTGCTGACCTTGATGCCGCCGATGGCGGCGCCGTTGCCGGGCGCCTCGGTGAGGACGGACGTGACCGCCTCTCCGGCGAGCGTGTCCGCGGTGACCTGGGCCGGCGACAACTTGGCGAGCAAGGCCTTCTGTTCCCGGGTGGCGGGCGCGTCGATGCGGGCGTAGGCGGGTTCGCCGAAGCGTGCGGTCAGCTCGGCGTAGTGCTCGGACGGCGTCCTGTCGGTGACCGCCGTGATCTCCGAGGCGAGCAGGGCCAGGATGATGCCGTCCTTGTCGGTGGTCCACACCGAGCCGTCCCGGCGCAGGAAGGACGCGCCGGCCGACTCCTCGCCGCCGAATCCCAGGGCGCCGTCGGCCAGTCCGTCCACGAACCACTTGAACCCGACGGGCACCTCGACCAGTCGGCGGCCGAGGTCGGCGGCCACGCGGTCGATCATCGTGGAGGAGACCAGCGTCTTGCCGATGCCCGCGTCGGCGGGCCACTGCTCGCGGTGCCGGTACAGGTAGGAGATGGCGACCGCGAGGTAGTGGTTGGGGTTCATCAGGCCGGCGTCCGGGGTGACGATGCCGTGCCGGTCCGCGTCGGCGTCGTTGCCGGTGGAGATGCGGAACCGGTCGCGCTGCTCGATGAGGGAGGCCATGGCGTACGGCGAGGAGCAGTCCATGCGGATCTGGCCGTCCCAGTCCAGTGTCATGAACCGCCAGGTCGGGTCGGCGTGCGGGTTGACCACCGTGAGGTCGATGCGGTGCTGTTCGGCGATCCGGCCCCAGTAGGCGACGGAGGCCCCGCCGAGCGGGTCGGCGCCGATGCGCACGCCGGCCGCCCGGACGGCGTCGAGGTCCAGCACGCTCGGCAGGTCGGTGACGTAGGTGCCGAGGAAGTCGTGGCGCTGGGTGGTGTCCGCGGCGAGCGCGCGGGCGTACGGCACCCGGCGTACGTCCTTCAGGCCGCCGGTGATGATCTGGTTGGCGCGGTCCTGGATCCAGGAGGTGGCGTCGGAGGCCGCCGGGCCGCCGCTCGGCGGGTTGTACTTGAAGCCGCCGTCGGCGGGCGGGTTGTGCGAGGGGGTGACGACCACGCCGTCCGCGAGGCCGGAGGTGCGGCCCCGGTTGTACGTGAGGATCGCGTGCGAGACGGCGGGGGTGGGCGTGTAGCCGTCCTCGCTGTCGATGAGCACCGTCACGTCGTTGGCGGCGAACACCTCCAGCGCGGTCACCTTCGCGGGCTCCGACAGGGCGTGGGTGTCGGCACCCAGGAAGAGGGGGCCGTCGGTGCCCTGGGCGGCGCGGTACTCGCAGATGGCCTGGCTGGTGGCGGCGATGTGGTCCTCGTTGAACGCGGTCGCCAGGGACGAACCCCGGTGTCCCGAGGTGCCGAACGCCACCCGCTGGCCGGGGTCGGCCGGGTCCGGGTGCAGCGCGTAGTACGCCGTGACCAGCCGGGCCACGTCGACAAGGTCCTCGGGACCGGCCGGCCGGCCGGCTCGCTCGTGCGGCATGAGTCCGTTCCTCCGCATCGGTGAAGTCGTTCGCTCACCGCCCATCTTTCCTCGTCAGGGGCCGGCCACGCGAGTGCGCCCCTCCGGTGGTGACCCACCGGGACCGGCCGCGTCCGCTGGTCCGGCGCACCACGGCACGGCAGGCCGCCGGGCCGCACTCCGGGTTACCGGTGTCCTCGCCCGCCGGCCTGCCGCACGCCTCGTGGCGCCGCGGGTCAGCCGATGTGGTAACTGTCGCCGTACACCTTCCAGTCGAGCGGGGTGTTCAGGTCGAGGTTGCCCTTGCGCAGGAAGACCCGCTGCGCGGTGTCGACGCGGCTGGTGTCGCTGTGCGCCTCCTCCTGCTTCATGGCCCACACCCGGGCGTCCAGGAAGGCGTTCAGGTACGTCGTCTCGTTGCCGCCCTGCGCCGGCGGCTTGGCGCTGCGCAGGGCGCGTCCCCGGATGTTGCGGAAGCTGGTCGGGTCGTCGCCGTCGCCGTGCATGACGATGGCGTCGTAGTAGATGAACTGGCCGAGGGCGCGCAGCCCGTCGGCCTTGCCCTGGGCGACCGAGGGGTTGAAGTAGACGCGGTCGCGTTCGTCGTTCTGGGCCTGCTGGAAGGCGGTGTCCTGGGCGGCCCTGCGCCAGTCCCTGGGGAAGTTCGGGTCGAGGCCCTCGTGCGAGTCGGTGCCGTCGACCCTGCGCAGGGCGGGCAGGTACGGGGCGAGGACGTTGCCGGGCCTGCGGTCGGTGTAGAGCTGGACCAGGTCGAGCATGTCACCGGTGCCGGAGCAGAAACCGATGATGCCGGCGGTGTAGCCGCGGCCGTCGCCGATGTCCTCGATGTACTTGTACTGGGCCTTCCAGTCGAGCGAGGAGTTCTCCGCGCTCGACACGAGCTGCATCGCTATCTCCTTCTTCGCCGGGTCGTCGAGGCCCGGCGCGGCCGCCGGCGTGGCGGCGGCGCGCTGGGTTCCGAGCAGGGCGCCGGTGGCGACGGCGCCGAGCGCGGCGACGACGGTCCGGCGGGAGAGGCGGGAGAGGCGGGCGGGGGTTGCTGTGTAGCGGTCTGCGTGCACCACAGGGACTCCAAGTCAGAGTGGGGGGTGGGGAGTTGGTCCGTACCGCACTGGTAGGAAAGTTTCCTATCAGATGCGGTGCGGGCCGGTAACCCGGCACGCGAGAAGTTCGTAGGATCGAACAGCTCCCGGCGAGCCCGCCCCCGGCGTCAGCGGTGCCGCGCCTTCTCCCGCTCCTGCTTCTCCCGCTCCTGCGTGAAGGCGTACAGCTCCTCGGAGGTGGTGATGAGTTCGCGCCGCTCCTGCCGCGAACCGACCATGGGCTGCGAGCCCTTGAGCGGCACCTGGGCGCTCTCGGGCAGGAAGGCGACGGTCAGCAGGCCGATGGCGCCGGCCAGCATCAGGTAGTAGGCGGGCATCAGGTCGTCGCCGGTGGCGGTGACCAGCGCGGCGGTGACCAATGGCGTGGTGCCGCCGAAGGCGGCCACGGCGAAGTTGAAGCCGATGCCCATGGCCGCGTAGCGCACGGCGGTCGGGAACAGGGCGGGCAGGGTGGCCGCGCTCGGTGCCGCGAAGCAGGCCAGCAGGGTGGACAGGACCAGCACCCCGAGGATCGGGGGCCAGGTGCCGTGCGCCTTGATCAGCAGGAAGGCCGGTACGGCGAGCACGATCATCGCGGCGGCGGCGACGGCGTAGAGCGGCCGCCGGCCGACGCGGTCGCTGAGCCGGCCGAGGAAGGTGATCAGCACGACGATCCACACCATCCCGACGAGGACCAGGAGGTCGGCGGAGCCGCTGGAGCGGTCCAGGGTCTCGGTCTGGTAGGTCGGCAGATAGCCGGTGACCATGTAGTTGGTGACGTTGTAGAGCAGCACCAGGCCCATGCAGACGAGCAGCGGCCGCCAGTGGTTCCGCACGATGTCCTTGAGCTCACTGCCCGCCGACTCCTGCGCGAGGCTCTTCTCGTGTTCGTCCAGTTGCTGCTGGAAGGCCGGCGACTCCTCCAGCTTGAGCCGCATGTAGAGGCCGATCACCCCGAGCGGCCCGGCGATCAGGAAGGGGACGCGCCAGCCCCAGGAGAGCATCTGATCGTCCGTCAGCGTCAGGTTCAGCACGGTGACCAGGGCCGAACCGAGGGCGTAGCCGACGAAGGTGCCGAAGTCGAGCCAGCTGGAGAGGAAGCCGCGCCTGCGGTCCGGCGAGTACTCGGCGACGAAGGTGGTCGCCCCGCCGTACTCGCCGCCGGTGGAGAAGCCCTGGACCATGCGGGCCAGCAGGAGCAGCACGGGCGCGGCGATGCCGATCGTGGCGTAGCCGGGGACGACGCCGATGGCGAAGGTGCCCACCGCCATCATGATCATGGTGGTGGCGAGCACCTTCTGCCGGCCGATCCGGTCGCCGAGCGGCCCGAACACCAGGCCGCCGAGGGGCCGTACGACGAAGGCGGCGGCGAAGGTCGCGAAGGAGGAGATGACCTGGGCGGCCGGGGAGGCGCCCGGGAAGAAGACCTTGCCGATGGTGGCGGCGAGGTAGCTGTAGACGCCGAAGTCGAACCACTCCATGCAGTTGCCGAGGGCGGAGGCCCCGACGGCTCGCCTGAGCAGCGGGGGCTCGATGACCTGGACGTCGTCCTTGCCGAAGGCCCGGCGGTTGCGGCGTAGCCTGCGGGTCAGTTCCGCACGGACCTGGCGCGGCAGCCGGGCGACGGCCCCGGGCACCCGCGGCCCGTCCCCGACGTGCTGTTCCCCCTCGGACGTCGCACCGCTCACGAGCGCCTCCGTTCTCTCGCTCCACCGATCACCGCCTGCCCCCAGGGCCGATTCAGAAACGGAACCGCTCAATCCCATACGGGACGGTGGTTGGACTTGCGCGTCGGTAGGACGGAGGGTGGACGGCGCCCTTGCGCACACGCACGGGCACCCCTACGGCACCACCCGGAGAAGACCTGATGACGTACGTCGCGGACCCCGCTCGCTACGACGGCACCATGCGCTACCGGCGCACCGGCCGCTCGGGCCTGGATCTGCCGGTCCTGTCCTTGGGCTACTGGCACAACTTCGGCGACGACCGCCCGTTCGAGACCCAGCGCGAGATCGCCCTGCGCGCCTTCGACCTCGGGATCACCCACCACGACCTGGCCAACAACTACGGTCCGCCGTACGGCGCGGCCGAGCTGAACTTCGGGCGGCTCCTCAAGCAGGACCTGGCGCCGTACCGGGACGAGCTGGTGATCTCCACCAAGGCCGGCTGGGACATGTGGCCCGGCCCCTACGGGCAGGGCGGCGGCTCACGCAAGTACGTGCTGGCCTCGCTGGACCAGTCGCTGCGCCGGATGGGCGTGGACCACGTGGACATCTTCTACTCCCACCGGCTGGACGCGAGCACACCGCTGGAGGAGACGATGGGCGCGCTCGACACGGCGGTCCGCCAGGGCAAGGCGCTGTACGTCGGCATCTCCTCCTACGACGCCGAGCGCACCCGGCAGGCGGCCGCGATCCTGCGGGACCTGGGGACACCGCTGCTGATCCACCAGCCGTCGTACAGCATGCTCAACCGCTGGATCGAGACCGACGGCCTGCTGGACGCGGCGCGGGAGGAGGGCTTCGGGGTGATCGGCTTCACGGCGCTCGCCCAGGGGCTGCTGACCGGCCGCTACCTCGACGGCGTGCCGCGGGACTCGCGGGCGGCACGGGGCACGTCCTTCGACCCGGCGTGGCTCACCGACGACATGCGGCGCCGGCTCCGCGCCCTGAACGACATCGCGGCCCGGCGCGGGCAGACCCTGGCCCAGCTGGCGCTGGCCTGGGCGCTGCGCGACGAGCGGGTGACCTCCCTGGTCATCGGGGCCTCGCGCACCGAGCAGCTGGAGCAGAACGTGGCCGCGCTGGAGAACCTTCACTTCACCGACGCCGAGCTGGCCGAGATCGACACGTACGCCACCGAGGGCGGCGTGGACCTGTGGCAGGAGGCGCGCCTGGGAAACCTCCGGTGATCCCTGGCACTCAGTGACACAAACACTCTGGACATAAAGGAAAGGTCAGACATAATGGAAGCCATACGGACCGCGACCTCCCCGAGACCTCAAGGAGCCGCTCCCCGCATGGCCTACGGAGCTCACCACAGCCCCTTCCTGCCTCCCCACCCCGACCTGGGTCTCGCCCACAACTGCGAGCACTGCCTCGGCTGGGGCACCGTCGTCACCCGCGACGGGGAACACGAACTCTGCCACACCTGCCAGCCCGAACCGGGCGACGGCGAGTACGGCCTCGGCTCCGCCTGCTAGAACCGGGCTCCGCCACTTGGCGGCCCTCGCCCCCCAGCCCCCTGCCCGACCAGGGCCCGCGACCCGTGCGATCAACGACGCCGGGTTAGGGTTCTGGCAATGGTTTCACCAAGAAACGTTCAAGCCGGGCAGGGGGCAGTCATGGGCACAGCACGCACGAGCAGTACGCCGTTGCCGGGCATAGGCGTCCGCTACGACCTCACGACGCGCGAGGACCGCCGCCTGTCGGTGGTGGCACACCGCGACGGATCAAGGACGCTCAGCGCCTATCGCGGTGACGATCCCGACGCCTGCGCACTGTCGGTCCGGCTCACCGGCGCGGAGGCGGAGGCGCTGGTGGACGCGCTGATGCCCACGCACCACAGCCCCAACCTGCTGTCCACGACGGAACTGGGCCTGGTCGCCGAGCGGATCGCGCTGTCCAGGTCCTCGCACTGGAACGGGCGACTGCTCGGCGACACCCGGATGCGTACCGAGACCGGCGTGTCGATCGTGGCCGTGCTGCGCCGCGCCGAGGCGATCCCCTCCCCCGGCCCCGACTTCCGGCTGGCCGGCGGGGACACGCTGATCGTGATCGGCACCCGCGAGGGTGTCGACGCGGCCGCCGTGATACTCGGCCGGGAGTGATCCGATGCACTCCTCCGCGGTCTTCCTGATCGAGTTCGGCGCCATCATCCTCGGCCTCGGTCTGCTGGGCCGGCTCGCCGCGCGCCTGCGTTTCTCGCCGATCCCCCTGTACCTGCTGGCCGGCCTGGCCTTCGGCGAGGGCGGGCTGCTGCCGCTCGGCACCAGCGAGGAGTTCGTGGCGATCGGCGCCGAGATCGGCGTGGTCCTGCTGCTGCTCATGCTCGGCCTCGAGTACACGGCCAGCGACCTGGTCTCCAACCTCAAGACCCAGTACCCGGCCGGCCTCGTCGACGCCGCCCTCAACGCCCTGCCCGGCGCCGCGCTGGCCCTGCTGCTCGGCTGGGGCCCGATCGCCGCCGTCGTGCTGGCCGGCATCACCTGGATCTCCTCCTCCGGCGTCATCGCCAAGGTCCTCGGCGACCTCGGCCGGATCGGCAACCGCGAGACGCCGGTGATCCTCAGCATCCTGGTGCTGGAGGACCTGTCGATGGCGGTCTACCTGCCGGTCGTCACGGCACTGCTGGCCGGGACCGGTTTCGCCGCCGGCAGTGCCACACTGGCCGTCGCGCTCGGGGTGGCCGGTCTGGTCCTGCTGCTGGCGGTGCGCTACGGCCGCCACATCTCCCGCTTCGTCTCCACCGACGACCCGGAGAAGCTGCTGCTGGTGGTGCTCGGCCTGACCCTGGTGGTCGCCGGTGTCGCGCAGCAACTGCAGGTGTCGGCGGCCGTGGGCGCGTTCCTGGTCGGCATCGCCCTGTCCGGCGAGGTCGCCGAGGGCGCCCACAACCTCCTCGCACCGCTCCGGGACCTGTTCGCGGCCGTCTTCTTCGTCTTCTTCGGCCTGCACACCGACCCGGCGAGCATCCCGCCGGTCCTGCTGCCCGCGCTCGCGCTGGCCGTCGTCACCACCCTCACCAAGATCGTCACGGGCTACTGGGCGGCACGCCGTGCCGGGATCTCGGCCAAGGGCCGGTGGCGGGCCGGCGGCACCCTGGTGGCCCGCGGCGAGTTCTCCATCGTCATCGCGGGGCTCGCCGTCACGTCCGGCATCGACTCCGACCTCGGCCCGCTGGCCACGGCGTACGTGCTGATCCTGGTCGTCCTCGGCCCGCTGACCGCCCGCTACACCGAACCCCTGGCGCTGCGGCTGACCGGCCGACGCGCCGGACGCGGGGCGCTGGAAGCCGACAGGGGCACCGCCCCGGTCGGCGACCCGGAAGCGGTGCTGCGCGATCAGGACACGGTCGGCCGGGCGTGATCTCGGCCCGGCGCCGACCGGACCGCGTACCGTGTACGCATGTCGCCTCCGCTTCCGGGACCGCTGGCCCATCTGGCGCCGCTGCTCGGCCACTACGGCTACTGGGCCGTAGGGGCCGTGGTCCTCGTGGAGGACTTCGGGGTGCCCGCGCCGGGCGAGACGATCCTGCTCGCGGCGGGGGTGTACGCGGGCGCGGGGCGGCTGGACGTCGTGGCCGTGGCGGGCATCGCGTTCGCCGCTGCCATCGTCGGTGACAACATCGGCTACCTGATCGGCCGGGTCGGCGGGCGGGCCTTCGTGCACCGCTGGGGCCGGTACATCTTCCTCACGCCCAAGCGGTTCGCGGCCGCCGAGGCGTTCTTCGGCCGGCACGGCGGCAAGATCGTGACCGTGGCGCGATTCGTCGAGGGCCTGCGCCAGGCCAACGGCATCATCGCGGGCACGACCGGGATGCGCTGGCGCCGCTTCCTCGCCTTCAACGCCCTCGGCGCCGCGCTGTGGGTCGGCCTGTGGGTGACCCTGGCCTACCTGGTGGGCGATCACATCACGACCGTCTACGACGAGATCAGGCGCTACCAGCTCTACTTCCTCCTCGCCGCCGCCGTCCTGCTCGCGGCGCTCGTCGTACGGCACCTCGTACGACGGCGGCGCGCCTAGGAGTCACTCACGGCTCGCGGCTGTCCGACCGGGACCGGGTGAGGGGCGGGTGGGGGCGCACGGCAGCGGGCCCCGGCCGGAGCCGGGGCCCGCTGCGTGAACGGGGCGCACCTACCAGCGGTACCAGCGGCCGCGCCGGCCTCCGGTCCCGGCCGGGCGGACGAGGAAGCCCAGCAGCCACACCACGAGCACGATCACGGCGATCCACCACAGCGCCTTCAGCGCGAAACCCGCACCGAAAAGAATCAGCGCCAGCAGGAGAACCAGAAGCAAAGGAACCATGTTTATCAACCTCCGGACCTGCGGGTGCCCCCGAATTGCGCGATCACCCCTCGCTTTTTTCGATCGGGCCGGATCCCGCTTTCGGGTTTGGATGGCGGCACAGTGGCAATCCGGATGGCGAACGGATACCGCGACGACGTTGGGATGTGAACCCCATGGCTGGCGACAAGAAGGCCAAGGGCAAGATGGAGCAGGCCAAGGGCAAGGCCAAGGAGGCCGTGGGCCGCGCCGTCGGCAACGAGAGCTTGGAGGCCGAGGGCCGCATGGAAGGCGCGCGCGGAGACGCCCGGCAGGCCAAGGAGAAGACGAAGGACATCTTCAAGCACTGAATCGGTCCGATGTACTGAATCGGGCCGCTATTCGGATTGGGAACGGGTCCGGGAAATGTCGCGTAGCGGATTTCCCGGACCCGTTCCGCTGTGTGCGGGCGGCGGCGACGGACGCGCCTCGCCCGTGCCCGGGGCGTGCCTCTCCCCCGCCGTCACCCCGGCCGGGCGTCTCTCATCAGGACTCCGTGTGCAACCGGAGGATTCCTGGCGGACGTCCCCTTGATCGACGGTCCAGCGGGTAGCCGGAGCAGGACGGCACGATCCCCGTGTTCACGCGAAGGGACCCTGACCCCAGAGGAAAAGGGCAACGAGGTATGGACATCCCGCTCAGGACGCACGCTACGACGCAGGACCGCCCCGCAACGCTGCGCTACAGCCGCACCTGGGACACCGGCGTCACCAGCATCGCCGACGCGAGAGACGCCGTCGCGACCGTGCTCTCCCGGGCGCGGCCCGCACCGGACCGGCGCTCCCTGCAGGATGCCCAGCTGGTCGTCAGCGAACTCGTCACCAACGCGACCAAGCACGCCCCCGGCCCGTGCGCGCTGCAGCTGGAGGTGAGGCCCGACGCGTCCGCGGTGCGCGTCACCGTGACGGACACCTCCACCGACCCGCCCCGGCGGCGCCCTCCCGATCCCCGGCGGGTCGGCGGCCACGGGCTGCATCTGGTGACGATGCTCTGCACCGACCTGGAGGTGACCCGGCTCTCCCACGGCAAGCGGGTCACCGCCACCGTCCCGCTCACCGGCGAACCGGCCCTGTGAGAACGGTGCCGCCGGCGCCTCATCCGACCCGGATGCCCACGATGCAGGTGTCGTCGTCGGTGTCCGACCTGCTGTAGGTGAGCAGCCGGTCCAGCTGCTGGTCCAGGGTGGTGGGCGCCGTGCGCGCCGTGTCCAGCAGGTGGGACAGGGACTCCTCCACCGAGCGGTCCCGGCGCTCGATCAGGCCGTCGGTGTACATCAACAGGGTGTCACCGGCGGCGAGCTGCACCTCGGTCTCCTCGTACACCGCCTCCGGCAGCGCGCCCAGCAGCAGGCCCTTGAGCGTGGGCAGGGCGGTGGCCTCCGCCTCCCGCACCAGCACCGGCGGCAGATGGCCCGCCCGGGCCCAGCGCAGGGTCCGCCGCTCGCCGTCGTACAGGCCGCAGACGGCGGTCGCGGTGACGGCGCCCGTCAGATGGTGAGCGACGATGTTCAGCCACGACAGCAGCTGGGCCGGGCCCGCCCCGGTCACCGCGAGGCCGCGCAGCGCGTTGCGCAGGACGACCATGCTGGTGGCCGCCTCGATCCCGTGCCCGGCGACATCACCGACGCACAGCAGGACCAGGCCGGAGGGCAGCACGACGGCGTCGTACCAGTCGCCGCCGACCAGTTGCTCGGTCTCGGCGGGCCGGTAGCGCACCGCCACCTGGAGGTCGGGCACCCGCAGCGGGGCCTGTGTGGGCGGCATGATGGCGTGCTGGAGCTGCAGGGCCAGCCGATTGCGTTCGTCGGCCTGCTGCTCGGTGTGGGCCAGCTGGTCACGGGTGGCGGCGAGGGCGACCTCGGTCCAGTGCTGGGCGGAGATGTCCTGGTAGGCGCCGCGGACGACGAAGAGCTGGCCGTCGGTGTCGAGGACCGGTTCCGCGACCACCCGCATGTGCCGGGTCACGCCGTCCGGGCGCAGCAGCCGGAACGCGGCGGACGCGGGCCTGCGGTGGTGCATCAGGGTGCGCAGGAAGCGGCGGATGGAGACGGCGTCGTCGGGGTGGGCGTGCGCGGGCAGCTCCTCCAGGGCGACCGGGACGCTGGTGGGCGGGCGACCGTAGAGGTCGAACAGCTGGCCGTTCCAGGTGATCTCGCCGGTGAGCAGGTTCTCCTCGAAGCCGCCGATCCGGCCGAGCCGCTGGGCGTGCTGGAGCAGGCTGGCCAGGCGTGCCGTCTCGTCCTCGATGCGCCAGATGAGCAGCACGCTGGAGCCGTGGCGGCTGACGCTGATGTCCGCGACGGCCGACAGCGGCACCTCGTCGACCAGCGCGGTCAGCCGCATGCGGCGGGCGCGGAACGGCTCGCCCGTGGCGTAGACGCGCTCCACGCGCTGGAACAGCTCGCTGGCGCCCGCGGCCATCGGATAGGCCTCCAGCAGCAGGGCGCCGTTGACGACGGCCCGCGGCCGGCCCGCCGGGTCGAGGAAGCGGCCGTTGACGTGCTCGATGCGGAAGTCCACGAGCTGCCCGGTGTCGTCGAGGTGCGGCACCAGCACCAGGGCGGGGTCGTGCAGCCCGTCGGCCAGGTCCATCAGCTCGACCACGTCGGGCAGCGCCCTGGGCTCCTGTCCTGCCCCCGGCGGCAGCACGATGGTCTCCAGGGTGTGCGCACACAGCTCGGCGAGGGCCTCGACCTGCCGGATCACCGGACGCGACAACGGGTCCTCGGGGCCGGGCCAGGCGATCTCGAGAACGCCGTGGATCCGGCCGCCGGCACCGGCGGGTACGGCGATCCGGGCGCCGTCGGCGTACTCCCGGCGGCCGATCGTCGGCAGCCCGGAGGCGGCGAGCGAGGACAGCCACTGCCCGTCGGGCTCGGTCAGGCCGCGCCGGGCCACGGTGGCCACGTCGGGCGGGACGTACCGCCAGCGGGCCGCCTCGCCCGCCGGGAAGCCCGCGCTGCCCGCGAGGGTCAGCGAGCCGTCCGAACCGGCCGCCCAGATCGCCACGGCCACCGCGCCAAGCGGCCGCAGGGCGTGTTCCAGCAGCGAGTCGGCCATCGCCTGGCTGTCGTCCGCGGCCAGCACCCCGCTCTCGGCGGCGCGCAGCCGTACGGCGGCGGACTCCGCGCTGGGCCCGGCCGGATCGGCGGCGACGGACAGGAACGCCTCGGTCACCTCCGTGACGCGGTCCCGGGCCGCCTGGTTGATGACGTCCACCGCGAACTCTAGCGGGGTCACCTGGGCCTGCTCGGTCAGTTCGGCGAGCTGGCGGGCGGCCTGGGCGGGCCCGCAGCCGAGGCGTTCGACCAGGATGCCCTTGGCCACTTCGATCAGCGCCCGGCCCTCGGCCTCGGCCTGAGCCGCCCGTACCTCACGGCGCAGCCGCTCCACGGTCGCGGCGAGCCTGCCCACCGGCGAGCCGGCCGGGAGGTCGGCCGAGACGATGCCGGGGGACGGGAGTTGGACGGGCACGCCGGCGAGCGCGTCCGGTTCAGTGGGGGGTTCGTGGGTGTTCACCGGGTCCGTACTCCTCGGCCAGCGGACGGGCGGAAGCGCCGTGGTGTCCTCATGCGGGGAGCCAGCGCCGGACGCAGGCGATGAGGTCATGGGTGTCCACCGGTTTCGTCACGTAGTCGCTGGCGCCCGAGGCGAGGCTCTTCTCCCGGTCGCCCTGCATGGCCTTGGCGGTCACGGCGATGACCGGCAGGTCGGCGTACTGCGGCATCCGGCGGATCTCCGCCGTGGCCGTGTACCCGTCCATCTCGGGCATCATCACGTCCATCAGGACGAGTTCGACGTCCGGGTTGTCCATCAGCGTCTCGATGCCCTTGCGGCCGTTCTCCGCGTGCAGGACGCGGAAGCCGTGCAGTTCGAGGATGCCGCTGAGCGCGAACAGGTTCCGGGCGTCGTCGTCGACGACGAGGACGGTACGGCCGCGGGTGTGCTCGTCGATCAGGTGCGGTGCCGTGATCTGCGGTTCGTCGCCCCGGACCAGGGTGAGCACCTCGCCGGGCTCCTCGGCCGACAGGTGCAGCGCGATCCGCTCGCGCAGCTCGTCGAGGCTGAACAGGTACTCCAGCGGGCCGTCCGTGCCGTCGGCGACCTGCTCCGTGCGATGCGAGCTGTGCACCAGGACGGGGACGCTCGCGAGGGCGGAGTCCCCGCGCAGGGCGTCCAGGAAGCGGGCGGACTCCCCGTCGGGCATGCCCAGTTCGACGACGACGCAGTGGCAGGGCTCGGCGGCGAGGGCGCCCGCCGCCTCCTGGGCGCCGACCGCGGTGATGACGTCGACGGGCGCGACGCCCCCGTCGGCGCGGCCGTGCGCGAGGTCCCTGACCACGCTCTCGGCGACGAGCGTGAGCAGACCGCGCGGTCGCTCCTCCACGACGAGCAGGCGGCGCGCGCGCTGCCGCTTGGCGGTGACGAGCGGTGCGCCCACCGCGAGATCGTGGCCGCTCGTGCCGTCCGCCGCCACCTGTTCGGCGGGCTTCGGGACGCTGCGTCCGCCGCGCAGGACCTCCTCGAAGTCCGGCCGGGCCACGGGGAGGAAGAGGGTGAAGGTGCTGCCGTTGCCGGGGGTGCTGTCGACGGTGACGGCGCCGCCGAGGAGGTGGGCGATCTCGCGGGTGATGGACAGGCCGAGTCCGGTGCCGCCGTACTTGCGGCTCGTGGTGCCGTCCGCCTGCTGGAACGCGCCGAAGATGGTCTCCAGTTGCTGTTCCGGGATGCCGATGCCGGTGTCCTTCACCCGGAACGCGACGATCGCGCCGCCGCGCACCACTCCGTCGGGCACCTCGTCGTCGGCGGCGGGTTCGACGCGCAGTTCGACTCCGCCCTGCTCGGTGAACTTCACCGCGTTGGACAGCAGGTTGCGCAGGATCTGCCGGAGCCGGGAGTCGTCGGTGAGCAGGTCGGCGGGGGCGCCGGGAGCCGTGGTGATGGTGAAGTCCAGGCTCTTCTGCGAGGTCATCGGCTGGAAGGTGGCCTCGACGTACTCGATCAGCTGGCGCAGCGAGACCCGTTCGGGCGTGACGTCCATCTTGCCGGCCTCGACCTTGGACAGGTCGAGGATGTCGTTGATCAGCTGGAGCAGGTCCGAGCCGGCGGAGTGGATGATGCCCGCGTACTCGACCTGCTTCGGGGTGAGGTTGCGGGAGGGGTTCTGGGCCAGCAGCTGGGCGAGGATGAGCAGGCTGTTCAGCGGGGTGCGCAGCTCATGGCTCATGTTGGCGAGGAACTCGGACTTGTACTTGGAGGCGAGCGACAGCTGCTGGGCGCGCGCCTCCAGTTCCTGGCGGGCCTGCTCGATCTGCAGGTTCTTCGCCTCGATGTCGCGGTTCTGGTCGGCCAGCAGGGAGGCCTTCTCCTCCAGTTCGGCGTTGGAGCGCTGCAGTTCCTCCTGGCGGGCCTGCAACTCGGCCGAGCGGGACTGCAGTTCGCTGGTCAGGCGCTGCGACTCCTGGAGCAGTTCGTCGGTGCGGGCGTTGGCGACGATCGTGTTGACGTTGACGCCGATGGTGTCCACCAGCTGCTGCAGGAAGTCCCGCTGGACCGGGGTGAACCGGGTGACGGAGGCCAGTTCGATGACGCCGAGGACCTGCTCCTCGAAGACGATGGGGAGCAGCAGCAGGGCGGTGGGCTCGACCTGTCCGAGCCCGGAGGAGATGGTGACGTACCCGGGCGGCAGCTCGTCCACGGCGATGGTACGGCGGCTGCGCGCGGCCTGGCCGACCAGGGAGCGGCCGAAGGGGATGCGGACGGGCCGGGTGTCGTCGTCGGGCCGGCCGTAGGAGCCGACGAGCCGCAGCTCGGGCCCGGAGTCGCCCTCCTCGGCGAGGTAGAAGGCGCCGTACTGGGCGGACACCTGGGGCACCAGCTCGTCCATGATGAGTTCGGCGACCACGGGCAGGTCGCGGTGGCCCTGCATGAGGCCGGAGATCCGGGCGAGGTTGGTCTTGAGCCAGTCCTGTTCCTGGTTGGCCCGGGTGGTCTCGCGCAGGGACTCCACCATGGAGTTGATGTTGTCCTTGAGGTCGGCCACCTCGCCGGAGGCGTCGACGGTGATGGACCGGGTCAGGTCGCCCTCGGCGACCGCGCTGGCCACGTCGGCGATGGCGCGGACCTGCCGGGTGAGGTTGCCGGCGAGTTCGTTGACGTTCTCGGTGAGCCGCTTCCAGGTGCCGGAGACGCCCTCGACCTCGGCCTGGCCGCCGAGCCGGCCCTCGGTGCCCACCTCGCGGGCCACCCGGGTGACCTCGTCGGCGAACGCGGACAGCTGGTCCACCATCGTGTTGATGGTCGTCTTCAGTTCGAGGATCTCGCCGCGCGCGTCGACGTCGATCTTCTTGGACAGGTCCCCCTTGGCCACGGCCGTGGTCACCAGCGCGATGTTGCGCACCTGGCCGGTGAGGTTGTTGGCCATGGAGTTGACGTTGTCGGTGAGGTCCTTCCAGGTGCCGGCCACGTTGGGCACGTGCGCCTGGCCGCCGAGCCGGCCCTCGGTGCCGACCTCGCGGGCCACCCGGGTGACCTCGTCCGCGAACGCGGAGAGGGTGTCGACCATGGTGTTGATGACGTCGGCGAGGGCGGCGACCTCGCCCTTGGCCTCGACGGTGATCTTCTGCGAGAGGTCGCCCTTGGCGACGGCGGTGGCGACCTGGGCGATCGAGCGGACCTGTCCGGTGAGGTTGGAGGCCATCACGTTGACGTTGTCGGTGAGGTCCTTCCAGGTGCCGGCGACGCCGCGCACCTGCGCCTGGCCGCCGAGCCGGCCCTCGGTACCGACCTCGCGGGCCACCCGGGTGACCTCGTCCGCGAACGCGGACAGCTGGTCCACCATCGTGTTGATGGTGTTCTTCAGCTCCAGGATCTCGCCCCGCGCGTCCACCGTGATCTTCTGCGACAGATCACCCTGCGCCACCGCGGTGGCCACCTGGGCGACATTGCGCACCTGCGCCGTCAGGTTCCCGGCCATGAAGTTCACCGAGTCCGTCAGGTCGCGCCAGGTGCCCTTGACGCCCTTGACGTCCGCCTGACCGCCGAGCCGGCCCTCGGTACCGACCTCTCGCGCCACCCGGGTGACCTCGTCCGCGAACGCGGACAGCTGGTCCACCATCGTGTTGATGGTGCTCTTCAGCTCCAGGATCTCGCCCCGCGCGTCCACCGTGATCTTCTGCGACAGATCACCCTGCGCCACCGCGGTCGTCACCTGGGCGACATTGCGCACCTGCGCCGTCAGGTTCCCGGCCATGAAATTCACCGAGTCCGTCAGGTCGCGCCAGACACCGGCGACACCGGGCACCTGCGCCTGACCCCCCAGGCGGCCTTCGGTGCCGACCTCGCGGGCCACCCGGGTGACCTCGTCCGCGAACGCGGACAGCTGGTCGACCATCGTGTTGACGGTCTCCTTCAGCTGAAGGATCTCGCCGCGCGCGGGGACGTCGATCTTCTGGGACAGGTCGCCTTTGGCCACGGCGGTGGCGACCTGCGCGATGTCCCGTACCTGCGTGGTGAGGTTGCCCGCCATCGCGTTGACGGAGTCGGTCAGGTCGGCCCAGGTGCCGGAGACGCCCGGTACCTGTGCCTGGCCGCCGAGGGTCCCCTCGGTGCCCACTTCCCTGGCCACGCGGGTGACTTCGGAGGTGAAGACGGACAGCTGGTCCACCATGCCGTTGAACACGGTGGCGATGTCGCCCATGAGCCCGGTGGAGTCGTCCGGCAGCCGGGTGCCGAAGTCCCCGTCGCGCACTGCGGTCAGCCCCGCGAGCAGTCTTCTCAGTTCGTGGTCACCCGGGACCGCGTCGGTCGTCCCGGTCGCCTTGCCGGCCATGCGCACCCTCGTTCCGCTCCCCAGGAGCCCTCGTGCGGAGGGCTCGGAACCATTGCCGGGCACGCGGCCTGACCCGGCGTTTGGTGTGTGCATTTCCGCAGTTCACGGATTTGCATGATGAGAAAAATACGCCGCAGGCTAACCCACGCTCCGGCCTTGGGACAAAGCAATCGGCCAACCCCTCGACGATCATGAAAATCACCTGGGGCGGCAGGCATGAGAACGGATCAGCCGGGTAGACGGAGCAGTTTGGCCAAGGGTCCCGGCAGCGGTCCCCCGGCATCCCTCCCGATGTTCGTCCGGGCCCCGCCGTCCGGGCAGTCCGGCGGGTTCTCCCCGTCCACCACGAACTCCAGCAGCACCGGCCCGCGCAGGGCGAGCACGTCGGCCCAGACGGAGGCGACGTGCCGCGGCCGGTCGCAGCGGACGGCGGGCAGGCCCGCGAGGCGGGCCCAGTCGGCGTACGGCATGGCGGGGACCTCGGCGGAGAGCGGGACCAGGGGGTCACCGGCCGCGGCCCGGCGCCGCCAGGTCAGCCGGTTCAGGTCGCCGTTGCCGAGGACGCAGAACACCAGCGGGGACGCTCGGCCAGCCGCTCCAGACGGCGGCGGACGGTGATGAGCTCGTTCGGACCGCCGCTCTGGAAGGCCCCGTCGCCGACGAGGGCGATCACCGGCCGGTCGGGGGCGGCGAACCGGGCGGCGACGGCGTAGGGGACGGCCGCGCCGGGCACGCCGAGGTGGCCCGACAGCAGGGAGCGCATGCCGTTGCGGAGCCGCAGATGGCGGGTCCACCAGTCCAGCGAGGTGCCGCAGTCGGTGACGACGACGGCCCGGTCGGGCAGCCGCTCGGACAGCTCGGCGACGACCGAGCGCGGATTCACCGACGTACCGAAGAAGCGGTTCGCCTTGCTCTGCCCCTCGGCCCGCCAGGCCCGCACCGCCTTCTCGACCTCGGTGCGCCACGTCCGGTCGGTGGCGCGGTGCAGCAGGGGGATGAGCGCTTCGAGCGCCGCGGTGACGCCGCCGGTCACCCGGATGGCCGGAAACCCGCGGTCCAGCGGGCAGTCGGCCGGCTCCGGGTCCACCGTGACGACGCCGCACCGGTCGGGGTCGGGCACCAGGGCGGGGTCCGCGGACGTTCACCACGGCGACCTCCTCGACCGGCACACCTGTCCGGGGCACCGGGTAGCCGTGCGCCGACCCCCGCAAACGGCCCCCGGCGTCCGGTGCGCGCGGCCGTCCGGGTCGTTTCGGGCGCGCGGAGCCGGGGCACCCGTGCCAGGCTCGGAGGAGAGCACCGGGAGTGAGGGACCCAGCACCGGGCGGAAGGCGAGCAGGCAGTGGCGGTGTCCGAGGAGCGGCGGTCGTCGCGGCGCGCAGGGCAAGGCGAACGCCTGGTGACCGCGCTCGACCAGCGGCTGCCGGTGTCCTCCGCCGGGCGAGGAGTTCCTGCGCAAGGCATTCCCCGACCACTGGTCGTTCCTGCTGGGCGAGTTGGCCCTGTACAGCCTCCTCGTGCTCGTGCTGACCGGCGTCTACCTCACGTTCTTCTTCCACCCGGACATGGCCGAACGGCCGTACACCGGCTCGTACCTGCCGCTGCGCGGCACGATGACCTGACCAGCAGGCCGCCGCGCACGTCGAAGCTGATGTCCAGCGCCGACGCGTACGCCTCGGTGCCTGGGCGCGGCGGCCGTCTCGGCGTACGCGGTACTGCTGCCGGCGGGCGGGCAGGACGTGGACGCTGTTCCTGCTGGCCCTGCTGGAGGGCTTCAGCCGTTCGGGTGCCGCCCCTGACCTACCACGCCACCAAGCGGGCGTGTCTGGGGCTCCAGGCGGCCGACCGGCGCCGGCTGCTGGACGGCGAGCCGACGGCGGAGGTGCGGCGCACCGCCGGCGGCGGCTACGAGGAGGCGCACACGCTGCTGTCCCGCGAGGAGGCCTACCGCATCCTCGTGCGCGACACCCCCCGGCCGCGTGCGGAGGGCACGGAGGCCTGGCGCTGGTTCCACCGGCACCGGCTGCGCAACGCCCTCAGCCGCTGGTACGTCGGCAAGAGCGTGGAGATGCCGGCCACCGCCTGGCAGAAACGCCGCGTGGAGTTCGTGCGGGCGGCACCGGGCGAGGTACCCGGGGGCGGCGAGAAGTCATGAGCGAGGAGGTACGGGATGAGCGGCGATGAGGACCGCGGCGGTCTTCTGTACGGCCCCCAGCCGGACGTGGCCGGGGCCTCCGGCTATCCGTCCGCCCCGCCGCGGATGGGCTTCTTCACCGACACCTCCGTGTGCATCGGCTGCAAGGCGTGCGAGGTGGCCTGCAAGGAGTGGAACGCCGTCCCGGAGGACGGTCTCGAGCTGACCGGCATGTCCTACGACAACACGCAGGGGCTGGGCGCCGACTCCTGGCGGCACGTGGCCTTCATCGAGCAGCGGGGACCGTTCGGCGGCGGGCCGGAGCCCGGGATCGCGCACCCGGACCACGAGGACTTGGACGTGTTCACGGCCGCCTCCCGCCTCGGCACCGACGCCGGGGCACCCGGCCCGGGGGCCCCCGCTGCCCCGCCGGGCGGTGCGCCCGAGGGCGCGGCCGACGAGCGGATCTCCCCGGTCTCCCCCGACGGCCGCACCGAGCTGCGCTGGCTGATGTCCTCGGACGTGTGCAAGCACTGCACGCACGCGGCCTGCCTGGACGTGTGCCCCACCGGCGCGCTGTTCCGCACCGAGTTCGGCACGGTCGTCGTCCAGGAGGACATCTGCAACGGCTGCGGCTACTGCGTCCCCGCCTGCCCGTACGGCGTCATCGACCAGCGCAAGGGCGACGGCCGGGCGTGGAAGTGCACCCTGTGCTACGACCGGCTCGGCGTCGGCATGGAGCCCGCCTGCGCCAAGTCCTGCCCCACGGACTCCATCCAGTTCGGCCCGCTGGAGGAACTCCGCGAGCGGGCGCAGGCCCGGGTGGCGCAGCTGCACGCGGCCGGCGTGACCGACGCGCGCCTCTACGGCGAGAGCCCGGACGACGGGGTCGGCGGCGACGGGGCGTTCTTCCTGCTGCTGGACGAGCCCGAGGTCTACGGACTGCCCCCGGACCCGGTGGTCACCACCCGTGACCTGCCCGACATGTGGCGGCACGCGGCGCTGGCCGCCGTCTCCCTGGCCGCCCTGGCCGTCGGCAGCTTCGTGAGGAGGCCGCGATGAGGCTCGGCAGTGTCCCGAGGAGGAGCGCGAGGAGGCCGAGATGACCGGATCCGATGTCACCCGCGAGGGGGTGCAGGGGGCGCGGCCCGGCCGGGAGGCGTCGACGGGCGCTTACGCGGGCCGTCGCCGGCGGCGGCGCGGGCGGGGCGAGCAGCCGATGGTGCCGGACGCCGCGTTCTCGTCGTACTACGGCAAACCCGTGCTCAACAAGCCGACGTGGAAGCCCTTGGACATCGCCGGCTATCTGTACCTGGGTGGTCTGGCCGGTGCGTCCTCGCTGCTCGCGGCGGGGGCCGAGGCGACCGGCCGGCCCGCCCTGGGCAGGCCGGCGAAGCTGGGGGCCGCCGGGGCCATATCGCTGTCGCTGGCGGCACTGGTGCACGACCTGGGGCGGCCCGGCCGTTTCCTGAACATGCTCCGGGTCTTCAAGCCCACCTCCCCGATGAGCGTGGGCTCGTGGGTGCTGGCCGGTTACGCGCCGCTGACGCTGGCCGCCGCGGCGACGGACGTGGCCGGCCGGTACCGGCGCGTGGGTTCGGCGGCCACGGCGGCCGGCGCCGTCCTCGGTCCGGCGGTCGCGACCTACACGGCGGTGCTGCTCGCGGACACCGCGGTGCCGTCCTGGCACGAGGGCTACCGGCAGCTGCCGTTCGTCTTCGCCGGCTCCGGTGCGACCGCCGCGTCCGGGCTCGCCCTGGTCACCGCCCCGGTCGGCGAGGCCGGACCCGCCCGCCGGATGGCCGTGCTGGGGGCCGCGCTGGAGCTGGGTGCCTTCCGGCTCATGAAGCGGCGCATGGGCCTGGCCGCCGAGCCCTTCGAGCAGGGCGGGCCGCACCGGACGCTGCGGGCGGCGGAGGCGCTGACCGCGGGCGGGGCGGCGCTGGCCGTCCTGTCGGGGCGGCTGCGCGACCGGCGCCTGGCCGTGGCCGCGGGCGCGGCTCTGCTGACCGGCTCCGCGGCCCTGCGGTTCGGGGTCTTCCACGCGGGAGTGGCCTCGGCCGAGGACCCCAAGTACACGGTGGTGCCGCAGCGGGAGAGGGTTCGGGCGCGCGACCGTTGACGCCCTGCGGGGTGTCTCCCTCTCCCCGCCCTGGTCGAGAAGACCCCATGGCCGGATCCCGCGCCCCGTGGTCGCCGCCGGGTAGGTCCGGGGTGTGCGCCGCGGCCGAGGGGTGGCGAGGCGGGCCCGGGCGGCGCCGTCGATGTCCGGGTGCACCGACACCGGGACGGCTTCGCGCGGTCCGTCCCGGATCACGGTGGCGAAGGAGGCCCGGCAGTCGGCGAGGTCGAAGCGACTCGGTCGCGCATCACCCCGGCGCATATGACGATGGTCCCGGTGACCGCGAGGAGGACGCCCGCGATCCACAGGTCGTGCCGGCGCCCGGCGAGTGCTCGGTGTCGGCCATCGGCGGGTAGGAGAACCAGCCGTCGGCGTGCGCCCCGGTGGGCGCGGCGAAGCCGGCCAGCATGGTGAGCGCGCCGAGCACGTACAGCCAGTGGCCGAGCAGGGTCAGCCGGGGCAGCGCGATCCCTGGGGCGCCGATCTGCAGAGGGACCAGGTGGACGCCCATGCCGATCGCGAACGGGGTCATGACCATGTAGATCATGCCGGAGCCGTGGATGGTGAACAGCTGGTCGTAGACCGGCGCGGTGAGGAAGGTCTCCTCGGGCTGGGCCGGCTGGCCGCGCATGAGGAGCGCGAGGACGCCCATGACCAGCAGCAGGGTCAGCGACCACACCTGCCGAGCCCGTTTGGGCGCGAGGACCGCGGGTACCCCGCGGCTCAGTGCGGCGAGAGATGCCGTGGCCGCGAGGCTGCGGGACAATGAGGGGACCGAGCGGGAGGAGTGGCCGTGGGCGTACGCACCTGGATCGATTCCTGGCCCGTCTACCGCCAGCTCACCGGCACGGACCCGCTGGGCCGGGGCGCCGCGGCGAAGAGCGCACGCAGCGAACGGCTCCAGCCGCGCGTCGCCACCGCCGACCGGGTCGTGAAGTCCGTCTGCCCGTACTGCGCGGTGGGCTGCGGCCAGAACGTGTACGTCCAGGACGAGCGGGTCACCCAGATCGAGGGCGACCCGGACTCCCCCATCTCGCGCGGCCGGCTGTGCCCCAAGGGCGCCGCGAGCCTGCAGCTGACGACCGGGGACGCCCGCGAGCACCAGGTCCTCTACCGGCGCCCGCACGGCACCGAGTGGGAGCGGCTGGACCTCGAGACCGCGATGGACATGATCGCCGACCGGGTGATCGAGTCGCGCCGGGCCGGCTGGCAGTGGGAGGTCGACGAGACCCGCACCCGGCGCACGCTCGGCATCGCCAGCCTGGGCGGGGCCACGCTCGACAACGAAGAGAACTACCTGATCAAGAAGTTGTTCACCGCGCTCGGAGCGATCCAGATCGAGAACCAGGCGCGCGTTTGACACTCCTCCACCGTTCCCAGTCTGGGAACCTCGTTCGGCCGCGGCGGCGCGACCACCTTCCAGCAGGACCTGCAGAACGCTGACTGCATCGTCATCGAGGGCTCGAACATGGCCGAGTGCCATCCGGTCGGGTTCCAGTGGGTGATGGAGGCCAAGGCGCGGGGCGCGAAGGTGATCCACGTCGACCCGCGGTTCACCCGCACCAGCGCGCTGGCCGATGTGCACGTGCCGCTGCGCGCGGGCACGGACATCGCCTTCCTCGGCGGGATCATCAACTACGTCCTGCGACAGGAGAGGTACTTCCGCGACTACATCGTGGCCTACAGCAACGCCCCGGTGATCCTGCGCGAGGACTTCCGCGACACCGAGGACCTGGCCGGTGTCTTCTCCGGCCTCGACACCGACAGCCGAAGCTACGACAACACCAGCTGGCAGTACGAGGGCACCGAGACGCAGGCGGCCTCCGGCGAGCGCGACCAGGAGTACGAGCAGCGCACCGGCGGCGGGAGTTCGGTGACCGAGGCGGCACGCGGCGAGGCCCACGGTTCGGGCGGGGCGGTGATCGGCGAGGGCGAGCCGGAACGGGACGAGACGCTGACCCACCCGCGCTGTGTCTTCCAGGTCCTCAGGCGGCACTACGCCCGCTACACGCCGGAGCTGGTCGAGCAGGTCTGCGGAGTGCCGCGGGAGCTGTTCCGGCAGGTGTGCGAACTGATCACGGAGAACTCCGGGCGGGACCGGACGACGGCCTTCGCCTACGCGGTCGGCTGGACGCAGCACACCGTCGGCGTGCAGTACATCCGCGCGGCGGCCGTGCTGCAGACCCTGCTCGGGAACATCGGCCGGCCGGGCGGCGGCATCCTCGCGCTGCGCGGGCACGCCTCCATCCAGGGCTCCACGGACATCCCGACCCTGTTCAACCTGCTGCCCGGCTACATCCCGATGCCGCACGCGCACCAGAACCAGGACCTGGAGGCCTTCATCCAGGCCGAGGCGGCCCACAAGGGCTACTGGGGCAACATGCGCGCCTATCTGGTGAGCCTGCTCAAGGCGTACTGGGGTGACGCGGCGACCGCGGACAACGACTTCTGCTTCGACTACCTGCCCCGGCTGACCGGCTCCCACTCGGCGTACGAGACGACGATGGCCCAGCTGGAGGGCGTCTGCAAGGGCTACTTCTTGGTCGGCGAGAACCCGGCGGTGGGCAACGCCAACTCCAAGCTGATGCGGCTCGGCATGGCGAACCTGGACTGGCTGGTGGTCCGCGACTTCTCGCTGATCGAGTCGGCGACCTGGTGGAAGGACGGCCCCGAGATCGAGACCGGGGAGCTGCGCACGGAGGACATCCGTACCGAGGTGTTCTTCCTGCCGGCCGCCGCGCACACCGAGAAGGACGGCAGCTTCACCAACACCCAGCGGCTGCTGCAGTGGCACCATCAGGCGGTCGAGCCGCCGGGCGAGGCGCGCAGCGACCTGTGGTTCGCCTACCACCTGGGGCGGCGCATCCGGCAGAAGCTGGCCGGGTCCACCGACGAGATGGACCGTCCGGTGCTCGACCTGGCCTGGGACTACCCGGTCAAGGGCCGGCACGGCGAACCGGACGCGGAGGCCGTACTCGCCGAGATCAACGGTCACGACGCCGAGGGCAGGCCGGTGTCCTCCTACGAGGAGCTGAAGCCGGACGGCTCGACGGCCTGCGGCTGCTGGATCTACTGCGGGGTCTACGCCGACGGCGTCAACCAGGCCGCCCGCCGCAAGCCCGGCCGGGAGCAGGACTGGGTGGCCGCCGAGTGGGCGTGGGCCTGGCCGGCCAATCGCCGCATCCTCTACAACCGCGCCTCCGCCGACCCGCAGGGCAGGCCGTGGAGCGCACGCAAGGCGCTGGTGTGGTGGGATGCGGACAAGGGTGAGTGGGCCGGGCACGACGTGCCCGACTTCAAGAAGGACAAGTCACCCGACCACCGGCCGCCCGAGGACGCGACCGGTCCGGAGGCGCTGTCGGGCACGGACGCGTTCATCATGCAGGCCGACGGCAAGGCCTGGCTCTACGTGCCGTCCGGGCTCACCGACGGCCCCCTGCCGGCGCACTACGAGCCCCAGGACTCGCCGTTCGCGAACCTGGTGTACGAGCAGCAGCGCAACCCGGTACGGCAACTGCTGCCCCCGCACCCGGACAACCGCTACCAGCCGAGCGGGGACGAACCGGGCTCGCAGGTGTTCCCGTACGTGGCCACCACCTACCGGCTCACCGAGCACCACACCGCGGGCGGCATGTCCCGCTGGCAGCCGTACCTGGCCGAGCTGCAACCGGAGTTCTTCTGCGAGGTGTCCCCGGAACTGGCCGCGGAGCGGGGCCTGGAGCACACCGGGTGGGCGACGATCGTCAGCGCGCGGGCCGTGATCGAGGCACGGGTGCTGGTCACCGACCGCATGACGCCGCTGACCGTGCAGGGGCGCACGCTGCACCAGGTGGGCCTGCCCTATCACTGGGGCCCAAACGGCTACACCACCGGGGACGCGGCCAACGAGCTGCTGCACCTGTCCCTGGACCCGAACACCCATATCCAGGAGACGAAGGCGTTCGCCGTCGACATCCGTCCGGGGCGCCGGCCCCGGGGTCCGGCCTCCGTGGAGCTGGTGCGGGCGTACCGGACCCGGGCGGGTATCGACGAGCACACGGGCACGGAGCCCTGAGTCCCTCTACCTGAGCACGATCGAATGGCTCCCGCGCGCCACCAGCTCCCCCACCACCGGCGCCCCGGGTACCTCGCCGGCGACGAGCAGCCCGCCGGAGGTCTGCGCGTCGGCCAGCAGCAGGCGGGTGTCGGCGTCGGTGTCGCCGAAGTCGGTGTGGGGCGCCACCCATGCGAGGTTGCGCCGGGTGCCGCCGCTGACGTACCCGTCCCGGACTGCCTCCCGGGCTCCGTCCAGGTAGGGGACGGCGGCGGTGTCGACGACGGCGGTGACGCCGGAGGCGCGGGCCAGTTTGTGCAGATGGCCGAGGAAGCCGAACCCGGTGACGTCGGTGGCGCAGCCGGCCCCGGCGGCCAGCGCCGCTTCGGAGGCCTCCCGGTTGAGAGCCGCCATCGTGGCGACGGCCTGCTCGAACCGCTCGCCGGTGGCCTTGTGCCGGTTGTTCAGGACGCCGAGGCCCAGCGGTTTGGTGAGGGACAGGGGCATCCCGGGCCGGCCGGCGTCGTTGCGCAACAGCCGCTCGGGATCGGCGACACCGGTGACCGCCATGCCGTACTTGGGTTCGGGATCGTCGACGCTGTGCCCGCCGCCGACGTGGCAGCCCGCCTCCGTGGCGACGTCCAGTCCGCCGCGCAGCACCTCGCGGGCCAGGTCGAACGGGAGCCGGTCACGCGGCCAGGCCAGGAGGTTGACGGCGAGCACGGGCCGGCCGCCCATGGCGTACACATCGGACAGGGCGTTGGCGGCGGCGATGCGCCCCCAGTCGTAGGGGTCGTCCACGACCGGGGTGAAGAAGTCGGCCGTGCAGACGATCGCCGTTCCCCGGTGCGTGACCACGGCCGCGTCGTCGCCGGTGGCGAGTCCGACGAGCAGCGGGGTGTCGCCCCCGGCGAGCGGTGGCACGGTGAGCCCGGCGACCACCTCCTCCAGCTCGCCCGGCGGGATCTTGCAGGCGCAGCCGCCGCCGTGGGCGAACTGCGTGAGCCGTACGGACGCTTGGCGGGTCGGTGTCATGCCGGTCTCCTGGGGCAGTAGCCTGACGAGCGGTGGAGGCGTGTGGGTGCCTGGTGGCCCTCCCGGTCTTCAAAACCGAGGTGCCCGAGGATCTCGGGCAGGCAGGTTCGATTCCTGTCCGCCTCCGTTCACCGCGTCCGTGCGGCAGCGTCGGCGCTGGTCGTCGACGCGCTCGGTGCGGCCCTGGGCGTCCAGGAACTCCAGCAGCGGTACGGCCACCCGGCGGGTGGTGTCGAGCGCGCGCCGGGCCTCGCTGAGCGTGAACGGTTGTGGCAGGGCGCGCAGCACGGCGGCGGCCTCGGCGTCCGCGCCGGGCAGCAGCACGATCCCGTCGGCGATGCGCAGCAGGGCACCGGCGGCCACCGCGGCGGCCAACGCCTTGCGGTCGAGGCCCAGTTCGCCGAGCCGGGCGGACTCGGGCGCGCGGAACGGTGCCCGGGCCAGGTCCCGGCGCACGGCGTCCACGGCCGCGCCGACGGCCGGGGGCAGGGCGGGCCCAAGGCTCTCGGCGGGGTGCAGCCGGCCCTGCCGGGCGTGCAGTCGCGGCGCCGCTTCGGCCAGCGCGTCGACCAGGGCGCGGTCGGGCAGGCCGAGCAGCCGGCGGGCCGCCTCGGTGGGCAGCCCGGGGTCGAGCGGATGGGCGCGGGCGTGTCGGGCGACCTCGGCCGTCAGCCGTTCCTCGAGGGAGTTCCAGTACGCCGCGTCGGCCAGCCAGTCCCGTGCGACGGGTCCGCAGGGTGCCGGGACGCCCATCGCCCGCAGGTCGGTGCTTCGGATCAGCTTGCGGCGGCGCAGCTCGGCGGCACCGTCGGGGCGGCCGGTCATGCCGGCGAGTTCGGCCGCCCTGGTGCGGCCGGCGCCGCGCCGGGCCAGCCGGGGCGGCCGTACGTCGAGGACGGTGACCCCGCAGGGCAGACGGCTCCCGCCGGGCTCGCGCAGCACCGCGCGGTCGCCGACCCGCAGGGGCAGTCCCCGGCCGAGGGTGAGCCGGGCGGTGTCCGCGCCGAGCGGACGGGCGGCCACCGGTACGGCGGCGGTGCCGATGTGCAGGGTGACGGAGCGGGGCAGGTCGGCCACCGGTTCGCCGGTGACCCGGACGTCGATCAGCTCGGTGGACAGCCAGCGGTCCGGGGTCAGCAGCACCTGCCCGCGGCGCAGGCCGTCGTCCCCGTGGCCGTGCACGTTGACGGCGACGCGGGCCACCCCGCTGACGGCCGTCCGCTCCTCGTGCAGACTCTGCAGCCCGCGCACCCGCAGCACGGCGTCGCCGTCCCCGGTGACCAGCCGGTCGCCGACCCGCAGGGTGCCCGCGCCGAGGGTGCCGGTGACCACGGTGCCGTGACCGCGGACGGTGAAGGCCCGGTCCAGCCACAGCCGGACATCGGCGTCGGCGTCGGGTACGGGCAACTCGTCCGCCAGACGGGCCAGTTCGGCGCGCAGCTCGTCCAGGCCCGCGCCGGTGACCGCGCTGACCGCGACCGACGGCACCTTGCCGAGCGAGGTGCCGGCCAGGCGCTCGACGGCGTCTGCGCGTACGGGTTCGGGGTCCGCGAGGTCGCCGCGGGTCACCGCGAGGACGGCGTGCCGGACGCCGAGTGCGTCGAGGATCGCCAGGTGCTCCTGCGACTGGGGCTGCCAGCCCTGGTCGGCGGCGACCACGAACAGCACGGCGGGCACGGGCCCGACGCCGGCCAGCATGGTCGCGACGAACCGCTCGTGCCCGGGTACGTCCACGAAGGCGAGGTGTTCTCCGTCCGGGTCCAGCCTGGTCCACACGAAACCCAGGTCGAGGGTGAGGCCCCGGCGGCGCTCCTCCTCGTAACGGTCGGGCTCCATGCCGGTGAGGGCGCGGACCAGGGCCGACTTGCCGTGGTCGACGTGTCCGGCGGTGGCGAGGACCCGCATCGCTCCTACCTCTCCGCAGCGGTCGGTGCCGGCCGCCCGCCGGTTCCCGGCGCCGCTGTGCGGACGGCCCGCGCGAGGTGCTCGTCGTCCTCCGCCGGCACCGCCCGCAGGTCCAGGAGACAGCGGCCCGCCTCCAGGCGTCCGACGACCGGGACGCTGCCGGTGCGGAGCGCGGCGGCGTACGGCTCGGGCAGCGACAGCGCCGCGCTGGGCAGAACGACCCCGGGGGCGCCTCCGCCGCCGACGGTGGCGGCGCACTCCACGGCCCGTACGTCGATGCCGTCGGCGGCGAGGGCGGCGGCGAGCCGGTCGGCGCGGGTCATCAGGCGGGCCGGGTCGGCGGTCAGGGCGAGGGCGGTCGGGGTGGGCGGGCCGGTGAGCGTGGCCTCGAGTGCGGCCAGGGTCAGCTTGTCGACGCGCAGGGCGCGGGCCAGCGGGTGCCGGGCAAGGGTGCGGACCAGGTCCTGGTCGCCGAGCAGGAGTCCGCACTGGGGTCCGCCGAGCAGTTTGTCGCCGCTCGCGGTGACGAGCGCGGCGCCCGCGCGGAGCTGGCTGCCGGCGTCGGGTTCCTCGGGCAGGGCGGGGTGCGGCGCGAGCAGTCCGGAGCCGATGTCGACGACGACCGGGACACCGAGGCCGGCGAGGTCGGGGACCTCGGCCGCCCGTGTGAAACCGGTGATGCGGAAGTTGGACGGGTGCACCTTCAGCACGAAACCGGTGTCCGGGCCGATCACGTCGGCGTAGTCGGCGGCGGTCGTGCGGTTGGTCGTGCCGACCTCACGGAGCCGCGCGCCGGTGGAGCCGAGCAGGTCGGGCAGTCGGAAGCCGTCGCCGATCTCCACCATCTCGCCCCGGCTGACGACGATCTCCTTGCCTGCGGCGAGCGCGGTGGCGGCGAGCACCAGCGCGGCGGCGCCGTTGTTGACGACGTGCACGGCACCGGCGGACGGCACCCGCTCGTGCAGGGCGGCGAGGGCGGAGCGTCCCCGGCGGGCCCGGACACCGGTGGACAGGTCGAGTTCGACGTCCGTGGGTCCGGCGGCCTCCTGGACGGCCTGCCGGGCGGCGGCCGACAGCGGGGCCCGGCCGAGGTTGGTGTGCAGCAGCACCCCGGTGGCGTTGATGACCGGGCGCAGGCCGCCGGCGGTGCCGGGCAGCAGGGCGAGGGCCGTCTCGGGTACCTGTTCCGGCGCGATGCTTCCTTCCCGGGCCTGCTGCTGCGCCTGCCGGACGGCGGCCTTCACGACCCGCGCGCCGAGCCGGTCGACGGCCCCGGAGAGACGGGGGTCGCGCAGGAGCAGATCGGTACGCGGGACACGACGGCGTACGTCGTCGCCGTCGCCCGCGGGCCGTACGCTCCCGGCGCCTCGGGGGCGTCCCGGGCCACCGGAGGCGGGGCCTTCAGCAGGGGCGGGGCGTGCCGCTCGGGCCGGCTCGGCGCCCTGGCCGACGGGCGCCGGCGGTCCGGCCGCCCCGGTCCTCTCCGCCGCCGCCCGCGGTGTCACCCGCTGCTCCATGCCGCCCTGTCCCTCCGGTCCGGCCCTTGCCCGTACAGGCTGCGCCCATCGTCTCCCAGTGCCCCGGGCCCGCCGCTCGACACGCCGGGAGGGACGTTGGCGCCGACTTTCGTCCGGGTACCCGTCGCCGCATGAGTGACCGCGACCGGCACGACCACGACCACAGCCGACGGCACGAGGAGGCCACAGACGCCGAGCCGGCGCCGGCCCAGCCGTTCGCGTACCCGTACCCGGAGCGCCGGGCGGAGGTCCGGCGCCGCGTCAGCGAGGCCGCGGCTGTCGCGGACACGCCGCCGGGCATCCCCGGGGGCTTCGGCACGACCGGCTCCGCCCATCCGCCCGTCCGCTCCGGCCGGGACACCGCGTCGGGTACGGGAGCGGCCGAGCCGGACGGTGACGACGGGGGCCGGTGACCGTACGCCTGCCGGCCGAACACCGACCAGTGACCAGTGACCGTGCGGCGTGCCGACCCTGCGCTCACGGCCGCCGATCAGTCCCGCCGAGCACAGCCCCGAGCCGGACGGTGACGACGAGGGCCGGTGAACGGGGCCGGCCGATGACCGGAGAGCTTGCCGGCCGGACACCGACCAGTGACCGTGCGGCGTGCCGGCCGCCGATCGCTCCCAGACCCGAGCCGGTCGGTGAGCGGCCGAGACAGCCCTGCCCGGGCGGTCTGTCCGGCCGGGGAACGGCGGACGCCAGCCGTCCCCGGCCGTCTGTACCGCCGCCCTGCCGTACCGCCGCCCTGCCGTACCGCCGCCTTGCCGCCCCTCTGACTGCCGTACCGCCGCCCCGCCCTGCGGTCACCGCCGCCGCGTAGTGATCACCCTGTCGGCCCTCCGGGCGGCTGGGGCGCTTCGGAGGTCTTACAGCGTCCCGCCGGGCCGTGGCCGGTCGTCCGTGGCGTCGGTGACCGTGTGCGGCTGCGGCCGGGGTGGTGGGGCGTCGCCCGCGGTGAGGTGTTCCAGCACCTCGACCAGCTCCTGGCAGGCCTTCTCCACCGAGCGCCGGGTGGTGCGCTGCTCGGTGATCACGGCGGACAGCAGCAGCGCGGTCAGGGCCATGGCGCCGTTGAAGGCCTGCAGTTTCACCATGACCTCGATCCGGCTCAGCCCGGCGAAGGCCCCGACGCCGTCGGTCGCGGCGACGGTGGCCACCACGGAGGTGAACAGCGCGCACAGGACGCTGCCGACGAGCTGGAAGCGCAGGGCGGCCCAGATGATGAGCGGATAGACGAGGAAGAGCATGCTGATCGAGCTGTGGACGGCCAGCGGTACCAGAGCGCAGGTGACGACGGCCAGCGCGGTCGCCTCCTTCCAGCGGCCCAGCGGTGGCGGCCGGCGGGCACGCCGCAGCAACAGCAGCAGCGGGGTGACGATCAGGACGCCCATCGCGTCCCCGACCCACCAGGCCAGCCAGACGGGCCAGAAGCTGTGCGTGGCCAGCCGGTCCGTGACGAACAGCAGGCCGACGCCGACGGTGGCGCTGATCAGCATGGTGGCCAGGGCGCCCAGGAACACCAGGGCGAGGCCGTCCCGCAATCGGCTGAGGTCGTTGCGGAAGCGGGCCCGGCGCAGCAGGAGCGCCGCGCACACGGGTGCGGCGGTGTTGCCCACGAGGACGGCGAGCACGTCGAGGCGGGGGGTGGTGACCGACAGCACCGCGAAGAAGGCGCCGAGTGTGATGCCGGGCCAGCAGCGCAGGCCGAAGATGAGCAGGGCGGCGACGGCGACCCCGGTCGGCGGCCAGATGGGGGTGACGACGGCGCCCTCGACGGACAGCCCCCGCAGCAGGCCCAGCCGGCTCGCCGCGTAGTAGCAGGCCGCGACGGCCAGCACCTGGACGATGTAGCCGCCCGGCCGGCGCAGATCCTCGTAACCCACCACAGCAGCAATCTCACACCGATGGCCCCGGGTCGGCGAGGCGAGGGAGGTGGATGTCCGGCCCTATGGCTGAATGCCGGGCCGGCCGTGGAGTCCGTCGAGGCCCACGACGAGGACGGCGGCGTCGTCCTCGTGTCCGACGCTCTCGGCCCCCTTGATAACGGCGGCGGCCAGGGCACGGGCCTCCAGACCGGCGACCGCGGCGATGCCCGCCAGACGCACGACCTGGTCGAGCCCGTCCTCGATGGTCAGCGACGGCCCCTCCACCACGCCGTCCGTGACCAGGACGAAGACCCCGCCGGTGGTCAGCCGGTGCCGGGTCACCGGGTACTCCGTCCCCTTCTGGATGCCGAGCGGCGGTCCTCCCTCGTCGTCGACGACGCCGGACTTTCCGTCCGCCGTGGCCCATACGAAGGGGATGTGGCCGGCCCGTGCGCTCTCCAGTACTCCGGTGGCCGGGTCGAGCCGCATGAAGGTGCAGGTGGCGAACAGGTCGCTGCCCAGGGAGAGCAGCAGGTCGTTGGTGCGGGCGAGGAGTTCGCCGGGGTGGCCGGTGACGGAGGCCAGGGCGCGCAGGCCGGCCCGGACCTGTCCCATGAAGGCGGCGGCCTCGATGTTGTGTCCCTGGACGTCACCTATGGACAGCCCGACCCGGCCGTCGGGCAGGGGGAAGGCGTCGTACCAGTCGCCGCCCACGTTGAGGCCGAGGTTGGCCGGCGTGTACCGCACCGCCAGATGCAGACCGGGTGCTGCGGGCAGGTCCCGGGGCAGCATGCCCCGCTGCAGGGCGAGGGCCAGCTCGACCTGGCTCCGTTGCAGCTCCGCGCGCTGGCGCGCCTGGGCGGTGAGCGAACTGAGTCTGGCCAGCAGCTCGTCGCCTTCGTCCGGGGAGCGCTTGCGGGGCATCGATCACTTCCGGCGGGGCGGTGGTCCGCGGTGGACCGGCCGCCTGGACAATCGGCAAATGCCTAGATTTTACCCATATAGGATGATCTCGCCCCATCGGGTGGCCGCGATGCGGTCCCGGTCAGCGGACTTCGGAGTCGATACCGGTGATGACGGCCGGCCCCAGGGGTGCGCTTCCCTCGTCGAGTCCCGCGTCCCTGAGAGCGGAGCCCGCGAGGCGGCGGGCCTCCTCCTCGGCATGCGGGCCGGTGTCCGCCTCGACGGTCAGGCGGAGGGTGAAGGTGTTGTCCTCGTTGACGCTGAGCACGTCCAGGTCCTCGGCGCTGCCCATCCGCGTGCCGTGCGGATCGGCGGGCCGGAGCGCGCGAGCCAGCCTGGTTCGGGTGTCCGCCGCGACTCCCGTGGTGAAGGTGCCGGGGACGCTGATCACGTAGGTCGTCATGACGATCCTTTCCTCGGGCCCCTCGCCTACCCCGATTCACGGCGTTCGCACAGCGGCTCGGACATCGGTGAGCACCGCGCGGCGGCTCACAACGGGGAGTGGGCCACCGCCAGCACATAGGCGCCGAACAGCAGGGACACCACGGTGAGGGCGCCGTGGACGAGGACCGCCTTGGCCGGTCGCAGCCGCCAGGTGCGGGCGAGCGCACGGGCCATCGGGATGAGCAGGGGGAAGGCCGGCAGGAGGAAACGCGGCTTGGAGGAGAAGGAACCCGAGCCGCCGACCACGAGCACGATCAGGACCCCCGTGTAGACCACCAGGGCCAGCGGGGCGCGGTCCAGGCACAGCAGCGCGAACAGCAGGACGCACGCCGCGATGATCACCAGAGCCGCCGGGTAGACGAAGCCGCCACCGTGCAGGAGCAGCGCCCTCAGGAAGCGCAGTGAGCCCGCCCCGAAGTCGAAGCGGGAGTCCCAGGCGCTCTGCACCGTGAGGTACCCGCCGAGCAGGTCGCCCGTCCGAGTGCCCACCCACAGCACATAGCCGAGCCAGCCCAGCGGCGCCAGTACGGCCCCGGCCCACAGGCTCACCGGGACCCGGCCTCGCTGCCGCAGCGCCTCGTACGCGGCCGCGAGGCCGACGGCGACCGCCACCGCGAATCCGCTCGGCCGGGCCAGTCCGGCCGCCGCGGCCAGCGAACCCGCCCACAACCAGCGGCCCTTGAGCACGCAGTACAGCGACCAGGCGGCGAGCGCGGCGAACAGCGACTCGGTGTAGGCGATGGTCAGTTCGACGGCATGCGGCAGTACGGCCCACAGGGCGACCAGTGCGGTGGCGACGCCCCGCCCGTACAGATGGTGGCCGATGACGTAGACGCCGTACGCGGCCGCGCCCGCCGCGGCCCAGGCGATGAGCACCGCGGCCTGCCCCGGGGTGAGCGGCGCGACGGCGGTGAGCGCCCTGATGAGCGCCGGATACAGCGGGAAGAACGCCCAGTCGGTCTGGATCGCGCCCTTCGGGGTGATCCAGATCAGGTGGCCGTAGCCCTGGGTGGCGATGTGCAGGTACCAGCGGGAGTCCCAGGAGTGCGCCAGGTTCCTGACGAGCGGGTGTCCCCTGAGGTCGTTCGTGAGGATCACCACGAGGATCCCGGCGACCCGGACGGCCGCGAACAGGGCGAGGGCCGGGAGCGCGCCCTCGCAGATCCCGCGCCGGACGATCCGTGGCAGGGCCGGGCGGCGGAGGGAACCGGACGGGGCGGTCGGCTCGGGCCGGGGGACGGAAGAGGTGCTCACGATCTTGACCTTGGGCAGGCCTGTCGGGACATGCAATCCGCGACCCGGGTTTCTCACCCACTTCCACCCTGATTCAGGAACGGGCCCGGAGACCAGGGCACATCCTCGCTCCGGCCCTCGCTCCGGCCGTTGGTCCGGTCCGTGTCCGGTCCTCGGTCCGGCACCCCCCCGACAGACCGCCCGGATGATCGAAGTAGGGTGTGATTACCATATGAGCGCTGCCTAGCTCGAAAGATAGATCTGTGACTGTCAACGACGACTCGTTCACCAACTGGAAGATCCGCGAGGAGATCGCGGAGTCGATGATCCCGCTCATCGGGAAGCTGCACCGCGAGCGGGACGTGACCGTCCTGCTGCACAGCCGCTCCTTGGTGAACAAGTCGGTGGTCAGCATCCTGAAGACGCACCGCTTCGCCCGGCAGATCGCGGGTGCGGAGCTGTCGGTCACCGAGACCATGCCGTACCTGAAGGCCCTGACCACCCTCGACCTCGGGCCCTCCCAGATCGACCTGGGCATGCTGGCCACCCTGCACCAGGCCGACGACCGCGGCCTGAGCGTGGCGGAGTTCACCGCCGAGGCCGTCGCCGGTGCCACGGGCGCCAACAAGATCGAGCGCCGTGAGCCGCGCGACGTCGTCCTGTACGGCTTCGGCCGCATCGGCAGGCTCGTCGCCCGCCTGCTGATCGAGAAGGCCGGCTCCGGCAACGGCCTCCGGCTGCGCGCCATCGTCGTCCGCGGTGGCGGCGGCCGGGCCGCCGAGGATCTCGTCAAGCGCGCCTCGCTGCTGCGCCGCGACTCCATCCACGGCCAGTTCCAGGGCACGATCACCGTGGACGAGGGCCGCAGCACGATCGTCGCCAACGGCAACGAGATCAAGGTGATCTACGCCGACGACCCGTCGTCCGTGGACTACACCGAGTACGGCATCCGCGACGCCATCCTCATCGACAACACCGGCAAGTGGCGCGACCGCGAGGGCCTGTCGAAGCACCTGCGCCCCGGCATCGACAAGGTCGTGCTGACCGCGCCGGGCAAGGGCGACGTCCCGAACATCGTGCACGGCGTCAACCACGACACCATCAAGCCGGACGAGCAGATCCTGTCCTGCGCCTCCTGCACGACCAACGCCATCGTCCCGCCGCTGAAGGCGATGGACGACGAGTACGGCGTGCTGCGCGGCCACGTGGAGACCGTTCACTCGTTCACCAACGACCAGAACCTGCTGGACAACTACCACAAGTCCGAGCGCCGTGGCCGCTCCGCGCCGCTCAACATGGTGATCACCGAGACCGGTGCCGCCTCCGCCGTCGCCAAGGCCCTGCCCGACCTCAAGGCGAAGATCAGCGGCAGCTCGATCCGCGTCCCGGTGCCGGACGTCTCGATCGCGATCCTCAACCTCCAGCTGGCCCGCGAGGCCACCCGCGAGGAGGTCCACGACTACCTGCGCGAGGTGTCACTCACCTCGCCGCTCAAGCGCCAGATCGACTTCATCACGGCGCCCGACGCGGTCTCCAGCGACTTCATCGGCTCGCGCCACGCCTCGATCGTGGACGCCGGCGCCCTGAAGGTCGACGGGGACAACGCGATCCTCTACCTCTGGTACGACAACGAGTTCGGCTACTCCTGCCAGGTCGTCCGGGTCGTCCAGCACGTCTCGGGCGTGGAGTACCCGACGTACCCGGTGACGGCCGTCTGACGGAGACCCACCGCGTGCATGCGGCCGCCGACCGGGGTTCCGGTCGGCGGCCGTACCGCCGGGTCGCGTGGGGTCAGGCCGAGACCGGCCCGGCGCACGCGCCCGCGGCACACGCCGTGAGCCACTGGTCGAAGTCGGCGTCGTAGCGGGTGCCGATGCCGTCGTGGTAAACGGCGTATCCACCGGCGTAGTCACCGACGCGGAAGCGGGCGAGCACGCGCTGGATGTCGTCGGGGTGCTTCTCGACCATGTAGCGCACGGCGAGGTAGCCCCACGCGTAGGTGCGGGTCACGTCGCTGTTGTCGTAGGTGTTCTCGAACAGGGTGCTGAGCCGGTACGTGTGCTTCCCGGCCTCCTGGACCGCCTGGTCGTCGGCGAGGCCCCGATAGCTGTAGGAGACGTACTCGGCGAGGCCCTCGATCCACCACACGTCCGGCACGGAGATCTGCCGGCCGAAGTCGCCCTGCATGTCGTCGCGGGCGTCCAGGAAATGCGTGTACTCGTGGTCGAGGTTCCAGATCCGGGCCACATAGCCGTCGTCGTGGTCCTTCTGGTACATGATCGAGGTGGCCTGGTCGGCCGGGTCCGACGGGTCGCCCTCGAGGGTCATGCCGCCGTTGTCGGTGCTGATGCCGTAGATGGCGCCCGCGTAGGTCTGGTAGTCGGCGCGGTCGGCGAAGACCACGAGCTGGATGGTCGAGACGTACTGGCCGGGTATCGGGCCGTCGGCCCTCACCAGGGAACGGACGTAGGCGTCCTGGCGCAGCACGCTCGCACAGGCTGCGTCGAAGTCGGCCGCGGTCAGGGCCTGGGCGCGGATGGTGACGTTCGCGTCGCAGCGGTGGATCGTGGGCAGGACGGCCCTGGTGAGCTTGTCCGGCAGGTCGCAGACGTCGTAGTACGCGCAGTCGGCGGTGTCGTAGGAGTGCGCCTGCGTGGCCACGGCAACCCAGAGCCCGGCCGTCGGCCCGACGATCTCCGTCCCGTCCAGCAGGTCTTTCGTCAACGGACGTACGGTTTCCCGCAGTTGGGGATGCTCGACGTAACGGGCCACGTTCATCCCGGCGTTGGAGTCCAGGAAGGCCAGACTCGTGCCGAGAAGGTCCGTGTTGGCCAGCGCGAAGTCGTAGAGGGTGTCGATGACGCGCGGGTCGGCCTCGACCGCCTTCACGTACTCCGGGTTCCAGTTGCCGCGCCAGAGAGGCGTGTAGACGTCGTTGACGGCCCGGATCATGCTGTCGACCGAGTCGTAGGAGCTGTCGTAGTCACTCAGCAGCCGCCGGTAGACGTACAGGTAGCGGCCCTGCTGGTCGGCGCTGTCGGTCAGGACGACCGTCTCGCCGAGGATGTCGCCGTTGGCCGCGCTGACGTCACGCGAGTGGGGGCGGCCGAAGAAGGTGTCGAGACCGGCGGTGACGGCGGTGGTGAGCCGGGAGGTGTACGCACCCACGTCACCGGAGTGGTTGAACTGCGCGTAGTAGCCCGCGCGCAGGAACAGGACCAACTGCTCCAGGCTGCCGGAGTTGTCGCCGCGGTACCGGTCGGCCGTGCTCTTGAACGCCTTCGCCACGGTCAGCATCTGGGTCTCGCGGAAGACGTCGTGCGCGTCCTTGCCGGTGACCGGGAAGAGGGTGTTGACGCAGTCCGTGGACGAGGCCTTCACGAAGGAGACGAGGGCGGATCCGGTACGGCTGCCGAAGTCGGCGGGGGCGCAGGAGGACGCCCTGGCGTCGGATTCGCCCCTATGACGGGGCGTCAGCGTGTCTGGCTGCGGGGCAAGTCGGGCGGGGCTGAGTCGCTGGGACGGGCTCGTGGGGCGCTCGGTGGCCGTGGTGGTCGCACCGGTGGGCGACGGCGGCGGAACGGTCTTCCGGGGTGCGGCCGCCGCCGCGCCGGTGTGCGGCTGTGGTGCCGCCGACGCCGGTGCGGACAGCAGGCCGGCCATGGTCAGGCAGACGGCGGTGGCGCCGGCCATGCGTCTGGCCGTCCGGCCGGACCCGCGCCCGGACAGCGCGAAGCGATAGCGCATCTGGGGTTCCTCCACGAAGGGATGCGCCTCGGTGGGGTGTCGAGGCGTGTGAGGCACTGTCCCAGTGCGCCCACCGCTCCAACAATGGTGTGTGACATAGCACATGACACACACCGCTCATAACATCGCGGTGCGTGTGTGCCGTGGTCCTACGCCCCGGTGCCGTTCCAGGTCCGCGAGGCCCAGGTCCGCAGGTGCGGAGCCTGGGCGACGAGGTCGCGGTACGCGGCCGTGGCGGACTGGAGCACCGTCTCGACCACGTCGTCGGTGACGGTCTCGGGCCGCCAGGCCAGCACATAACGGCACCACAGCGGGGAGCCGGACAGGGGCTTCACGACGACGTGCGGGATCGGCCGCAGCGTCGGCTGCACGAGCGACACGCCCAGACCGTCGGCGATCATGCTCTGCAGCTGTGTCTGGTCGCCGAGGAACTCGTGCACGGTGACCGGGGCGAACCCGGCCGTCGTGCAGGCGTCGTAGAACACCCCGGGCCAGCCCGCGCCGTCGTCAGGGGTCACGAACCACTCGTCGTCGGCGAGATCGGCGAGCTGGACCTGGGCGCACTGCCGGAGCCGGTGCCCGGAGGGCAGGGCGACGAACGTCGGCTCGGTGACGATGCCGCGGTGCCGCACGGCGCTCGAGTGGCGCAGCTCCATGCCCGGATAGTCGGCTGCGATGGCGATGTCCGCCGCGCCCTCCTCCAGCAGTTCCACGATCCGCGAGGAGGCGTAGACGCTGTTGACCGCGAGGGACAGTTCCGGCAACCGCGTGCGGACCCGGGAGACCGTGCCGGAGAGCATGGGCGAGTTGGTCGCGGCCACGCGCAGGGTACGGCGGGGTCGCTCGGCCGCCGGGCGGTGACCGATGGCGTCGGCCCGGGCCAGGACGTCGCGGGCCTGGGCGACCACCTCGGCGCCGTAGCGGGTCGGGCGCACCCCGCTCGTGCCGCGTTCGAAGAGCGGCTCGCCCAGGTGGCGCTCGATGCGCCGCAGCTGGGTGCTGACGGCCGGCTGCGAATACCCGAGCTGTGCGGCGGCGCGGCCCACGCTGCCCGCGTCGGCGATCGCGCACAGCACCCGCAGGTGCCGAAGCTCCAGCTCCATCCGTCCACTCCCCGTTCGTCCCACAACCGGTCCCCCACGAGCGCGCGTCCCTCGGGAAACCGGTGCTCACAGCCACCCCGGCCGTGGTCGCGACCGGCGGACCGAAGCGTTCCATTGTGCCCTCGCCCGCACAAGCCAGGGACCCGCCGCCCGCACCCGCCCACGATCGGTCGGGCACCGGTACGCCAGTGCCCCGTCACGTCCCGACGAGCCCGACCGCCGCGCTCAGCGGCGACACCCCGGCGGACCCGACCGCCCCTCAGCGACCGCCCGGCGAGCCGGCCGCCCTCCGCTGCCGTGGTCCGGCGAGGCGCGGCCTTCGTCCTCAGTGGCGGCCGAGAAAAGTGGGGACCCGGCGGAGCCCGCCCTGCCGGACGGACCATGCGGAGAAGGACGCGAAGACGGTCCGCCGGGATCGTCGATCGCGAAGGCGGTCCGGCCGGATCGTCGATCACCCGCACGGTGATCCGGCCCTGGCCGGGAGTGGAACACCGTGATGGGTCACCGGACGTGGCTGCCCGCTCCCCGCCACGGAGGAGCCCGCGGCCGAAGGGCGACGCGCGGGCACCTCGCGTGTCCGGCGGCGCCGCACCGGCGGGAATCCGCGTCGCGGCGGGTCGGCCCCGCTGGAGTCCGGGTCCGCAGGCGCGTGCCACGACCGCGACATCGCCCGCCTGGCCCGATCGTGCGCGCCCCGATGTGGCCCCGCCCCGGGTCGCCCAGGCCGTGTCGCGGCCGGTGGGCTCGGTGCTGCCTCCTGCGGAACGCCCAGGCCGGCCGGTCCGTCCTTGAGTACGTTGACAGGCACCTGCCGGCATGTTGCTATGAGGCGCTGCCCTGCCGGATCCGCGCCGCGTCGCACGCCGTTCGGGCACCGGATCGACGGCCGCCTGACCGGGGGCGGCGCCCCCGGAACCAGAGCGAGGACCCATGCCGCAACGTGCCGCGACCATCGTCGGCGGCGGTATCGGCGGCCTCGCTGCGGCCATCGCCCTGCACCGCCGGGGCTGGCGCGTCGAGGTACTGGAACGGGCCCCGGAGTTCACCGAGGTCGGCGCCGGGATCTCCCTGTGGCCGAACGCGCTGCGCGCACTGGAGGTGCTCGGCCTGGCCGGCGCCGTCCGGGCACTCGGCGCCGTCGAGGCCGCGGGCGGCGTACGCGACCGCCGGGGCCGCTGGCTCTCCCGTACGGACAACGCGGAGCTGACGCACCGCTTCGGCCATCCCCTGGTGGTCCTGCACCGCGCGGACCTGTTGCGGGCGCTCACCGAGGCGCTGCCCGCCGACAGCCTGCGCTCGGGCAGCGAGGTGTCCGCCGTCCGCGACGACGGCCGGCACCTGACCGTCGATCACCTGGGCGGCGCGTCCCGGCCCGACCTCGTGATCGGCGCCGACGGGCTGCGCAGTGCCGTCCGCCGCGCGCTGTGGCCCGACGCGGCCGGCCCCCGGTACGCCGGGTACACCGCCTGGCGCACGGTCACCGAGCCGCTGGCCGAGCCCCCTTCCGAGGGCGGGGCGATCTGGGGCCGCGGGGCGAGGTTCGGCTACACGGCGCTGCCGGGCGGGCGGATGTACTGCTTCGCGACCGCGTCGCTGCCGGCCGGGACGGCCTCCGGCGCGTCCGAGTACGCCGAACTGCTGCGCCGGTTCGGGTCCTGGCCGGATCCCGTCCCCGCCCTGCTGGCCTCCGTCCCCGCGGACGCGGTGCTCCGGCACGACCTGTACGATCTGCCGCCGCTGCCCTCCTTCGTCCGCGGCCGGGTCGCGCTGCTGGGCGACGCGGCCCATGCCATGACCCCCAATCTCGGCCAGGGCGCGTGCCAGGCGCTGGAGGACGCGGTCACCCTCGCCCACTGCCTCGACGGCACCCCGGGCGTGGGCGCCGCGCTCCGCTCGTACGACCTGCTGCGCCGCCCGCGGACCCAGGCCGTCACGCGCCGCTCCGCCCGGCTGGGCGCGGTCGGCCAGCTGTCCTGGCCGCCTGCCGTGCTGCTGCGTGACACGGCCGCCCGGCTGACGCCGGCGCGGGTGGCGCTGCGTTCCATGACGCCGGTGCTCGGCTGGACCCCGCCCGGTGACCGGGTGACCGCGCCGCGCAACGGGGGCCACTGATGCCGGACTGGACGTATCACCCGCTGCGCGGCGCGGCCGCCGCCGTCCTCGGCCGGCGCCGTTCCCAGCGCACCGCCCTGGGGCTGCTGGCGTGGATCGGCTCCCGCCCCGCCGGGGCGCGGCTGATCGCCCGGGGCTTCGGCCACCGTCACCCGCCACGACGGCTCGCCGGGGAGGTAGCCGGCGTGCCCGTGAGGGTCCGCCTCGGTATATCCGTCCCGCCCTCGCTCGCCCGCGAGGCGGTACGCGCCATGCCGCCGCTCGGGGCGGGTTTCGTCGAGGTGGCGCCCGTCTCGGCGGCCGACGCGGAGACGGTACGCGAGGCCGCTGCCGGCCGCTCGATCCCGCTGGTCGTCCGCGCCGGTGACCCGGAGGCCGAGGCTGCCCTCAAGTCCCATGTCGACGGTTTCACCAGCGGCGACGAGCCGCTGGTGGTCCGTGTGTCCGACCCGTCGGTGACGGCCGCCGCCACCGCGCTCGAGGAGCCGGGTGCCGTCGTGCTCGCCCGGCCCGGGGTGCTCGTCGAGGCCGGACCCGGCTGGTTCGCGCGGGTCACCGAGGCAGCCACGCCCACCGCGCAGGCTCCGGTGCTGCGGGACGTCGGCCGTGATCCCCGCCGCTGGCCCGCCTGGTGGTGGGCGCTGCTCGTCGGGCTCGGTATGACGGGTGCCGGACTCGGCGCCGCGGCGATCACGCTGGGGCCCGTGCTGCTCTGGTACGACCACGACTACCTCGGCATGATGCTCCAACAACTGCATGCCGCCAACCACCGTCTCGTGCACTTCCTCCAGCACGACCGGATCACCATGGCCGGCACGATGGTGGCGATCGGCGCCCTCTACACCGGCCTCGCCGTGGGCGGGATCAGACGCGGCTGGCCCTGGGCCCGCGAGGTGTATCTGCTCTCGGGGGCGATCGGCTTCCCCACCTTGTTCTACTTCCTTGCCACCGGCTTCGTGGAACCCTTGCACACGGCCACCGCCCTCGTGCTGTTCCCGATGTTCGTGGCCGCGGTCCGCCGGACCCCGCAGGCACCGCGGTGGCGCCTGGCGCCCGAGGGGCCGGAGCCGGAGCGCCGACGGGCGCTGACCGGCCAGCTGCTGCTGATCGTCACGGGAGTGGGTCTGTTCGTCGGCGGAGCGGTGATCTCGGTGGTCGGTCTGACCGGTGTCTTCGTACCGACCGATCTGGCCTTCCTGGACACCGGCACGCGGACGCTGCAAGCCGTGAACCCCCGTCTCGTGCCCTTCGTCGCCCACGACCGTGCCGGGTTCGGCGGCGCCCTGATGGCCGCCGCGGTGGCGATCGTCCTGCTCAGCGCGTGGGGCTGGCGGCGGGGCGAGAGCTGGGTGTTCTGGACCCTGGCCGCGGCGGCGGCCGCCGGCTCCTGCCGGCCGTCGTGGTGCACGGCGCCATCCACTACACGGACTTCCTCCATCTCGCGCCGGTCTACCTGGGCATCGTCACGACCGCCACCGGCCTGCTGCTCGCGCGTCCGTACCTGTGTGCCAAGGCGCCGGCGATGCCGAAGGACTGACGACGTGGGGGTGCGGGTGCCGGAACAAATCAAGGTGATCGGTTTCGACAACGTCGACGAGAGCGCGTTCCTGGTGCCCTCGCTGTGCACAGTGGACGTGGGCCACGACCTGGTGGCCGAGCGGGCGGGCGGCCTGCTGGTCGCATCGCAACGACAGCCGACGCCCGGCTAGCATTGCCTAAAGCCTTTAGGCGGACTCCGTAATCCGTCATGTCAGACAGGGGGACACTCATGGTCCGCGCAGGCCTGACCACCGAGCGCCTGGTCCGGGCGGGTGCCGAGCTGGCCGACGAGGTCGGCTTCGACCAGGTGACGGTCTCGGCGCTGGCGCGGCGGTTCGACGTCAAGGTGGCGAGCCTGTACTCGCACCTGAAGAACTCCCAGGACCTGAAGACGCGGATCGCGCTGCTCGCCCTGGAGGAACTGGCCGACCGCGCCGCCGACGCACTCGCCGGACGGGCCGGCAAGGACGCCCTGCGCGCCTTCGCGAACGTCTACCGCGGCTACGCCCGCGAGCACCCCGGCCGCTACGCGGCGGCCCGCCACCCGCTGGACCCCGAGGCGGCGGCCGCGAGCGCGGGCGGCCGGCACGCGCAGATGACCCGGGCGATCCTGCGCGGCTACGACCTGTCCGAGCCGGACGAGACCCACGCGGTGCGCCTCCTCGGCAGTGTCTTCCACGGCTATGTGAGCCTGGAGACCGCCGGCGGGTTCAGCCACAGCGCCCCCGACTCGCAGGAGTCGTGGACGCGGATCCTGGACGCCCTCGACGCCCTGCTGCGCAACTGGCCCACCCCTGAGACCACCGACTCCCCCTGATCCTCGAAACACGGGCCCCCACCCCGGGGGTGTCCGGTTCGACGGTGGTCGCGCACGGGCGGCCCCTCCGCGGACCAGGCCAGCTGAGCCGAACCTGGCCGCATGAGCCGTACCGGGCAGCATGAGCCGTACCGGGCCGCTGAACCCCGCAGGGTCGTCCGGGGCGTAACTGCCGTCCCGGGCGGATCAGACCAGGTGGGCGAAGACGACCAGGTTCTCGGTGTAGTCCCCCACCGCGTGGTCGTAGTCCCCGGAGCAGGTGATCAGCCGCACCTCGGGGCGCGCGGCGTCGGCGTACACGCGCTTGCTGGGGAAGTCGTCCTTCGCGAAGGACTCGGCAGTGTCGACCACGAACTCCGCCTTCCGCCCGTCGGCGCGCTCCACGGAGAACCTGTCGCCGGGCTCGAGCTGGTCCAGGTCGGCGAAGACGGCGGCGGAGGTCGTCGTGTCGACGTGGCCGGCGATGATCGAGGTGCCCTGCTCACCGGGCGAGGCGCCGTCGGCGTACCAGCCGACGAGGTTGGTGTCGGCCGCCGGCGGCGGTTCGAGCTGGCCGGTGGCGCTCAGCGCCAGGGATGTGAACGGCGCGTCCACCGAGATCTTGGGAATGAGCAGGCGGGTCGGTGCGGAGCGGGGCAGCGCCTTGTCGGCCTGGGGCGGGTCGGCCTGAGCGGCGGCGCTCGCGGCCGGGGTGGGGGAAACGCCCGACGCGTCATCGGACCCGTGGTGGCCGCCGAACATGCTGACGGCGAGAACGGCGATCGCCAGGCCCCACAGCGCCAGCCGCCCACCGTTGCCGGAATGGGGCTCGCCCGGTGACGGTTCGGCGGGGGTCGGGGAGGACGGGTCTGCTGCCATCGGGCATCACCTCACTCGGGCACGGCAGCACGGGTTTCAGGGCAGGGGCAGGGTGCCGGAAACGGCGTGCGGGGCGGCTCGCAGGGGGCGCGGGCCGCCGGCACGGTGGACGCGCCGACGGCGCCCGCAGCCCCTGAAGCGTGCCGCCCCGTCAGGACGCGGGCGCCGTCGCCTTCTTGCGGCGCAGTGCGTACATGCCGGTGGCGCCTACGGCGAGCACGGCCAGTCCGCCCGCGGTGACACCGGGAGTGGCGAGCGCGCCGCCACCGGTGTGCATGCCGCCGTGCGGCTTCTCCTTCTCCTTGTCCTCGCCTCCGCCCCACTCGTCCTTGCCGCGGCCGCCGTCCTGCCCCTTGTCCTTGTAGCTGTCGGGGTCGAACCGGCTGTCGTCGCGACCGGAGCCCGAGCCCGAGCCCGAGCCCCAGTCGTCGCTGCCCAGCACCGAGGCGAGCGCTCCGCCACCCGTGTGCATTCCGCCGCGCGGCTCGTCGCGCCCTCCGTCGTCGTCGTGCTCCTTGCCGTAATCCTTGTCGTGGTCCTTGCCGGAGCCCTTGTCGTGGTCCTTGCCGGAGCCCTTGTCGTGGTCGCTGTCGGAGTCGTGGTCCCGGCTGTATGAGGAGTCGTCACGGCCTCCGTCGTCGCCACCGTGGGAGGCGAGCGCGACGCCCGGCGAGGCGATGGCGAGGGCAGCGCCGGCAGCCGCCGTGGCCAGAAGCATGCGGGCAGAACGCATAGTGATGTCCTTCCGACGTGGCCGGGCAGCGGATACCTCATCAGCTGGAAAGACCCGGCCTCGACATGAACCACCGTCAGTGAGGGACCTGGCTCCCACCATCCGGGCCGCCCAGCCGGGGCACCGCACCACCCGTCTGACCCAGTGAGCCCGCCCCGCGACCCCTCGTCCGGGCGAATCGGCGCGTGCACCGGACGGGCTTCCGAGATCCCGCCGGTCAGGTCGGCCTCGGGCTCGGCATCGCCGGGTGCGCCGCGCTGGCCCTGGGCATCGCCGTCGGTCATCTGGCGGACCGGCGTGGGGCGCGGGGCGTCTACGCGGCCACGCTGGTGGCACAGGCGCTGGCGACGGCCGCGTTCACGCTGGCGCACGGCTTCTGGTCGTTCGTGCTCGTGGTGTCGGCCGCGATGGGTGCGAAGGGGGCGGGGGCGGCCGCGCGCGGTCCGCTCGTCCGGCACTACGGCGGCACCCGTCCGCAGGAGTTCCGGGGCTACCTCCGCGCGGTGACGAACGTCGGCGTCTCGGTCGGCGCCCTGCTGGCGGGCTGGGCCGTACAGGTGGGCACCCACACCGCCTACCAGGTGCTGGTGGCCGGACTGGCGCTGTCCTGCGCGGCCTCCGCGGCGGCCCTCGCCCTGTTGCCGCCGGTGGCGCCCTCGCCCGCGCCCCGGGGCCCGCGCTGGATCGCCCTGCGCGACCGCCCCTACCTCCTGCTCACCGTCCTGGTCGGCGTGATGGCCGTGCAGTTCAAGGTGCTCACCGTCGCCGTCCCGCTGTGGCTGGTCGGCGCCACGTCGGCGCCGCACTGGATGATCTCCGGCACCATGCTGACCGGCACCGTGATGGTGATCATGCTTCAGGTCCGCGCCGGGCGCGGGGTCGTCTCCCCCGCGGCCGGGGGACGCGCCTACCGACGGGCGGGGTTCGCCTTCCTCGCCGCCTGCGCGCTGGTACCGCTGTCGGCGGGGGTCCCCGGGTGGGTCGCGGCCGCGGTGCTCGTCGTCGCCGTGGTGGTGCACGCCGTCGGGGAGTTGTGGCACGCGGCCGCCGGATTCGAGGTGTCGTTCGCGCTCGCCCCGGACCACGCCACGGGCCAGTACCTCGGGGTGTTCGGGCTGGGTGCCGGGCTGGCCGAGGCGTTCGGTCCGGCGCTGCTGATCTCCCTCTGCGTCGAGTGGGGGCGGCCGGGCTGGTACGTCGTCGGCGCTCTCTTCGCCGTGACCGGGCTCCTCGCTCCGCCCGCGGTGCGCCGGGCACAGCGGCGGGGCGGCGCCCGGCGAGCACCGGAGCCGGCCGTGGAACAGGCAGGGGCCGTGGTCTGAGCCTGCCGTCCGGCGCAGCCGCCGTACCTCGTCCGGGGGGATCGAGTGTACGACCGTGCGGGCAACCATCACCGAACCCGACAATCCATCAGGTTTCCGGCGGCGCCGCACGGACGCCCTGCCGAGAAGGGGCCGGCCCATGCTCGAAACCACCCTGCTCAGACGAAGTGGCCGCCGACTGGTCACGGCGTCCGTCGGCGCTCTGATCGCCATGACGGCCGCGGTCGGACCGGCCCGGGCCGACGTGGGAGACGTGACGGAGTATCCGATCACCACCAGGGCCGACAGCGGCCCCGCCGGAATCACCTCCGGGCCGGACCACGCGCTGTGGTTCGCGGAGAGCGGTGCCGGGCGGATCGGACGGATGGCGGTCGACGGCACCGTCACCGACTTCCCGACCTCGGGGCCGGACACCGGTCCGACCGAGATCACCCAGGGACCGGACCGGGCCCTGTGGTTCACCGAAGTCACCGCCGGGCGGATCGGCCGCATCACCACCTCCGGCCGGCTCGCCGAGTTCCGGATCCCGACCGCCGACAGCGGCCCGTCCGGGATCGCGCCCGGTCCCGACAGGGCCCTGTGGTTCACCGAGGCGAACGGCAACAAGATCGGCCGCGTCACGACCTCGGGACGGTTCTCGGAGTATCCGGTGCCCACCCCGAACGCCTACCCGTACTCCATCGCGGCGGGCGGGGACGGCGCCCTGTGGTTCACCGAACTGGGCTCCGGGAAGATCGGGCGGATCACCACCTCCGGACGGATCACCGAGTTCCGGCTGCCCGGGGACTCCGACTTCCCCGACGACATCGCCGCCGGGCCGGGCGGGATGTGGATCACCGCGTCCGGCTCGAACTCGGTCGACCGCATCTCCTCGACCGGCCGGGTCACCCGGTTCGCACTACCCGATCCGGACAGTCTCCCGAGCGGCATCACCCGTGGGCCCGACGGCAGGATCTGGTACACCGATCAGTCCGGCCGCATCGGCAGGATCTCCGCGAACGGCAGGGTCGCCACCTTCCCGGTGCCGGGCGGCGCGGACAAGGTGCCCTTCCGTCTGACGACGGGTCCCGACCGCGGGGTGTGGTTCACGGAGCTGATCGGCAACGCTCTCGGACGCGTCCAGGCGCTCCCCCGGTAGACCTCGACGCGCATCGGTCCCCTCGCGCCCCCTCTTGTTATGACCGCCGTCATAACGCAGGCTGGTGCCCGCAGCACGGCAGGCCGACGCGGTGGGAGGAAGCGGTGGCGGACGCAAGGGCGCGGGCCCTGTGGGAGCGGTACGAGCCGGTGCACGATCTCGTGTATTTCACACCGGAGGCGCGCCGGGCGGCGGACGCGCTCGGCATGCGCGGTTTCTGGATGGGGTACTTCGCGCTGCGGGCCGCGCCGCTCGGCGCGGTCTCGCCGTCCGTGGTGACCGCCTCTTTCTACGTCTTCCACCCTGGCCGGGTGGCCCGGGCGCTGCCGGACGCCTGGGGGTACGCGGCTCCGGAGGAGGTACTGGCGGCGCGCCTGGCGGCCATGGACGCGGCGATGACCCGCCTGTTCGGGCCGGACGTCGTCGGCTCGGCCGGGTTCGCCGAGGCCGCGGACCTGGCTTGGCAGGCCGCGGCGGCCGCGGACACCACGGGCCGGGTGCCGGCCGCCGCCAACCAGGCGCTGGAGCGTCCGGAGCGGCCCACCGCGCGCCTGTGGCAGGCCCTCACCACTCTGCGCGAGCACCGGGGGGACGGGCATGTCGCGGTGCTGGTGAGCCAGGGGCTCGGGCCCGTCGACGCCATGGTGCTCAAGGCGGCGTCCGGCGAGTGCGACGGGCCGTTTCTGCGCCAGACGCGGAAGTGGGAGCAGGCGGACTGGACGGCGGCCGAGGCGCGGCAGCGGGAGCGCGGCCGGCTCGCGGCGGACGGGTCGCTCACCTCGGCCGGTGCGGAGCTGCGCGGCGAGGTGGAGGCGCTGACCGACGCGGCGGCCGAAGGTCCCTGGACCGCACTCGGCGCCGACCGCACCGCCCGCCTGGCCCAGTTGCTGGAACCACTGGCCCACACCGTCGAGACCGCGCACCTCCTGCCGCCCGGCAACCCGGTGGGTCTGACCCGAGCCTCGTTCCCCACCGGCCACTGAGACCACCGCGGACAACTCGGCCCGGCCCAACCGGGATTCGCACCCGGCCGCCACCGAGCACACCGCGGGCAACCGGTCCGGCCGAACCGGGGGCTCGCATGCGGCGGGGTTTGACTGGAAACAGCCGTAGGAATGGTTGAAGCGGCCGACGATGAGCCCTTGTTGCGGGCCGTACTCTTGGGCCGTGGTCAACCGAGACGAGGATCCAGGACAGGTGGCGTCCCGGCTCACCGGACGCGCGGTCACCGATGCCCGGGCGGCGTCCGGCCGACCCGCCGAAGTGACGCTGGACGGCGGGACGCCGGTGATGGTCAAGCGTGGTGACGCTCCCGGGGCCGTGCGCGCCGAGGTGGCCGGGCTGCGCTGGCTGGCCGCGGCGGACGCGGTCGCGGTGCCGGCGGTGCTCGGGCACGACGAGCGCTGGATGGTGACCGAGCGGGTGCCGACCGGGCATCCCGACCCCGAGGCGGCGTTGCTTTTCGGCCAGGCGCTGGCCGCGCTGCACGCCGCCGGTGCGCCCCACTTCGGGGCGCCGCCGCCCGGCGGACCCGAGGACGCGTACATCGGCCTCGCCCCGATGCGCAACACGCCGGGGATTGACTGGCCCGGCTGGTACGCCGAGCACCGCGTGCTGCCGTATGTGCGCGGCGCGGTCGACCGCGGCACGCTCCGCCCGGCCGAGGCGGCCGTGTTCGAGCGGGTCTGCGCACGGCTGCCCGAACTGGCGGGGCCCGCCGAGCGGCCCGCGCGGCTGCACGGCGACCTGTGGAACGGAAACGTGCTCTGGGGCGCCGACGGCGAGGTCCGGCTCATCGACCCGGCCGCGCACGGCGGACACCGGGAGACCGACCTGGCCATGCTCCGGTTGTTCGGCTGCCCGCACCTGGACCGGGTGCTCGCCGGGTACGAGGAGGCGGCGCCCCTGGCCGACGGCTGGCGGGACCGGGTCGGGGTGCACCAGCTCTTCCCGCTGCTGGTGCACGCGGTGCTGTTCGGGCGCGGGTACGCGGAACAGGCCCTGGCGGCGGCGCGGGACGCGCTCGCGAGGTGACCCTGCGCCACCCTCCGCTCCCCCGCGTGTCGTCGACTGTGACATCCGGCACTCCCTCACCGCCGGGATCGCCTCCCCAGCCATGGTTACGGAGAGTAAGGAAACCAATCACCCGTTCGATTCGTATAAGGACGTGAAAGCCGAATCAGGGAGAGACCATGCAACCGTTCACGCTCAACTACGCGCGCCCCGCAGTGCAGTTGGACGTCACCACGCCGTACGCGTACGACTCCGGACTGCAGTTGAACGTCCTCCCGGACGGGCGGATCGCCGCCACCGACCACGCGACCCTGAGAGCGCTCGGAACGACGACGTCGACCGCCGGCTCCAAGACGCACTTCGACGACTGAACCACGGGCCCTGGAAGATGACCGTGCTCATCCTGACCAGTGAAGAGGACGTGACGGCGGACATGGTGGTCCTCCGGCTGGGCGAGGCCGGCGTGCCCGTCGTCCGGCTCGATCCCGCCGATCTCACCAACGGGGTGGCGCTGTCGGGCGAGTACGTGCGAGGCGCCTGCCGCGGCCATCTGTCCGTCGGTGGGCGCCTGGTGAGCATGAACGGCCTGCGCTCCATCTGGGTCCGCAGGCCCGGGGACGCGGCCGCCCGCGCGGCCCAGCCGTCCGCCTGGCTGACGGAGGAGTCGTCGCAGGCGCTGTACGGCATGCTGCGCGCCACCGACGCGCGCTGGATGAACCATCCGGACGCCGCCCGCCGCGCCCGCCACAAGCCCTGGCAGCTGCACCTCGCCCAGCGCAGCGGACTGCCCGTGCCGGCCACGCTGATCACGACGTTCCCGCAGGCGGCCCGGGAGTTCGCGGAACGCTTTCCGGACCTGGTGGTCAAGCCGGTCTCCGGGGCGCATCCGCAGGAGCCGCCGCGTGCGGTGCCGACCAGCCGGGTCGCCCCGGACGCCGACTTCGCGGCGGTGGCCTTCGGTCCGACGCTGTTGCAGCGGCGGGTCGCCAAGCGGGCCGACATCCGGCTCACCGTCGTCGGTGGCACGCTGCTGGCCGCGCGCAAGCCCGCCGACCCGCAGGCCCATCCGGACGACGTGGACGTCCGCTTCGCCCCGTCGGTCTCCCCCTGGCTGCCCGCGGAGGTGCCCCCGCGGATCGCCGAGGGTGTGCTGCGCTACCTGAGTGACGCGGAACTGGCTTACGGTGCCTTCGACTTCGCGGAGGACGCGGACGGGATCTGGTGGTTCCTGGAATGCAACCAGTCCGGCCAGTTCGGGTTCGTCGAGATGGACACCGGCCAGCCGATCGCCGCCACGATCGCCAAGTGGCTCGCCGGGCGGGGGGACACGGGCGGAACGTGTGCGGAGGGCGATCGGAGCGCACCATCTTGAGGTGCGGGGAACGGCTCGGAGAAAGGAACGCGACATGCGCATAGGACTGCTGGGAACCGGCCCTTGGGCGCGGGCGGCGTACGCTCCCGCCCTCGCCGGGCACACCGGCGTGGAGTTCGCCGGTGTGTGGGGGCGGCGGCCGGAGGCGGCCACCGAACTGGCTGAGCAGTACGGCGTCGCCGCCTATGCCGACGTGGACGCGCTGCTGGCCGACGTGGACGCCGTGGCAGTGGCCCTGCCGCCGTCCGTGCAGGCGGAGTTGGCCGTGCGCGCGGCACGGGCGGGCCGCCATCTGCTGCTGGACAAGCCGCTGGCGGTGTCGGTCGCCGAGGGGCGGGCCGTCGCGGAGGCGGTGGAGCGCGCCGGGGTGGCCTCGGTGGTCTTCTTCACCGCCCGCTTCCAGAAGGAGCCGGAGGCATGGATCGAGGAACAGGCGGCCGTCTCGGGCTGGTTCACGGCGCGGGCGCAGTGGCTGGGGGCGGTGTTCACGACCGACAGTCCGTTCGCGGCCTCGCCGTGGCGGCGGGAGAAGGGCGCGCTGTGGGACGTCGGCCCGCACGCCCTGTCGGTGCTGCTGCCGGTGCTCGGTGACGTACGCCAGGTCATGGCGGCCGCGTACGGTCCAGCGGACACCGTCCATCTGGTCCTCGACCACACCACCGGCGCGTCGAGCACCCTCACGCTGAGCCTGACGGCCCCGCCCGCGGCGGCCGGGGCCGATGTGGAACTGCGGGGCGAGGCGGGGGTGTCGCTGCTGCCGGCAAGCTCCGAGGGAGCGGTCCCCGCGCTCACCCGCGCCACCGATGCCCTGGTGACGGCCGCCCGCACCGGCCGCCCGCACGGCTGCGACGCCGCGTTCGGCCTGCGCGTCACCGAGATCCTTTCGACGGCGGAGGCCCGGCTGGCGGGCGGCGCGGACTAGGCACCGCCCGGATCAGCCGACGGCGCCTCCGGCACAGCCGACGGCGCCTTCCGCCCGGTCGAGCGTCGGGGCACGGACCCCGGCGCTCGACCGCTGTGCGCTCCGCCGTCGGTCACCGCATCGTCAGCACGTCACCCGGCGGCGACGGCGGCGTCGGCGGGGACGGCCCAGTAGTTGACGCGTTCCCGTACGACCGGGTAGCCCACCTTGGCGAAGTGCGCGGCCATCGGAACGTTGCCCCGGTCGGTGGCGGCGGCGATGAACTCGGCGCCGTGTTCGGCCAGGAAGTGGGTGCACTCGACGAGCAGGTCGTAGGCGTAGCCGTGGCCGCGCTGCTCGGGCACCACGCCGATGAAGGCGATGCACGGTCCGGCGGGATTGCGGGCGGGGATGTGGATGCCGACCGGTTCGCCCTCGGGTGTGCGGGCGATCTGCCACCAGGCGCGCGGTGACGGCATCCAGTGGAAGATGTCGAGCTCCTCCTGCGCGGCCTGGTCCACTCCGCCCTGTTCGACGGCCCGGCGGGCGTGGGCGTCCAGGGTGCCGGAGTGGATGCGGCGCAGCAGGTCGAGGAAGACGGCGTCGTCCGGTTCGGCGTCGAAGACGAGGCGTCCGGGCCGCTCGGGCAGGCCGCGGTCCGCGGTCCAACGGTAGAGGAAGCGCTCCACCAGCGGTTCGTAGCCGGCGGTGCGCGCGGCGGCCGCCCGGGTGTCCGCGGCCGCGCGCAGCCGCGGGTCGTCGCGCCAGCCGGGGGGCATGTCGAGTTCGAGTTCGTCGCAATCCCAGGGCGCGGTCCGCAGGAGTTCGGCGCCGGCGGACTCCTCGCCCTCGGCGACGTCGAACCAGTTGATCACGAGTGGCTCGGCGTCCTCGGGCCGGCCCCACCAGGCGGCGCGGGCCACGGTGCGGCCGTCGCGCAGGGCGATGCGCTGCCAGTCGGGGCGGTATCGGGTCTGCCGGTGCTTCTCGCGGAAGCCCAGCGGGTCGGGCATGGTGTCGAAAAGGTGCGCACTGCTCTCGTCGAGCGTGCGGATGACCAGGTCGGTCACGGATCCTCCGGGATGCGGCTTGCGTGGGCGCGCTCCCGGTCAGGCGTGGCACACCCGGGCGACGGGGAGAGGGGAGCGCTGGATGACAGTGGCCATGACACTCGCCTCCTTCCGTCGGTCTCGGGCGTGCGGTTCAGACAGTATGCGGGCCGAGCTCGGGCGTCCACCGCTTTTTCGGCGGCCCCCCGCGGGGGGCCCGGCCGGGAGGAGGCCCCGTCGTGGGCGGCGGCGTAGCGTGGTCACGTGGGATCGGTGCGCGGCTGGGCGTCGCGTGGACGCCGGGAGGATCGGGGCTGGTTGCGGGGCGCGCCGCCGCCGTGGTGGATCCGGGTGCTGCCCGTGCTGCTGCTCGCGGGGGTGACCGCGGCGACGCTGGTCACCGCGCACGCGCGCGATCTCGGGTTCCTGCTGGGGGCGATTCCGCCGCTGGCGGTCCTGTCCTACGGCCCGCTGGCGACCGCGGTCCTCGGCGTGGGCGTGGTCGTGGTGCTGAATCTTCCCGCCACCCATCTGAACAGCCCTGGCAACACCGATCTGCTCACCATCGTCTTCGTGGCCGTGCTGAGTGTGTTCGTGTCCTTCGTGCGCAGCCACCGGGACGCCCAGCTGAACATGGAGCGGTCGATCGGCGAGGCCGTGCAGCGGGCGGTCATGCCGCCGCTGCCGGAGCGGGTCGGAGGCGTCGGCTGCACGGGCTTCTACCGGGCCGCGCAGGACGGGACGCTGGTGGGCGGCGACTTCTTCGACGTGCGGCCGGGGCCGTGCGGGGTACGGGCGGTGATGGGCGACGTCCAGGGGCACGGGTTGTCGGCGGTCGCCACGGTGGTGTCGCTGCTGGGGGCGTTCCGGGAAGCGGCGCTTGACCAGCCGGATCTTGAGTCGGTGGTGGCCCGGATGGACCGCAGACTGGGGGTCGACTCGGCGGGCGTGCGGCACGCGGAGCTGTTCGCCACCGGGCTGCTGCTGGAGTTCTCGCCCGACACGCGTGCGGTGCGGGTGGTGGCCTGCGGGCATCCGGCCCCCGTCCTGCTGCGCGAGGGCCAGGCCCTCGAGCTGACCGTGGCGCCCGGCCCGCCGCTGGGGCTCGGACTGGTGGGCCTCGATCCGCCGAAGGAGATCACCGTGGCGCTCGGTCCGGGCGATCGGCTGTTCCTGGCCTCCGACGGCCTGTGGGAGGCCAGGAACGCCGTCGGCGCCTTCTATCCGCTGACCGAGCGGCTGGCCTCCCTGACCGGCACGGCCTCCGCCGAGCTGCCCGGCGCGGTGTGGGCGGATCTGCTACGGCTGGGCCACGAGGTCCGGGACGACGCCACGATGCTGGTGCTGACGCCCGAGCCGCCGGTCGTCTGATCTCGCGGAATCCACAGGCCGACAAGGCCCCTCGTCCCGCTCCCGCAGCGCCGGTCCCCCGTCAGCCCACGTCCCACAGGAAGCGGTGGGTGTGGATGCCGAAGTACGGGAAGGACTGGATCTCGCGGACGCCGTCGAGGGGGCGGACCACGTCGTTGACGAAGTCCAGCAGGGCCTTCGGGCCGGAGGCCACCACCTCGGCGAACAGATCGAATCCGCCCGAGGTCAGCACTGAGTAGACGACCTCGGGGCGTTCGGCGAGCGCGTCGGCGACGATCCGGGGATCGCCGTCCACGCCGATGCCGAGCAGGGCCATCGCCTGCCCGCCCATGGCCATCGGGTCGGTGACGCCGACCACCTGGACGGTCCTGGAGTCCAGCAGGCGCTGCAGTCGCTGCCGGGCCGCCGAGGCGGACAGGCCGACCTTCGGCCCTAGGTCGGCGTAGGCGATCCGGCCGTCGGTCTGCAGCTCGCGCAGGATGGCCCGGTCGATCTCGTCCACGGGTTTCCTTTCGTTCCGGCTCGGGCCGACCGCGTGCCTTCAGCCGATCAGTTCGGCGAGGGCGGCGGCGAAGACCCCGGTGTGGGTGTCGACGTCCTGCTCGGTGGTGTCGGGGCACATGAGCGCCATGTTGTGGAACGGGGTCAGCAGGATCCCCCGGTTGGCGAGGTAGAGGTGGAGGAAGTCCTCCAGCTCCTCGTCGGAGGCGGCTGCGGACTCGGTGCCGGTGCGCGGCGCCGGGGAGGTGAAACGGTACTCGGTACGGGCGCCGAGTCTGCTGACGGACCAGGGCAGTCCGTGCGCCTGGATACCGGCCCGGACCCCCTCCTCGAAGCGCTCGGAGAGCGTGGCCATCCGGGCGAAGGCGTCGTCGGTGAGGACGTGCTCCAGGGTGGCCCGGGTGGCGGCGACCGACAGCGCGTTGCCGGCCAGGGTGCCGCCGACGCCGCCCATGTCGACCAGGTCGAGGTCGGTGCGGGCCAGCAGCCGCTCGGCCAGCTCGGCGGAGAGCCCGTACGCGCCGGCCGGGATGCCGCCGCCGATCGCCTTGCCGATGGTCAGCAGGTCGGGCTCGAGGTCCCACGCGGCCGTGCAGCCGCCGGGGCCGGCGGAGAAGGTGTGGGTCTCGTCGTTGATGAGCAGGGTGCCGGAGCTGCGGGTCAGCTCGCGGACGCCGGCCAGGTAGCCGGGCTCCGGCAGCACGATGCCGATGTTGGTGAGGGCGGGCTCCATGAGGACGGCGGCGACGTCCCCGTGGGCCAGCTCGCGCTCCAGTGCGGCCAGGTCGTTGAACTCGGCGACCCGGCTGGTCAGCGTCACGTCGCAGGGCGCGCCGACGTTGCCGGGGCGTGCGGTGCCCGCGCCGTCCGGACCGACGACGATCAGCGACTCGTCCACGCTGCCGTGGTAGCAGTAGCTGTTCACCAGGATCTTCGGTCGGCCGGTGACGGCCCGGGCGAGCCGGATCGCCCAGCGGTTGGCGTCGGTCGCGGTGAGCGAGAAGCTCCAGCGGGCCAGGCCGAAGCGGCGGGTCAGCTCGGCGCCGACCCATTCGGCGTCTTCCGTGGGCAGCATGGCGGTGGCCCCGCCCAGTTCGGCGTACCGCCGCTGCACCGCCTCGGTGACCGGGGCCGGCGAGTGACCGGCCATGGCACCGGTGTCCCCGAGGCAGAAGTCGATGTACTCGTGGCCGTCCACGTCCGTGACCCGGGCGCCGCGGGCCCCGGCCAGGTAGCGGGGGAAGGCTCCGGCCGTCTTGTTCATCCAGGTCATCGGCACCCGGCCGAAGAGGTGGTCGGCCCGCGCGTACGCCGCCCGCGAGCGCGGGTTGCGGCGTTCGGCCTCGGCGCTCTCGCGGGCCAGAAGGGCGTGCAGACGCGTGCGGTCCATGGAGTACCTCGCTGCGGGACGATGACGAATATCGTGACCCTACGACTGGAACAGCGACTACTTCAAGGGATTACGCATGGATCGATTGCCTGCACGATGGAATCGATCGCGACAGCGGCGCACGGCAACCGGAAGGGGGACGCATCCCCCTGTCTCGACTGACGTACCGGCAAGCGGAGTTCGAACGTCTGCCCTTAAACGCCAGGCCGCGCCACCCCTTCCGCCATGTAGAAATATCTACGAGCATGCATATGCCGGGTTGGGGTGCAGGTGCACGAAGTGCCCGGTCGCAGCCGTTCCCTGCGCCCAGAGCAGGCGAGCGAGAAAACCCGGAGCAGTGCATGACGAACACGATGTGGATGCGGGGCGTGGAGTGGCTGGCCGCGGCGGCGGCCGATCCGCGCGCCTGCAAACGGGAGTGGGACCGTGGGGAGGGCATCGCGCTGCTGGAGGCGGGTCGCTTCTGGGACATGCTGAGCGTTCCCGAGCGGCTGGGCCTGCTCACCCTGGACCTGCTGTGGCGGCCCTCGCTGCCGGTCCCGGGCCCGACCCTGGTGGACACCGCGGCGGGCCGGGTGGGGTTCTTCCTGCCGCCGGATCCGTCCGGGGGCTGGGTGGGCTCCGGCCTGCGGTACGCCGGCAAGGGGTCCTGGGTCGCCGTACCACCGCCGTACCGGCCCGCCCGCTCCCTGGAGTGGCTCGTGCCGCCCGACGGCACCGGTGCGCTGCACTCGCCGGGCACCCTGGAGGAAGCGCTGCGGCAGGCCAACGGCACCCTGGCCGTCCTGGCGCCGCTGCACGGGCGGTAGCCGATCACGTGCGCTGGGGCTCGGCTCGCGCACGCAGGGCGAGCCCGGGGAAGGGGGTTCCCCAGCAGGTCCGGTCCGCTGGGGACGGTCCGCCCCCGCGCCCGCCACTGCGCGACGAGCCGGGCGTGGATCGGCTCCCGGGTCCGGTCCACCGGGCGCGTGTGATCCGCCCGGCGCGTGTCGTGCTTCCGCGAGCCGAGTAAAGGGCGCGTTCCGCGTCGCCTTCGGCGATGGCCCATGCGTTCCGCCCGTAGGACGGGCATCCCGCCGGGCCGTCTCGCCCGCCGTCCGAGGCCCTGGGTTACGACGGGCGCGGTGGGGCGGGCACTCCTATGCTGGAAGGCCGGGCGCCGGCGTCCCGCTCATCGCACGGTTGCGTCCCACGTGCTTGGAGTCAGCCCATGCCGCATCCATTCGCACGTCTGCGCAGGGGGGCCGTGGTCGCCGTGACGGCGGGAACGTTGCTGGCGCCGCTCGGAGCGGGTGCCGTACCGGCCTCCGTACCGGCAGTGTTCGCCGCCGGGACGCCCAGCCCGTCGCCCTCGGAGTCGGACGTCCGCGCCCTCACCCCCGGCGTGGCACGCCAACTCGACGCATCCGTGCAGCGGGTGGTGCGCGAGGCGAACGTGCCCGGCGTGACCGTCGGCATCTGGACGCCGGGGCAGGCGGGTTACGTCCGCTCGTTCGGTGTCGCCGACGAGGCGAGCGGCCGGAAGATGGCGCCGGACCTCTACACGCGCATCGGCAGCGAGACCAAGACGTTCACCGTGACCGCGCTGCTGCAACTGGTGGACCAGGGAGCGGTCGGCCTGGACGATCCGATCGGCAAGTACGTCGACGGCGTCCCGAACGGCCACCGGATCACGCTGCGCCAGCTGGCCGGCATGCGCAGCGGGCTGTTCAACTACTCCGAGGACGAGGACTTCTTCAAGGCGCTCACCTCCGATCCGCAACGCCCCTTCACCCCGCGGCAGTTGCTCGGCTACGCCTTCAAGCACCCGGTGCTCTTCGAGCCGGGGCAGAAGTTCTCCTACTCCAACACGAACCTGATCCTGCTCGGCCTGGTGGTGGAGAAGGAGAGCGGTCAGCAGCTCGGGGACTACATCAAACAGCACATCCTCGACCCGGCCGGCATGAGGAACACGCTCTTCCCGACGGGCAGCGAGTTCCCCGAGCCGCACGCGCAGGGCTACACCGACCAGACGGCCGACGGCAAGGTCACCGAAACGGCCGGCTGGAACCCCTCCTGGGCCTGGGCCGCCGGAGCGATGGTCTCGACACTGGACGACCTGCGCATCTGGGCGCGGACCGTCGCCACCGGCGAACTGCCGGACAGAAGGCGGATGCTCAGCCCCGACACGCAGCGGCAGCGGCTCATCACCCCGGCGACGCCGATCCCGGGCGCCGGGTACGGGCTGGGCATCTTCGACGTCCAGGGGTGGCTCGGCCACAACGGGTCCCTGCCGGGGTACGAGTCCCTGACCATCTACCTCCCGTCGACGCGAACCAGCATCGTGGTGCTCCTCAACACCGACATCGACCACGACGGCGAGGAACCCAGCACCCTGTTCGGCCGGGCGATCACGCGGATCATCTCCCCACGGCACGTCTTCGACCTGCCGGCCGAGCCTGCGGCCAGGTGAGGGAGGGCGCGGGGCCGCGACCGGTCCCCCGTTCCGGTCGTGCCCCGCGGAGCGTCCACACAGGCGTCGGCGAGCCGGTCGCGGCCGACGGTGTCGCACTCCGACGACGTACACACGGGCGGTGTCTTCCTCCAGCAGTCCGGGCCACAGTCCTGCGGCGACCCGGCGGGCGGAGGCGGTGTCCTCCACCATGAGCAGTTGCAGGATCGCCACCCGCAGGTCGGACGTGACCCGCCGCAGCCGGTGACCGGTGTCGGCCAGCTCCCTTTCCCGCAGGAGCAGTTCCAGCACTGCGGCGGTGTGACCGAGGACGTCGGCGGTGTGCCGGTCGAAGGGGGCGGTACGGGCCACGGCCAGCACGACGCAGCGCGGCCCGCGCCCCGGTCGGACGGACATGGCTCCGCCGGCGGCCTGGGGGGGTGGGCCGCCGGCGGAGACGCCGCGCCCGGAGCGGGGGGAAGGCCCCGGGCGGTTCACCGTTCGGATGCCCCGGAACCGACGCGGTACACACGGCGATTCCGGAAGGCACCGAAGGGCGGCGAGGACGCACCGATCGGGCGCGGACGGCCGCACGCCGGGCCTGCGCGCACCACGCCCGGCGACGGCATAAGCTCGGCGGATGGCGAAGTACTTCGACGTGCATCCTGAGAACCCGCAGCCGCGCAGCATCGCCCAGATCGCCGACGCGGTGCGCTCGGGGGCGCTCATCGCATACCCGACCGACTCCTGTTACGCGCTGGGCTGCCGCCTGGGCAGCCGGGACGGCATGGACCGGATCCGTTCCATCCGCCGGCTCGACGACCGGCACCACTTCACGCTGATGTGCCGGGACTTCGCACAGCTCGGCCAGTTCGTGCGGGTGGACAACGACGTGTTCCGGGCCGTGAAGGCCTCCACGCCCGGCAGCTACACCTTCATCCTTCCGGCCACCCGCGAGGTGCCGCGCAAGCTGCTGCACCCGAAGAAGAAGACGGTGGGTGTGCGCATCCCCGACCACGTGGTCACCCAGGCACTGCTGGCAGAGCTGGGCGAGCCGCTGCTGTCCAGCACGCTGCTCCTGCCGGACGAGGAGGAGCCGCTGACCCAGGGCTGGGAGATCAAGGACCGGCTCGACCACGCGGTGGACGCGGTGGTCGACTCCGGCGACTGCGGGACGGAGCCGACGACGGTGGTGGACTTCTCCGGCGGCGAGGCGGAGATCGTCCGGCGGGGTGCGGGAGACACCAGCCGCTTCGAGTGAGGACGCGGCCCACCGGATGCGGCGTTCGGGATCTCGCGTGACAGCATGGGCGGTAGTCACGGCGTCGCGGCGGCCGTTGCCGACCGACGCCCGTTTCCCGAACGGTTCCTTGAGGGAGGGCCTTCCCACCATGTCCGATGTCCAGGGATCCGCCGTCGACATCCCCACCGAGGACGGCGTCGCCGATGCCTACCTCGCCCACCCCGCCGACGGGCGCCCCCGTCCGGCCGTGCTGTTCTACCAGGACGCCTACGGCCTGCGCCCGCACCTGAGGTCGATGGCCGACCGGCTGGCCGGCGCTGGTTACACGGTGCTGGTGCCGAACGTGTTCTACCGCCTCGGCCGGGCCCCGGTCGTGGATCTGCCCGGGTTCATCGACCCGGGCGCGGACCCGTCCCTCTGGGAACGGCTCGGCCCGGTCGTGTCCTCGCTGACGCCGGAACTGGCCGAGCGGGACGCGGGCGCCTATCTGCGCTGGCTGGCCGGCAGCCCGCTCGCGGCCGACGGCCCGGTCGCGCTCACCGGCTACTGCATGGGCGCCCGGCTCGTCCTGTGGACGGCGGCCGCCCACCCGGACCGGGTCGCGGCGGCGGCCGGGTTCCACGGCGGGCGTCTTGCCACCGACGATCCGGGCAGCCCGCACCTGGGCGCCCCGGCCATCACCGCGGAGCTGTACTTCGGGCACGCCGACGACGATCCGTCGCTGCCCCCGGAGCAGGTCGCGCGCTTCGAGGAGGCCCTGTCCGCCGCCGGGGTCCGGCACACCTGCGAGGTCTACGCGGGTGCTCCCCACGGCTACACGCAGGCGGACACGACCGCCTACCGGCGCGAAGCCGACGAGCGGCACTGGTCGGCCCTGCTCGACCTGCTCGAGCGCACCTTCTGACATCGGCTGCCCGCACCCTACTGACACCGGCTCACGGCGTCCGCCGCACGGGGGCGCCGGACCGATCCCGTCCGACTCATTGACATGGACGCATCCTGGCATGAATCTGAGAGCGCTCTCAGAACAGGTACGGACCAACGTCCGTACGACCCCGACCCCACACGGAGGTGGAGAGTGCCTCATCGGCTCACACGCCCCGCGCTGCCCCTGGCGGCCGCGGCGGCCCTGGTCGGCGGACTGCTCGCGCTCGGCGCGACGGACCGCGCCGATGCCGCCGTCCCGGACACCATCCCACTGAAGATCACCAACAATTCGGGCCGTTCCGAGCCCGTCTACGTCTACGACCTCGGCACCCAGCTGTCCTCGGGACGGCAGGGCTGGGCCGATGCGAGCGGCACCTTCCACGCCTGGCCGGCCGGCGGGAACCCCCCGACTCCCGCTCCGGACGCGGCGATTCCCGGACCGGCCGCCGGACAGTCGACGACGATCCGCATACCGAAGTTCTCCGGCCGGATCTACTTCTCCTACGGCCGCAAGCTCGACTTCAGGCTGACCACCGGCGGGCTGGTGCAGCCGGCCGTGCAGAACCCGTCCGACCCCAACCGGGACATCCTCTTCAACTGGTCGGAGTACACGCTCAACGACTCCGGGCTGTGGCTCAACAGCACCCAGGTGGACATGTTCTCGGCGCCGTACGCGGTCGGCGTGCAGCGGGCCGACGGCAGTGTCAGCAGTACCGGGCACCTCAAGTCCGGTGGCTACACCGGCTTCTTCAACGCCCTGCGCGGGCAGCCGGGCGGCTGGGCCAACCTGATCCAGACGCGTTCCGACGGCACCGTGCTGCGTGCCCTGTCCCCGCTGTACGGCGTGGAGACCGGTGCGCTGCCGGCGAACGTGATGGACGACTACGTCAACCGGGTCTGGCAGAAGTACTCGACGTCGACACTGACCGTCACGCCGTTCGCCGACCAGCCGAACACCAAGTACTACGGCCGGGTGTCGGGCAACGTCATGAACTTCACCAACTCCTCAGGCGCGGTCGTCACCAGCTTCCAGAAGCCGGACGCCTCCAGCATCTTCGGCTGTCACAAGCTGCTGGACGCACCCAACGACAACGTCCGCGGCCCCATCTCCCGGACGCTGTGCGCCGGTTTCAACCGCTCGACGCTGCTGACCAACCCCGGCCAGCCGGACACCACGTCGGCGAACTTCTACCAGGACGCGGTGACCAACCACTACGCCCGCAAGGTCCACGCGCAGATGGCCGACGGGAAGGCGTACGCGTTCGCCTTCGACGACGTCGGCCACCAGGAGTCGCTGGTCCATGACGGCAGCCCGCAGCAGGCGTACCTGACGCTGGATCCGCTGAGCTGACACGGCACGGTCCCGCACCCGGACAGCAGGGTGCGGGACCGCGGCCGTACGGTTCAGCTCGTCGTCAGGGCCGTGTCGTCCGCGACGAAGCTGGTCTGCAGCGAGGAGTCCTCCACGCCGTTGAACTTCAACGTGACCGTCGAACCCGCCAGCGAGGACAGGTCGAAGGACTTCTGGCTGTAGCCGGAGGCCGCGTTGACGTTCGAGTAGGTCGCGAGGGTCTTCGAACCGGCGGTCACCGTCAGCTTGTCGTACTGGGTGGTGCCGGTCTCCGCGGTGTCGATGTGCAGGTAGAAGGTCAGGGTCGCCTTGCAGCCCGCGGGGATCGTCACCGACTGGGACAGCGTGTCGGTGTGCGTGCTGCCGTAGCCGTCGAGCCAGGCCTTGTAGGAACCGCCGTGGGACGCCTCACCGCTGTCCGTGGTGATGACACCGCTGGTCGCGGTCCAGCCGGTGCTGCCGGACTCGAAGCCGGGGTTGCTCAGCAACTGGGCCGAGGTGCACCCGCCGCCTCCGCCGGTACTGACCGTCCAGGTGAAGGTCGCGGTGCCGGTCGCGCCGGTCGAGTCGGTCACCGTGACGGTGGTGCTGGAGGTGCCCGCCGCGGTGGGCGTACCGGTGATCAGGCCGGTGGAGCTGTTGATCGACAGGCCCGACGGCAGACCGGAGGCGCTGTACGTCAGCGCGCCGCTGTTGGTGCTGCTCGCCCGGATCTGCAGGCTCACGGCCGTGCCGACGGTCGAGGACTGGCTGCCCGGGTTGGTGACCGTCACCCCGTTGCTCGGCGGGTTGATGTGGCCGCCGACGTTGATGCCGGCGAAGGCGTTGCCCACCCCGGCGTACTGCGTGGAGTTGGTGCCGTACAGGGCGGCGGCCGCGTTGAGGGCGGCGGTGCGGGCGCCGGCGTAGTTGGTGCTGGACGTCATGTACGTCGTCAGCGCCTTGTACCAGATCTGCAGGGCGGCGGCCCGGCCGATGCCGGTGACGGCGACGCCGTCGGAGGTGGGGCTGTTGTAGGTCACGCCGTTGATGACCTTGGTGCCGCTGCCCTCGGAGAGCAGGTAGAACATGTGGTTCGCCGGGCCCGAGGAGTAGTGCACGTCGAGGTTGCCGACTCCGGAGTACCAGCTGTCGGCGGAACCGCCGTCCTTGCTCGGCTTGTCCATGTACCGCAGCGGCGAGCCGTCGCCGTTGATGTCGATCTTCTCGCCGATGAGGTAGTCACCGACGTCCTTGGAGTTGTTCGCGTAGAACTCCACGCCCGTGCCGAAGATGTCGGAGGTCGCCTCGTTCAACCCGCCCGACTCACCGCTGTACTCGAGACCGGCGGTGTTGGAGGTGACGCCGTGGCTCATCTCGTGGCCGGCCACGTCCAGCGAGGTCAGGGCGTGGGTGTTGCCCGAGCCGTCGCCGTAGGTCATGCAGAAGCAGCTGTCGTCCCAGAAGGCGTTGACGTACCCGCTGCTGTAGTGGACGCGGCTGTAGGCGGCGACGCCGTCGTTGCGGATGCCGCTGCGCCCGAAGGTGTTCTTGTAGAAGTCCCAGGTCTCCTGCGCGCCGTAGGCCGCGTCGGCGCCGGCCGTCTGGGTGTTGGAGCCGGTCCCGTCACCCCAGACGTCGTCGGCGTCGGTCATCAGGGTGCCGGTGCCGGAGGTGCCCCGGTTGAGGCTGTAGGTCTTGTGACCGCCGCGGGTGGTGTCGTAGAGCTGGTACGTCGAGCCCGACAGCGTGGTGTTCAGGGTGACGGCACCGCTGTACTGGGTGTTGCCGGTGCCGGTCTGGATCGCCTGGTACCGGTGCAGCTCCTTGCCGGTGGTGGCGTCGGTGACGACGTGCAGCCGGCTGGGCGTGCCGTCGTCCTGGAAGCCGCCGATCACCGTCTCCCAGGCGAGCTTCGGGGTGCCGGTGCCGGCCCAGATCACCTTGCGTGCGCTGTCGGTGGCGGGCTTCTCGGCGTCCAGGGACCGCGCGGTTGCGAGGGCCTTGGTCTCGGCGGCCGACTTGGTGAAGGTCGCGGTGGTGGAGGCGACCTTGATCCGGTGCTTGTTGTTGTACGTGGTGCTCACGGTTCCCGCGGCCAACGAGGCGGGCGGGGTGTGCACGACGAGGTCGCCGCCGAGGACGGGGAGGCCGGCGTACGTGCGCTCGTACCGCGTGTGCACGGTGCCGTCGTTGTCCTTGACGACATCCTTGACGACCAGCTTCTCCTTCGCGCCGAGCCCGAGCGTGCGGGCGGTCGCGGCGGTCGTCTGCTGGGCGCTCTTGATCAGCGCCTGGTGCTGCGCCGGGTTGAGCTTGGCCTCCAGGCCGCCGGTGCGCAGCGGGCTGGGGTGGGGGGCGGCCGGCGTGGCGGTCGCGGGGACCGCCTGCATGCCGACGGCGAGGAAGGCCGCGGCGGAGACCAGGGCGGCTCCGACCGTGGCCCGGCGACCTCTGTGGGGAAGGGGTCTGTGGGGAGAGCGTGTCACTCGTACTCCTCCTGCTGCGGCCGCCGGGTCGCGGCCGGTGACAGACCGGGCAGACGGGTCTGCTGCCCGGGTGAGCTGAGCTGTGCGGGACCGTGATGCGTGCGCACACCATCGAGGTGCGGTGTGCGGGGGAAGAATTACAGCTTTGACTCGAACATGTCAGTCGGCTGGGTTCATTCGAGGGTTTTCCCTATGCCGCGGACACCTCTGCGCCTGGGCGGTGCGGGATCTGCGCGGTCACCTCGTGGTCCGCCGAGGGGCCCTGTGGGGTGCGTACCGCGGCCCTGAGGGGCAGCAGGTGTCCGCCGTTTCCGGGGACGAGCGAGGCGGTGAAGGCGGTCCCGCCGCTCCGGCCTCCACCGAACCGCCACTCGATCCCCCGGCCGGCGAAGGCGAGTTCCACGGATCCGCTCCGTTCCCGGGGAAGAGCGGTCCGGGGACGACCGGGTGATGGTCGGGCCGACCGCTGCGAACGGCCCCGGCGGGCAGCGGGGTCGGCGTGAGCGGGACCCGCATCCCGTCCCTGGCCCGCGCGTTGTTACGGTGCACCGCGTGTCTGACTCCTCACGCGATACCGCACAGGGCGCCGGCTGGGGCGCCGCCGAACGCGGTGCCTACCAGCAGCTGATGCCGGACCACGTCGAGAAGTTGTCGTGGCTGAACCCGAGGATCCTGTGGGCCGCCCGCAACGGCGTGCTGGCGTCCTGGTTCGGTGATCCCACCGGCCGTACCCGCAGCCGTTGGGTCGCGCGGCGGGAGGCGGCGGGGGCGCCCACCGACAAGGTGGTCCGGCGAGAGGTCCCGGACCGGTTCTCCTTCATGGTCATCGGGGACACCGGAGAGGGCGACGCCTCCCAGTACGCCGTCGTGCCGGGCCTTCTGAGGGTGGGTCAGGACACCGAGTTCGCGGTGATCGCGAGCGACGTCATCTATCCGGTGGGCAGAGCCGACGACTACGGTGACAAGTTCTTCCGGCCGTACCAGGACTATCCGGCGCCGATATACGCGATACCGGGCAACCACGACTGGTACGAGGACCTCGGCGCCTTCATGCGCGTCTTCTGCGCCGACACCCCGCCGCTCGAGCCCGAGCCTCGGCCCCGCCCGCTCACCCGCGCCTGGTGGCGGGGCCTGCTGTGGCACCGGCCGGGCCCCACGGACGAGCAACGCCTCGCGGCGGCACGGACGTTGCGATCAGCCCCGGCCCAACAGGCGGAACAGCCCGGACCGTACTGGGCGATCGACGCCGGGCCGGTCCGGATCGTCGGCATCGACACCGGCCTGCTGGGCACGGTCGACGCCGAACAGGGCGCCTGGCTGCGCGAGGTGTCCCGGGGGCCGAAGCCCAAGATCCTCATCACCGGGGCACCGCTGTACGTGGACGGCGAGCACCACCCCTGCCCCATCGAGGGCGGCGGCACCGTGGACGACATCGTCCGGGCCCCGGAGCACCACTACGTGGCCGCGATCGGCGGTGACATCCACAACTACCAGCGGTACCCGGTGGACGTGGACGGCCGCACGATCCAGTACGTGGTCGCGGGCGGCGGCGGCGCGTTCATGCACGCCACGCACACCATCCCGCGGGTGTCGGTCGCCGGTGTCACCGAGCGCGAGTTCCGCTGCTATCCGCTGCGCGGCGACTCGCTGGCCTTCTACAGCCGCCTCTACGGCCGCCGGCTGCGGCTGCGCCGCTTCTTCACCCTGACCGAGGCCGAGGCGACCGCGGTCGTCATGGAACGTCTCGGCATCGAGCCGGGCCGCGCGCCGGGCCCCGACGCCCGGGTCACCCGGCGCACCCGCCTGGTCGCCGGACTCCTCGGCACCGGACGCCGCCCCGAGCGCGCCTCCCGCTTCCGGCTGCCGGTACGGAAGATCTACACCCAGTTGTTCTCGCCGTCCTCCACCACCTACAGCCCGCCGTTCTTCAAGTGCTTCCTGCGTCTGGACGTGACGGCGGAGACGGTCCGGCTGCGCTGCTTCGCCGCGACCGGCAACCGCCCGCAGGAACTCGACCCGCCGGTCGAGGACGAGGTGACCATCCCGCTCCACTAGGCCGCTGCCGACCGCACGTAACCGATCACACGGTTGTCACACTCGCCTGCCACAATCGCGGCAGAACCGATGTACGACCGCTGGAGGAGTCCGTGCCGTCCACCCCACGCCCCCTGCGCAAGCTGGGCTTCCTCACGATCGGCCTGTTCGACGCGGCGGACCCGGCCCGGGGCCACGAGTCCACGCTGGAGATCATCGAGCTGGGCGAGCGGCTCGGTCTCGACAGCGCCTGGGTCCGCCACCGGCATCTGCAGCACGGCATCTCGTCCCCGGTCGCGGTACTCGCCGCCGCCTCGCAGCGCACCCGCCGTATCGAGCTGGGCACCGCCGTGACACCGCTGGGCTGGGAGAACCCGCTGCGGCTCGCCGAGGATCTGGCGACCGTCGACGTCCTGTCCGGCGGCCGGCTGAACCCGGGCGTCAGCGTGGGTCCGCCCCTGCACTACGAGCACGTCAAGGGCGCTCTCTACCCGGACACCGCCGACGCCGAGGACTTCAGTCACGAGCGGGTGCGGCGGCTGCTGGACCTGGTGCGCGGCAAGCCGGCCACCGGCCTCGGCGGGGTCGAGGGCGTCGGACCCACGCGGCGGCAGCCGCAGATGGAATACACCTCGGACATCGTCCAACCGCACTCCCCCGGCCTCGGCCGGCGGCTGTGGTACGGCGGCGGCAGCCTCCGCTCGGCACGCTGGGCGGGCGAGCACGGCATGAACTTCCTGACCAGCAGTGTCGTCAAAGCCGAGGGCGACGAGACGCCGCCGGACTTCGCCGAGATCCAGCTGTCCCACATCCGAAAGTTCCGGGCCCACCACCCCGACGGCGAGGCGGCCCGGGTCTCCCAGGGCCTGGTGGTGATCCCCACCGACTCGGCGACGCCGGAGCAGCGGGCCAAGTACGCGGACTACGCGGCGCAGCGCCTGCCCCGTACGGCCTCCCCGCAGGGACCGGCGCGGCTGCTGTTCGCGCCGGACCTGGTCGGCACCTCGGAGGAGATCGCCGAACGGCTGCACGCGCACGCCGCCTTCCGCGAGATCGACGAGGTGGCGTTCGCGCTGCCGTTCACCTTCGCGCACGAGGACTACGTGCAGATCCTGACCGACATCGCCACGAAGCTGGGCCCGGCGCTGGGCTGGCGGCCGGCGGGCTGACCACCATTCCGGACGGCCGCCCGCGTGCGATCACCAGCGGCCCGCCTCAGTCCCCGTGACCGGTTCGGACGGCCTCCCGTCCACGCCCACGGGCACGTCCCCGGCGAGCATCACCCGGTGCATGATCCGGGGGAAGCCGAGGTGGGCGTTGTCGCTGGGGGCGAGGTGGATGGTGGCCCGGTTGTCCCAGAAGGCGACGCTGCCGGGCTCCCAGCGGAAGCGGACCGTGTACTCGGGGCGGACCGCCTGCTCCAGCAGCATCTCCAGCAGCGCCGCGCTCTCCGGGCGGGAGACGTCCACGATCTGCTCGAGGTAGTAGCCGTTGACGAACAGCACCCGCTCGCCCGTCTCCGGGTGCACCCGCACCAGCGGATGCACGGAGGCGACCTGGTGGTCCAGGAGGTGACGGAGGTACGCGTCGTCGCCGGGCCGCGGCTGGTAGCCGACGCCGAGCCGGTGCTCGGCGCGCAGCCCGTCCACGAAGGCGCGGACCGGCGCCGACAGCCCGGCGTAGGCGGCGGCCAGGTTGGCCCAGGTCGTGTCACCGCCGTAGGGCGGGACGGTCTCCGCGCGCAGGACGGTCGCGGCCGGCGGGTCGATCCGGGCGCCGTGGTCGCAGTGCCAGCCGCGCAGCAGGGTGTGCCGGCGCCGCTGCAACCACTCCTCGTGCTCCATGCCGAACCGGCCGCCCAGCTCCAGCCGGTCGGCGGTGGTCTCCACCTCCGGGAAGCCGGCCGGCGAGGCGCTGCCCCGCCGGCCGAGGACGACCGGTTCCCCGAACCGGCGGGCGAAGGCGACATGCCCGGCGTGGTCCAGCTCCTGCCCGCGGAAGAACACCACCTTCCAGCGCAGCACGGCCTGCCGGATCAGGGCCACCACGGCGTCGTCGAGCGGCCCGGCGAGGTCGACACCGGTGATCTCGGCCCCGATGTGCCCGGCGACCGGCCTCACCTCCACGCCCGGGACCGGCTTCGCCTCCGCGCCCTCGGTCCGCTCCGTGTGACCGGCGGTGGCCCTGTGTGTCGTCATGCGTGCTCCGATGCTCGTCCGTACCGGCTCCGGAGAGATCGTGGCACTCCCCGGCCTCAGACGGCGAACTCCCGTATGACCGTGTTCCGGAACACGGCCGTGCCGTCGACGGAGAACAGCGCCAGCCGGTTGTCGACCAGATAGGGGAACACCGACGTGGAGTGCACGTACCGGCCGTCGTCCACGAACATCTCGACGGACGTGCGGTCCACGAGGATGCGCAGCCGCACCCGGCCGGCGGACCGGTCGAACGGGCTGTGGCTCTCCTGGCGGCTCCCGCCGGCGTCCGGGTTGACGGTGCCCCGCCGGTTGAGGAAGGCGTAGTCGCCGTAGATCCCGGCGTCGATGTGCCGTACGCCGTCGGGTGAGCGGCGCAACTGGACTCCGGCGCCGGTGAGTCGGTCCCAGGTGATCTCCGTGGTCAGCTCGTAGGAGATGCCGGTGTGGTCGAGGAGGCGGGTGCCGTCGACGGTCAGGTCGCCGAGGCGCACCGTGCGGGAGACGTAGGCGTCGAGTGCGGTGATCGGACGCGAGGCGAGGTGGTAGCCGCCGGAGGGAGTCTTCTTCAGAGTGATCTCGCGGACCACGGAGTCGGTGCCGTTGAACCCGTCGGCGTCGATGGTGGGTGTGGTGTGGGCGTAGGCCCAGTTGTTCAGCCAGCCGAGGGCGTACCGCGTGGCGGGGTCCACCGCTCCGTCCGGCCCACGCTTCTCGAAGGTGACCGCCGCGTACCAGTCCCAGCCATGGTCGAGCCACTGCGGGTCCGCGGAGTCGGCGGTGAACGCGCTGCCGTCGAAGGAGCCGGTCCAGTAGGCGTAGGTGGCGGGCTGTCCGGAGCCGGTGCCGTCCGCGCTCGCGCCCAGCACCCACCGTGCGGTGCCGTCGTCGGCGGTGATGCGGAACAGGTCGGGGCACTCCAGGACGCCGATGCCGTCCTTGACGAAACCGCCCGTGTACGTCCAGGACTTGAGGTCGGCCGAGTGGTAGAAGCCGATCTTGTTGCGCTCGGCGAGCGCCATCACCCAGCGGTCGCGGTCGTCGTCGCGGATCACCTTGGGGTCGCGGAAGTCGGCCACCCCCGGGTTGGCGAGAACGGGATCGGTGCCGTGGGGAGCGAAGGAGCGCCCGCCGTCGGTGGAGTAGTACAGGAACTGCTCCTGGTGGTCGGTGCCGCCGCCGGGTGACATGGTGACGAGGGCGATCACCGCGCCCGCGCCGAAGCCCGCCGTGTTCCGGGTGTCCACCACCGCCGAGCCCGACCAGACGTCGCCGTTGACCGTGGTGTCCTTGGGTACGGCGATGCCCCGGTCCGTGAAGGAGACCAGGTCGGCGCTGGTGGCCAGGCGCCAGGCGGTGCCCACCTCTCCGGCGAGGTAGTCGGCGTTGTAGAGGTAGTAGTAGTGGTACTCGCCGTCGATCCAGACCGGGCGCTGGGGATCGTTCTTCCACTGGTCGGGGACCGTGAAGTGGTACCCGGCACGGTAACCGGCGCACACCCGTGGCGCCTTCGGCCTGGCGCCGGCGGGGGCCGCGGGCAGCAGCGCGGCGCCGGCTCCGGCGGCGGATGTGGCGAACAGGGCTCTTCTGGACAGGCCACGCATCACGCATCGCCCCTCTCGTGACGAATCATGGCACCAGGACTGTAGACCTAACTCGTTAAAGGTCAAGCGTTCCCGCACCTTGACAGCGCTGTGACGCGCTTTTCATCATCTGGGGCATCAGACCTCTACTAACACGAGTTAGGCACGTGATGACCGACTCGCACCTCTCCCGCCGCGCCCTGCTGCGGTACGGCGCCTACGGCGCGGGAGCCGCGGCGCTCGCCGGTACCGCCGCGAGCTGGGACCGGCTCACGGGGACCGACATTCCGGGCCGCGACGACGGCTCCCTGGTCGTGGCCACCCTGGGCTCCGCGTTCTCCCCGGCCGGCGTCCGCGCCCTGGTCGAGGGCTTCCGCACGCTGCACCCCGACATCAAGGTCCGCGTCAACGCGGTGCAGGCCGTGGACTGGTCGGACTTCTTCGCGAAGATCCTCACGCAGATCGCGGCGGGCACCGCGCCCGACCTGGTCTATGTGGCCACCGAGGGCGTTCAGCTGTTCGCCCGGGACCTGGGCGTCCCGCTGGACCGCTGGGTGAAACGGGACGCGGCGGAGCTGACGGAGTACTTCGCCGACGTCCACCCCTCGCTGGTGGAGTCGATGATGTACGAGGGCAGCCTGTACCAGCTGCCGGTGGAGTTCAACGCGGCCGACATGTACCTCAACAGACGGGTGCTGGAGCGGGCGGACGCCGGCTTCCCGGCGGCCGACTGGACGCGGGACGACTTCACCGCGCTGCTGCGCCGGATGAAGAAGACCGGCGGCGCCCATTTCACCCCGTACTTCTGGACCAACCGGCTGTGGGGCGGGGTGGTGCCATGGCTGTTCACGAACGGCACCAATCTGCTCGCCGAGTCCAAGGCACCGGGCGGCTCCTGGCTGTGGGACGCCTTCTATCCGGCCGCGCAGCGGCAGGGGCGCGGCGGCGGCTTCCGCTGGACGACCCCGCAGGCCACGGACGACCGGGTGGCCGAGGCGTACGACTACCTCGCCGCCCTGATCCAGGAGGGGCTGTGCACCCGCCCGGAGGGCGGCAACGGCCAGAACCTCATCGGGGTGTTCTCCACCGGCCGGGTCGGCGTCACACCCGCCGGCGGTTTCTGGGCCGGCGGTCTGCATCTGGCCGGGATGCGGGACGACGGCTTCGACGTGCAGTACTTCCCACGCCGGCACACCCAGCGGCACCAGTTCGGCGCGGCCGGTTACGCGCTGCTGCGCACGTCGAAGCAGCAGGACGCGGCCTGGGAGTTCATCAAGTACTCGGCCCGCCTGGACACGCTGACCGAGCTGTTCACCACCAACCAGACGACGCCCGCCCGCCGTTCCATGCTGACGGCCGCCCGCTACCGGGAGTCCGGACCGGCGCACTGGCGGGTCTTCTACGACACCCTCGACAAGTTCCCCGACACCGGGCCCATCCCGGCCCCGCCGCAGGTCGCCGAGGTGACACAGGTGCTGCTCAAGCACACCGGGACGGCCCTGGCGAGCCCGCGCTCGGTCCGGCCCGCGCTGCGCCGGATGCAGGGCGATCTGGAGAAGGCCATGGAGCGTGACGTATGACGGACACCCGGATCACCGCCGTCCGGCCCCGGGCGGCGACCCCGCCCGTGACAGCCGCGCGGCCCTCGGCACGGGAGCGGGGGACACGCCTGCTGGCCGCACTGTTCCTGGCGCCGACCGTGGTCGGGATCGTGGTCTTCACGGTCGTACCGATCATCGGCTCGGTCGTGTTGAGCCTCTTCCACTGGAACGTGATCGATGCGCCCGGTTTCGCCGGTACGGCCAATTACCGCGAGGTGTTCACCGATTCGACCGTGTTGGTGTCCTTCGGCAACACGCTCCTCTTCATGGTCCTCGCGGTCGCCGCGCAACTGCTGATCGCGCTGGCACTCGCTCTGACAGTGAACGGCCGCATGCCGACATGGCTGCGATCGGTCTTCCGGTCGGCGTTCTTCTTCCCGCTCGTGCTGTCCGCCGCGTCCATCTCGGTCGTGATGAAGTACCTGTTCAATCAGGACTTCGGAGTGGTCAACTGGCTGATCGGTCTGATCGGGATCGCTCCGGTGCCCTGGCTGACCTCGGAGCACGGGGCGATGGCCACGGTGGTCGCCGTCTACGTGTGGCAGCAGTTCGGCTTCTCGTTCCTGCTGTTCGTGGGCGGGCTGAACAACATCCCGAAGGAGATCCACGAGGCCGCCGCCCTCGACGGCGCGACCGGTCTGCGCAAGCACCTGGCCGTCACCCTGCCGCTTCTCTCCCCCACCCTGCTGGTGGCGTCGGTGGTCGGCATCATCAACGCGTTGCAGGTCTTCGAGCAGCCGTACGTGCTCACCGACGGCGGGCCCGGCGACTCCACCCGCACGGTGGTGATGGTCATCTACGAGAAGGCCTTCGAGCAGCTCCGCTTCGGCGAGGCGTCCGCGGTGGGTGTCCTGCTGTTCGTGCTGATCATGGCGGTGACCGCCGCCCAGTTCCGGCTCAGCCGGCGTTTCGTCCACTACCAGTGAGCCGGGTGAGTCCCTTGAGCCAAGCAACCCTGACCATCGGCCGCGCCCGGCGCGCGCTCGGGCCGTGGGCGCGCATCGCCGGGCTGACCGTGTGCGCCCTGCTGACCCTCGGACCGGTCGTCTGGACCGTCTCGACCTCGTTGCGCACCCCGGCGGACTCCTTCGACCTGCCGCCGCAGATCATTCCGGCCCGCCCGAGCACCGCCGCCTACCACGGTGTCTTCGATCAGATCGACGTATGGCTGCTCGCGCTCAACTCCACGCTGGTGACCGCTCTGATCGCGGTCGGCCAGATGATCACCGCCGGGCTCGCCGGTTACGCGTTCGCGCGGCTCGACTTCCGTTTCAAGAAGCCGCTGTTCGGTCTGGTCCTGGCGACCATGATGGTCCCGTTGCAGGTCACGATCGTTCCGGTGTTCCTGGTGCTCAAGTCGATGGGCCTGACCGACACCCTGCTCGGTCTGATCGTTCCGGCGTTCCCGACCGCCTTCGGCACCTTCCTGATGCGCCAGTACTTCATGGGCATGCCGAAGGACCTGGGCGAGGCGGCCATGCTGGACGGCGCCGGGCCGTGGCGGATCTTCCGGTCCGTGTACGCGCCGCTGGCCCGGCCGGGGCTGGCGATCGTCGGCGTCCTCGCCTTCAACTACCACTGGAACGAGTTCTTCCGTCCGCTGATCCTGGAGACCTCCGGCCAGAACTACACCCTTCCGCTGGGCCTGGTCTCCCTGCAGGGCAACCTCGGGACCGGCTCCATCTCCGTCGTTCTCGCCGGTGTCGTGCTGTCGATGATTCCCGCCGTCGCCGTGTTCGTCGTCGGCCAGCGCCCCCTTCGCGAGGGCATCACCTCCGCAGGAGTCAACCGTTGAGCCCCGCCGCTCCCGCCCCGGACCCGTCCGCCCCCCGCTTCCGGGTCCGCCCGCCCGCCAACTGGATCAACGACCCCAACGGCCCCTTCCGCCGGCACGGCCGCCACCACCTGTTCTACCAGCACAACCCGGCCGCTCCGGTGCACGCGGACGTCCACTGGGGTCACGCCTCCAGCCTCGACCTGGTCCACTGGGAGCACCATCCGATCGCCCTCGCTCCGACACCCGGCGGTCCCGACGAGGCGGGCTGCTGGTCCGGATGCGTGGTGGACGACGACGGCGTCCCCACGGCCGTGTACACCGGCGTCGACCACACCCACACCGGCGTGGGCACCATCTGCCTGGCCCGCGCGGCGGACCCCGACGACGACCGGCTCATCGAGTGGCGCCGGCAGGCCACCCCCGTGGTCACGGCACCACCCGCCGGACTCGACGTGACGATGTTCCGCGACCCCTTCGTCTTCCGGTACGCCGGCCGGCGCTGGGCCCTCGTCGGCGCCGGCCACGCCGACGGCACCCCGTCGGTCCTGCTGTACGACTGCGACGAGCTGACGAACTGGCGGTTCGCCGGCGTCCTGCTGGACGGCGGCGACCCGGTGGCCGCGGACACGTTCGGCGACAAGGCCGTCGGCTGGGAGTGCCCGCAGCTGTACGAGACGCACGGCGGCGACCATGTGCTGGTGGTGTCCCTGTGGGACGGAAAGCCCTGCACCACCGGCTACCTGACGGGCCGTCTCACGGGGCAGGAGGACGGGAGGTTGCTCTTCACCGCACACACCGGCGGCCGGCTCGACCACGGCCGTGACTTTTACGCGCCGGCCGTCCTCCAGGAGCCCGGCCGGGCCCTCATGTGGGGCTGGTCGTGGGAGGCACGGGACACGTCGGCGGTCCTGGAGGCAGGTTGGGCGGGCACGCTCACCGCACCCCGGGTCGTCGATGTCCACCCCGACGGCAGCCTGCGGGTCCTGCCGGCCCCGGAGCTGGAACTCCTCCGCGCGCCCGAGCCGTTCGCGACGGCTCCGGGCCGGGTGCCGCTTCCGGTGTCGTACGACCTCACGGTCACCGCGCACGGACCTACGGCCGTCACCCTGCTGCGGACGGCGGACCGGGCGCTCACGCTCCGCCTGGACCCGGACACGGGCTCGGTCGTCCTGGACCGCAGCGGCTGGCCCCGTGCGGGCGCCGGGGGATCGGCCCCGATCACGGTGAGCGTGCCGCCCGGCCCGCGTCTCGGCGTGCGCGTCCTCGTCGACGGCTCGCTCCTCGAACTCTTCGTCGAGGACCGGGCGATGGTCACCGAGCGGGTCTACCGCCGTCCGGACGATCTGGCCGAGCTGGTGGTCGAAGGGGACGCCGAGGTCAGCGCGTGGGAACAGGTCCCACCGAGGCACGGCTGACCACGGGGCAGGCGAGCCGCCGTACCGTGGCGGGCGGGGTGCGTCCGGTGTCGATGGCGTCGAGCAGCAGCCGGGCCGCCGCCTCGCCCATCGCCCGGTGCGGCAGCGCGACCGTGGTGAGGGCCGGGGTGAGGAAGGCGGCCATGTGCTCCTGGTCGTCGTAGCCGACCACCGACAGCGCGTCGGGTACGGCGATGCCGAGGCGGGTCGCGGTGTGCAGGACGCCTGCCGCGACCCGGTCGTTGTAGCAGAAGATCCCGGTGGGGCGGCGCTCCGGGCCGGTGCCCTCGAGCAGTCGGGCGGCGCCCTCGTAGCCGCCGGTGATCTCGCCGCCGGTGCGCACGATCCACTCCTTGGGCACCGTGACGCCCTCGGCGCGCAGGGCGTCCCGGAAGCCGCGCAGCCGTTCCGTGGAGGCGATGTCACCCTGCCCGCCGACCAGGGCGATCCTGCGGTGCCCGGCCTCCAGCAGCAGCCGCGCGGCCGTACGCCCGCCGGCCCGCTCGGCCGGGATGACGGCGGGCAGCGAGTCGTCCTCGGGCAGGCAGTTGGCCAGTACGGAGTGGATGCGGTGCAGGCCCTCGGGGACGCGGACCCGGCGCAGGGACATCGCCGCGTAGATGATGCCGTCCACCCGCCGGTCGAGCAGTTCGGCGACCGCCGCGTCCTCCTTGGCCGGGTCGCCGCCGGAGTCCACGGTGATCACGAGGTGGTCGCTGTCCCAGGCGGTCTCCATCGCGCCGCGCAGCAACCGCCCGGCGAACGGCGACGAGGCGATCTCGTCGGTGACCAGTCCGATCACGGCCGTACGGCGGCGGCGCAGGCCGCGGGCGACCGGGTCGGGCCGGTAGCCGAGCTGGGCGGCGGCCTGCCGGATGCGCTCCTGGGTGGCGGGCGAGAGGTTGCCCTCGGCGCGGCCGTTGAAGACGAAGGACACGGCGGTGTGCGAGACGCCGGCGAGCCGGGCGACGTCCCGTGAGGTGGGCCGTCCGCCGCCCACCCCGGTCCTGTCCGCACCGCCGCCCATGCCGTCCGCCGTCCTCATCCCCACCCGTCCCGTTGATCGCTGTTCACCCTATCCGGGACGCCGGGAGGACGACACGGCTGAGGGAAGGCCGGGACCGGACCGGGGGGATCACTCCCGGACGCGGGCCGCGGCGGGCCGCCCAAGGATGGGACGGCGCGCGCCGGATTCCTACGGGCCGTCGCGGGCACCGGCCGGGCCCCTGCCGAGCGGTCGATCGCGGATCGCTGCTGTCACCGGCGCGACGCCCGGCCACCGTCCTCGGTGTCGTCGTCGGCGGCGTCACCGGCGCGCCGCTCCCGCATCTGGGTCCCGGCCCCGCTCTGACGGGCGTCGCGGACCTGTCGGCCGGCGCGGCAGCGCTCTGCCGCGTTGTTCCACGACCGGGCTCCGCCGCCCGCGGCGGAGCCCGGTCGGGAGAGCTGAGCTACCGCTCCTCCTCGACGCGCTCCTGGGTGACGCCCTCCGGCGCGCTGAGGCTGCCGAGGATGTCCAGCAGTTCGGCGCTGCGGCTGCCGGGCTCGGCGTGGAAGACGACCAGGGTGAGTCCGCCGGTGCCCTCCACGGACAGCTTGGTGGAGTGCAGGTCGAGGTCCCCGACCTGCGGATGGGTCAGATGGCTCACCCTGCCGCGCCGGGGCCGTACCTCGTGCCGGGCCCACAGGGTGCGGAAACGTTCGCTGCTCAGGGACAGCTCGCCGACCAGGTCGCGCAGCCGCGGGTCGTCCGCGTCCGCACCGGCCTCGGACCGGAGCGCGGCCACGCCCTCCGCGGTGAGGTCCTCCCAGTCCCGGCGCAGCTCGCGCTCGGCGGGGTCGAGGAAGACGGCCCGCAGCAGGTTGACGCCGGGCGTGTACGTCGGGGTGAGGGCGGTGGCGAGGGCGTTGGCGGCCAGGCAGTCCGTGTAGCGGTTCTGGACGTAGGCGGGGTTGCGCGGCCAGCCGTCGATGAGCTGGAGAAGGCTCGCCGGGACCCGCGCGGGACGGCGCCCGGCCCGCGCGCCGGACGCGGGCCGTTCCTGGGCGAGGCCGACGAGATGGGCGGTGGCGTCGGCGTCCAGTCGCAGCACCCGGGCGATGGCCTCGAGGACCTGCACGGACGGGTTGCGGTCGCGGCCCTGCTCCAGCCGCAGGTAGTAGTCGGAGCTGATGCCGGCCAGCAGCGCGACCTCCTCGCGGCGCAGCCCGGGCACCCGGCGCAGTCCGCCGCCGGGCAGCCCCACGTCCTCGGGTCGCACCAGTGCCCGGCGGGCGCGCAGGAACTCACCGAGCGCGTTGGTTGCGTCCATGGCACCACCGTACGGCCGTGCGGGTGGCGGTGACTGGCCCTGTCACTCCCAGGATCGTGGGGGCTCTGCCACGTCGGACGCCGTGGGCGCAGGGTGGAGACCGGGGCCACCACAGGAAATCGGTGGTCCGGACACGACGAGAGGTACGACATGACTGCACAGCTCGCCGGCACGGTCACCCCGGCCGACGGTCTGACCCTGACCCGCATGGGCTACGGCGCCATGCAACTGGCCGGGACGCACGTCTTCGGCCCGCCCAGGGACCGGGACCGGGCGGTCGCGGTGCTGCGCGCGGTGGTGGAGGCGGGTCTCACCCACATCGACACGGCCGACTTCTACGGGCCCGTGGTCGTCAACGAGATCATCAAGGAGGCCCTGCACCCCTATCCGGACGGCCTGCACATCGTCACCAAGGTCGGCGCCCGCCGGGCAGCCGACGGCGCCTGGATCATGTCGCGGCACCCCGAGGACCTGAAGGCACAGGTCTACGACAACCTGCGCAACCTCGGCGTGGAGACCCTGGACGTGGTCAATCTGCGGCTCGGCGACATGGACACCCCGAACGAGGACTCCATCGCCGAGCAGTTCGGCGTCCTGGCCGAGCTGCGCGAGCGGGGTCTGATCCGGCACCTGGGGCTCAGCGCCGCGTCCGCCGCACAGCTCGACGAGGCCCGGGCGATCGCGCCCGTGGTGACCGTGCAGAACCTGTACAACCTCGCCAACCGGCAGGACGACGCTCTTCTGAAGCGCACGGCGGCGGAGAACATCGCCTTCGTGCCGTACTTCCCGCTCGGCGGCTTCACCCCCTTGCAGTCCGAGACGCTGGCGAAGGTCGCCGTCCGGCTGGAGGCCTCGCCGCAGCAGGTCGCGCTGGCCTGGCTGCTGCGCCGTTCGCCGAACATCGCGCTCATCCCGGGCACCTCGTCGCCGGAGCACCTGCGGGAGAACATCGCCGCCGCGAGCCTGGTGCTGCCGGACGAGGCGGTGGCCGAGCTGGACGGCATCGCGGGCTGAGCGGTGCGGTGCGGGGTACTCGGGGCCCCTGATGCGGACGTACGGAAGGAGCCGCAGGTGGCAGCGGAGGACCGGCTGCGGACGTACCGCGGCAAGCGTGACTTCGAGCGGACCCGCGAGCCGTCGGGCCGGGCCGCCCGGGCCGGGGGTGACGAGCCACGGTTCGTGGTGCAGATCCACGACGCGCGCCGGATGCACTTCGACTTCCGGCTCCAGGTCGACGACGTCCTGAAGTCCTGGTCGATCCCCAAGGGCCCGTCCACCGACCCCGGGGACAAGCGGCTGGCCGTGCCGACGGAGGACCATCCGCTGGACTACGAGGACTTCGAGGGCGTGATCCCGAAGGGCGAGTACGGCGGCGGCACCGTGATCGTGTGGGACCGCGGGACGTACGAGCCGCTGAGCCACGACCGGCGGGGGTGTCCGGTGGACTTCGCGGAGTCACTTCAGCGCGGGCACGCCACCTTCCGGCTGCACGGCGCCAAGCTGCACGGCGAGTACGCCCTGACCCGGTTCCGCGGCGGCGAGGACGGTGAGGAGGCCTGGCTGCTGGTGCGCAAGGGCGCGGCCCGGTCGGACGGGCACGGCTCCCCGGATCCGCGGCGGGCCCGCTCGGTGCGTACCGGACGCACCCTCGCCCAGGTCGCGGCGGCCGACGACGAGGGGTGACCGGCGGACGCCCTGCCCGCCGGACGCCCTGCCCCCCGACCGCGGCCGGCCCCGCCGGGTGCCGAGTCGGCCGCGTCGCCGATGCCGGCCATGCTCGGCGACCGGCGGGGTTCGGCGAGGGCCGGCTGTTGGAGCGGAAGCCGGACGGGGTCGGCTGCCGGCGGTGGCGGGAGGGCGACCGGGTACGGCCGACATCGGCCGGAATCCGGGCGACACGCGGCTCGTCCTCGATGTGCCGTACGGGCTGCCGCACGGCTCGCCGGTCTGCGCGGACACGCCGAACCCGGGCTGCCCGTGGCGGTGATCAGGGGTCGGGCAGCGGCTGTTCCGCCCAGATGGTCTTGCCGCTGCCCGTCTGCCGGCTGCCCCAGCGCTGGGTGAGCTGGGCGACCAGCAGCAGTCCGCGGCCGCCCTCGTCGTAGGCGTGCGCCCGCCGCAGGTGCGGTGAGGTGGAACTGCCGTCGGACACCTCGCAGATGAGCGCCCGGTCGCGGATCAGGCGGAGCTGGATGGGCGGTGCGCCGTAGCGGATGGCGTTGGTGACGAGTTCGCTGACGACGAGTTCGGTGACGAAGGCGGCGTCCTCCAGGCCCCAGGCGGTCAGCTGCTCGCCGGCCGCCTGCCGGACGACGGCGACCTGGGCGGGGTCGGGCGGGACGTCCCAGGTGGCGACCTGGTCGGCGCCGAGGGCGCGGGTGCGGGCGAGCAGCAGGGCGACGTCGTCGCCGGGCTGGTCGGGCAGGACGGCCTTCAGGACGTTGTCGCACAGGGCGTCGAGGGAGCCGGCGGGCGCGCCCAGGGACCGCCGCAGCTCCTCACACGCGCCGTCGAAGTCCCGTTCGCGGCCCTCCAGCAGGCCGTCGGTGTACAGGGCGACGACCGAGCCCTCGGGCAGTCGGAGTTCCGTGGCCTCGAAGGGGGAGCCGCCGACACCGAGGGGTGGCCCGGCGGTCATGGGGACGAACTCGGCACTGCCGCCGGGCCGGAGGACGGCCGGGGCCGGGTGTCCGGCGGCGGCCAGTGCGAGGCGGCGGGAGACGGGGTCGTAGACGGCGTAGAGACAGGTGGCGCCGAGTTCGGCGACCTCCTCGCCGCTGTCGTCGCCGGACAGATGCGTGACCAGGTCGTCGAGGTGGGTGAGCAGCTCGTCCGGGGGCAGGTCGACGTCGGCGAGAGTGCGTACGGCGGTCCGCAGCCGGCCCATGGTGGCCGAGGACTGGATGCCGTGGCCGACCACGTCGCCGACGACCAGGCCGACCCGGCCGCCGGAGAGCGGGATGACGTCGAACCAGTCGCCGCCGACGCCGGCGAGCGATCCGCTCGGCAGATAGCGGTGGGCTACGTCGACCGCGGCCTGCCCGGGCAGGCCGCGCGGGAGCAGGCTGTGCTGCAGGGCGAGGGCGGTGGAGCGTTCGCGGGCGAAGCGGCGGGCGTTGTCGATGCAGACGGCGGCGCGGCTGGCGAGTTCCTCGGCGAAGACGGCGTCGTCGGGGCCGTAGTCGTCGGAGTGGGTCACGCGCACGCAGACGACGACGCCCAGCCGGGTGCCGCGGGCGCGCAGGGGTACGGCGATGATCGAGTGGATGCCCCGGCGGTACCGGCGGCTCTCGGGCGAGCGGGTGTCGCGATCGGCGACCAGCCGCATGAACGCGGGCTCGCCCGCCTGGCTGATCACCGCGTGGCCCTCGCGCAGCGCCCGGGCGGGCGGCGAGTCCGGGGGGTAGGTGTCCGTCTGTCCCAGGTGCACGGCCGCTTCGGGGGTGCCGACGGTGGGTGAGCCGTGGGCCACGCGGCGCAGTTCGATCGCGTCGTCGGGGCCGACGGACAGTTCGTCGGCGCCCAGCACCCAGTCGAGCAGGTCGACGCTGGCGAAGTCGGCGTACCGCGGGACCAGGAGTTCGATCAGTTCCTCGGCGGTGCGTACCACGTCCAGGGTGGTGCCGATGCCGGTCGCGGCCTCGTTCAGCAGGGCGAGGCGACGCCGGGCCCAGTACTGCTCGCTGCTGTCGAAGGCGGCGAGCGCGACGGCCGTGGGTTCGCCCGTGCCGTCGCGCACCGGCCACATCTCGATGCTCCAGGCGTGCTCGCGGTTGAGGGCGGGGGCGCCGGTGAAGCTCTCGTACCGCACCGGCCTGCCGGTCTCGGTGACCTCGCGCAGATGGTCGAGGAAGCCGCGGCTGTGCTCGGAGTCCCCGACGGTGTCCGGGTAGAACCGGCCGAGCAGCGCCTCCTCGGAAACGCCCATGACCTGGCACGTGACGTCGTTGACGCGCAGGTAGCGCTGCTGGAGGTCGAAGACCGACATGGACATGGACGCCTGCTGGAAGGCCTGGGCGGCCAGGGCTCTGCCGTCGGGGGCGGGCGGTTGGGCGGTGACCACGTATCCGGTGTCCGCACCGTCCGGGCCGAGCACCGGACAGGCGGTGAGGGCCAACTCGACGCGGTGGCCGTCGCGGTGGCGCAGGCGGACCGTGCCGGACCGCGCGCCGAGGGTCCGGCCGGGGACGTCCTCGGCGAGCAGTTCGGTCGCCGGCCGGCCCACGATGTCCCCGGCCGGGTGACCTGTGAGGAGTCGCGCGCCCTCGCTCCATCCGGTCACCCTGCCCTGGGCGTCGATGACCGCCACAGCGGGGACATGCTCCATATGACCAAGGATGATCCGATTGTCCCGGCGCATCAAGCGCGGAACCGGCTCGCATGGACGCGCCGACTCGCATCTAGCGCGGAACCGGCTCGCTTCGAGCTGGCCGCCCCCCATCAGCCCCGGTGGGCCCGCAGGGCGGCGAGGGCCCGGTCGGCGTGGGTGTTCATGCGCAGTTCGCTGCGGACGATCTCCAGCACCGTGCGGTCCTCGCCGATGACGAAGGTGACCCGCTTGGTGGGGGCGAGGGAGAAGCCCCGCTTGACGCCGAACCGCTCGCGGACCGCGCCGTCGGCGTCCGAGAGCAGCGGCATGCCGAGGGTGTGGCGCCCGGCGAACTCCTGCTGCTTGTCCACGCTGTCCCCGCTGATCCCCACGGGGTGGGCGCCCACCGCGGCTAATTCGGCGGCGAGGTCGCGGAAGTGGCAGGCCTCGGCGGTGCAGCCGACGGTGAGGGCGGCCGGATAGAAGAAGAGCACCACCGGTCCCTCGGCCAGCAGCTCGGTGAGCCGGCGGCTGGTGCCCGTCTCGTCGGGCAGGGCGAAGTCCTCGACCTTGTCCCCGACCTCGATGCGTTCCGTCACGGCCGTCCCTCCCCGTTCCGGGCGACCCCGCGGGCCCCACAGCACCAACGGCACCTGCAGCGGCAGCCGCGCCAAGGCGGCCGTCCGCTGCGGCGCGGGGCGGTGCCGCCAGTCCACGGCCATCTGCACGTTGGCCGGGAACACCCCGACGAAGAACGCGGCCGCCGCTCGCGCCGCCACGGCGCGGGTGCGGGGCGCGGCGATCCCGGCCGCCAGAGCGAGTTCTGCCACCCCGCTGCCGTACGTCCACGCCCGGGGCGAGCCCGGCAGCCCGCGGGGGACGGTGGCGTCGAACTGCCGAGGGGCGGCGAAGTGGGCGACCCCGGCGCCGGCCAGGAGGCCGGCGAGCAGCAGGGGTGAGCGTTCGGACCGGGGCACGGTTCCTCCTCTGGTGACCTGCCGCCGGATATTACTGGACGGTAGGCACCGAGGTGGCGGTCTGCCGCAGATCCTCGGGCCGCCCCGCCGGGTACGGGCCCGCACATGCCCGCTCCCCGGCCGGAGTGCCGCACGGCCCTCGCCCCCGGCGCGGTGATTGCGGCCTTGCCCGTGCCGGGGGCCCGGCGCACCCTGGTCCTATGGGCACTCAGGACGGCCCCACGCTCATCACGTCCGTGCAGCGGGCCTTCCGTCTGCTGGAAGCGGTGAGTGCGCACGAGAACGGCGCGCCGGCGAAACAGCTGGCACGCGAGACGGGGCTGCCCCTGGCCACCGCCTATCACCTGCTGCGCACCCTGGTCCATGACGGATACGTGCGGAAACTGGACGACGGCGGTTTCGTCCTCGGCGACAAACTGGAGTCCCTGCACACGGTGGGCCGCACGCAGACCCAGCTCAGCCGCGTGCGCCCGGCGCTGGCCGCCCTGCGGGACGAGCTGTCCAGCGCCACGTACCTCACGTTCTACGAGGAGGGCGAGATCAGGGTGGCCGAGATCGTCGACGGCCCCCGTACGCCTCGGGTGGATCTCTGGGTGGGGTTCGAGGACGCCGGACACGCCACGGCACTGGGCAAGTCCGTGCTGCGGGAGCTGGACGAGGAAGCCCGCCGGGACTATCTGTCCAGGCACGACCTCGCCGATCTCACGCCCCGGACGATCACCAGTCTTCCGGAGCTGCTCCGCCGGATCGAGTCGCCCCCGTTGGCACCGGCCGTCACGGATCTGGAGGAGTACGCGCTGGGCACGGTGTGCGTCGCCGTGCCCGTCTACCGCGGGGACACGCTCGGCTCGCTCGGCGTCTCCGTGCCGGTGGAGCGGCGGGACCAGCTCCAGGAGATCGGGGCACGACTGCTCCCGATCGCGAGCCGTGTGACCAGGAGCCTGTTGCTCACTATCTGAAAATCCGCTCCTTGTGGTCGCCCACGCCGGGCCGGTTTGCTGGATGAAACGGCTATTCCGGGCGTGCACCCCCTACAGGCAAGGAGTGCGGACGAGACATGAGCGAGGACCGACACCATGGTGGCGACCATGCGCCGACGCGGCTCCTCAGGGACCGTGTGGCCCGTGCCCGGCGATCGGTCCACCGGCGCGCCGCCGGGCGGCCGGCCGCGGGCACGCCCGTGCTGCCGGTTCTGCTCGTCGTCGCCGTGGCGCTCGCCGACGTCGCCGGAGGGGCGGGGATGATCTGGCTGCCGCTGCTGGCGGCCGGGCCCGCGCTGGCGGCCGCCACCAACCGGCCGTGCGGTGTGCTCTGCGTCGGTCTCCTCGCCGCGGCGCTGGGCGCGGCCCTCGGCACCGCCCACGGCGTTCCCGTACGCGAGCTGGCGGCCGTCCTGTCGGCCCTGCTGGCCGTCACCGCGGCGAGCTGCCTGGCCGGCGCGCTGCGTGGCCGCCGTGAACGGGTCCTCGCGGCGGTCCGCTCGGTCGCCGAGGCGGCACAGCACGCCCTGCTCCAGCCCGTCCCGGAGACCGTCGGCCCGTTCCAGGTGGCCGTCCGCTACAGCGCCGCGGCGGCGGAGGCCCGGATCGGCGGGGACCTCTACGCCCTCGTGCCCACCCCGCACGGAGTCAGGCTGATCGTGGGCGACGTGCGCGGCAAGGGGCTGCCCGCCGTGGGGACGGCCGCACTCGTGCTCGGGGTGTTCCGCGAGGCCGCCTACGACGAGCCCGACCTGCTCGCCGTCGTCGGCCGTATCGAGCGGAGTCTGGCGCGTAACCTCGGCCCCGACGACTTCGTCACCGCAGTGGTCGCCGGACACGCCCGGTCGGGACACCTGGAGGTCGTCAACTGCGGGCACGCGCCGCCGCTGCTGGTATCCGCGTCCGGAGACGTCGGTGCGGTGGAGCCCACCCATCCCGCTCCACCCCTCGGGCTGCGCGCCCTCTCGGGGCAGGTCCCGCGCCTCCAGCGGCTGCCCTTCGCGGTGGGGGACCAGTTGCTGCTCTACACCGACGGGGTCACCGAGGCGCGCGATCACACGCGCGCGTTCTATCCGCTGGCCGACGGAGTGGCCCGCCATGTGTCCGACGAGCCGGCCCGCACGCTCACCGCGCTCCACGACGAACTGCTCGCCCATGTGGGCGGCCGGCTGCACGACGACGCCGCCCTGCTCCTGCTCCGGAAGAACACCGCGGACGCACCGCTCTGCGCGCTGTCCGGGTCGGAGGCCGCGCGCTAGACCGGAACGCACCACTCCGCGCGCCCTCCCGGCCCAAGGCCGCACTGCAGGACCGGGACGCATTCCGCGCGCCCTCCCGATCCAAGGCCGCACTGCAGGACCGGGACGCATTCCGCGCGCCCTCCCGATCCAAGGCCGCACTGCAGG
>NZ_JBICWR010000001.1:156736-244308 GCF_043199855.1 Streptomyces sp. NPDC048521
GGACCGGGACGCATTCCGCGCGCCCTCCCGGCCCAAGGCCGCACTGCAGGACCGGGACGCATTCCGCGCGCCCTCCCGGCCCAAGGCCGCACTGCAGGACCGGGACGCATTCCGCGCGCCCTCCCGGCCCAAGGCCGCACTGCACATCGGGACGCACCACTCCGCGCACTCTCCCAGGAGGCCGGGGGCGCACCGCTCCGCGCGCTCTACCGATCAAAGGCCGCCCTGCGGACCGCGGCCGGCTCGGCCCACCGGGTGGTCTAGACGGCGACCAGCTCGGCCCACCGGGTGACCCCGCCCGGATGGACGCGTATGCCATGACGGGTGGCCAGGGCGTGGACGATCGCCTCGCCGCGGCCGTGCTCGTCCGGGTCGATGCCGAGCAGGGACTCGCCCACCGCGAGCGCGGGTCCCGCGTCGGTGACCTCGATGTGCAGGGTGGGGCCGCCGCGGCCCCGCGCCCACGACAGCCGCAGCACGGCCGGGGGCCGGGCGTGAATGATCGCGTTCGTGGCGAGCTCCGACACCACCAGCAGCGAGTCCTCCACGATCTCGGGACACACGTTCCACTCGGCGAGGACCGCCGCCGCACGTCGTCGCACGGCCGAGACGGCGCCGGCGACGGGCGGCACCGGGCATACGTGTTCGTATGCCGCCGCCCGAAGCAGCGTATTGAGCTGTGCCGCCATGTTCTCTCCCGATCGGTGTGTCTGCCGTCCGGCGCCGTGTTTCGGCGCGTTCCGGGCTCCCATGCACGTTATGGAGACAAATGGGGCCGGTCAATGAACGGCGGTCGGCATTACCGAACGCCACCGCCCCCGGGCCCCCCTCCGTCCGCGGGGCGAAGCCTCGGCGGCGGTACTAGGCTCGCTTCATGACCGGCCCAGTCCAGTCGATCGAACGGGCGGCGGCGATCCTGCGCCTGCTCGCCGGTGGGCCCCGCCGGCTCGGGCTCGGCGAGGTGGCGGCCTCGCTCGGGCTGGCGAAGGGCACCGCCCACGGGATTCTGCGCACGCTTCAGCACGTGGACTTCGTGGAGCAGGACGCGGCGACCGGGAAGTACCAGCTCGGAGCCGCACTGCTGCACCTCGGCACCAGCTACCTGGACGTCAACGAGCTGCGCTCGCGCTCCCTGAACTGGGCCGATGCCCTGGCCGCCCGGAGCGGCGAGGCGGTGCGCCTGGGGACCCCGCTGGAGGGCAGCGTCCTGATCGTCCACCACGTGTTCCGGCCGGACGACACCTTCCAGACCCTGGACGTGGGCGCGTTGCTGCCCCTGCACGCCTCCTCGCTCGGCAAGGTGCTGCTGGCCTTCGGTACCGCGACCGTCGAGCCGGTCGAGGAGCCGGGCCTGGAGGCGTACACCCGGCACACGCTGATCGATCCCGAACAGCTCGCCCGGGCGCTCACCGAGGTCAGGGAACTCGGGTGGGCCGCCGAGATCCAGGAGATGACCATGGGCGAGGCCGGGCTCGCCGCCCCGATCCGCGGGCACGGCGGCCTCGTCGTCGGCGCCATCGGGCTGTCCGGGCCGGTCGAGCGGGTCTGCGACGGCCAGGGCCGCCCCCGCCCCAGTCTGATCACCCTGATCCGTGAGGCCGCACGGGCGATCTCCCGAGACCTGGGAGCCGCCCGCTGGTAGGACAGGACAGCCGCCCCTCGACTTGTCGGAAGGCACACCCGATCATGGCTGAACGGTACGTAATGTCCATCGATCAGGGCACCAACTCGACCCGATGCATCCTGTTCGACCACCGCGGGCGGCTGGTCTCCGTCGCGCAGAAGGAGCACCAGCAGCACTTCCCCAGACCCGGATGGGTCGAGCACGACGCCGTCGAGATCTGGCGGAACCTGCGCCGTGTCGTGCCCGACGCCCTGTCCGACGCCGGTGCCGACAACGGGCAGGTCGCCGCCATCGGCCTGGCCAACCAGCGGGAGACGACGGTGCTCTGGGACCGGCGGACCGGCGCCCCGGTGGGCCGGGCGATCGTCTGGCAGGACACCCGGACGGCGCCGCTCGTCGAGGATCTCGGACGGCACCCCGGAGAGGCGTTCTTCCTGGAACGGTGCGCTCTGCCGCCCTCGACGTACTTCTCGGCCCTGCGGATCCGGTGGCTGTTCGACCACGTCAAGGGTGTCGAGCAGCGCGCCAACGACGGCGAGGTGCTGTTCGGCACGATGGAGAGCTGGCTGATCTGGAATCTCACCGGGGGGGCCGACGGCGGCCTGCACATCACCGACCCCACCAACGCCAGCCGCACGATGCTGATGAACATCCGCACGCTCGACTGGGACGACGAACTGCTGGCCTTCTTCGGGGTGCCCCGCTCGATGCTGCCCGAGATCAGGTCGTCCGCCGAGACGTACGGCGAGGCCCGCTCGCTGCTGCCGGGCGTCTCGATCACGGCCGCCCTCGGCGACCAGCAGGCCGCCCTCTTCGGCCAGACCTGTTTCTCCCCGGGCGAGGCCAAGTGCACCTACGGAACGGGCAGCTTCCTGCTGCTCAACACCGGCGGCGACGTCGTGCGGTCCCGGCACGGTCTCCTCACGACCGTCGCGTACAAGATCGGGGACCAGCAGCCGGCCTATGCCCTGGAAGGGTCGATAGCCATCACCGGCGCACTCGTCCAGTGGTTCCGTGACCGCCTGGGCCTGATCAGCAGCGCCCCGGAGATCGAGACCCTCGCGCGGACGGTCGAGGACAACGGGGGCTGCTACATCGTGCCCGCCTTCTCAGGGCTGTTCGCGCCCCGCTGGCGCAGCGACGCACGTGGGGTCATCGTCGGCCTCACCTCGTACATCACCAAGGGACACCTGGCACGTGCCGTCCTGGAGGCCACCGGATGGCAGACCCGGGAGGTCGTCGACGCCATGAACGCCGACTCCTCGGTCTCGCTCCAGCAACTCAAGGTGGACGGGGGCATGACCGCCGACAACCTGCTCATGCAGTTCGTGGCCGACGTGCTCGGCGTGCCCGTGGTGCGGCCCATGGTCGCCGAGACGGTCTCCCTCGGCGCCGCCTACGCGGCCGGGCTCGCCGCCGGCTACTGGCCCGACCTGGAGGTACTGCGCCGCAACTGGCACCGGGCCGCGCAATGGCTGCCCGACATGGACCCCGAGCTGCGGGAGTGGGAGTACGACAACTGGCAGCGGGCGGTAGAACGGTCCCTGGACTGGGTCAGACCACCACGCTCCCCCTGACCCGGCGGCAGCCACCAGGACCGGCCGCCGCCCGCCGTCGCCCGTACGCGGCTCAGTCCACGCGCTGGCCGATGCCCAGCATGTTTCCCTCGCTGTCACGGAACCAGGCGCCCCGCGCTCTCCGGACGCCGGGTACGCGGGTGCTCAGGTAGTTCTCGACGTCGACGATCCCGTCCCGCGTGCGCCCGCCGCCGTGGACCGGGGCGAGGTCGAACTCCTCGAACACCACTCCGCGCCGCTTGAGTTCCCCGACGACCGCCTCGATGTCGTCGACCTCCCATGACATCTGGGTGAAGGTGCCGGGCGAGGCACCGCCGGAGCGGAACACCTGGAACTCGGCGCCTCCGCATCGGTACAGCAGCCCGCCGGGTGCTTCCCCGGCGGGCCGCAGTCCGAGCCGCTCGGCGTAGAAGCGCCGTGCCCGCTCCAGGTCCTGGGCCGGCAGCCTGGTCGCCACACGGCCGCGGGCCAGGAGACTCGTGTCGTCGTCGTTCATGTCCCCAGTGTGGGGTGAGCGGCGGCCGCAGACGTGGATCCCGCGCGAGCGTCAGCGGACGGGGCTGACCGGTGCCAGCCACAGGCCGACGATCGCGTCGGCGAGCCCCGTGGCGACCTCGCTCCAGGTGGCGCGGGCGGTCGCAGTGCCCTCGGCGAGGGCCCGTTCCCGCTCGGCGCAGGTGTGCAGGATCAGCAGCCGGACCATCTGGCCGCGCTCGGCGCGGACCTCGGGCGGCAGTTCCGGAAGGGTGCGGTTGAGCCCCTCGATCGCCTCCCGCAGCGCCGGCGAGGTCAAGGACTCCTCGACCATGATGGCGTGCAGCGCCGGGTCGGTCATCACCTGGGCGCAGAACCGGGCGTACCAGGTGGGGCTGCCGAGCCCGGCCAGGTGCTCGGTGACCGGGCGCACCAGGCAGTCGACCCAGTCGCGTACGTCCGCGGAGTCGCCGGCCGCCGCGAGGGCCCGTTCCCTGAGCGCCTCGATGCGTTCGGCGTGCCGGCGGGCGACCGCGCGGACCAGGTCGGCCTTGGTGCCGAAGTGGTAGCCGACCGCGGCGTTGTTGCCCTGACCGGCGGCCTCGCTGACCTGACGGTTGGAGACGGCGTACACGCCGTGTTCGGCGAACAGCTGTTCCGCCGCGGTCAGGATCGCCTCACGCGTCGCGCTCACCTGCTCGGCCCGCGCCGTCCTGCGCGTCATGCTCACCACCGCTCCGGGACTGCGCACCGCCCCGCGGCGGCCAGTCCCGCGCACCGCCCCGGGTCCTCGACCGGGGCGGCGAGGTCCAGCCAGGGAAGCCTACGGTGCGCGCCCGCCCCTCCCCTGACAGGCCCTGTGGGAGCCGTCCCGTCACCCCGCTAGAGTAAGTCAAGCAGTTGACTTAAAAGCGGCCGGTCTCCGCGGCCGGTCACCCCTCGCGCTTCCTACGGAAGGTGCCCTTCTCATGTCCGACGCCCCCGCCCCGCCCGCCGACGCCGGCGGACCGGCTCCGTCCCGGCCGGGCGCCGTGGTCGCGGTGCTGGCCCTGGCCGGTATCACCGTGTCGCTGATGCAGACGCTGGTGATCCCCATCGTCCCGGAGCTGCCCGGCTATCTGCACGCCTCCGCGTCCGACGCCGCCTGGGCGGTCACGGCCACCCTGCTGGCCGCGGCCGTCGCCACCCCGGTGGCCGGCCGGCTCGGCGACATGTTCGGCAAGCGGCGGCTGCTGCTGGTCAGCCTGGTGCTGCTGGTGGCGGGTTCGGCGGTCTGCGCGCTCAGCGACCAGCTGGTCCCGATGATCGTCGGCCGTACGCTCCAGGGCCTCGCCGCCGCGGTGGTCCCGCTCGGGATCAGTGTCATGCGCGACGAACTGCCGCCGGAGAAGCTGGCCGGCTCCACCGCGCTGATGAGCGCCTCGCTCGGCGTCGGCGGCGCCCTCGGGCTGCCGGCCGCGGCCTTCATCGCCGACCACTTCGACTGGCACGTGCTGTTCTGGACGTCCGCGACCCTCGGTGTCGTCGCCTTCGGGCTCGTACTGAGCCTGGTGCCGGAGTCCCGCGTGCGCACCGGTGGCCGCTTCGACCTCGTCGGCTCGCTCGGCATGGCCGTCGGGCTCGTCTCGCTGCTGCTCGCCATCTCCAAGGGCGCCGACTGGGGCTGGGGCAGCGGCACCACCCTCGGCCTGTTCGCGCTCGCGGTCGTCGTCCTGCTGGCCTGGGGCCTCTTCGAACTGCGGACGGCGCAGCCGCTGGTGGACCTGCGCACCACGGTCCGCCGCCAGGTGCTGTTCACCAACCTGGCCTCCATCGCGTTCGGCTTCTCGATGTTCGCGATGGCGCTGGTCCTGCCGCAGCTGCTCCAGCTGCCGACGCAGACCGGCTACGGCCTCGGCAGGTCCATGCTCACCGTGGGCCTCGTCATGGCTCCGCAGGGCCTGGTGATGATGGCCATGGCCCCGGTCTCCGCCGTGATCACCAAGTCGCGTGGTCCGAAGATCACGCTGATGATCGGCGCGGTGATCGTGGCGGCCGGGTACGGGTTGAACATCGTGCTGATGAGCGAGGTCTGGCACCTGGTCCTGGTGTCCTGCGTCATCGGCGCGGGCGTCGGCTTCGCCTACGGTGCCATGCCCGCCCTGATCATGGGCGCGGTTCCGCTGTCGGAGACGGCCGCCGCGAACAGCCTGAACACGCTCATGCGGTCCATCGGCACCTCGGTGGCCAGCGCGGTCGCGGGCGTGATCCTGGCGCAGATGACGATCAGTCTCGGCGGCCACGCGCTGCCGTCGGAGAACGCCTTCAAGGTCGTCATGGCGATCGGCGCGGGCGCGGCCCTCCTCGCCTTCCTCCTGGCCTCCTTCCTCCCCCGCCACCGTCCGGCCGGCCCGGCGCCGGCACCGATGGCCGCGGAACCGTCGGCGGAGACGGTCGGCTGAGGACGCTGCCCGGCCGTCCCCGGCGATGTGCGACGGACATCGCCGGGGACGGCCGTGCTCAGGCAGGGGCGGTACACCCGACCCCCGACGCGCGGTTACGCCCCCGCCCGTCACGCGTCTGTTGCGGCGGGCCCGTTCAGGCGAACCGGTGCCCCAAGGTGCGTGAGGGCGCCGGGAGCGGTCGAGACCTTCAGCCGTGACCGCCGTGACCCTGCCGCTCATCCCGCCGATGCTCGCCACCCCCGGCAGGCTGCCGCCCGCCGCCCAGGACGACCGGTGGGCGTACGAGACCAAGCAGGACGGCCAGCGGGTGATGGTCTACCTGCCCGGCGACGGCGGCATGGTGCTGCGCGCCCGCTCGGGCGAGGACATCACCGCCGCCTACCCCGAACTCCGGCCGCTCGGCGGCGCCCTGGGCACCACGCCTGCCGTCCTGGACGGTGAGGTGCTGGCCCTGGACGAACGGGGCCGGGCCGACTTCCAGCTGTTGCAGAGCCGGATGGGCCTCGCGCACGCGCCCGCGCGGGCGGCGCGCCGGGCCGCCCAGGTACCGGTGCACCTGGTGCTGTTCGACGTGCCGTTCCTGGGCGAACCCCTGATGCGGCTGCCGTACGCGCGGCGGCGGGCGCGGCTGGAGGAGCTGGGCCTGGCCGGGCCGTACTGGTCGACACCGGGCGCCGTGACCGGACACGGCGCCGAGGCGCTCGCGGCGACCAGGGAGCACGGCCTGGAGGGCCTGGTGTGCAAGCGGCTGGACTCGGTGTACGAGCCCGGGGTGCGCTCCCGCGCCTGGATCAAGATCCGGAACATGCGGGCCGAGGACGTGATCGTCGGCGGCTGGCTGCCCGGCAAGGGGCGGCTGACCGGGCTGCCGGGCGCGGTCCTGGTCGGTCAGCGGGCGGGGGGCCGGCTGCGGTACGTCGGCGGGGTCGGCACCGGCTGGAGCGAGGCGGAACGGACGGAACTGGCGGAACAGCTGCGGGCCGCCGGGACCAGCCGGTGCCCCTTCGATCCGGTGCCGCGGATCCCGGACGCGCGCTGGGTGCTGCCCCGGCTGGTGGGCGAGGTCAGCTACAGCACCCGTACCCGGGCCGGGCTGCTGCGCCAGCCGTCCTGGCTGCGGCTGCGCCCGGACCTCACACCGGAGGAGTCGTCGGCGGACCTGCCGGAGGGCTCCGCATGACCCCACGACCGACGGCCCGTCAGACGCGCCGGCCGGACCCGCTGCTGAGCCCGACACCACCCCACGCCCGATGGCCCGTCAGGCCCGCCGGAGAACCCGACACCACCCCACGCCCGACGGCCCGGTGGGCCTGCCGTACGGCTTGGTCGGCCTCGCGCCTTGCACAACCCGTCGCGTTCGCCGGTGGACCTGGCACGGGCGGGCCCGACGGCCGTGGTCGGCGGCAGACCTCGCCGCCGTGCTCACCCAACAGCCGTGACGGTGACGGGCGTTCTTGCACGGGCAGGCCCGACACCTGGCCCAGGCCACAGCTGTTCGACCACGCTTCATTCCTGTGACGCGTGTGACCCCTTGGCAGCGAGACGCACAGCCGGGATGCTGAACTCCCCTGCGCCCCACCGCTGTTGGAGGTTCCGTGTCCGCATTTTCCTCGCGCGTCCGGCGCGGCAGATGGTTCGCCGTCATGGCCGGTGCCGCCGCCCTCGTCGTCGCCTTCCCCACCGCCGCCTTCGCCGCCCCGCCCCTGGCGCTGCCGCAGAACGCCGAGTCCGCCGACCTGACCTACCAGCCGGCCTTCGACTACGACACGGACGGCTGCTACCCGACGCCCGCCATCGGCCCCGACGGCACCGTCAACCAAGGCCTGAACCCGACGGGCGCCCTCAACGGCAACTGCCACGACGCCTCCGACCTCGACAACACCAACAGCTATGCGCGCTCCAAGTGCAACAACGGCTGGTGCGCCTATCTGTACGGCCTGTACTTCGAGAAGGACCAGGCGGTGGCCGGCAGCAGCATCGGCGGGCACCGGCACGACTGGGAGCACGTGGCGGTGTGGGTGCAGGACGGGCAGGTCCGGTACGTGTCGACGTCCAACCACGGCTCGTTCACCGTGCACCCCGTCTCCGAGGTCCGCTTCGAGGGCACGCATCCGAAGATCGTGTACCACAAGGACGGCATCGGCACCCACTGCTTCCGGCTCGCCAACTCCAACGACGAGCCGCCGGAGAACCACGAGCACACCTGGCAGTACCCGCCCCTCGTCGGCTGGAACGGCTATCCGGCGGGCGTGCGGGAGAAGTTGAGCGCCTACGACTTCGGCAGCGCCCACTTCGGCCTGAAGGACGACAGCTTCGCCTCCCATCTCGCCTCGGCGAAGCCGTCCGGAATCCCGTTCGACCCCAACGCCTGAGCGGATGTCCCACCGCCGGCCGGGGATCACCCGGCCGGCGGTGCCTCCGGCAGGCCGGACGCTCGGCGAGCCCTGACAGGGCGCGGGCCGTCCGGCCCCAGGGTCTATCGTGTCCCCCATGTCTGTGCCGGAACTGATCCGTATCGTCTCCCGCGACTCCCCCATGGCCCTGGCCCAAGTCGAGCGGGTCCGTGCCGAGTTGGCCGTACTGCACCCGAGCGTGCGCACCGAGGTCGTCCCGGTGCGGACCACCGGTGACAAGTGGATGGGCGATCTGTCGAAGGTCGAGGGCAAGGGGGCGTTCACCAAGGAGGTGGACGCCGCCCTGCTGGCCGGGGATGCGGATCTCGCGGTGCACTGCGTCAAGGACGTGCCCGCCGACCGGCCGCTGCCCGCCGGGACGGTGTTCGCCGCGTTCCTGAAGCGGGACGACATCCGCGACGCGCTGGTGCACCCGGGCGGGCTCACCCTGGACGAGTTGCCGGCCGGTACCCGCGTCGGCACCTCCTCGGTGCGCCGGGTCGCCCAGCTGGCCGCCACGCACCCGCATCTGGAGTGCGTGCCGTTCCGCGGCAACGCCAACCGCCGGCTGGAGAAGCTGGCAGCCGGGGAGGCGGACGCGCTGCTGCTGGCGGTGTCCGGTCTGGAGCGCATCGGCCGCACGGACGTGATCAGCGAGGTGCTGTCCCCGGAGACGATGATGCCGCCGATCGGCGCGGGCATCCTCGCCCTGCAGTGCCGGGAGGGCGACACCGACGTGATCGACGCGGTCGGCGGGCTGGGCGACCCGGCCACCCACCGCGAGGCCACGGCCGAGCGGATGTTCCTGCACGTGCTGCAAGGTCACTGCAACAGCCCGATCGCCGGCTACGCGCGCGCGGACCGCGGCGGGGAACTCTCGCTGCGGGCCTGCGTCTTCACCCCGGACGGCAAGACCCGGCTGAACGCCCACGAGTGGGCGGGCCGGCTGGACCCGGCCACGCTCGGCACCTCGGTCGCGGTGGCGCTGCTGCGGCAGGGCGCGCGGGAGATCATCGACGGCATTCCGCACTGACAGGGGTCCCCGCACCGGTGGCACACCGGCACCGCCGCTCGCGTCAGGCGGGGCCGGGCTCCGTCTGGTCCTTCAGGAAGACGCTGACCTGGTGGGCCAGGCCGCTCTGGCCGGTGCCGGAGGACGCGGCCGCGGTGGTCGCCTCCAGAACGCCGATGCCGCCCGCCCACAGCCTGCGGTCGGTCCATTCCTCCTCCACCCGCAGCTGCACCTGCACGTCCACGTGGGTGAGGGCGGCCTCGGGTGCGGCGGCGTAGAGGACGGCGGTGGCCCGGCGCAGCGGGTAGACGTCGAAGCCCTCGATGAACTGGGAGTTGCGCCAGTCGATGAAGGCGCCCTCACCGTCGGGGCCGACCCGGACGTCGATCTGGCCGTCCTCCAGATGGATGCCGTAGTGCCGCGCGCCGCGGTTCTCGACGGTGACCCGGACACTGAAGTACGTCAGGCCGACGGCGGCGTCGTCGCGTCCGCGCGGCGGCTCGGCCGCCTCCAGGCGGTGGACGCGGACCCGCAGACCGGCATGCTCGTCGTACTCGTGCCAGTCCCCGACCACGTTCGGCTCGTACACAGTGCCCCTCTCGACCTTCGAGAGCTGCTGTCTATCTGTGCGCCGAGCGCACTGTCAAATGAGCAGAATGCGCTGTGGCCAGGGGATTCGCCCGCTTTGATCGGTGATCAAGCGCTGCCCAGGAAGAATCCGGTCACGACCCCTTCGCGCGCGGCAGGCGCGCGTGCCGCACATCACGTCCACGCAAGATCAGCGGGCGCGAGGCGGCCGAGCGGCCGGGAGGCCGCGGTCCCCGCTCGCCACCTCGCACCATCGCGCCCCATATGTACTTAATTGTTTTGAGATGACCCAGAGTGGGAAACGAACCTATGTGCTTCGGACTGGAGGCACATCCGCGGGAGTCGGCGTCGCCGAGCGCCCCGGTGCCCTTTCCACGGTCCGAGCGCGCCTCCCACGGTGTCTGTCCACCCAGCACCTGCTGAGAGAGGTGCGCACGATGCGTGTCACCGGCGGCACGAAGCCCCATCCCCACGATGACGCCCCCGACACGGTGGAGTCCTTCGAGCGGCTCGCGGAGCTGCCCGACGGTCCCGAGCGCCGAGCGCTGCGGGACGAGCTGGTCCAGCTGTGGCTGCCCATGGCCGAGCGGATCGCGGTACGGTTCCGCGGCCGCGGGGAGGCCCTGGAGGACCTGTACCAGGTGGCCGCGCTCGGCCTGGTCAAGGCCGTCGACCACTACGATCCGGAGCGCGGTCGCGCTTTCGAGGCGTACGCCGTGCCCACGATCACCGGCGAGATCAAGCGCCACTTCCGTGACCACATGTGGACCCTCCACGTGCCCCGCCGGGTGCAGGACCTGCGCAACCGGGTCCGCTCCGCCACGAAGGAGCTGGCGCAGACCACGTCGGGCCGGGCCCCCACCGTCGCCGAGATCGCCGCGTACACCCGGCTGAGTGAGGAGGAGGTGCGCACCGGCATGGAGGCGCTGGAGTGCTTCTCCGCGCTGTCGCTGGACGCCGAGGTGTCCGGTACGGACGGCTACGCCCTCGGCGACTCCCTCGGCGCGTCCGACCCGGGGTTCGACCTGGTGGTCGACCGGGCCGCGGTCAAGCCGTGCCTGGAGGCGCTGCCGGAGCGCGAGCGCGTCATCCTCTACATGCGGTTCTTCTGCGGTATGACACAGAGCCGGATCGCCGAGCAGCTCGGCATCTCGCAGATGCACGTCTCACGGCTGCTCAGCGGCTGCTTCGACCGGCTGCGCGAGGAGCTGCTCGCGGAGATCCGCTGAGCAGCGCTCTCTGCATCCCCACCGGGTCCGCGCTCCCTGCATCCCGCCGAGCCCCGCGAAGCCAACCCCCGCCGAGCCCCGCGAAGCCAACCCCCGCCGAGCCCCCGAGCGCCCTCTGGAAGCCCGCGTGGGGCCTCACTCCTCGGCGGTGCCGGGTACCTGCGTGGGGCCGTACCGGTCCAGCGCGTCCTCCAGTTCGGCGCGGATCTCGGGCGGGATGTCGCCCCGGCGCCCCCAGATGAGGATCAGCTCCGCGATGTTGCGCAGCTTGATGTTGGTGTGCTGGGAGACCTCCTTCAGCACCTGCCACCCCTGGTCGGGGGTCACCCGGCCGAGGGCCACCATCATCCCGATCGCCTGGTCGACGACCGCGTGGGAGGCCATGGCCTCCTTCAGCTGGTCGATCTGCTTCTGCAACTCGGCGATCCGGTCAGGTTCGCTCTCTGCCATTCCTCCATCCTGCGCGAGCGGGCTGGATCTCTGCCACCTGGGGTACTCGACAGGCGACCGAGCCCCTTCCGGTTGGACACTGGTGCCAGACCGGTGGCCGCCGGGCCCCGAGAGCAGGACGCGACCGTCATGAACCAAGACACGCCTGTCAGCGGATCGAGCGCCGACGAACCGAGACGGAGAGAGGTCGTCTCCACGCACTCCGTCTTCGGCGCGCCGTGCTGGGTGAGCCTGACCAGCCGCGACCTGGAGGCCACGCAGGACTTCTACGCGGCCGTGCTCGGCTGGCGCTGGCGCGGCGCAAAGCTCGGCGAACACTTCCGTATCGCCCTGGCGAACGGGGTGCCGGTGGCCGGGATCGCCGCCGTCGCCGCCATGTGGCAGATGGCGGTCGCCTGGACGCCGTACTTCGCCGTCGCGGACGCGGACGTGGCCGTGAGCCGGGCCCGGGAGCGCGGCGGTACGGCAGCCGTCGGCCCGCTGTCCTTCCCACCCGGCCGGGCGGCGCTGCTCGCCGACCGGGACGGGGCGACCTTCGGCATCTGGCAGGGCGAGCTGGTCTCCAACTGGGAGGCGTGGCGGCGGGCCGCGCCGACGTTCATCCGCCTGCACACCCGCGACGCCTTCGACTCGGCGATCTTCTACGGCGAGATCCTCGACTGGGCCTCCGGGCAGCCGGGCTGCTGCGAGGTCGAGTACGAGGGCGGCGAGGTGGTGCTGCGCAGCCAGGGCGACATCGTGGCGCGGATCGATTCCGGCGCGGTGGAGGCCGCCCCGGACCCCTCCGTGCGCCCGCACTGGCAGATCCACTTCGCCGTGGCCGATGTGGCCGGCTGTGCCCGCGCGGCGGAGAAGCACGGTGGCAGCGTCCTGAGCGAGGACGATCACGAGGCGGTGCTGCGCGATGCCGACGGGGCCCAGTTCACGGTGACGTCACGCCGGCCGCGCTGAGCCGGCGGGCGGCCTGCGCAGGACGTACCCGCGGGTGCGGTCGGGGCGGGGCCCGCGGTTCGCCGGCCCAGGACGCCCCACCGCCCCCGGCGCCGGCCCCTCCTGGGCCGGCCCCGCTAGCTCGTGGCTCGTGACGGTCTGGACAGCAGGATCAGGCTGCGCGCCTCCACGTGGACCTTCGTACCGGCCTTGCGTTCGCGCTCGTCGGGGATGCCGTCCGGCTCCGCGGTGTCGATCAGGGTGGTCCAGCGCTCACCGAAGGAGGCGTCGGGCAGCCGGAAGTCGACGGGCTCCCAGTAGCCGTTGACGAGCAGCAGGAAGGAGTCGTCGACCATGCGGCGCCCGTAGGAGTCGCGTTCGGCGATGGCGTCGCCGTTGAGGAACACACCGACCGAGTGCGCGTCGCCGCGCTGCCAGTCCCGGCCGGTCATCTCGCGGGCGTCGGGGCGCAGCCACATCAGGTCCGGCAGGGGCTGGTCGGCATGGGTCGCGGTCTCGCCGCGGAAGAAGCGCCGGCGGCGCAGCACCGGGTGGGCGGCCCGCAGGGCGATCACGTGCCGGGTGAAGTCGGCGAGGCTCTGCTGCTCGTCGGTCGGCTCCCAGTCGATCCAGGAGATCTCGTTGTCCTGGCAGTAGGCGTTGTTGTTGCCGCGCTGGGTGCGCCCGAGTTCGTCGCCGTGGCAGAGCATCGGGATGCCCTGCGAGAGCAGCAGCGTGGCCAGCAGGTTGCGCTGCTGGCGGGCCCGCAGTTCGAGCACGGCCGGATCGTCGGTGTCGCCCTCCACACCGCAGTTCCAGGACCGGTTGTGGCTCTCGCCGTCCCGGTTGTCCTCGCCGTTGGCCGTGTTGTGCTTGTCGTTGTACGACACGAGGTCGCGCAGCGTGAAACCGTCGTGCGCGGTGACGAAGTTGACGCTCGCGCGCGGTCGGCGCCTGCTGTGCTGGTAGATGTCGGAGGAACCGGTCAGCCGGGAGGCGAACTCGCCGAGCGAGCCGGGTTCGCCCCGCCAGAAGTCCCGTACGGCGTCCCGGTACTTGCCGTTCCACTCCGACCACAGCGGCGGGAAGTTGCCCACCTGGTAGCCGCCCTCCCCCACGTCCCAGGGCTCGGCGATCAGTTTGACGCGGCTGATCACCGGGTCCTGCTGGATCAGGTCGAAGAACGCCGAGAGCCGGTCCACCTCGTGGAACTGCCGTGCCAGCGTGGCCGCGAGGTCGAAGCGGAAGCCGTCGACGTGCATCTCGGTGACCCAGTACCGCAGCGAGTCCATGATCAGCTGGAGCACGTAGGGGTGCCGCATCAGCAGGCTGTTGCCGGTGCCGGTGGTGTCGTAGTAGTGCGCCCAGTCGCCGTCGACGAGGCGGTAGTAGGAGGCGTTGTCGATGCCCCGGAAGGACAGCGTGGGGCCCATCTCGTTGCCCTCCGCGGTGTGGTTGTAGACCACGTCGAGGATCACTTCGAGGCCGGCCGCGTGCAGTGCCTTCACCATGGCCTTGAACTCGTTGACCTGCTGGCCCCGGCTGCCGAAGGCGGCGTAGTCGTTGTGCGGGGCGAAGAAGCCGATGGTGTTGTAGCCCCAGTAGTTGGACAGGCCGCGGTCCTGGAGCACACCGTCCTGCACGAACTGGTGGACCGGCATCAGCTCCACCGCGGTGACGCCGAGCGAGGTCAGGTGCTCGGTCACCGAGGGGTGGGCGAGGCCGGCGTAGGTGCCGCGCAGCCGTTCGGGGACGTCCGGGTGGGTGCGGGTCAGACCGCGCACATGGGCCTCGTAGATCACCGAGTCCGCGTACGGCGTCCGCGGCGGGCGGTCGTCGCCCCAGTCGAAGTACGGGTCGGTGACCACGCCCAGCATGGAGTGGCCGGCGCTGTCGGCCGGGGCGGGGCCGTCCGGGGCACGCTCGTACAGGGAGGCGTGGTTGTCGATCTGGCCGTCCACGGCACGGGCGTACGGGTCGAGCAGCAGCTTCGCCGGGTTGCAGCGGTGGCCGAGCGAGGGCTGCCAGGGTCCGTGCACCCGGTAGCCGTAGCGCTGGCCGGGGCCGACGCCGGGCAGATAGCCGTGCCAGACGAATCCGTCGACCTCGTGCAGCCGGACGGGGGTCTCGGTGCCGGCGTCGTCGACGAGGATCAGCTCGACACGCTCGGCGACCTCGCTGAACAGGGCGAAGTTGGTGCCCTGCCCGTCGAACGCGGCACCCAAGGGGTAGGGGTGCCCGCTCCACACGGGCACCCCTTTGCGGCTCTTGCGGGCGGTCACCGGCTGCCCTCCAGGGCGTCGTCACCGGCGGGCGCCGGCGCGGCCAGTACGGCGACCGGCTCCTCGCGCGGCACTTTCAGGCCCGTGCGCAGGGTGGGGGCGGGGGCGAGGGGCACCAGCGGGACGCGCTGGCCGGCGCGGGCGCGCTGCGAGAACCAGATGATCTTGCTGCCGGTGTCCGAGGCGCAGCAGCCCCAGCCGTCGCTCATCGCGGCGATGTCGGCCAGGCAGGCCCGCAGGTCCTGGTCGGGGCGCAGATCGGGGTCGTTGCCGCCGAAGGCGGTGATGAGGTGCTGGCCGTTCCACCACATCTCGATCGAGGTGTGCTTGTCGCTGGCGTGCTCGTCGATCGCCCGCAGCAGCAGTTCCGCGCCGCGGCAGACGGGATCCACGAGGTTGTCGAGGTCCCAGTAGCGGAGGTGGGCGGCCAGGATGCGGCTGACCTGTACCACCCGTTCGGGGCTGACTTCCACATCGAGGTGGTAGTAGCAGGGCACTGCGGTCTTCATCGTCGCTTGCTCCTCACCGGCGAAGCTCTCGCTCCCCTCGCCCTGTCCGGGAGGGATCCCGGACACATAGCGTGAGCGCTGATCGCTTCTGAGTCACCTCCACGGTGCGGCCGCTACGCCATTCGTGCAACACGAGCACCCGACACCACTAATGGTTGAAGCTCCAACAAGACGCTGCGTCGTCGCGCGTGCACCATAAGTGAAAGCCTCGATCGCCGTAACGGTGCCGTGCCTCCCCGTGCGCGGACACCACCCGACCGTCGGGAACGCGCCCAGTCGAGAGCGTGGAGGGTGAAGAGGGCGATGCTGCTACCCGCCAAGGCCGAAGTGGCCCGGCAGTTGCGGCGTTACCGGGCCTGGGAGCGCGCGATGCTCGCCTCGCCCCACGACCGCACGGTCCGGGCCACCTTCGAGGACTCGGGGTACACGCTGTGCGTTCTGATGGGCAAACGTTGCGCCCGCGAGGCCGCGGACGCCGCCGAGCGCTATCTGCGCACCAACCTGGTCACCTACCTGCGCGAGCAGGACGGACGGCCGCAGCCACGCCGGGCGGCCAGAAGAACGTCGCCACCGGAGCGGCGTTCCACGGCGCCAAGCCCCTGACCTGGCACCGTACAAGGCGTTCCCCACGGGACCGACATCGTCGGCCCGACTCGGATCGCGAAGCCGGGCCCGGTGCCCGGCTTCGCGCACGGCGGAGGTGAGATACATGCGCAGGACTCCGGCCATCGGCCGTGTACCGGTACGTGACGTCCGGCCGGCCGTGGAGTGCGGCAGGCGCCCGGCGAAGGCGGTGGTCGGTGAGACCTTCGAGGTCACGGCCACCGTGTTCCGTGAAGGGCACGATGCCGTGGGCGCCAATGTGGTCCTGCGCGATCCCAAGGGCCGGCGCGGCCCCTGGACACCGATGCGGGAGCTGTCCCCCGGCAGCGACCGCTGGGGAGCGGAGATCACGCCGGACGTGACGGGCCGCTGGACGTTCCGCGTGGAGGCGTGGAGCCATCCGCTGGCGACCTGGCGGCACACGGCGTCCGTCAAGGTGCCGGCCGGGATCGACACCGGCCTGGTCCTGGAGGAGGGCGCGGAGCTGTACGAGCGTGCGGCCGCCGGCGTGCCCAAGGGGGTGGAGCGGAACCTGGTGCTGGCCGCCGCACACGCTCTCGGTGACGACTCCCTGTCGGTGCACGACCGTCTGAAGGCGGCCCTGGCCCCGGAGGTGGAAGCGGTCCTCGCCCGGTATCCGCTGCGGGAACTGGTGACGGCCTCGGACCCGATGCCGCTGCTGGTCGAGCGGGAACGCGCGCTGTACGGCTCCTGGTACGAGTTCTTCCCGCGTTCGGAGGGCACCGTCGAGGAGCCGCACGGCACCTTCCGTACCGCGGCGCGCCGGCTGAAGCCGATCGCGGACATGGGCTTCGACGTCGTCTACCTGCCTCCGATCCATCCGATCGGCACCACGTTCCGGAAGGGCCGCAACAACACCCTCACCGCCGGGCCGGAGGACGTGGGCGTGCCCTGGGCGATCGGGTCGCCGGAGGGCGGTCATGACGCCGTCCACCCGGATCTCGGCACGATCGAGGACTTCGACTTCTTCGTCGGCGAGGCGGAGAAGCTGGGCCTGGAGATCGCGCTCGACTTCGCGTTGCAGTGCTCTCCCGACCACCCGTGGGTGCACAAGCATCCCGAGTGGTTCCACCACCGCCCCGACGGCACGATCGCCTACGCCGAGAACCCGCCGAAGAAGTACCAGGACATCTACCCCGTCGCCTTCGACGCGGACATGGACGGCCTGGTCGCGGAAACGGTTCGCGTCCTGCGGCACTGGATGGACCACGGGGTGCGGATCTTCCGCGTCGACAACCCGCACACCAAGCCGGTCGTCTTCTGGGAGCGGGTCATCGCGGAGATCAACCGCAAGGACCCGGATGTGATCTTCCTGGCCGAGGCGTTCACCCGCCCGGCGATGATGCACACCCTCGCGCAGATCGGCTTCCAGCAGTCGTACACGTACTTCACCTGGCGCAACAGCAAGCAGGAGCTGACGGAGTACCTGACGGAGCTGTCGGGTGAGGCGGCGGCCTACATGCGGCCGAACTTCTTCGCCAACACCCCCGACATCCTGCACGCCTACCTGCAGCAGGGGGGCCGGCCGGCCTTCGAGGTGCGGGCCGTGCTCGCCGCGACCCTCTCCCCCGCCTGGGGCATCTACAGCGGCTACGAGCTGTGCGAGAACACCCCGCTCAGGGAGGGCGGCGAGGAGTACCTGGACTCGGAGAAGTACCAGCTCAAGCCACGGGACTGGGCGGCCGCGGAACGCGAGGGGCGGACCATCGCGCCGCTCGTCACCCGGCTGAACGGCATTCGCCGGCAGCACCCCGCGCTACAGCGCCTGCGGAACCTCCGCTTCCACCGGACCGACAACGACGCCGTGCTCGCCTACAGCAAGAGCACGGGAACGGACACGGTCATCGTGGTCGTGAACCTCGACCCGCACCACACCCAGGAGGCCACGGTCTCGTTGGACATGCCGCAACTCGGCCTGGACTGGGACGCCGCCCTGCCCGTGCACGACGAACTGACGGGCGAGACGTTCCACTGGGGCAGGACCAACTACGTGCGTCTCACGCCCGGCCGGACGCCGGCGCACGTGCTCCACGTCGGGCGATCGACGCCCCAGATCGGAGGGCCCGCAGCGTCATGACCGTCAACGAACCCGTACTGGACACCTTCGAGGACACTCCCGCCAAGGACCGGGATCCGGAGTGGTTCAAGCGCGCCGTCTTCTACGAGGTCCTCGTCCGCTCCTTCCAGGACAGCAACGGCGACGGCGTCGGCGACCTGAAGGGCCTGACCGCCAAGCTCGACTATCTGCAATGGCTCGGCGTGGACTGCCTGTGGCTGCCGCCGTTCTTCAAATCCCCGCTGCGGGACGGCGGTTACGACGTCTCCGACTACACCGCCGTACTGCCCGAGTTCGGTGACCTCGCCGACTTCGTGGAGTTCGTGGACGCCGCCCACCAGCGCGGCATGCGCGTGATCATCGACTTCGTCATGAACCACACCAGCGACCAGCACCCGTGGTTCCAGGAGTCCCGCAAGAATCCCGACGGCCCCTACGGCGACTATTACATGTGGGCCGACGACGACAAGCAGTACGAGGACGCGCGGATCATCTTCGTCGACACCGAGGCGTCCAACTGGACCTTCGACCCGGTGCGCGGCCAGTACTACTTCCACCGCTTCTTCTCCCACCAGCCGGACCTGAACTACGAGAACCCGGCCGTGCAGGAGGAGATCCTGGCCGCGCTGAAGTTCTGGCTGGACCTCGGCATCGACGGCTACCGCCTCGACGCGGTCCCCTATCTCTACGCGGAAGAGGGCACCAACTGCGAGAACCTGCCGGCCACCCACGAGTTCCTCAGGCGGGTCCGCAAGGAGATCGACGCCCAGTACCCCGACACCGTGCTGCTGGCGGAGGCCAACCAGTGGCCCGAGGACGTCGTCGACTACTTCGGCGACTACGCCTCCGGCGGCGACGAGTGCCACATGGCCTTCCACTTCCCCGTCATGCCACGGATCTTCATGGCCGTACGGCGTGAATCGCGCTACCCCGTCTCCGAGATCCTCGCCAAGACACCGGCCATCCCCTCCGGCTGCCAGTGGGGCATCTTCCTGCGCAACCACGACGAGCTGACCCTCGAGATGGTCACCGACGAGGAACGCGACTACATGTGGGCCGAGTACGCCAAGGACCCACGGATGCGCGCCAACATCGGCATCCGCCGCCGCCTCGCGCCCCTGCTCGACAACGACCGCAACCAGATCGAGCTGTTCACCGCCCTGCTGCTCTCCCTGCCCGGCTCGCCGATCCTCTACTACGGCGACGAGATCGGCATGGGCGACAACATCTGGCTCGGCGACCGCGACGCCGTCCGCACCCCGATGCAGTGGACCCCCGACCGCAACGCGGGCTTCTCGACCTGCGATCCGGGACGCCTCTACCTGCCCACGATCATGGACCCGGTCTACGGCTACCAGGTCACCAACGTGGAAGCCTCCATGTCCTCCCCGTCCAGCCTGCTGCACTGGACGCGCCGCATGATCGAGATCCGCAAGCAGAACCCCGCCTTCGGACTCGGCTCGTTCACGGAACTGCCGTCCTCCAACCCGGCGGTCCTGGCGTTCCTGCGCGAGTACGGCGACGACCTGGTGCTGTGCGTGAACAACTTCTCCCGCTTCGCACAGCCCACCGAACTCGATCTGCGGGCCTACGACGGACGGCACCCGGTGGAACTGATCGGCGGGGTCCGCTTCCCCGCCATCGGTGAACTGCCCTACCTGCTGACTCTGCAAGGCCACGGCTTCTACTGGTTCCGGCTCACCCGAGTCGCATCCCGCATCGGCCGCCGCCGCTGACCTCCCGGCGCCGAGGAAAGGACGCGTCACCATGCCGAAGACCATCACTCCCCGACCGAGAACCGCCGTCGGCGTCGACGGCCCCCTGGTCTCGCTCGGTGCGCTGTTGCGTGAGTGGTTGCCGAGGCAACGCTGGTTCGCGGGCAAGGACCGGCCCGTCACCGATCTTTCGGTGCTGTCCGTGACCGAGCTGTTCTCGGGGTGTCTGCATCTGCTGGTGCACGCCTCGCACGCGCCCGTGCCGACGCCCGGCGGCACTCCCCCGCCCGGGGACTGCTACCAGTTGCTGCTGGGGCTGCGCGAGCACCTGGCGCCGCGGCTGGAGCGGGCGTTCATCGGACGGGCGAGCGAAGGTCCGCTGGCCGGGCTCGCGGTCTACGACGCGCTGCACGACCCGCGCTCGGCCCATCTGCTGCTGGAGCGGCTGCGACAGCCCGGCGCGGCGGGCCCGCTGTGCTTCCAGGCCGATCCGGCCGCACACCTGCCGGGGGGGCTGCCGCCGCGCCTGCTGGACGCCGAGCAGTCCAACTCGTCGATCGTCTACGGCGACGCGTACATCCTGAAGGTCTTCCGCCGCATCCAGCCGGGCGTCAACCCGGACCTGGAGGTGTCGGCCGCGCTGGCCGCGCAGGGCTGCACCCGGGTGCCCGCGCCGGTGGCCTGGTTCTGGACGAGCGCACCCCGCCCGGCCACGCTCGGGGTGCTGCAGCCGTTCCTGCCGGACGCCACCGACGGCTGGACGCTGGCGCTGCAGGCGCTCGCCGCCGGCGACGACTTCACCGCCGAGGCCCGCGAACTGGGCCGCGCCATGGCGGAGGTGCACCTGGCGCTGGCCGATGCGTTCCCGCCGGCCGGACCGGGTGAGAACGGCCGTACGGCCGAGGCGATGTGTGCGCGGCTGGACGCCGCCGCGCACGCCGTACCCGGGCTGCGGCCCTTCGTGCCCGGCCTGCGGGCCGCGTTCGGAGCGCTCGCCACGTGCGACACCGGGCCGCCCGCCCAGCGCATCCACGGCGATCTGCACCTCGGGCAGGTGCTGCGGGCCGGCCGCGACTGGTTCGTGATCGACTTCGAGGGCGAACCCTCCCGGCCGCTCGCCGAGCGGCGGGCCCCGCAGTCCCCGGTGCGCGATGTGGCCGGGATGCTGCGCTCCTTCGACTACGCGGCCCGGCAGCGCCGCCCCTGGCGACCCGAATGGGCGCGCCGCTGCCGGGAGGCGTTCTGTGCGGGCTACGCGGCCCGTGCCGGCTGGGATCCACGCAAGAAGCACGCGCTCCTGCGCGCGCACGAGACGGACAGGGCGGTCTACGAGGTGCTGTACGAGGCGAGACACCGACCGGACTGGCTGCCGGTACCGATGGCGGCGATCAAGCGACTCGCCGTGTGGGGAGGCTGACGTCATGGCACTGCGCGACACCACGCGCCCGGAGGCCGCGGGCCCCAGACCGCCCGCGGCCGTTGCTCCCCCGGACGTCGTCCGGGGGGACGCCCGTCTCGCTGCGCTCGACCCCGCCGACCGCGGCCGTCTGCTGGGCGGCGCGCACCACGATCCGCACGCCCTGCTGGGCGCCCACCCGGTCGAGGGCGGCACCCTGTTCCGGGCGCTGCGCCCGAACGCGCGGTCGGTGAGCGTCGTGGTCGACGGCATGCGCAACAAGCTCGAGTCGGAGGGCGACGGTCTCTTCGCGGCCGTCCTCCCCTACCCGGAGGTCCCGTCGTACACGCTGCTGGTGGCGTACGACGACACCGAGCAGGAGGTGCACGACCCGTACCGCTTCCTGCCCGCCCTCGGCGAGCTGGACCTGCATCTGATCCGGGAGGGCCGGCACGAGCAGCTGTGGCAGGCGCTCGGCGCGGAGCCGATGACCCACGAGGGTGTGGCAGGAACCCGCTTCACCGTGTGGGCGCCGAACGCCCAGGGCGTGCGGGTGGCCGGGGAGTTCACGTACTGGGACGGCACCCAGTACCCGATGCGCTCGCTCGGCGCGTCCGGGGTGTGGGAGCTGTTCCTGCCCGGGATCGGCGAGGGCGCCCGGTACAAGTTCGAGATCACCTCCCGCTACGGCCATCGTTTTCTCAAGGCCGACCCGATGGCGCGGTGCACGGAGGTACCGCCGGACACGGCGTCGATCGTGACGGCCTCGCACCACGAGTGGGGCGACTCGGAGTGGATGGCGCACCGCGGTGACACCCCGGTGCACGAGGCGCCGTTCTCGGTGTACGAGGTGCATCTGCCGTCGTGGCGGCCGGGAGCGACCTACCGTCAGCTGGCGGAGGAACTGCCCGCGTACGTCAAGGAGATGGGCTTCACGCATGTGGAGCTGATGCCGGTCGCCGGTCATCCGTTCAGCGGCTCCTGGGGCTACCAGGTCACCTCCTACTACGCGCCGACGCCCCGGCTCGGCTCGCCGGACGACTTCAGGTACCTGGTGGACGCGCTGCACCGGGCCGGCATCGGCGTGATCATGGACTGGGTGCCCGCGCACTTCCCGAAGGACGACTGGGCACTGGCGCGGTTCGACGGGGACCCGCTGTACGAGCCCGGGGACTGGCGGCGGGCCGAGCACCCGGACTGGGGCACGTACGAGTTCGACTACGGGCGGACCGAGGTGCGCAACTTCCTGGTCGCCAACGCGGTGTACTGGTGCCAGGAGTTCCACATCGACGGGCTGCGCGTGGACGCCGTCGCCTCCATGCTCTACCTGGACTACTCGCGGGACTCCGGTCAGTGGGAGCCGAACGTCTTCGGCGGGCGGGAGGACCTGGACGCGGTCGCCTTCCTCCAGGAGATGAACGCCACCGTCTACCGGCGCTGCCCCGGCGTGGTGACCATCGCCGAGGAGTCCACCGCGTGGGACGGGGTGACCCGGCCGACGGACAGCGGTGGGCTCGGCTTCGGGCTGAAGTGGAACATGGGCTGGATGCACGACTCGCTGGAGTACGTCCAGAAGGAGCCGGTGCACCGCAAGTACCACCACAACGAGATGACCTTCTCGATGGTGTACGCCTACAGCGAGAACTACGTGCTGCCGATCTCCCACGACGAGGTCGTGCACGGCAAGCAGGCGCTGGTGTCGAAGATGCCGGGCGACTGGTGGCAGCGGCGCGCCAACCACCGCGCCTACCTCGGCTTCATGTGGGCCCACCCGGGCAAGCAGCTCCTGTTCATGGGGCAGGAGTTCGCCCAGGGCGCCGAGTGGTCCGAGGCGCACGGCCCGGAGTGGTGGCTGCTCGGCGACGACTACCACTCCGCCGGTGATCACCGGGGCGTGCAGCAGCTCGTGCGAGACCTGAACGAGCGGTACCGGGCGACGCCCGCGCTGTGGCGGCGGGACACCGACCCGGGCGGCTTCCGGTGGGTGCTGTGCGACGCGGCGGACGACAACGTCTTCGCGTTCCTGCGCTACGACACGGAGGGGTCCCCGCTGCTGGCGGTGTCGAACTTCTCCCCCGTCGTCCGGCACGACTACCGGCTGTGGGTGCCCGACGAGGTGCCCGCCTGGCAGGAGGAGCTGAACACGGACGACGTCCGCTACGGCGGCAGCGGGGTCGGCGCCGACGGGCCGCTGAAGCCGGCGGACGGGTTCCTGAACCTCACGCTCCCGCCGCTCGCCACGGTCTGGCTGACACCACAGCGCTGAAAGCCGCAGGTGTCGGCGGCGGTACCAGGGGCAGTCGGGGTCTACAGACAGACCCGCGACTGCCCCTTGCGGCACGGACAGAAGGGCGGCACCACGTGCGCACCGTCGGAGTGGAGGAGGAACTCCTTCTGGTCGATCCGGACAGCGGCGACCCGAAGGCGCTGGCGGCGGCCGTACTCGCTCGAGCCGCCCATGACGATCCCGGACAGGACGTGTTCGAGAAGGAGCTGTTCGGGCAGATGCTGGAGTTCGCCACGCATCCGCAGTCGGACATGGCGGCCCTCGGCGACGAGATCGTCCGCTGCCGCAAGGAGGCGGCCCGGCACGCCGGGGAGATCGGCTGCGCGGTCGCCGCGCTCGCCACCTCCCCGCTCCCGGTCAGCCCCTCCCTCACCGTGAACGAGCGGTACCAGTGGCTGGCCGAGCGGTACGGGGTCGGCACCCGGGAGCAGCTGGTCTGTGGCTGTCATGTGCATGTTTCCGTGGAGTCCGACGAGGAGGGCGTCGCGGTCCTCGACCGGATCCGCCCCTGGCTGCCGGTGCTGACCGCGATCAGCGCCAACTCCCCCTTCTGGCAGGGCCGGGACACCGGCTACGCCAGCTACCGCAGCCGGGTGTGGGAGCGCTGGCCGTCGGCCGGGCCGACCGAGCTGTTCGGCTCGCCCGAGCGGTACCACCGGCGGGTGGCGGACATGGTGGCCACCGGCGCCATCCTCGACGAGGGGATGGCCTACTTCGACGCACGCCTGTCCGCCCACTACCCGACGGTGGAGATCCGGGTGTCGGACGTGTGCCTGTGCGCGGAGACCCCGGTGCTCATCGCCACGCTGACCCGCGCCCTGGTGGAGACCGCCGCACGGGAGTGGCGGAACGGCGTGCCGCCGCTGGACCACAGCGTCAGCCTGCTCAGGCTCGCCGCCTGGCAGGCCGCCCGCTCGGGCCTCGAGGGTGAGCTGCTCGACCCGGTGACCCTGCGGCCCCTGCCGGCCGCGGACGTGCTGCGCGCCCTGCTGAAGCACACCGCGGACGCGCTCACCGACAGCGGCGACGCGGTCGGTGCCGAGCAGGCCGTGGAGAAGCTGCTGCGGACGGGCAACGGCGCACGCGAGCAGCGCAGGCTGCTGGAGCGCACCGACAGCCTGCGGGACGTCGTCAGCGCGTGCGTGCGCCACACCCAGGGCTGACCGACCGGGTCACAGGATCAGCACCAGGGCGTACACCAGGAAGAAGGCCGCGATCAGGGCGACGAGGAGGAGGATCAGGGTCAGCGGCGCCTTGGCCCAGCCTCTGCTCTGGACGTGCGGTTCCCGGGGCCCGGTCTCGGGCAGGCTGCTCTCGGCGGGCGGGGTCTCGCCGGGCGGGACTCCGCCTCCGGGCTCCAGCCCGGTGGTGCGCTCGGGCTCCGGATCGGGGTTCACATGGCTCATGTCCCCCGAGTCCCCAGAACACGCCGACATCATCAGCCGATCACGACTTCTGCGTTCCCGGCACCGAACGCGCTCACCTGGGCTACATTCGAGCACCGCCGACACCGAGACGGTCGGCGGAGTGACCCTCCGTACACCCCGGGAGCAGTGCATGCGGGACGTCGCCCTCGCTCCAGCCGTCACCCCGCCGCTCACCGGCGGCCTCGCCGACAGCCTCTTCGACACGGCGGACCGGAGTCCGACGCTGCCACTCCTCGCGCGCCGCGCGGACCCCGCCACCGGGTGGGAGGAGGTGACGGCCGTCGAGGTGCGCGACGAGGTGATCGACCTGGCCAAGGGGCTGATCGCCACCGGGATCTCGCCCGGTCACCGGGTGGCCCTGATGGCGCGTACCCGCTACGAGTGGACGGTGTTCAGCCACGCGCTGTGGGCCGTGGGCGCCGAGGTCGTGCCGATCCATCCGGCCTCCTCGCGCGACCAGGTCGAATGGATCCTGCGGGACGCCGGCTGCGTGGCCGTGGTCGTCGAGGACGAGCAGGGCGTGATGACCGTCGGCACCGTGTGCACCAGGCTGCCGCGGCTGCGGCACGTCTGGCAGCTCGACGCGGGCGCGCCGCGCGAACTCGTCGAGCGGGGCTCCGTGGTGCCGTACACCACCGTGGAGTCGCTGCGCCGGATCGTGCTGCCGGACTCCACGGCGGCCGTCGTCTACACCTCCGGCACCTCGGGCCGTCCCGTGGGGTGCGCGCTGAGCCACCGCGGCCTCGCCTACCCCTGCGACACCCTGCTGGCGGGCTGGGCGCACACCGCCGCGCCGCCGGGCGTGCAGCCCTCCGTCCTGGCCTTCCTGCCGTTCTCCCACGTCTACGGCATGATGATCATGCTGACGTGTGTGCGCGGCGGGGTGCTGATGGCGCACGAGCCGGAGCTGACCGAGGCGGCGCTGGTGTCGGCGCTGACCACGTTCCGGCCGACCTATCTGTACGGCGTGCCGTCGCTGTTCGAGAAGCTGTACAAGAACTTCCTACGGGCCGCGGAACGGGCGGGCCGCGGCGCGCTGTTCGAGCGGGCCGCGCAGACCGCGCGGGACTTCGCCGCGGCCGAGGAACGCCGCAGGCTGGGCACCGGTGCGGGCCCCGGGTTCGACCTCAGGCTGCAACACGCCCTGTACGAACGGACGGTGTACCGCAGACTGCGCGCGGCGCTCGGCGGCCGCGTCCTGCGCGGCACCTCCGGCGGTTCCTCGCTCAACCGCGAACTGTCCCTGTTCTACGAGGGCATCGGCGTGTACGTCCACGACGGGTACGGGCTGACCGAGTCCTCCGGCGGGATCACCATGCAGCCGCTCGGCCGTGAGAAGTCCGGGACCGTGGGCCGGCCGCTGCCGGGCACCGAGGTCCAGGTGGCCGACGACGGGGAGATCCTGGTGCGCGGGCCGTCGGTGTTCCAGGGCTACGTCAGCGACGAGGCGGCGACGCGGGCGGCGCTGCGCGGCGGCTGGCTCGCCACCGGGGACATCGGGCGGCTGGACTCCGAGGGCTACCTGACGATCACCGGGCGCAAGAAGGACATCATCGTCACCAGCGGCGGCAAGAGCGTCGCCCCGGCCCCGCTGGAGCAGCGGCTGCGGATGCATCCACTGGTCCACCAGGCGGTGGTGATCGGCGACGACCGGCCCTGCGTCGGCGCCCTCATCACCTTGGATCCGGAGTTCCTCGGACACTGGCGGGCGGCGCTGGCCCTGCAGGGCGACCTCCCGGGCCGGGAGAGCCGGGAGGAGAACGCGCTGCGCGAGGAGATCGCGCGGGCCGTGGCCTCGGCCAACAACACCGTGTCCCGTGCGGAGTCCATCAGGGTCTACCGGGTCCTTCCGGAACCGTTCGCCCCGGACAACGGGCTGCTCACACCGTCCCTGAAGCTGCGCCGGGACGCCATCGTGCGGCACTATGCCGCCGAGATCGAGGCGATGTACGAGGCGCGTTCCCAGGCCCGGCGGGGAGCGCGGGAACCGGCCGACTGGGACGAGCCGGACGATGTCTTCCGCTGAGCGGGTGCCGTACGAAGCGATGTCCCGAGCCGGACGGATAGCCTGCCGGGCTGTGGGAACCCGCCACGCAGAAAGAGATCAGCAACGACGACCGTCCGTGGCCGGAGGGGCCGGGAACCCCCTCCGCGGCCGGGACCGGGGAATGCGAGATGGCGACGGAGCCGCGTTGGGACGACACACCGCCCTCGGAGGAGAGGTACGAGCGTACGTTCTCCTTCGGGGGTGAGCTGCGCAACGTCACGGAGGCGCGGCTCGCCGCGGAGGATTTCCTGTGCGCCCTGGCCAGGGACGCGCCGCCGGGGACGCACGAGTACTGGGACGACATCCTGCTGGTCGTGACCGAACTGGCCGCCAATGTCATCCAGTACGCGCCCGGGCCGTTCGACCTGCGCATGCGCCGCACGTTCGACGGCGTGCACGTGACGATGCGCGACACGAGCACGACCAAACCGGAGCCGCGGCCCTTCCATCCGCGGACGGGCGGTGGCGGGATCGGCTGGCATCTGGTGCACACGCTGTGCACCCAGGTCAGCGTGGTCGTCCACGACGGTGGCAAGGACATCCACGTGTTCCTGCCCTGGTGACGGCACGCGGATCGGGCAGGCCCGGCACGTGTGCGACGTGTATCTGTGCGACAACCGGTTAGTCCGGCCGGAGCGGGGGCATGCTGGTGCCCACGCGTTCGTCTGCCTGCCGCACCCGGCTGGCGGAACGGCTCGGGCCACGGTGGGATCGACGTTGGCGCACAGCGATCCAGGGCATGCGAACGGCGTCGAGTGGAACCGCCCGGAGCCGCAGAAAGGGATGAACACCGTGACACGACCCAGGATCCTGGTGGTTGGCGCAGGCTTCGCCGGAGTCGAGTGCGTCCGCCGCCTGGAGCGGAAACTCGCCCCCGACGAGGCCGACGTCACCCTGGTGACGCCGTTCGCCTACCAGCTCTACCTACCCTTGCTCCCCCAGGTCGCCTCCGGCGTGCTCACGCCGCAGTCGATCGCCGTGTCGCTGCGCCGCAGCAGGAAGTACCGCACCCGCATCATCCCGGGCGGCGCGATCGGGGTGGACCTCAAGGCCAAGGTGTGCGTCGTCCGCACCATCACCGACAAGATCGTCAACGAGCCCTACGACTACATCGTGCTGGCACCGGGCAGCGTGACCCGCACCTTCGACATCCCGGGACTGACCGAGCACGCCTTCGGGATGAAGACGCTCGCCGAGGCCGCGTACATCCGCGACCACGTCATCTCGCAGCTCGACCTCGCCGACGCCAGCGACGACCCGGCCGAGCGGGCCGCGCGGCTGCAGTTCGTGGTCGTCGGCGGCGGATACGCCGGCACCGAGACCGCGGCCTGCCTGCAACGGCTCACGCACGCCGCCGTACAGCGCTATCCGCGCCTGGACCCGGGCCTGATCAAGTGGCACCTGATCGACATCGCGCCCAAGCTGATGCCCGAGCTGGGCGACAAGCTCGGCCGCAGCGCACAGGAGATCCTCAGGCGGCGGGGCGTCGAGGTCTCGCTGGGCGTGTCGATCGACAAGGCCGGGCCGGAGGAGGTCACCTTCACCGACGGACGGGTGGTGCCGACGCACACCCTGATCTGGACGGCGGGCGTGGTCGCCAGCCCGCTGATCGCCACGCTGGGCGCGGAGACGGTCCGCGGCCGGCTGGCCGTCACCGCGGAGATGTGCCTGCCGGGCCACGACGGCGTCTTCGCGCTCGGGGACGCGGCCGCCGTGCCCGACGTGGCCAAGGAGCAGGAGGGCGCGGTCTGCCCGCCCACCGCGCAGCACGCCATGCGCCAGGGCAGGAAGGTCGCCGACAACGTCATCGCGACCCTGCGCAACCAGCCGATGCAGCCGTACGTGCACAAGGACCTGGGGCTCGTCGTCGACCTCGGCGGCAAGGACGCCGTGTCCAAGCCGCTGGGCATCGAGCTGCGCGGGGTGCCCGCCCAGGCGGTGGCCCGCGGTTACCACTGGTCGGCGCTGCGCACCAACGTCGCCAAGACCCGCGTGATGACCAACTGGCTGCTGAACGCGGTCGCCGGAGACGACTTCGTCCGCACCGGCTTCCAGGCCCGCAAGCCCGCCCGCTTGAAGGACTTCGAGTTCACAGACTCGTACCTGACGCCGGAACAGGTCCGGGCCCGGGTGGAGGGCAAGGCCGTCGACAGCCCCTGATGTGACGCGGATCACCAAGGGACCGCCGATCATTCTCCACCGGGTCGGCGGTCTTCTCCGGTGATCGCAGAACCTCACACGGACGGGACGAACGGCATGACCGAGAAGACGGTGCAGGGCCCGGCGAGCTACTTCCCCTCGATCGAGAAGAAGTACGGCCGCCCGATCGGCGAGTGGCAGGAGCTGATCCGCTCCTCGCCGCTGACGAAGCACATGGAGCTGGTCGGCTGGCTGAAGTCCGAGCACGGTCTCGGGCACGGGCACGCCAATGCCCTGGTGGCCGCGACCCTGGCCGAAGGGAGGTAACCCCGGCTCTCGTGCGATGCTGGGTCGTAGATCGAATTCCGGCACGGGAGAGAGCACGGCGGCGTGAGGGCAGCGGGACGGTCGGGACGGGTACGGATGTGGGACCGGCTCGCGGCGTCCGACCCCGGGCTGCTCCGGCTCACCGCGGGGCTGCGTACGGTCGCCGCCATCGCCCTCACCCTCGCCGTCCTCGGCATGGCACGGGTCCCGGTGCCCCATCTGGTCGCCGGCGCCCTGACGGCGATGGTCTCCACCTTCGCCATCCGGGAGAAGCAGCGCGGCCGGCAGGCCGTGACCCTCGCCCTCGGCCTGCCGGTGGCACTGGCCTCGGTCTCACTGGGGGCGCTCCTCAACCAGCGCGTCGTCGTCGGGGACGTGTTCTTCGTCGTCCTCATCTTCTGTGCCGTCTACAGCCGCCGGTTCGGCGACCGCGGCACGGCGCTGGGGCTGATCGGCTTCCAGATCTACTTCCTCTCCCTGTTCGTGGGCGCCACCGCCTCGGCGCTGCCCGCGCTGTACGGCGTCATCTGCGTGGCGTTCGCGTGCAGCGCCACCGCTCGCTTCGTGCTGCTGCCGCAGACCCCGGCGGGCACCCTGGACCGGCTGCGGCGCGCCTTCCGCGCCCGGCTCGCCCAGCTGATCGACACCCAGGGCCGACTGCTGGACGCCGGGCCCGACGAGGTGGACAAGGTCCTGGCGGACCTGCGCACCGGCACCGCGCGGCTGCACGAGACGGCGCTGATGATCCAGGGCCGGCTGGAGGACGGCACCTCGGACGCCTCGGTGGCCCGGCTGCTGCAGCGCCGGATCGCGAACGCCGAGATCGCCGCGGAACGGCTCGGTCTGCTGCTCCTCACCGCGCGCAGCGCCGAGCGGACCGACACCCTCACCCTGCATCTGCCGGGCGCCCCGCTGCCCTCGGGGGGCGAGTCACCGGTGCGGGACGCGGCGAGGGACGCGCTGCGCCGGGACCTGCAGGCGCTGCGGCTGCTGGTGCTGCGGCCGGTCGGCGAGGCCTCCGGGACCGCGCTCGCGCACGTCCGCAACCGGCTGCTCGGCTACCGCGAGGAGGAGAACCTGCCCGCGGCCTCCCCGGCGGTGCAGGACGTCTTCCGCGGCCTCGGCGAGAGTGCCCGGGCCGCGCTGGGGCTGCGGCTCGCCCTCGAGGGGCCGCAGGACGAGTCGGACGACAGCCCGGCGACCGCCCGCTCGCGCGAGGAGCTGGACGCGGAGGACGCCGCGATCGAGGTCAGCGAGGAGAGCGGGCCCGAGGAGGCGGAGTCGGCCGGCCTGAAGCGGCCCACCACCCGGGCGGCCGTCCAGGTGGCCGTCGGCTCGTCCCTGGCGATCGCCGGTGGTGAGCTGCTGTCCAGCCAGCGCTGGTACTGGGCGGTGCTGACCTGCTGGATCGTGTTCATCAACACCGCTTCCACCGGCGAGATCCTGGTGAAGGGCTACCGGCGGCTGGTCGGCACGATGCTCGGTGTGGTGGCCGGCATCGGACTCGCGGGCCTGGTCGGGCACGACACCTGGACGGCGTTCGGGCTGGTGCTGGTGTTCGTCTTCGCCATGTTCTACACGGCGCCGCTGTCGTACACGCTGATGTCGTTCTTCGTCACGGCCGCGCTCGGACTGCTGTACACGCTGCTGAACACCTACAGCACGGCGGTGCTGGTGCTTCGGGTGGAGGAGACGGCGCTGGGCGCGGCCTGCGGGGTGATCGCGGCGGCGCTGGTGCTGCCGATCCACACCGACCGCCGTACCAACGAGCTCCTGGTGCAGGTCCTGGACCGGCTCGCCGCCGTCACCCGGGCCGCCGTCGACCAGCTGAGCGGCGGGGCCGGGGCGGACCTGGTGGAGCAGGCGCGCGACCTGGACCAGGCGCTGGCCGACCTGCGCGGGGCCACCCAGCCGCTGACCCATCCGATCACGCCGCTGCGCTCCCGCCGGGACACCGCCCGGTACGTGGTGGCGCTCCTGGAGACCTGTGCGTACCACGCGCGGTCGCTCGCGGCGACGGCCGAACTGCTGCCGACGCACCCGGCGATCGCGGCGGACCCCAGGCTGCGCGGGGCGTGCGGCCGGATCGTGCACAACATCGAGGCGATCGCCGCGCACGTCACCGATCCGCGGTCCCCGGCCGGGATGGAGACCGGCCCCAGCATCGCCTCGATGCTGGAGCCGGGAACCCTGCGCACCCCGCGCTACGGGCGCGTGACCGACCGAGTGCTGCGCCATCTGCAGCGCCTGGACGAAGCGGTCTCCGGTCTGGCCCGGCCGCTGGGTGTCCCCAGCGATACGGCGCAGCCGAAGAAGTGACGCTCGGGGCCCTGAGCCTCATTCGGAGCCGGTGCCGCCCCGCCGCCCGCCCAGCGCCTCGTCGCGGACCCGGGCGCAGCTGCGGCTGATCAGCCGGGAGACGTGCATCTGGGAGATGCCGAGCCGGTCCGCGATCCGGCTCTGGGTCATGTCCTCGAAGAAGCGCATGTAGAGGATCGCCCGCTCGCGCTCGGGCAGGCGGCGCAGCCCTTCCTTGGCGGCCTCGCGGTCGACGACGACGTCGTACGAGGCGTCCGACGCGCCGAGGGTGTCGGCGAGGCTGTAGCCGTCCTCACCGCCGGCGGAGAGTTCGGCGTCCAGCGACAGGGTGCTGAAGCTCTCGAGCGCCTCCATGCCCGCGGACACCTCCTCCTCGCTGAGCCCGGTGTGCGCGGCGATGTCGGCGACGGTGGGTTCGGGGCTGCCGGGGTTCTGGGTGAGTTCCCGGCGGGCCACCCGGACCCGGTTGCGCAGCTCCTGCACCCGCCGCGGCACCCGCAGGGCCCACATGCGGTCACGGAAGTGGCGCTTGACCTCGCCGGTGATGGTCGGCACGGCGTAGCTCTCGAAGGCCCCGCGCGACGGGTCGAACCGGTCGATCGCCTTCACCAGCCCGAGCGCGGCCACCTGGCGCAGGTCCTCGACGGACTCGCCGCGGTCGCGGAAGCGGCCGGCGATCCGGTGGGCCATGGGCAGCCAGGCGGTGACGAGTTCGTCGCGTACGGCGTCCCGCTCGGGACCGTCCTCCAGTTCCGCGAGCCGGGCGAACAGCTCCGCGGTGTCGGGGGCGTCGTCATGGCTGCGCCGGGCGGGCGCCGCGGCAGCGGCAGTGGTGGGCGTGCCGGAACGGCTTGTCGACATGTCGGTCAGCATGCGGAATCGCTCCTGAACGTGGTTTCAGGGCACGGCCGGAACACGGGTTCCGGGTACTGGCCCGAACGGTGGTGTCAGGGTTAGCCGCGGGTGCACCGCCCCGGCCCGCCGGTAGGGGGCCATGGCAGCGGTACTCTCCCGCTGGGCGCGCGCCTCCGGTCCGAAGCACGAGATTCCGTCTGCCCCTCGGCCCCGAGGGCAAACGCAGGCGAGCGGAACTTCGGAAACCGCTTCAGCTCAGCGGTACGACGGCCGTGATGCGCTTGCCGCCGCAGGGCAGCTCCGCCACCCTGATGTCCCGCGCCAGCCTGCAGACGATGGGCCAGCCGCGACCGCCCGGCCGGGACCGACCGCGCTCGTCGACGGGTGCGATGGCCACCGGCAGGTCGTCGCTGCCGTCGCTCACCGACACCCGGACGCCGCAGGAGTCCACGTCGACGTCGAAGCCGGTGATCCCGCCACCGTGCAGGATGGCGTTGGTGGCGAGTTCCGAGGTGACCAGCAGGGCGTCCTCCATGGCCTCGGGCGCGCACGGGAGGTGACGAGCCCGGCACCCCTCGGCCACCACCCGCTGGACCGCTCTGCGGGCGTCGGCCGGCCGGCACGGCAGTCGGCGGCATGGTTCCCGCAGGGGCGCGGAGGAGCTGGTCCGGTGCTTGTCGAGCATCCCTTCCTCCCTGTGCGGTGCCCGGATTGACTGGGTCTCTCCCCTTTCGACTGACCCCTTGCCGCGTCGTCAAACACCCTCGGTGCCGGTGTCATCACCGTGGACGGGCCGGGTACCCGCCCGGCATGACCGATGTCGTGGACGCGGATGAGTTGTTGCGGCGGATCCAGCGGGGCAGGGAGCGCGCGGCCGAGGAGGAGCGGGCCTGGCGGGAGCGCGCACAGAGCCTGACGGCGACGGATCCGGATGGCGCGCGGGAGGCGGCGGACCGGGCGCGGGCGTACGAGGCGGTGCTGCGCGTGCTGGACGAGATCGTGAGCCCGGGCAGGCCGCCGACGGTGACGGAAGGAGTGAAACAGGTCACCTGAGCCCGCTTCCGATTCCACACAAGCACCAGAGATGGTTTATCGTTCACCCATACGTGATGCCGGAGCGGACCGGAACCGTCCTTCCTCCCTCCTCGCGTCACCGCGTACGGCCCTGGCTGGTCTCCCCCGTCCAGCCAGGGCTTTTTGCTGCCCCGGAGGCGGCCGTGACGCGGAACGCCATGCTCCTCGAGGTGCTCGGGGCGGCCACAGCGGCTGAAATGGGCTTAAGCACAGCACCCGGACCGCCGTCGGCGAGGAGTCCCGCGCCATGACCAAAGCGATCAAACTGCTCACCGCCCTGCCCCAGGCGCAGCGCGAGCGCCTGATGGAGCTGGCCAAGGAGGTGTCCTTCCCGGAGGACACCCACATCTTCGAGGCGGGCGGCACGGCCGACCGGTTCTGGGTGATCCGCTCGGGCGCGGTCCACCTGGACCAGCAGGTCACCTCTCGGCAGCGGGTGACCGTGGCCACGCTCGGCGCGGGCGACCTGCTCGGCTGGTCCTGGCTCTTCCCGCCGTACGAATGGGACTTCGGCGCGGTGGCCTTCAGCAATGTACGGGCCTACGAGTTCGACGGGCCCTCGGTGCTCGCGTTGTGCGTGGAGGACCCTCTGCTCGGACTCTCCCTGGTCCGGACGGTGGCCGAGATCCTGGCCAGCCGTCTGGAGGCGACCCGCGGCAAGCTGATGGAGCAGTACTCGATCCGGCGGCGCAGCGGCCCGCTGTGAGGAGTCAGATCCGGTAGCGGCGCAGCGCCGGGACCGCGCAGGCCAGGGTCAGCATCACCACGACGACCAGGGCGCCGCCGCCTGCCACGGCGGCCCGCGCGCCCAAGGCCGAGCCGACGGTGCCGTGCAGCACGTCGGCCAGGCGCGGGCCGCCCGCGACGACGACCGTAAACACGCCCTGCATCCGGCCGCGCATCTCGTCGGTCGCGGCCGACAGCAGGATCGCCCCCCGGAACACCATCGAGACCATGTCCGCGACACCGGCCGCGGCGAGGAAGGCCGTCGCGATCCAGAGGTTGCCGCTCAGCCCGAACCCGGCGATGGCCACGCCCCAGCCGACGACGGCCCCGATGACCATCCACCCGTGCCGGCGGGCCCGCGAGAACACGCCGGAGAACAGGCCGCCGAGCACCGCGCCGACCGGGATGCCGGCGAACAGCACACCGAGCGCGAGGCCTTCGCCGTAGGAGCCGTACGTCTGGGCGGCGAGCTGCGGGAACAGGGCGCGGGGCATGCCGAGCACCATGGCGACGATGTCGGCGAGGAAGGACAGCAGCAGCACCTTGTGCCGGGATATGTAGCGGAAGCCGGCTGCGATCTCGCGTATCCCGGCCCGGCGGGCCGCGGCGCCGCCGAGCGGCGGCAGCGCGGGCAGCCGGAAGACGGCCCACACGGTCGCGCACAGCGCCAGGGCGTCGATGAGGTACAGCTCGGGCAGTCCGATGACGGGGATGAGCGCCCCGGCGAGGAGCGGGCCCGCCACCAGACCTGTCTGCGTCACCGTGGAGCCGAGCGCGTTGGCGGCGGCCAGTTGCCCGGCCGGGACCAGGCGGGCGATGGAGGCGTTGCGCGCCGGGGAGTTGAGGCCGAAGAACGCCTGCTGGACGGCGAGCAGCACCATCAGGGCGACGACCGAGTCGAGGCCGGTGACCGCCTGCGCCCAGAACAGCAGCGAGGTCACCGCGATACCGCTGTTGGTGATCAGCAGCAGCTTGCGGCGGTCCACGGTGTCGGCGACCGCCCCGCCCCACAGCGCGAACGCCACCATGGGCACGAGTCCGGCGAGGCTCGCGTAGCCGACCCAGGCCGACGAGTGCGTGATGTCGTAGATCTGCTTGGGCACGGCGACGGCGGTGAGCTGGCTGCCGACGGCGGTGACGATCGTCGACGACCACAGGCGCCGGTAGGCGGGGATGCGCAGGGGCCGGGTGTCCATCGCCCAGCGGCGCCAGCCGCGCCGGGGCGGGGCCTCGGCCGCCGGCGCGTCGGTGTCGGTCTGGGTGCTGCTGCTCTCGCTCGTGTCCACGGATGTCCTGGTTGCTCGTTACATCTTTTCTCTTCGCGAGCCTAACTGTCCCAGCGATCCCTGTCTGAACCGAGCGGGTTGTCACAGGATGCCGGTGGTCTCAGGATGCCGGTTGTCTCAGGATCCGGCGACGAGCGTGGCGCCCAGCACCAGCATGGTCAGGGCGACCAGACCGTCCAGGACCCGCCAGGCGCCGGGCCGGGCCAGGAACCGGCCGAGCAGCCGGGCGCCGAAGCCGAGCGCGGCGAACCAGCACAGGCTGGCGAGCGCGGCGCCGAGCCCGAAGGTCCAGCGCAGCGGGCCCCGGTCGGCGGCGAGGGAACCGAGCAGGAACACGGTGTCCAGGTAGACGTGCGGGTTGAGCCAGGTCATCGCCAGGCAGGTGAGCACCGCCCGCCTGCGCGAACCGGAGGCCTCCCCCTCCGCGCGCAGCCCGGTGCCCGGCTTCAGGACACGGCGGGCGGCGAGGGCGCCGTAGCAGAGGAGGAAGGCACCGCCGACGATCCCGACCGCCCTGAGCGCGCCCGGCCAGGCCACCACGACCGCCCCGACCCCGCCCACGCCGAGCGCGATGAGCAGCGCGTCGGACAGGGCGCAGATGCCGACCACGGCGAGGACGGCGTCCCGGCGCACCCCCTGCCGCAGGACGAAGGCGTTCTGGGCTCCGATGGCGACGATCAGGGAGAGGCCGGTGCCGAATCCGGCGACCGCGGCGGTCAGGGCGTGGCTCATGCGGTCGACGCTAAGCAGTGACGTGACCCAAGTACAGCTAAAGATTTTTACGTACCCTTAGCACTCGTGATGACCGAGCTACCCCTGGAGCAGGTGCGGACGCTGCTCGCCGTGGTCGACGAGGGCACCTTCGACGCGGCGGCCGCGGCCCTGCATGTGACGCCGTCGGCGGTCAGCCAGCGGGTCAAGGCCCTCGAGCAGCGCACCGGCCGGGTGCTGTTGCAGCGCACCAAACCGGTGCGGCCCACGGAGTCCGGCGCGGTGCTGGTGCGGTTCGCCCGGCAGCTCGCCCGGCTGGAGCGGGACGCGTGGGGCGAGCTGGGGCTGAGCGGCGCCGGGGAGCCGACGCGGGTGTCGGTGGCGGTGAACGCCGACTCGCTGGCGACCTGGTTCCTGCCGGCCCTGACCCGGGTGGCGGGGCTCTGCTTCGAGCTGCACCGGGAGGACGAGGACCACACGGCGGCCCTGCTGCGCAAGGGGCTCGTGATGGCGGCGGTGACCTCCTCGGCCGACCCGGTGCCCGGCTGCACGGTCCGGCCGCTCGGCCGGATGCGCTATCTGCCCGTCGCCGCACCGGAGTTCACCCGGACCCACCTGGACGGGCAGACCCTGACGGAGGCGCTCCCCCGGGCCCCGGTCGTCGTCTTCGACCGCAAGGACGACTTCCAGGACGGCTTCGCCCGCCGGCTGGGCCACGGGTCCGCCGGCCCGCTGCGGCACTACGTGCCCACCTCGGAGGGTTTCGTGGACGCGGTCGCCGCGGGGCTCGGCTGGGGCATGGTCCCGGAGGCCCAGGCCCGCCCGCTGCTCGACGAGGGACGGCTGACCCTGCTCGCCCCCGGGAAGTGGGCGGACGTCACGCTGTACTGGCAGCAGTGGAAGCTCGACTCCCCCGCCCTCGCGGCACTGGCCGACGCGGTGACGGCGACAGCGACACAGGCACTGCGGCGCTGACATCGGCCCCCGCACGGCACAGCGGACCCTGCGCACGGCACAGCGAACCCACAACACAGGGAATCGGGCCGCCCGCACGGCACAGCGAACCCTCAACACAGGGAATCGGGCCGCCCGCACGCCACATCGGCTCCTCCACACAGGACTTCAGGCCCCGCACGACACAGCGGACCCTCCACACCGGACATCAGGCCCCCGCACAACACAGCGGACCCTCCACACGGGACATCAGGCCCCGCACAACGCAGCGGACCCTCCACACGGGCTCCTTGGGAGCGTCGGGGCGATGCCGTGGTGCCGCGGTGGCGGGGCGGTCGGCGCACGATCTGTTCGGCGTGCCCCCAACTCCCCGTGTCCGGTGCCCGGTCGGCACGGGCGGCCGCCCTCTTGGAGCCATCGCGTCCCGTTTCGCGGCCCGTTGACCGTGTAGGGCTCCCCGCGTAGCCGCCCATGGCACGAGGTCCGGATCGGGGCCGTCGTCCGATCCCGTGCGGATCGTGTCGTTTCACACCGTCCTGACCGGTCACCCGAACCCGGAGCACGCATTCGACAGGACACGGACGACTTCGATCCCACTCCAGGAGACTTCGATGGACAACTGGCGCGACCATGCCGCGTGCCGTCACGAGGACCCCGATCTGTTCTTCCCCATCGGCACCACAGGACCCGCTCAGGTACAGGCCCAGCAGGCGAAGGCGGTGTGCGGGCACTGCCCCGTCCGGGAGCAGTGCCTCGACTGGGCGCTGGACACCGGCCAGAGCATCGGCATCTGGGGCGGGACGACCGAGCTGGAACGCCGCGCGCTGCGGCGCCGCGCGCGCTCCCGGCCGCGTTCCGGCTGACCCGGCGGCGGAAGGGGGCTCAGCGGCCACCGCGCCGCAGGGTCCCCCACTCCCGCTCCTGCCGGGCCACCTCCGTCCTCGCCGCGTCGATCACGCCGTCGGCGATCCAGCACAACGGCTCGACGTCGGCCACCAGCGGCTCGTTGTCGGGGCCCCGGCCCGTCTCCCGGCCCGTGAGGACCCAGGGGCGCACGCCGGGGCCCTTGTCGTGCGGCAGATGCGCGTAGTCGTACAGACGGCGCGCCACCCACAGCTCACGGGACCGGTCCTCCCACCAGTCCTCGACGTCGAGCGGGTTGGCCGACAGGCCCGGCATGGGCACGCCGGTGAGTTCGTCGATGCTGGACACGCGGTCGAGGTCGGTGCCCGGTCCCTTGGACCAGCGCACGTACAGGCCCTGGTGCCGTTCCACCAGACGGGCCATCTCGGCGAGCGTGGACACGACCGGCAGGTCCTCCGCTGTGCTCATGGCATGACCTCCCTCGACGATGTTGCGCGACCGGAGTACCCCCGGCGCGCGCCGGGAATCGGACCAGGTGGCCGACGGTCTCAGGGCTCCTCGCGCGGTTGCCGACCGGCCGGCAGCCGCAGGGTGAAGACCGCGCCCTCGCCGGGCTCGCTCGCGGCCTCGGCCGTACCGCCGTGGGCCGCGACCAGGTGGCGCACGATCGGCAGGCCGAGGCCGCTGCCGCCGGTGCGGCGGCTGCGGGACTTCTCCGCGCGCCAGAACCGGTCGAACACGTGGGGCAGGTCCTCGGGCGCGATACCGGAACCGGTGTCGGTGACGGTGAGCACCACGTCGTCACGGTCACGGCGGGCCGCGAGCGTGACGGTGCCCTCGGCAGGGGTGTGCCGCAGCGCGTTGGAGACCAGGTTCCCGAGGACCTGCCGCATCCGCACCGGATCCGCGTCCAGCCAGGCGGCGGGGTCGGCCGTGATGCCGAGGGCGACCCCGGCGGCGTCGGCGGCGACGCGATGGGCCGCGGCGACCTGCTCGAGCAGGTCGCCGGCCCGCAGCGGCTCGCGGTGCAGGCGCAGCGTGCCGGCGTCCACGGCCGCGAGATCCTGCAGGTCGTCGATGATGCGCTGGAGGACGAGCGCCTCCTCGTGCAGGGAGTCCAGCAGCGCCGGGTCGGGGTCGACGACGCCGTCCCGTACGACCTCCAGCCAGCCGCGGATGTTGGTCAGCGGGCTGCGCAGCTCGTGCGCGATGTCGCTGACCATCGCCTTGCGCTGGGCCTCCAGGCGCTCGCGGCGCTCGGTCAGGTCGTTGAAGGCCTCCGCGAGGATGCCGGTCTCGTCCCGGGTGGTGACCGGCACCCGGACGTGCAGTTCGGGCGGGGCCCCGGCGGCCTCGGTCAGCGCGCGCAGCGGCCGGACCAGCCGGATGGCGACGACGGCGGTCACGGCGACGGTGACGGCGAGGACCAGACCGGCCGTGCCGACCACCTTGGCCTTGTTGGCCGGGGACATGTTGAAGCGGGAGGGGTTCTGGTCGCCGATGCCGAGGAACAGCTCGGCCGCAGGGGCGACGTACGGCTCGAGCTGGGTGCGGCGGGCGCCGAGGACACACCGGGCCGTCCGCGCGGTCGCGTCCTTGCCCAGCTTGGCGTACTTCGCGACCAGGTAGCCGCCACCGAAGGGATCCTTCCCGGTGGGGTCGATGGTGAGGAACATCGGTCTGCCGAGGTCCACGCCCGCGTGCTCCAGGCAGGGGCGGGTCATCTGGGAAAGGTCGTCCAGGGCCTTCTGCTCCGTCGGAGTGGGGGTGTTCAGCTGCCCGTCCGCACACTGTTCCGCGGCGTAGGAGGTGTCCGCGCCCTCCGGCCCGCTGAGCACGGGGCGTCCGCTCGGGATGCGGACGACCGTGGTCTCGATGCCGAACCGCTCGTAGCACTGCTTGCGCTTGGCGGCCAGCGCGTCCAGCTTGACGCGCTCCTGGGCCGTGACCCGGTACGGGCCCACCGCCCGGGGGTCGATACCGCTGAGCTGCGCCCCGCTCTCGGTGTAGGTGTCGGTGCGCAGCGGGTCGACGGAGGCGGCCGGCCGGGGCGGCAGCGGGGTGCCGCGCGGCGCGGAGTCGGCGATCGGGCCTCGGTCGACGGTGGTGAGCGCGATGCGCCGCCCGGTCCGGGCGGCCAGGTCACGGACGGTCCGCTGGACGCCCGCCCAGTCGGGATGGGTGGCGGCGTACCCGCTGAGCTGGGCGAGGATGCTGTTGTCGGCGGCCAGGTCCTGGCCCTGCTCCTCCTTCAGCGCGCTGGTGGTGGTGGTCACCGCGAGCCAGGCGGTGGCCGCCACCGAGCAGACGGCGATCAGCGCGGAGACGGACAGCAGACGGACGAGGAGCCGTTTGCGCAGCGGTATCCGGCGCTTCACGGCCGCGCGCCGCTCAGCTTGTAGCCGACGCCGAACACGGTCAGCAGCCGTACCGGACGGCGCGGGTCGGTCTCGATCTTGCGGCGCAGGTTCATGATGTGCACGTCGACGGCCCGCTCGGTGGAGGCCCGGTCGAAGCCGCGGGTGCACTGCAGCAGCTGCCGCCGGGTGAACACCCGGTCCGGCTCCCCGGCCATGGCCAGCAGGATCTGGAACTCGGCCGGTGTGCACTCCACCGGCACGCCGTCGCGGCGCACCTCGTGCCGTACCGGATCGACGCTGATCCCGGCGGCCGTCACGACGGGGTCGTCGTCCCGGGCGCCGACACCCCGTCCGCTGCGCCTGAGGACCGTGCGGATACGGGCCATCAGCTCGCGCGGGCTGTAGGGCTTGGTCATGTAGTCGTCGGCGCCCAGTTCGAGGCCGAGCAGCACGTCGTCCTCGGCGGAGCGTGCGGTGAGCATCACCACGGGGATGTCCGGGTCATCGCCGCGGCGCAGCACCCGGCACACCCCGAAGCCGTCAACGACCGGGAGCATCAGGTCGAGGACGACGAGGTCGGGCCGCAGCCGGCGGGCCACGTCGAGCGCGGCCGCGCCGTCGTGCACCACCGTGGCGGTGTGTCCCTCGGCCAGCAGGGAGCGGCGGATCAGTTCGGCCTGCTTCTCGTCGTCCTCGGCGACCAGTACATGTGCGCACACGAGGTCGGATCCTAGGCCGGTCAGCCGGCGAGCCAGTCGGCGTACCCCATGACGACGACCGGGTGCCGGTCCGGATCGAGGGTGCGCAGGAGGTCCTTCATATGGGCTTTGGCGACGCTGACGCAGCCGTGCGTGGGTCCGCCGTGGTCGACGTGCAGCCAGATTCCGCCGCCCCGGCTCAGGCCGAGCGGCCGGGTCCAGTCGAGGGGCGAGGTGCCGGGCTTGCGGTTGTAGTCGATGGCGACGACGTAGTCGAAGGCCCCCTCGAGCGGTTCGCCCGCGAAGCCGGTGCCGGGCGAGTGGAAGCCGCCGGAGCGGCGGTACGGGAGCTTGCTGCCGGGGTCCGGGAGCAGCCCTCCGGCGTCGGAGAGGGTGTACACGCCGACCGGGGAGCGCAAGTCACCGGACATGTGGTGGGCGCTCCAGCCGTGCAGCGCGTTGTGGGCGGGCCAGGCGGGGCCCGGCTGCCAGCCGGTGGCGGTGCGCTCGTGCAGGACGACCGTGCAGAGCGGGGAGTTCCTTCCCCGCCCGGTGACGACGACGGCCTGCTCGCAGCGGTCCGGTATCGCCGCCGACCGCTTCGGGCCCAGGCCGGGTATGCCCTGCGGCGCCTGCTCCGCCTGGATCTCGGGGGTGGGAGTGGCGGCGGGCTCCGGGCGGCGGGCCGGTGTCTGTCGCTCGGTCGCCTCGGCTCCGCCGCCGCAGCCGGTGAGCAGCAGCGGGGAGGCGAGGAGCGCGACCGCGGTTCTGCGTTGGATCATGGGTCGACCTTGGCCGACAGTTGTTTGGAACCGGTCAGGGTTCAGGCGCGGTTCGGCTTGCCCTTCGTGTACAGCCAGGTGCTGAACAGGCCGCCCAGCCGCTTCCCCGACGTCTGCTCGGCCAGCCGCACGAACTGTGCCGTCGTCCCGTGCCCGCCGCGGTGCCCGTCCGCCCAGGCGCGCAGGATCCGGAAGAAGTCCTCGTCGCCGACGGCCTTGCGCAGCTCGTGCAGGGTCATGGCGCCGCGCGCGTAGACGGGCGTGCCGAAGATCTTCCCGCCGCTGCCCGGGTCGCCGGGCGGGTAGGCCCACAACGCGTCGCTCGCGGGGCGGGCGTAGAGCGCGTCGAAGGTCTTCTGGGCACGGTCGCCGCCGTGCTGCTCGGCGTAGAGCCACTCGGCATAGGTGGCGAAGCCCTCGTTGAGCCAGATGTCCTTCCAGGCGGTGAGCGAGACGGAGTCACCGAACCACTGGTGGGCGTTCTCGTGCACGAGGGTGCTCAGGTCCGGCGCGGAGTCGTAGACCGGCCGGGTCTGGGTCTCCAGGGCGTAGCCGACGTTCGGGGCGTGGTCGACGATCGAGCCGGCTGCCCGGAACGGGTACGGCCCGAACAGCCTGCTCTCCCAGGCGAGGACGGAGGGCAGCTTCTTCAGCACCGGTGCGGCCGCCCGCGCCTCCCGCGGGTCGACGGCGTTGTAGACCTGGATGCCGTCGCGGGTGGTGTACCGCTCCACGTCGAACGTGCCGATGGTGGCGGTGGCCAGATAGGCGGCCATGGGCTGGGTCTCGCGCCAGCGGTAGGTGGTGCGCCCGTGCGCGGTGTGCTGTCCGAGCAGCACGCCGTTGGCGACGGCGGTGCACCCCTTCGGCACGGTGAGGGTGAAGTCGTACGACGACTTGTCCTGGGGGTGGCTGTTCGCCGGGAACCAGGTCATCGCGCCCTGCGGCTCGCCCGCGACGAACGCGCCGTCGTCGGTGGGGATCCAGCCGTCCGCCGAGCCGTCGGGGTCGGTGACCGGCTTCGGGGTGCCGTGGTAGGCGACGGTGACGCGGAACTGCTGCCCTGCGCGCAGGGCGTGGCGCGGGGTGACGACGAGTTCCTGGCCGGCGCGCCGGAAGGCCGCGGTGGTGCGGTCGACGGTGACCGAGGTGACCTTCAGGCCCGTGAGGTCGAGGTCGAAACGGGTGAGCCGCTGGGTGGCGCGGGCGGTGAGGACGGCCTTCCCGTCGAGGTGGCGCGCGGCGGTGTCGTAACGGAGGGTCAGGTCGTAGTGGCCGACGTGATAGCCGCCGTTGCCGCTGAGCGGGAAGTAGGGGTCGCCGGCGCCGGACGCGCCGGTGGTACCCGCGGCCGCGGGTCCCGCGGCGGCGAGGAGTGCCGCCACGGCGACGGGCACGGTGGCGAGCACCGCCTCGCGGCCGAGGACGGCGGTACGGCGTCGCGCGGGCTGTCTGCGGGGTGGCGTCACAGGCGCTCCTGAGGGGCTGGCTGGTGATCGACTGGCCGACAGACTAGGGGCGGCGAGGGCCTGGACTCACCCTTGTTCAGGTCAAGTCACGCCGCGTCGCCGCCCGGTGGGCCGGGCAGGTCGCAGTAGGCTCGCAGGACCGTCCGCGACCCGAGAGGGGCCCGACCGTGAGCGTGCGCGTGCGCCGGATCTACGAACCGCCTGAGCCCGACGACGGCCTGCGCGTCCTGGTGGACCGGCTGTGGCCGCGCGGCCTCGCCAAGGACGCGGCGCACGTGGACGAGTGGCCCAAGGACCTCACGCCGTCGACCGAGCTGCGCACGTGGTATCACGGCGGCGAGGGCTCCTACGAGGAGTTCCGCCGCCGCTACGAGGCCGAACTCGACGCTCCTGAGGCCGCCGAACTACTCGACGGCCTCAGGAAGTCGGCCCGCAAGGGCCGCGTGACGCTGCTGACGGCGTCCAAGGCGCCGGACGAGAGCCACGCTCAGGTGCTTGCCGAGCTGCTGAAAGGCTGAGTTCTGCCGGACGGCCGGCTCGGCCCGCCTGTCGCACGCCGCTCACGGGCCTGGGCTCGGCCCGCCTGTCGCGCACCGCTCAGGAGCGCCCGAGGCCAGCCCGCCAGGCGCACACCGTTCACGGGCCCGAGGTCAGCCCACCTGGCGGGCCACGTGCCGGCCGGCGGCTCGTCCGGAGAACAGGCAGCCGCCGAGGAAGGTGCCCTCCAGGGCGTTGTAGCCGTGGACCCCGCCCCCGCCGAAGCCGGCCACCTCGCCGGCCGCGTACAGCCCGTCGATCGGCGCGCCGTCCGTGCCGAGGGCGCGGGAGTCGAGGTCGGTCTGGATGCCGCCGAGCATCTTGCGGGTCAGCACGTGCAGCCGCACGCCGATCAGCGGGCCTGCCGCCGGGTCCAGGAGGCGGTGCGGAGTGGCCACCCGGGCGAGGCGGTCGCCGATGTAGCGGCGGGCGTTGCGGATGCCCTGGATCTGGGAGTCCTTGCTGTAGGGGTTGGTGATCTGCAGGTCGCGGGCCTCGATCTGGCGGCGCACCTCGGCCGCGTCGAGCAGCGGGGTGCCGGTCAGGCCGTTCATCTTGCGGACCAGTTGCTCCAGGGTGTTCGCGGTGACGAAGTCCGCGCCCTTGTCGAGGAAGGCCCGCACCGGTGCGGGGGCGCCCTTGACGAACAGCCGGTCGCGCAGCACGGCCTTGCGGTCCTTGGCGGTGATGTCGGGATTCTGCTCGGAGCCGGAGAGCGCGAACTCCTTCTCGATGATCTTTCGGGTGAGGATGAACCAGGAGTGGTCGTACCCGGCGATGTCCTCGGTGGTGCGCAGGTACGTAAGCGTGTTCAGGGTGTCGTAGCCGGGCAGGCAGGGGTCGGGCAGGCGGCGGCCGAGCGCGTCGAGCCAGACGGAGGACGGGCCGGGCACGACGCGGATGCCGTGGCCGGGCCAGATGGGGTTCCAGTTCTGCAGGCCCTCGGTGTAGTGCCACATGCGGTCGCGGTTGACCAGCCGTACGCCGGCCTCGGCACTGATGTCGAGCATCCGGCCGTCGACGTAGGCGGGGACGCCGGTGACCATCTGGGCGGGGGGCGTGCCGAGCCGCTCGGGCCAGTAGCGGCGGACGATGTCGTGGTCGGCGCCGATGCCGCCGGTCGTGACGATCACGGCCTGGGCGGTGAGTTCGAAGTCGCCGACGCGGTCGCGGCTGGAGGCGACGCCGCGCGGGGAGTCGTCCGGGGCGAGGACGGTGCCGCGCACCCCGCGTGCCGTGCCGTCCTCGACGACCAGCTCGTCCACCCGGTGGCGGTGGTGGAAGGTCAGCAGTCCGTCCCGGGCGGCCTGCCGGGCGTACCGGACGAAGGGTTCGACGACTCCGTTGCCGGTGCCCCAGGCGATGTGGAAGCGGGGTACGGAGTTGCCGTGCCCGTCCGCCCGCAGGTCACCGCGCTCGGCCCAGCCGACGGTCGGCAGCAGCTCGATGCCGTGCCCCTGGAGCCAGGACCGCTTCTCGCCGGCCGCGAACTCGACGTAGGCCCGGGCCCAGCGCACCGCCCAGGCGTCCTCGTCCGCTTGCCGGTCGAACTGGGCGCTGCCACGCCAGTCGTTCCACGCGAGGGCCAAGGAGTCCTTGATGCCGAGGCGGCGCTGCTCCGGGGAGTCGACGAGGAACAGCCCGCCGAAGGACCAGTACGCCTGGCCGCCGAGATTGGCGGCGTTCTCCTGGTCGACCAGGGCCACCCGGCGGCCCCGGCTGGTGACTTCGTGCGCCGCCACCAGGCCGGCGAGGCCCGCTCCGACGACGATGACGTCCGCGTCCATGGCGACTGTGTCCTTCCTGACGGTGGTCATGGCTGAGCTGTGCCGGTGCTCATACGTGGGTCCGGCTGCCGTCCGCGAGCAGCGCGGTGAGCAGCTGCTTGAGCCAGGCCCGGGCGGCCTCGACGTCCTTGTCCAGCAGCAGCTGGGTGGTGACCCCGTCGTACGCGGCGACCACGGCGTGGGCGGCGCCGTCGACGTCACCGAGCACGGCGGGCAGTTCGGTGTGGCCCCGGGCCCGGAGGAGCCGGTCGGCGATGGCCTCGCGGAGGCGGCCACGGTGGTCGAGGAGGGCCCGGGCGACGGCCGGGTCACGGGCCGCGTGCACCAGGAAGTCGGTCTTCACCAGCAGCCAGTCCACGTCGAGCAGCAGCACCTCGGTGACCCGGTCCACCGAGGCCGGCACGTCGAGGCGGGGCCCGTCCTGGGCGAGGGCGTCGGCCACCTGGGAGGCGATGAGATCGGCGCGTTCCTGGTAGAGCGCGAAGAACAGCTCGTCCAGGGTGGCGAAGTTCGAGTAGAAGGCGCCCCGGCTGTAGCCGGCGGCCTCGCAGACCTCCTCGATGGAGACCCGCCCGAAGCCCTTGGCCGCGAACACCTCGAAGGCGGCGTCGAGCAGCCTGGCCCGGGTGCGGACCCGGCGCCGGGTGACGCGCCTGGGTGTCTCGTCCATCGGCACCGACCTCCCGTTCGATACGCGAATGTATCCGATACACCGGTGTATCGAAAGAGGAGGAATGGACTCGACCTCGCCCCGCCATGGGAACGCATTTTCGATTAAAGGGAGTAGGCTGGGCTCATGGCCACGCACCTCCAGGGCTCCCTGTTCGACCAGACCGACGAGCTGCGGCTCGGCCCCCTGGACGCGCTGCGCCGGACCGAGCTGGGCTCCGGCGCCTGGATCGACGTCCTGCCGGGCTGGCTGAGCGGCGCCGACGCGCTGTTCGAGAAGCTCGCCGCGGAGGTCCCGTGGCGGGCGGAGCGCCGGAAGATGTACGACAACGTGGTGGCCGTACCCCGCCTGCTCGCCTTCTACCAGGCGCAGGACCCCCTGCCCGACCCGGTGCTGGACGAAGCCCGGACGGCTCTGTCCCGGCACTACGCCGAGGAGCTGGGCGAGCCGTTCACCACCGCCGGGCTGTGCTTCTACCGCGACGGCCGGGACAGCGTGGCCTGGCACGGGGACCGGATCGGGCGCGGCGCACGCGAGGACACCATGGTCGCGATCCTCTCCGTCGGCGCACCCCGCGACCTGCTGCTGCGCCCGGCCGGCGGGGGCGGCACGACGGTCCGGCGACCGCTCGGCCACGGCGACCTCATCGTGATGGGCGGCTCCTGCCAGCGCACCTGGGAACACTGCGTCCCCAAGACCACCCGTGCCACGGGCCCCCGCGTCAGCATCCAGTTCCGCCCGCACGGGGTGCACTGACGCGTCCCTCCTGCACGAGGGACCGCGGCATCTGGTTGGCTGTCTTCCGACGATCAGCCGACGAGGGGCCCGGGGAGATCATGACCGCGGACGTACACCAAGTCGCCGAGGGCACCTATCTGGTGCACGGCCACCACACCAACTGGGTCATCCTCAAGGACGGTGACGCCGTCACGCTGGTGGACACCGGATACCCCGGGGACCGGCAGGGGCTGCTGGAGTCCCTCGCGGCGGTGGGCAGTTCGCCCGAGGCGGTCGCCGCCGTGCTGATCACGCACGCGCACAACGACCACCTGGGCTCCGCCGAGTACCTGCGCACCACGTACGGCACCCCCGTCCATCTGCACCCGGCCGAGGTACCGCATGCCCGCCGGGAGTTCCTCCAGCAGGCCACCATCGCCGATGTGGTGCGCAACGCCTGGCGGCCGGGGGTGCTGCCCTGGGCGGTGCACGTGATCCGGGTGGGCGGCACCGAGAACCATCCGGTGACCGCACCCGAGCCGTTCCCGGGCGAGGGCCCGCTCGACCTGCCGGGCCGGCCGGTCCCCGTGCACACTCCCGGTCACACGGACGGCCACTGCGTCTTCCACCTGCCCGGGTCGGGGATCGTGATCTCCGGTGACGCCCTGGTCAGCGGGCACCCGACCGCACGGATCAAGGGCCCGCAACTGCTGCTCGACTTCTTCCACCACGAGCGCGCCCGGGCCCTGGCCTCCCTGGAGCTGATCGGCGCCCTCGACGGCGACACCCTGCTCCCCGGACACGGGCCGGTCCACCGGGGGCCGGTGCGCGCGGCCGCCGAACTGGCCCGGGAACGGGCCTCCTGACACACACCCGCGGGGACTTAAGGTTCCTGCCATGGCCCTGCAGATCAACGCCACGAACCCGGAGCATCCCGCGCTCCTGCTCGCCCTGCCCTGGGAGGTGCCCCTGGAGGAGTGGCCCGAGGAGTACCTCGTGCCGCTCCCCCGCGGCATCTCCCGGCACGTGGTCCGCTACGCGCACGCCGGCGACGAGGTGATAGCCGTCAAGGAGCTGGCCGAACGGCCCGCGCTGCGCGAGTACGAGCTGCTGCGCGACCTGGACCGGCTCGGCATCCCCGCCGTCGACCCCCTCGCCGTGGTCACCGGTCGCACCGACGGTTCGGGCGCCCCGCTGGAGCCGGTGCTGATCACCCGGCACCTGCGCGGCTCGATGCCGTACCGGTCGATGTTCGAGACGACCATGCGCCCGGAGACCATGCACCGGCTGATGGACGCGCTCGCCGTGCTGCTGGTCAGGCTGCACCTGGCCGGGTTCGCCTGGGGCGACTGCTCGCTGTCCAACACCCTCTTCCGGCGGGACGCCGGCGCCTACGCCGCCTACCTGGTCGACGCCGAGACCGGCGACCTGCATCCCCGGCTGAGTCCCGGACAGCGGGAGTACGACCTCGATCTGGCCCGCGTGAACATCAGCGGCGAGCTGCTGGACCTGGAGGCGTCGGGCGCGCTGCACCCGTCCGTCGACCCGGTCGAGTTCGGCCACGAGATCTGCACCCGCTACACCGGCCTGTGGCAGGAGCTGACCCGCACCTCGGTGTACCCGGCGGGCAAGTACCACTACATCGAGCGCCGGATCCGCCGTCTGAACGACATGGGCTTCGACGTGGCCGAGATGCAGATCGAGCACTCCTCCAACGGCGACACGGTCACCTTCGTGCCGAAGGTCGTCGACGCCGGCCACCACCAGCGGCAGCTGCTGCGGCTGACCGGCCTGGACACCGAGGAGAACCAGGCGCGGCGGCTGCTGAACGACCTGGAGAGCTGGATGGCCACCCAGGACGACTACGCCCCGGGCGACCCCCTCGCCGCCCGCCCCGAGGTGCTGGCCCACCGCTGGGTGCGGGACGTGTTCCGGCCCACCGTCCGCGCGGTCCCGCTCGAGATGCGCGGCTCGATGGACCCCGCCGAGATCTACCACGAGCTGCTCGAACACCGCTGGTACCTGTCCGAGCGCGCCCAGCACGACATAGGGCTCGACACCGCCGTCGAGGACTACATCGAGAACGTGCTGCCGAAGGCCCGTGCCACGCTGGAGCCGACGACCCCCGAGGACTAGGGCCTGTCTGCCCATTCGCGTCGTTGCCCGGAGGGCGGCCGCGCGGCGTCAGGTGCGTGCTCTCGCCGTGCCGGCCCCAGGCCCTCGTACGGGAACGTACTCGGGTCTGGGGACCGTGCGGCACACGTGCGTGCGGGGCGTCGCGCGGCAGACGGGAATTGCCGGACAGGCCCTGCGGGTCACTCGTGCGGGACCACCGCCACCGGGCAGTCCGCGTGGTGCAGGACCCCGTGCGCGACCGAGCCGATCCGGGCGCCGACGGCCGTACGGTGCGCCCGGCGGCCGACGACCATCAACTGGGCGCGGCCGGCCACCGACAGCAGCACCTGGCCCGCGCTGCCCATCTCGATGTGCTCCGCCACGGGCACCTCCGGGAAGCGCTCCCGCCACGGCTGGAGCGCCTCGGCCAGCGCCTGCTTCTCGTACGGCTCCAGACCGCCCGCGTCGTCCAGGAGCTTGAGCGAGCCAGGGCTGTAGGCGAAGACGGGCGGCAGGGTCCAGGCCCGTACCGCGCGAACGGCCGCGCCGCGGGCCGCCGCCGTCTCGAACGCGAACCGCAGCGCCGCCGCGCTGTCCTCGGGACCACCGTGCTGGCCGACCACGACGTCCCGGCCGGCGGCCTCCGCCGTCGGCTGGTCGCCGGCCCGCACCAGCACCACGGGCCGGGTGGCCTCCGCGATCACCTGCTGGCCGACCGAGCCCAGCAGGAACCCGACGACCGGGCCGTGCCCGCGGGAACCCAGCACCAGCAGCTCGGCCTGCGCCGCCGCACCGGCCAGCGCGTGCGCGGCCCCGCTCTCGACGACGTCGACGCTCACCGCCAGCTCCGGATGCCGCTCGGAGACGGTGCGCACGGCCTGCGCCACACCCTCCGACACCCAACCGCGCTGGGTGTCCCGGTCGGCCGTGGCGAGCGCCTCGGCGTAGCGCCACGCGTGCACCACGCGCAGCGGCAGCCCCCGGCGTACGGCCTCCCGGGCCGCCCAGTCCAGCGCGGCCAGGCTCTCGTCCGTACCGTCCACCCCTGCCGTGATCGGGCGTGTCATGCGTGGGCCTCCTCGTCGTCGCCGCGTTCTCGCGGTGCTGGTGCCCACTATCGGTCACGGGCGGGCACACTCAGGATGATCTCGTCCTCGAGCCCTCGCCCGATTCCCGGGGGCAGGAGGCGCGGACGCCGGACGGACGGCGCGGCCGCGGCCGACCACCCTGCCGGCATGGCGCTCGAGTGGGAGCAGGTGATCGTGGACGCTGCCGATCCGGTGGCGCTCGGCCGGTGGTGGGCCGAGGCGCTCGGCCGGGTCTGCGTCGACGAGGCGGACGACGAGTACGAGATCCGGACCGCGCCGGACCGCCTGCCCGGGCTGCTCTTCGGGCACGTGCCCGAGCCGAAGACGGTCAAGAACCGGCTGCATCTCGACTTCCGTCCGCAGGACCAGGCGGCGGAGGTGGCCCGGCTGCCGGCGCTCGGCGCCCGGCACGCGGACATCTGGCAGGGCGAGCAGCCCTGGGTGCTGCTCGTGGACCCGGAGGGCAACGAGTTCTGCGTGCTCGGGGAGCGCTCGGGGTGACCGCGGGCCCTGTGTGCGGCACGCCTGATCACGGCCTGTGGGCTTATGCCAGGGCGAACCCCGGCGATCGAACATACGATGGCCTACGAACGGTGCGGTGGTCCCCGCGACGCCGACCCGTGTGATCCGACGCCCGGGGTGGGAGACGTATGGCACAGACCGCCGATGCAGCGCGGACCGTCATCCTGACCGTGGACGACGACCCGGGGGTCTCCCGTGCCGTCGCCCGCGATCTCAGACGGCGCTACGGCGAGTCGTACCGGATCGTGCGCGCGGAGTCCGGCGAGTCCGCGTTGGAGGCGCTGCGCGAGCTGAAGCTGCGCGGCGACCTGGTGGCGGTGATCCTGGCCGACTACCGCATGCCGCAGATGAACGGCATCGAGTTCCTGGAGCAGGCCCTGGACGTGTATCCGGGGGCGCGGCGGGTGCTGCTGACCGCGTACGCGGACACCAACGCGGCGATCGACGCGATCAACGTGGTCGATCTGGACCACTATCTGCTCAAGCCCTGGGACCCGCCGGAGGAGAAGCTCTATCCGGTGCTGGACGACCTCCTGGAGGCCTGGCGCACCAGTGCCTACAAGCCCGTGCCCAGCACCAAGGTCGTCGGGCACCGCTGGTCGGCGCGCTCCTCGAACGTGCGCGAGTTCCTGGCCCGCAACCAGGTGCCCTACCGCTGGTACTCGGTGGAGGAGCCGGAGGGCCAGCGGCTGCTGTCGGCCGCCGGGCAGGACGGGCAGCGGCTGCCGTTGGTGATCACCCCGGACGGCACGGTCCTGGTCGAACCCGAGGCGCCGGAGCTGGCTGCGCGGGTGGGCCTGGCGACGACACCGACGGCCGACTTCTACGACCTCGTCGTCATCGGCGGCGGGCCGGCCGGGCTCGGGGCCGCCGTGTACGGGGCCTCCGAGGGCCTGCGGACCGTGCTGGTGGAGCGGTCGGCGACCGGCGGCCAGGCAGGGCAGAGCTCGCGGATCGAGAACTACCTCGGCTTCCCCGACGGCGTCTCCGGTGCCCAGCTCACCGACCGGGCGCGCCGGCAGGCCGCCAAGTTCGGCGCCGAGATCCTCACCGCGCGCGAGGTGTCGGGACTGGAGGTGAACGGCGGCGCGCGCGTCGTTCGGTTCGCCGACGGTTCGTCGATCGCCGCGCACAGCGTGATCCTGGCGACCGGGGTGCAGTACCGGCAGCTGGACGCGGCGGGCTGCACCGGTCTCACCGGGTGCGGGGTGTTCTACGGCTCGGCACTGACGGAGGCGAGCGCCTGCCAGGGGCAGGACATCTACATCGTCGGCGGCGCCAACTCGGCGGGCCAGGCCGCGATGTACCTGTCGCGGGGCGCGAAGTCGGTGACGCTGCTGGTGCGCGGCCCGGACCTGTCGGCGTCGATGTCCTACTACCTGATCCAGCAGATCAACGAGGCGCCGAACATCTCCGTGCGCTCCCACACGATCGTGGACGCGGCGCACGGCTCGGATCACCTGGAGCAGCTGACGCTGCGTCACACGGTGACCGGGGAGACCGAGAAGGTCGACGCCCAGTGGATGTTCGTGTTCATCGGTGCCGCCCCGCTGACGGACTGGCTGGGCGACACGGTGCTGCGCGACGGGCGCGGGTTCATCCTGGCCGGGCCCGATCTGACCGCCGACGGGCGGCCGCCGGCCGGCTGGGAGCTGGACCGGCCGCCCTACCACCTGGAGACCAGCATTCCCGGCGTGTTCGTGGCGGGCGACGCGCGCGCCGAGTCCGCCAAGCGCGTCGCGTCCGCCGTCGGAGAGGGAGCCATGGCCGTGATGCTCGTCCACCGGTATCTGGAGCAGTCATGAGCGGGCAGCTCATGCCGTGCAACCCACGGGAGATCAGCTCGCTGTTCCTGTTCGAGAAGCTGAGCCCCGAGCAGTTGGGGCGGCTGTGCAGCCAGGGGCGGGTGGAGTTGTTCGAGCCCGGACCGGTGTACACCGAGGGCGACCCCGCCACCTGCTTCTTCGTGATGATCGAGGGCACAGTCGTGCTGTCCCGCCGGGTCGGCGGTGACGACGTGGAGGTCAGCCGGACCTCGCAGCCCGGGGTGTACGGGGGCGCGATGCAGGCGTACCTCGGAGACCGGGTGCGGCAGGTGTACAACAACTCGATGCGGGTCACCGAGCCGACCCGCTTCTTCGTGCTGCCCGCGGACCTCTTCGCGGACGCCATGCGGGAGTGGTTCCCGATGGCCGTGCATCTGCTGGAGGGCCTGTTCTTCGGTTCGAAGAACACCCAGGCGGCGATCGGGCAGCGGGAACGGCTGCTCGCCCTCGGCTCGCTGTCGGCCGGGCTCACCCACGAGCTGAACAACCCTGCGGCGGCAGCGGTCCGGGCCACCGCGACCTTGCGGGAACGCGTCGCGAAGATGCGGCACAAGCTCGCCATGATCGCCGAGGGGCCGTTCTCCCGCGACGCGTTGGCGAACCTGATCGAGGTCCAGGAGCGCACCGCCGAGCGGGTCGCGAAGGCTCCGGTGCTCAGCCCGCTGGAGGCGTCCGACCGGGAGGACATGCTCGCCGACTGGCTTGAGGACCACGGCATCGAGCACGGCTGGCAGCTGTCCCCCACCTTCGTGCAGGCCGGACTCGACGTCGACTGGCTGGAGCAGGTCGCCGCGGCCGTGGACGAGGAGATCCTGCCCGGAGCGATCGGCTGGCTCAACTACACCGTCGAGACCGAGCTGTTGATGAACGAGATCGAGGACTCCACCACCCGCATCTCGCACCTCGTCGACGCGGCCAAGCAGTACTCGCAGCTGGACCGGGCGCCGTTCCGGGTGGTGGACGTGCACGAACTCCTCGACAGCACCCTGCTGATGCTGTCCGGCAAGAGGGGCCCCGGCATCAAGGTCGTCAAGGAGTACGACCGCACGATCCCGCCGGTGCCCGCCTATCCGGCGGAGCTGAACCAGGTGTGGACGAACCTCATCGACAACGCGGTCTCCGCCATGCACAGCGCCGGCGGCGAGGGCACGTTGACGGTGCGGACCGCGCTCGACCACGAGCAGGTGCTGGTGGAGTTCCGGGACACCGGGCCGGGCGTCGCACCCGAGATCAAGGGCCGGATCTTCGACCCGTTCTTCACCACGAAACCGGTCGGCGAGGGCACGGGCCTCGGCCTGGACATCTCCTGGCGGATCGTCGTCAACAAGCATCACGGCACCCTGCGGGTGGAGTCGGTGCCCGGCGACACCCGTTTCCAGGTGCTGCTCCCCCTGACCGCACAGACACCCCCCGAGGAAGCGGAGGAACCCGTATGAGCGTCGACGGAATCGACCCGAGCGTCCCGCCGAGCGGCACCGGCTGCGTGGAGTGCGAGGACGCCGGCGGCTGGTGGTTCCATCTGCGCCGCTGCGCGCAGTGCGGGCACATCGGCTGCTGCGACGACTCACCCTCCCGGCACGCCACCGCCCACTACCGGGCGACGGGGCACGCGGTCATCCAGAGCTACGAGCCGGGCGAGGGCTGGTTCTGGAACTTCGCCACCGACGAGTTGTACGACTCCGGGCCCGAACTCGCTCCCCCGGCCAGCCATCCCGCGGACCAGCCGACACCGGGCCCGGCGGGGCGGGTGCCGGCGGACTGGGCGCGGACGCTGCGCTGATGCGCCGGCTGTCCGTCCCTGACGAATCGCAGGTCAAGGGCCGGTTGTCGGTGGCGCGTGTCAGGATGGGGGCGTGTCGCAGATCGCCTTCACCACACCGCCGCTGATCGGCCGGGACGAGGAACTGGCCCGGCTGACGGGCCTGCTGGAGCGTGCCCGGGCCGGCGAGGCGCGGGCGGTGCTGATCGCCGGGGACGCGGGGGTCGGCAAGACGCGCCTGCTGGACGAGGTCGCGGGGCGCGGGGCGCGCACCGGGGCGACGGTGGTCACCGGCCACTGCGTGGACCTCGGGGACGTCGGGCTGCCGTATCTGCCGTTCACCGAGATCCTCGGTGTGCTCGCCGCCGACGAGCGGTTCACGGCCGTGCTGGGCAGACATCCGGCGGTGGACCGGCTGCTCGGCGCGGGCCCGGAGGCGGCCCGGGACCCCGACGGCCGGCTCAGGCTCTTCGAGGACGTCGCCGGGCTGCTGGCCGACCTGGCCGCCGTGGCACCGCTGGTGCTCGTGCTGGAGGACCTGCACTGGGCCGACCAGTCCTCGCGGGACCTGCTGCGGTTCCTGCTGAGCCGGGGCGTGCTGCACCGGCCGGGCGGCGGCGCCCCGGACCGGAGGCTCGCCGTGCTCGCCTCCTACCGCGCCGACGATCTGCACCGCCGCCACCCGCTGCGCCCCCTGCTCGCCGAACTGGTCCGGCTGCCGGCCGTGGAGCGCCTGGAGCTGCGGCCGCTGCCCGATCCGGAGGTCGCGCGCCTGGTGCGGGCCCTCGGCGCGGGCCCGCTGCCCGAGGCGGTCGTCCACGGCATCGTGGCCCGCGCGGAGGGCAACGCGTTCTATGCCGAAGAACTGCTCGCGGCGGCCGACGCGGACACCGACGGTGTGCCCAGCGGGCTCGCCGACCTGCTGCTCATCCGGGTCGAGCAGGTGTCCGAAACGGCCCAGCAGGTGCTGCGGACCGCCGCCGTGGCCGGGCGCCGGGTGGGGCACGACCTGCTGCGCGAGGCGGCCGGGCTGCCCGAGGACGAGCTGGAGCGGGCGCTGCGGGAAGCCGTCGGACGACAGCTGCTCGTCCCCGGGGACGGCGACACCTACGCCTTCCGGCACGCCCTCACGCGCGAGGCGGTCTACGCCGATCTGCTGCCCGGTGAGCGGTCCCGCCTGCACGGCGCGTACGCCCGGCTGCTCGCCGCCCGGGGCAGGGCTCCGGAGACCGCCGCCGAGCGCGCCCACCACTACCGCGAGAGCCACGACCTGCCGGAGGCCCTCGCCGCCTGTCTGGAGGCCGCCGACCACGCCCGGCGGCTGGGGGCGCCCGCCGAGGAGCTGCGGCACCTGGAGACCGCCCTGGACCTGTGGCCGTCGGTGCCGGCGTCCGTCCGGCCCGCCGTCGAGGGGGGCCTGGACCGGGTGACGCTGACCCTGCGCGCCTCGGCCGCGGCCGCGCACGCCGGGGAGTCCCACCGCGCGGTCTCCCTGACCCGGGCGGCGCTGGCCGGGGTCGACCAGGACACCGACTTCGAGCTGGCCGCCCGGGTCCGGTACACGCTCGCCGGAAACCTGCTGACCGTGGACAGCCTGACCGCGGCACACCGCTACAGCAGCGAGGCGCTGGCGATGATCCCCGCCGACCCGCCCTCGCGGACGTGGGTGTGGGCGGCGGCCACCCATGTCGCGACGGCCCGCCAGGTCGGCGAGGACCGGACCGCGTTGCGGGTGGCGCGGCGGGCCCTGCGGGTCGCCGAGGAGCTGGGCCTGCCCGCCGCACAGGCCGATCTGCTGATCTCCCTGGCCAGTGTCGAGGGCGGCGGCCGGGGCACCCGGGCGGGCCGGGAACGACTGCGCCAGGCCCGGGAACTGGCCCGCACCGCGGGGAACGGGCCCGTGGAGATGCGTGCGCTGTACCACTTGGCCGTGGCCGCGTTCGAGTCCGGTGACCTCGCCGAGTGCCCGCCCCTGCTGGCTGACGCCCTCGACCGGGCCCGCCGGGCCGGGCTGCTGTCCTCGCCGTATCCGATGGAGATGCGCTATCTGCAGCTGGTGGTGATGTACACGCGGGGCAGCTGGGACGAGTGCGTGCGCGCCGCGTCGCGGGCGGCGGCCGCGCTGCCGGCGGCGAGCGGCGGGGGTGTGACCAGCCCCGCCCTGTACGTGGCGCTGGCCCGCGGCGACGAGACGGCCGCCGACCGGGCCCGCGCCCTGCTGGCGGGCCCCTTCGACTGGATGGGCACGCTCGTCGCCGGGGTCGTCCTCACCGACGCCGCCGCCGAGCGGGGCGACCTGGAGGAGGCCGTCGAGCGGATGCGGGCGACCGTCGCGGCCCTGGGCGACGGTACGACGCGCCGGCCGGGGGTCGCGGTCCGGCTCGCCGCGCTGTGTCTGGGCGCGCTGGCCGACCGGTTCGGCGGACCACGCCGCACCGGCGGGGACCTGGACCTCGCGCGCTGGGCGGACACGGCGGCCGAGCTGGTGGAGTTGGCGCGCATCACGGCCGGACCCGACGAGGAGGGCCGTGCGCAGGGCCCGGAGGGGCAGGCCTGGCTGGCCCGCGCGGAGGCGGAGTGGGCGACGGTCGCCTCCGGGCCGGACCCGGCGGCCTGGGAGAAGGCGGTCGCCGCGTTCGCGTACGGCGACGTGTACGAGCAGGCGCGGTGCCGGCTCCGGTACGCGCGGGCGCTGCTGGCGGCCGAGCGCCGCGCGGAGGCGGCGGAGCAGGCGCGGCTGGCCCGCGAGACGGCGGCCGGGCTGGGCGCGGCGCCGCTGCTGGCGCGGATCGACGCGCTGACCGGACGCGGCCGCCTCGCGGCCACGCCCGCGGACGCGGGCCGCGCGACAACGCTCACCGCGCGCGAGCAGGACGTGCTGCGGCTCCTCGCGCGGGGCCGCAGCAACCGGCAGATCGGCGAGGAGCTGTTCATCAGCGGCAAGACGGCCAGCGTGCACGTGTCCAACATCCTGGCCAAGCTGGGCGCCGCGAGCCGTACGGAGGCGGTGGCGATCGCCTACCGCCAGGGTCTGGCGGCGCCGGACCCGGCCGAATCGGGGTGACCCGGCCGGTCGGCTTCAGCGCGTGCAGTCCAGGCTTTCCGGGTCGACGGCGTCGGCCATGGCCTGCATGCCCTTGTCATTGGGGTGCAGATGGTCGCCGCCGTCGAGGAACGGCAGGATCCGTTCGGGGTCGTACGGGCTGCGCAGGGTGCGGTCGAAGTCGGTGACGGCGTCGAAGTCCCCGCTCGTGCGCAGGAACTGGTTGACCTCCTGGCGTAGGGCCTCGGCGGCCGGGTCCCATTCGTACCAGCCCTTGAACGGGCTGACGGTGGCGGCGACCACGCACTTCCCGGCCCCGTGCGCCCGCCGCGCGATGTCCCGGTAGCCGGCGATCAGGTCGGCCGCGGTGACGCCGGAGTGCGCCTTGATGTCGTTCACGCCCTCGAAGAGGAACACGGTGCGTACTCCGGGCTGGGAGAGGACGTCCCGGTCCAGCCGGTGCAGGGCACTCTCCCCGGCGCCGTCCGCGAGGAGCTTGTTGCCCGAGATGCCCGCGTTGGCCACCCCTTTGACCGGTGTTCCGGTGCTGCCGAGGCGCCGGGCGAGGTAGTCGGGCCAGCGGCGGTTCAGGTCGGTGGTGGACTGCCAGCCGTCGGTGATGGAGTCGCCGAGCGCGACCACGGCACCCGTGCCCGTGCCGGCCGGTCGTACGGCGACGGCGTCCATGTACCACCAGGAGCCGGTGGTCTGCGCCCAGCCGGCGCCGCTCTCCTCCGCGGTGTGGTCGCCCTGGCCGGTGTACGACGTCTGCATCGCCATCCAGTGGCCGGTGGCCGGACCGGCCGCGTCCGGCGTGCGGAGGCTGACCACCAGGTCGGTGCCGGCGGGCAGTCTGCCGGGCAGCGGGTCGCTCCAGGCGACGGCACCGGCCGGCACGGTGACCGTGCGCGCTCCGCCGAAGGTCAGTCGCCGATTGGTGCCCGGGCGCAGCGCGGCCCCCTGGTCCCGCAGGCCGGCGTAGACGCCGTCCAGGGTGAGCGGCCGGTCGCCGAAGGCGTTGGTGAAGCGGACCCGCAGATCGCTGCCGCCGACGCTGGTGCGGACGATCAGCCGGTAGCCCTGGCCGGCCGTGCCCTCGCCCATGCGGTCGGCGGCGGCCGCCCAGGTGACGACACCGGTGGTCCCGGTGGCGGACTCGGGCAGCGTGCCGGCCGCCCGTGCGGGCCCGGTCTGGCAGGCGAGGGCCGTCAGCAGCGCGGCGGCGATGTGACAGCCGCGCGCGAACCGGCCGCTCATCGGGCGAGGTCCCGGATGGTGACGGATCCGCCTGGCTGTATGCGGACCGTCCGGGACGTGCCTGCGTATCCCACGGACGTCATGGTCCCGCCGATGCTGCGGATCCGCACCTCGGTGGGCTTTCCGTCCCGCCAGCTCAGGTCGACGAGGAAGCCGCCGCGGGCCCCGGCGCCGGTCAGCGTCCCGGCGGCGGCCCAGGCGTCCGGCAGGGCCGGCAGCAGCTCAAGGTGTCCGGGGCGTGAGTACAGCAGCATCTCGGCGACGGCGGCCGGGGTGCCGAAGTTGGCGTCGATCTGGAAGATGCCCCGGCCCTGCTCGACCTGGTAGATGTCGAAGAGGTTGGGGGCGGTGCCGTTGCCGCCGCCGGTGGAGGGGCGCAGGTTGTTGACGATGAGCTGGTAGGCCTTGCCGGCGTTCTTCAGCCGGGCCCAGCACAGGGCGCGCCAGGCGTTGGCCCAGCCGAAGCTCTCCATGCCGCGTGCGGTGAGCAGGGCGGTGGCGCCGGTGACGATGTCGGCGGGGGTGGAGCCGTCGGGCCGGATGCGGTCGCCGGGGAAGAGGCCGACGAGCGGGGACAGATGCCGGTGGGTGGTCTCGCCGAGGTTGTCCGGCGACATCCACTCCTCCAGCCAGCCGGTCTTCGGGCTCACGACGGGGAGGTAGAGCCGCTCGCGCAGGTCGCCGACGGTGGCGGCGTAGTCGGCGTCCCTGTCCAGCTCTGCCGCCGCGGTGCGGTAGTTGCCGAACAGTGCCCACACCAGTTCCTGGGCGTAGGTGATGCCCTTGGCGTCGAGCGGGCCCTGTTCCGGCGACCAGTCGCTGTCGGCGATCAGTACCTGCTCCGACGTTCCCGGCGGGGTGTACGGGAGCAGCCGTGCCTCCCAGAACTCGCAGGCGCCCTTGAGGAGTGGGTAGATCTTCTCCAGGTGGGCCCGCGATGCGGTGAACTCGTAGTGTTCCCACAGGGAGTTGCACAGCCAGGCGTTGCCCGCCGGGTGCCACCACCAGCCGCCGCCACCGTAGGGGTTGGTGGAGATGGCGACGGTCCAGCCGGCGTTCTTGCCGCTGGAGTTGCGGTAGCGGTTGCGGGAGTCGTTGAAGAGCTTCCTGGTGAGGTCGGTCCAGGAGGGGAGCTGGGCCACGCAGTAGTCGGTGAACGCGTCGAAGCAGGACGCGAGGTTCACCCGGTCGGCCATCCAGTAGTTCATCTGGATGTTGATGTCGGTGTGGTAGTCGCCCATCCAGTCCGGGTCGTTGCCGTCGAGCCACAGTCCCTGCAGCCCCATGGGCAGGCTGCCGCGTGAACCGGAGATCATCAGATAGCGGCCGAACTGGACGTAGGCGGCCTCGAGTTCGGGGTCGGGCTCACCGTCGCGGGCGCGGGCCCTGATCCGCTCCCAGGTGTCCAGCGAGCGCTGCTCGGCGGAGGAGGTACCGAGGGAGAGCCCGAACCGGTCGAACAGGGCGCGGTGGTCGGCGACATGGGTGCGCAGCAGCGTGTCCGCGGAATGCCGGGCGGCGGTACGGACCTTGGTGCGAGCCAGTGCCTCGGGGTCGAGGGACGTGTCCCGGAAGTGGGCCGCGGCGTCGGGGGCGTAGTCGGTGCCCCCGCTCAGCACCACGGTGAGTTCCCGGCAGCCGGAGAACTCGATGCGTGAGCCGTCGACCCGGACGCGGCCGCCGCTGCCGTGGGCGGTGACCGCGGCGCCGTACCGGAGACCGTTGGGGAAGGCTCCGGCGAAGGAGCCGGCCGTTCCCCCGGTCTCGCCGTGCGTGCCTTCGAGGGTGAGGGTGCCGGTGTACTGGCCGCCGCCGCTCTGGCTGAAGTGCAGCACGATGACGTCGTCGGGGCGGCTCGCGAACAACTGTCGGCGGTACGTCACTCCGGAGCGCACGTACGACGTGGTCACCACGCCCTGTGCCAGGTCGAGGGTACGGCGGTAGCCGTCGACGGCGGACAGGTCGTGGTCGGGGATATCGACGGTGAGGCGGGCGAGGAGGGTGAGCGAGCCGAAGTCGTCGCGGCCGTAGGGGAACTGGCCGTCGGAGTCGAGGGTGTCGTTGAGGCCGCCGGTCCACATCGTGGCGTCGGTGACGAGGAGGAGTTCACGTCCGGGGTCGTTGCTCGCCAGGGCGCCGAGGCGGCCGTTGCCGACGGGCAGGCCCTGCTCGATCATCGAGTGCTCGTCGGCGGGTGCCTGCCACCACAGCTGATGGCGGGTGTCGGAGGCGGGCAGTGCGGTGGGCCGCTGCGGGGCGGCGTTCGCGGTGAACGCGGGGAGTGAGGCGAGGGCTCCGGTGGCGGCGGCGAGGGTGAGGAAGCCGCGCCTGCTGGGCGGGTGTTCCATGGCGGGTTCCGATCACTGACGGGGGGACGAGGGGACGTCGATGCGGTCGATGTCCGGTGCGTAGTCCGCACCGCTGTCGAAGGTGACGGTGTTGGTGCCGGCCTTGAGGGTGACGGGGACGCTGACCGTCTCGACGGTTCCCCAGTCGCCGGTGGAGGGGAACCGGTGGCGGGTGGCGGTGCCGGAGTTGGCGGAGACGTTCACCGGGCGGGCGTCGCCGCTGACGTAGGCCACCTTGATCAGGTAGGTGCCGGGCCGGTCCACGACGATGTCGTCGAAGCGGAGCGTGCCGCCGACGTACAGGTTGCCGACCTTCTTGCCGCCGGAGCAGGCGGAGCAGTCGGCGACGGAGGCCCTGCCGCCGAGCGTGTTGGTGTCGGCCTCGGCCTCGTAGCCGGTGGTGGTGAGGGCGCTGCCGTGCGGGGTGACGGTGAACAGGCGGGAGCCGTGGGCGGGCAGGGCCTCGGTGATGCTGTTCTTGAAGGAGCCGAGGTTCTCGTGGTTCCACAGGTCGCGGACGGCCGCCTTGCCGGTGAAGCCGAGGGAGGAGAAGTCGGCGGTGACGGCGGCGGGCGCGTCGGCGAGGTTGAACAGGGCGACGGTGTAGGTGCCGTTCGGGTTCCTCGCGGCCCAGACCTGCTGGGGGTCGGAGGGGGTGACCGGCCGGGCGGGCGGGGTGTCGCCCTGGTCGACGGCGATGACCTCGCGGTTGGTGAGGAGCTTGACGCCGTAGTCGTCGAGCTTGGTCAGGTCGTCGCCGGTGTACAGCGGGGACTTGGCGATGGCCCACAGGGTGGCGTAGGTCTGCCGTTCGGCCTTGGTCAGGCCGTCCATGGCGCCGTTGCCGACGTCGAGGGAGTCGAGGTCGTTCCAGCCGCCGGGTCCGGCGTGCCGGGTCCAGCCGGGGGTGTCGTCGAAGCGGTCGTCGACGGAGTTCTCCCAGCTGACGAGGGTGTTGCAGTAGCACTCGACATCGGTGTCGACGCGCCAGCCGTTGGAGTACTTCTTCCAGTCGGCGGCGTGCCCGATGTCCAGGGACCAGGACAGCTCCAGGTGCATGGGGCGGCCGGTGGCGGCGATGGCCTTCTGCCAGGCGGCCACGTCGGCAACGTTGTCGTAGTTGTCGCCGCTCTTGAAGGAGCCGGGCCCGACGCCGTCCAGTTTGAGGAAGTCATAGCCCCATGAGGCGAGCAGCTGGGCCTGGGAGTCTACGTACTTCTGGGTGCACGGCTTGCCGAAGTCGAGCTTGTAGGCGCTGTCCCAGCCGTTGGTGGTGCGCAGGTCGCCGTAGACGATGTCGGCGGTGGTGCAGCCGTCGGCGTGCCAGACGGGCACCTTGCCGTCGCCGTACGCCTCCTTCTCCAGGCCGACGGGCAGGTAGATGCCGGCCTTGAGGCCGAGTGCGTGGATGTGGTCGGCGACCGGCTTCATGCCGCGCGGGAAGCGGACGGGGTCGGCCTGCTGGCGTCCGTAGGCGTCGAACTCGGGCTTCCAGCTGTTGTCCCGCCACCAGCCGGCGTCGATGTTGACGTACTCGTAGCCGTACGGCTTGAGCTTGGCCGCGAGGGCGTCGGCCTGCTTGAGGACGTTCGCCTCGGTCAGGTAGCTGTAGTCGCCGTCCGGGTTGAGGCCCGGGTACTTGGACGACTGCATGCTCCAACTGGACCAGCCCATGTAGGGCTTGGCGGCCAGGGCCGGCGCGGTGTCGGCGTGCGCGGTGGCCGGTACGGCCGTGGCGAGGCCCGCGGTGAGGGCCAGGACGACGGCGGCTGTGAGCCCGCGTGCGGGCAGGACGGAGTACGAGGGTGACCGCATGGGCCGTACCTCCTGGGTGGGTTCGGGTCGGGGCGGCTCAGCCCGTTCCGGTGGTGGGAGCCTGGGTGATGAAGGACTGGATCGCGGCCGCTGCCGCGCCGCGCGCCCACTCCTCGAAGGGCAGCGGGCGGGTCTGTACGTCGCACCGGGCGGCGGAGCCGAAGGCGGCAGTGGTGAACGCCTCCCGGATGTGCTCGGCGAAGAGGTCGTAGGCGGTGAGCCCTTCACCGGAGATGATCACGCGTTCGGGGCCGAACAGGTTGGCCACGGTGGCGATGCCCCGGCCGATGGCCTCCCCGGCCCGCGCGTACACCTCGCGGACGCCCGGGACTCCCTGGTGCGCGAGGGCCACCGCTTCGCAGCTGTGGGTCACGTGACGGCCAGTCACCTCCTGGATGCGGGCGAGGATCGCCGCGTCGCCGGCGATCGCCTCGAGGCAGCCGCGGTTGCCGCAGTGGCACGGGGGTCCGGCGGGATCGATGACGATGTGCCCGATCTCGCCCGCCACGCCGTGCGCGCCGGAGACCACCCGGCCGTGCACCACGAGTCCGCAGCCGATGCCCGCGCCCACGGTCACCACGGCGAAGTCGCTCAGGCCCGCACCGGCACCGAACCACTGCTCTGCGATCGTCAGCGCCCGCACGTCGTTGTCGACGACCACCGGCAGTCCGCCGGCGGTGGTGGCGAGTTCGGCGAGCGGCACGTCCCGCCAGTCCAGGAACGGCGAGTAGCGTACGACGCCCTCAGCGCGGTCGACGTCGCCGGAGACGGCGATGCCGAGGCCGGCCACCGGTGACGCCGGCTCGGCGGCGTGGGTGCGGAGTTCGTGGACGAGGTCCGCGATCGCGGTCAGCACGGGTCCGGGCGCACGGTCCGGCAGGGGGGTGCGGCGGGCGAGCCGGATCCGGCAGCACAGGTCGGTCAGGACGGCGATCAACTCGCCGCCGGTCACCTTCACACCGATGAACAGGGCCCGTTCCCCGTTGACCCTGACCAGGCTGGCGGGCCGGCCTAGGGCGGGCCGGGCCTCCTGGTCGGCGCCCTCGGCCAGGTATCCGGCAGCCAGCAGGGGGCGTACGGCCTTGGTCACGGCGGCCGGGGACAGCCCGGCCCGACGGCCCGCCTCCAGACGGGTCAGGGGCCCGTGGGACAGGACCGTCGTGAACACCTGCGAGGCGGCCGGTGTGTGCGCCGGGAACGTCTCGGCGTGCGGGGTCGAGCGCATGGCCGGGAACCTAAGGCCCTTATTTTCCGCTGTCAATAAAAGAAACAGGGGCTGTTACGAAGGCGGTTGGGGATCCTGGTGCGGTCCGGACATGCGGATGCCCCGCGCGGGGCGGGGCATCCGGTGGTGCGGGTGTGCGCTGCCGTCCGTCAGTGGCGGGCGGCCGGCGTGTTGGCGGCGGTGACGTTGACCGCGGACCACGCCTTGTCCACCGTCTTGTACTCGGTGCTGTTCGTGCCGTACAGGTCCTTGGCCGCCTTCAGCGTCGCGACGCGCGCCTGGTGGAAGTCGGTCGTGGAGACCATGTAGCGGGTGAGCGCGCGGTAGAAGATGGCGGTGGCCTTGGTCCGGCCGATGCCCTTGACCGCGATGTTGTGGTAGGTCGGCGAGTTGTAGGTGACGCTGCCGATCTTCTTCTTGCCGCTGCCCTCCGCGAGGAGGTAGTAGGCGTGCGAGGAGACACCGGAACCGGCGTGCACCTCGGTGTAGTACACGTCCGGCGACCAGTAGTCGATGGTGCCCTCGAGCGTGTCCAGCGACGGGCGGTCGAGGCGGCGCAGGAACTTCTGCTCGAGGCCCAGCTTCTCGCCGACGAGGTAGTCCGGCGTGTCCTTCGCGTTCTTGGCGTAGAACTCGACGTTCGAGCCGAAGATGTCCGCGAGCGACTCGTTCAGCGAGCCCGGCTCGCCGTACTGGTTGCCGTCGGAGTCGACGAAGGTCGGCTGGAGGTCGGCGGTCGCCTCCACCACACCGTGGGTCAGCTCGTGACCGGTGACATCGAGGACGACGAGCGGCTTCTTGAACATCTGGCCGTCGCCGTCGCCGTACAGCATGCAGGTGCAGGCCGGGTCCCAGAAGGCGTTGGCGACCTTGCTGCCCCAGTGGACCATCGCCTGGGCGGCCTTGCTGTTGTTGCGGATGCCCTTGCGCTGGAACGTGCTCTTGTAGAAGTCCAGCGTCTTGGTGACACCGTACTGGGCGTCGGCGGCGGCGGTGGCGCGGCTGGTGGTCGCGCCGTTGCCCCACACGTTGGTGGTGTTGGTGAACTTCGTGCCGGCGCTGAACTTCTCCGTGTACGAGCCCTTGGCGTCCCGCGTCTCGGTGCCGTACCGGCTCGGGTCCTTGAGCTGGTAGTGACCGCGCGAGGTCTGCGTGGTGGTGAGGCCGACGGTGCCCACGAAGAGGGTCTTGCCGGTGCCCTTCGCGGTGGCCGGGTAGCGCGCGGCACCGGAGGCGCCCGAGCCCAGCAGGCCCGCCGGGGCGGGAGAGCCGGCACCGGTCTCCGGCTCGGCGGTCTCACCGCGCTCGCGCAGGGTGTCGAGCAGCTTCGGGGACAGGAACTCGTCGCTGTCGGGGGTGTTGCTGCGCACCGTGCCGGTGACGGCGTCGACCACGACGGTACGGGAGCCGCCCTGGCCGGTCACCGTCACCTGGTAGGCGAGGGCGCTGGCGCCACCGCGTGCGTCGACGACCAGCCGGGCGCCGCTCGCCTCGCCCTTGGCGGCCCGGGCGGCCTTGGCGGCGGCCTGCCGCGCGGTCAGCTTGGCCTTGGAGGTGGCCGGCTCGACGGTGTGGTCGGCCGCGCGGGTCACGCCCGTGTAGGCCAGCTTGTGGTCGAGGTGGACGACGAGGTCGCCGCCGAGCACTGGCAGGTCGCCGTGCGTCCGGACGAAACGGACGTGCCGGGCGCCCTCAGGGTCGATCATGACGTCCTGGGCCTGGAGTTCGTCACCCTTGGAGACGCCGGTCGCCGAGGCGTGGGCGAAGGCCGCGGTGCGTGCCGCCTCCACCACCGCCGTGGCGTTCGTGGTGGCGGACGCGGCGGTTCGCTCCACCCCCGCCGTGGAGGGACCCGCGAAGGCCGTGCCGGCCAGGCCTGTGGCAGCCGTCGTCACCGCGACGGCGACCGCCACGGAGCGTATGTGCGGTCTACGCAATCTGATCAGGGTTCCTTCGTGCGAAGGCGGCCGGGCCACCAACCGCCTTGGGTCATGGTGCGGTTCGGCACCACGGGGGCCGGTCGGGCCCCGAGGGTCACCCTTACGGATCAGTCATGTGCACGTAAAGCCGGAATGATCCATTTCGCGAATTTCTATGGCAATCCTTTACGAATGGGCGCCACAGAGTGATCACGAGCAGACCAACTGTGTGTCGCCTGGGGAGACGTCGCCCTGATCCCCTAGGTTCCGAGGCCGGAATGTGACCGACATCGCATCACGACATGTACGGATGGGAGTGGGTGCCGGATGGTCTCAGCAACGGTGGGCCGGGGGGCGGTCCTCGGAGCGGTCGCGCTGTCTCTTCTCGCGGTCCCGGCGCGGGCCGCGACCGCGGAGCCGAACACCCCTGCGGCAGCCGTGCTTCCGGCGCCCGACATCACGGGCCTGGCCACGGTGCTGCGCTCGGCCCTGGACCAGGGCGCACCGGGCGCGCTGGCCCGGATCGACGACCACGGCGAGACCTATCGGGTCACCAAGGGCGTCGCCGACCGCGGCACCCGGCGGGCCATCGCCACCGCCGACCGGTTCCGCGTCGGCAGCGTCACCAAGACCTTCTCGGCCGTGGTCCTGCTGCAACTCGCCGACGAACACCGGCTCGCGCTCGACGCGCCGGTCAACCGCTACCTGCCGGGACTGCTGCCCGACGACCGGATCACGGTCCGCCACCTGCTCGGCCACCGCAGCGGTCTGTACGACTACACCGACGACATGTTCGCCAAGAGCGTGTCCGGATTCGAGGCGGTACGGAAGAAGGTCTTCACCTACCGGCAGCTGATCGCGCTCTCCCTGAAGAAGCCGCGCACCAACGCGCCCGGCGCCGCCTACTCCTACTCCAACACCAACTTCGTCGTCGCCGGCCTGCTCATCGAGAAGCTCACGGGGCACGGGGTGGGGACCGAGTACGAGAACCGCATCTTCAAGCCGCTGAAGCTGCGCGACACGTTCTACGTCCACCCGGACACCGCGATCCCCGGCCGGTACGCCCGCGGGTACCTCACTGCGGACACGGTCGGCGCCGAGCTGGTGGACGCGACCGCGCAGACGGTCTCCTGGGCGCAGAGCGCCGGTGCCGTCATCTCCACCGCCAAGGATCTGAACACCTTGTACTCGGCGCTGCTCGGCGGCAAGCTGCTGTCCTCGGCAGGACTCGCCGAGATGGAGCGCTTCAAGCGCGTCACCAGCACGACGGCCTACGGACTCGGGCTGCGCCGCCGCGACCTGTCCTGCGGGATCTCGGTGTACGGCCACACGGGTGCGGTGCAGGGGTACTACACGTATGCCTTCGCGACGAAGGACGGCAAGCGCAGTCTCACGGCGGTGGCGAACACCTCCAACAACGAGAAGGTGCTGAACACGTTGGCGGGGGCGCTGGAGTCGGCGTTCTGCGGGAAGCCGAAGAAGCTGCCCGGCTCCGGGGCCGCCAAGGGATAGGGAGTGCGCGCCGGGGCCGGGCAGGGGCGTGTGGGGGCCGGCCCGGGCGGGGACGTACTGGACGCAGCTGTTCGGTGGCTGAACCGGCACGTTCCGTGATCTTGGCGGAATGGCACACTCCGGGACACCATCCCTCCATGAAGGGTGATCTCTTTTCCAGTCAGCACGTGGTGCAGCCGGCCGTGGAGCCGGGAATGTCCGTCGAGAACGCCAAGTGCATCAAGTACGCGGTGAACGGCGAGATGTACGCCCGCCAGGGTGCGATGGTCGCCTACCGCGGCGACCTCAAGTTCGAGCGCAAGGGGCAGGGCGTCGGCGGCATGCTCAAGCGTGCGGTCACCGGTGAGGGACTGCCCCTCATGGCGGTGCGCGGGCAGGGCGAGGCCTGGTTCGCGCACGAGGCGCAGAACTGTTTCATCGTCGAGGTCGAGCCGGGCGACCAGTTCACGGTCAACGGCCGCAACGTGCTGTGTTTCGACGCCTCGCTGTCGTACGAGATCAAGACGGTGAAGGGGTCGGGCATCGCCGGCGGCGGCCTGTTCAACAGCGTGTTCAGCGGGCAGGGCCGACTGGGTCTGGTCTGCGAGGGCAACCCGCTGGTCATACCGGTCTCGGCGCAGGCCCCGGTGTACGTCGACACAGACGCGGTGGTGGGCTGGACCGCGCATCTGCAGACCTCGCTGCACCGCTCGCAGTCCATCGGCTCGATGCTGCGCGGTGGCTCCGGCGAGGCCGTGCAGCTGATGCTCCAGGGCGAGGGGTACGTCGTGGTGCGGCCGAGCGAGGAGACGCCCCAGAAGGCGCAGCAGCACTGAACCTTCACATGTGACCCGTGCCGCGCGGGCAACCCCCGCCGCCGCACCGGCGTCTTGACCGGCAACAGACCGAGCCCCGGCCCCTCGGGCCGGGGCGTATTTCCGAGACGCTATACACGGCATGTATACACTCTGTGTATAGAAGGGTACACATGTACGACAAGGCATTCGCCCCGGAGTACCAGGGCGCACTGACCACCCTGTCCGTGAACTCCTCGTTGGTCGACGTGCTGGCCGAGGGCACCGAGCGGCTGCGCGAGGCCGAGCGGTCCGGGCGCCCCGCAGAGGCGGCCCGCTGCGGGCTCGCCGTCGCCGAGGCCCATCGGCGGCTCGGCCACGTGCGCGACGCGGACCTGGCCTGGAAGGCGAGTTACCGCGCCGCCCGGGAGGCCGGGGACACGGCGGCCATGGCCTGGGCACTGTGGAGCGGCGGCACCCTCGCCCGGCAGCGCGGGGCGTTCCCGCTGGCCTGGCGGCTGCTGGGGCTCGCGGCCGAACTGGGTGAGCGCGGCGGGGACGTCGTGGTCCGCGGTTACTCGCTGGCCGGACTCGCGGAGACCGGCCGGATCCAGGGCGACTACGAGGCGGTCGGCCGGTTGCACGAGCAGTTGCTGGCCGAGGCCCGCAGGCGGGGAGAGGCCCGGCACACGGTGTGGGCCCTGGAGGGCATCGCGCAGATGCACCGCAACACCGGCGACTACGACAGGGCGTACGCCCTGTTCGAGGAGGCCGCGCGGATAGCCGGGCGGGCCGAGGACCGGCGCGGGCACGCGTGGGCGCTGCGCGGGCTCGCCGACGTCCTCTCGGTGCGCGACGGCGACACCGAACGGGCGCTGGAGCTGCTGTCCGAGGCGGAGGCCACGTGCCGGGCGATGAACCTCTCCAGCGCGCTCGCCTACAACCACAAGATGCGCGGCAACGTCTTCTACCGGGCCGGGCGGTACGCCGAGGCCAGGGATCTGTACGAGCTGGCGCTGGAGGAGTTCCGCGCGATGAGCGAGCCGCGCGGCGAGGCGCTGGCCCGGCTGGGACTGGCCAAGTCGCTGGCCCGCCTCGGGCGGGACCGTGCCGAGACGGCGGCCGAACTCACCGAGCTGGCAAGGACGTTGGACCGCAGCGGTCTGAAGCACGCGCGGGAGATGGTGACCCGGGCCCAGCGGGAGTTCGGCCTGGACACGGAGGTCGTACGGTGACCGCGCCGCCCACGGCGGTACGGGCGCCGCTCGCGGCTGCCGACACCCTCGCCCGCTGCCGGGAGTTGACGCGACCGGCGCTGACGGACGCGGTGGGGCGGCTGCATCCCTGGGTCGCCGAGATGGCCGCGTACTCCTTCGGCTGGTGCGAGGTCGGCGGGGCGCCCGCCACGGCACCGGGCGGCAAGGGCGTACGGCAGGCGCTCGCGGTACTCGGCGCCGAGGCGGCGGGTGCCGATCCACGGGCCGGCATCCCGGCCGCGGTCGCGGTCGAGCTGGTGCACGCCTTCTCGCTGCTGCACGACGACATCATGGACGGCGACGCGACCCGGCGCCGCCGCCCCGCCGTGTGGAAGGCGTACGGCACCGGTCCGGCGGTGCTCGCCGGGGACGCCCTGTTCGCGCTGGCGGTGGACACGCTCGCCGCCGCGCCGCAAGGGGCCGGCGCCGTGCGGCTGCTCTCCGCGGCGCTCGCCGATCTGGTCCGCGGACAGGCCGACGACCTGCTGTTCGCCGCCCGGCCGTGCACCGGCTCGGAGCGGGTGACGCCGCAGGAGTACCGGGCGATGGCGGAGGGCAAGACCGGCGCGCTGCTGGGCTGCGCCGCCGCGCTGGGTGCCGCGCTCGGCGGGGCGCCCGAGGCCACGGTCACCGCGCTGGACCGGGCCGGACGGCATCTCGGTGTCGCCTTCCAGCTGGTCGACGACGTGCTGGGCATCTGGGGCGACCCGGCCGTCACCGGCAAGCCCGTGGGCGGCGACCTGCGGGAGGGCAAGAAGACCTTCCCGGTCCTGGTCGCGCTCGGCTCCCCGGCGGCCCGGCGGCTGCCCGCACTGCTCGGCTCGCCCGGCAGGGCCGCGGAGGCGGCCGTGCTGATCGAGGAGGCGGGCGGTCGTGCGGCGACGCTGGCCGAGGCCCGTGCGCACACGGCCGCCGCGCGGGCACTGCTCGCGGGCGCCGCCCTGGCCGCCGAGGCCGCCGAGGAGCTGCACCGGCTGCTGGACCTGCTGGTGCACCGCGTGCTGTAGCCATGATCCGAAACGGCGTTGACCTCCGCCGTCCCGGCAGGTCAAGGTGCGTGAGGCGCGGTCCTCAGCCCCGCGCCGGAAGGGTGAGGCACCTTGATCGGCATCTCGGAGATCGAAGCCGCCGCCCGGCGGATCGCCGGACACATCGTGCGGACGCCGACCGTACCGAGTCCCGGCCTGACCGAGCTGCTCGGCGTCCCGGTCACCGCCAAGCTCGAACTGCTGCAGCGCACCGGTTCGTTCAAGGCCCGGGGGGCCACGGCGAAGCTGCTGTCGCTGAGCGAGGCGGAGCGGGCCGTCGGTGTGGTCGCGGTCAGCGGCGGGAACCACGGCATCGCGCTCGCTGTGATGGCGGCGGCCCTCGATGTGAAGGCGACCGTGGTGATGCCCCGGACCGCGCCGGCGCGGTCCCTGCGTCTCGCGCAGGAGGCCGGGGCGTCGGTGCGGCTGACCGACGGCATGGACAGCGCGTTCCAGCTGGTGACCCGGCTGCGCGACGAGGGCCTGACGCTGGTCCATCCGTTCGACGACCCGGTCGTGATCGCCGGACAGGGCACCGTGGGGCTGGAGTTGGCGGAGGACGTCGAGGACACCGCCGCACCGACGGACGTCGTCGTCAGCATCGGCGGCGGCGGCCTGATCGCCGGGATCGCGGCGGCCCTGCGCGCCAGGTGGCCCGGGGTGCGCGTGTGGGGCGTGGAGACCGAGGGCGCCGAGGCGATGTCCGCCGCGCTCGCGGCGGGCGGGCCGGTACCGGTGCCGCTGTCGTCCCTGGTCACCACGCTCAGCGCGCCCTCGGTGTCGCAGCTGACGTACGACCATGTGTCCGAGCTGGTGGAGGACGTCCTGGTGGTCCCGGACCGGGACGCCGTGCGGGGCTGCCTGGACCTCGCCGACCACGCCAAGGTGTGGGCCGAGCCCGCTGCGGGCTGCCTGCTGCCGGCGGCCCGTCAGGTGCTCGCACGCGTCGGCGAGGGCGCCCGGATCGGACTCGTGGTGTGCGGGGGCAATACGACACCCCGGGAACTCACCGGCTGGGCCGACCGCTTCGGCCTGACGTGACACCGGTCGTGCGCCCTGGGGCACACGGCGATTTACCGTCGGTTACCCGCAGGTCCAGGAGCCGGTGGGGGCGACCAACCCAAACTCGCAAGCCCTTTCGAACTTCTGAATAAAAGGCAGGAACGGGTCCGGCTCGAGGATTCATTGAACACACCCCCGCGCGCCCCGCGTACCTCTGGGAAACACCAGGCAGGGGTTGCAGCGAGGGATGACCATGGCCAAGGCGCACGTCTCCGCACACGAGTGGGTCGCCGGTCGGTACCGGCTCCTGGACGTATTCGCCCGCGAGACGAACCGCCTGTGGTGGTACGCCGAGGACGCGACGGCCCAGCAGCCCCGGCTGGTGGCGCAGACCGCGCTTCCGGAGCCCTCCGCCGACGACACCGCGCGTCGCGTCACCGCCCGGATCATCCGGGCCTCCGAGACCATGCGGCTGCTGCGCCCCGGCCGGGTCGCCACCGTCGTCGACGCCGTGGTGGAGGCCGGCACGCTGTGGACGGTCACCGAGTGGATCGACGGCACGCCCCTGAGCGAACTCCTCGAGCGCGAGGGATCCTTCAACGCCGTACGGGCGGCCCGGATCGGCCTGGATCTGCTCGAGGTGCTCGAGGCCGCGCACGACGAGGGCATCACCCATGGCGAGCTGAGTCCGGCCCAGCTCTTCGTGCGGGAGGACGGCCCCGTCGTCGTCACCGGGTTCGGTCTTGCGGGGTCGACCCTCGTCCCACGGCTCACGGCGCCGTCGTACGCCTCGCCCGAACAGGCCCGCGACGAGCGCATCGGCCCGGCCGCCGACCTGTGGGCGCTGGGCGCGCTGCTCTACACGATGGTCGAGGGCCGCCCGCCGTTCCGTGATCGCGGCCGGCCGGACGCCACCCTCAAGGCCGTCGACCGGCTGCCGCTGCGCACCCCGCTCCGGGCGGGCCCGCTGACCCGGACGGTGCAAGGGCTGCTGCGCAAGAACTCCGTCGAGCGGCTGACCCGGCCTGTGGTCCACGAGGCCCTGACCCGGGCGGTGACCGAGGACCCGGACGCGGACCGGGAGCCGGCCCCGGTACCCCGGGTGCGCGGCGCGTACCGGGGCGTCGGCCTGACCGGGCCGGGGCGGGGCAGACGAGCCCTGGCCGCGGGCACCGTGCTGGCCGCGCTGACCGTCACGGCCGCGGTCCTGGCGGCGACCCACCAGCTGTCCGGGACGGACACGGCGGACGCTCCGCCCACAGCCACCCCTTCGACCACGCCGGCGGACCGGCACACCGGCGGCGGCACCCCCGCGGCCACTCCCGCCCCGGCGTCCCCTCCCGCCCCCGTCCTGCCGGCCGGTTACCGGCGCTACACCGCCCCGGAGGGCTTCTCGGTGGCGCTCCCCGGCGGCTGGAAGCGGCTGACCACCTCCCGTGCGACCGACCTCGCCTACCGCGTCACCTTCGGTGACAGCGGCGACTCCCCCACTCTCGCCGTCACCTACAGCGAACGCGTCGGCCCGGATCCGGTCGCGGTCTGGCGGGACGACGTCGAGCCGGGGCTGAGTAGGCTCCCCGGCTATCGCCGCGTCGGCGACGTCCGGGCCACCACCTACCAGGGCCACGAGGCCGCCGACATCGAGTGGCTCGCGGGGTCCGGGGAGGAGCGGGTGCACACCTTCGGGCGGGGTTTCCTGCTGGGCGGCCGGCGCGGGTTCTCCCTGCGCTTCACCACCCCGGCCGCCACCTGGGGCGACGCGGCCAACCGGCTGGCGCTGAAGACGTTCCTGCAGACGTTCCGTGAGCCGGAGGACTGACCCCGACCCTTCGGCCGTTTTCTCCGGGCCGACCCGGGGACTCACCCCCTATGGTGCAAATCGGATACACGATGATGACCGAGCAGGCCGGTCCCCGGGACCTGGTGGACCACGTGGTGGGGGCCGAGGAGGCCGGGTTCGACTTCTCGGTGATCTCCGACCACTACTTCCCGTGGCTGCGCTCGCAGGGGCACTCCTCGTACGCGTGGAGCGTGCTGGGCGCTGCCGCCCAGGCCACCTCGCGGATTCCCCTGATGACCTATGTCACCTGCCCCATCCTGCGCTACCACCCGGCGATCGTGGCGCAGAAGGCGGCGACGGTGCAGTTGCTGTCCGACGGCAGGTTCCGGCTCGGCCTCGGCGCCGGCGAGAACCTGAACGAGCACGTCGTGGGCGGCGGCTGGCCGCCCGCGGACGTACGGCACGAGATGCTCGAAGAGGCAGTGGAGATCATCCGTGCGCTGTTCGAGGGCGGCCATGTCACCCACCACGGACAGCACTACGACGTGGAGTCGGCCCGTCTGTGGGACCTCCCGGACGAGGCTCCGCCGATCGGCATCGCCGTCTCCGGCGAGCAGTCCTGCAAGCTCGCCGGGCATCTCGCCGACCTGGTCATCGCGACCGAGCCCAAGGCGGGCCTGCTGGAGGCCTTCGACCGGCACGGCGGCAGCGGCAAGCCCCGGGTCGGCCAGCTGCCGGTGTGCTACGGCCACGACCGGGACACGGCGATCAAACGCGCCCACTCCCAGTTCCGCTGGTTCGGGCTCGGCTGGAAGGTGAACGCCGAACTGCCGCACCCGGACTCGTTCGAGGCGGCCACGCAGTTCGTGACCGAGGACGACGTCGCCTCCGCCATCCCGTGCGGCGACGACCCGGACGCCTTCGTGGAGGCCGTACGGCCCTACGCCGAGGCCGGGTTCGGGGAGGTCGCCCTCGTGCAGATCGGCGGCGACACGCAGCAGGAGTTCCTGGACTGGTCGGCGAAGACCCTGCTGCCCGCGTTGCGGGAGGCGTTCGGCTGACACCCCCCTGCCCGTCCGGCGCGGCCCCGTGGGCCGCTCCGGGGGGCGGGCTTTCCCCGAGCACGGCCGCGGGCCCACGGTGTTCGGCACCTGTCCGGCCGCGTTCCGCGCAGTCCACGGGAATCAGTCGCACGGGTGAGCATTCCGGGCGGGACGGGGGTACTAGAGGGCTCTAGCCGATTGTTCCCGGAGGCCCTCGCGTGAACTCGTTCGTCCACAAGACCCTGGTGGTGCAGCTCCGCGCGGGAGGCACCGAACGGTGTCCCGTGCTCGCCCATCTCAGCTACGACGCCGAGGATCCGTTCGCCGTCACCGCCGTCTTCGGCCACGACGGCCATGTGCTGGCCCGCTGGCGGCTGGACCGGGAGATGCTCTGCGACGGCCTGGACAAGCCGGTCGGTGTCGGCGACGTCCGGGTGCGGCCCGCCGCCACCGGACTGTGGCACGAGCTGCGCCTGGAGTTCCTCGGGGACTACCGTCCCGACGGCAGCCGGCACCACGCGGTGGTGTTCGCCTGGGCGCCCGCGATCGCCGCGTTCCTGCGCGAGACCCACCAGGTCGTCCCGCCCGGGCAGGAACACGTCCCCGTCGACGAGTTCCTGGCGGAGATCCTCTCCGGGGCGGAGTAGCCCCGGCGCCGGGCGACCGCATCCTCGTCCGCGCCCCTTGTGGCGCGCTGGTGCGGCCGATGGCCCGTGCTGCCCAGGGGCCGTCAGCTCCCGTCATCCGTACGCCGCTTCACGCGGAGGGTCTCCAGAAGCCGGAGCCAGATCTCGCTGGCCGTCGGATAGCTCGGGACGACGTGCCACAGGGTGGACAGAGGAATCCGGCCCACGATCGCCGTGGTCGCCGAGTGCACGAGTTCGGCGATGCCCGCGCCGACGAAGGTGGCTCCCACCACCACGTCGTCGGTGCGGTCGACGACCAGTTTGGCCTGGCCCCGGTAGTCCGAGCGCATGACGTAGGTTCCCGCGAGCGCGGCGAGGTCGTACTCGACGACCTCCACGTCGATGCCGGCGTCTCGTGCCTGCCGCTCGGTCAGTCCGGCGCTGCCGACCTCCGGGTCGGTGAAGACGACTTGGGGAAGCCCGATGTGTCCGGCGGCGGCGGAGGGCAGTTCGGTGGAGCCTTCTGCGCGGGCGGCGATCACCTCTCCGGCGATACGGGCCTGGTACTTCCCCATGTGCGTCAGCAGTGCCCGCCCGCACACGTCGCCGATGGCGTAGAGCCAGTCGGCGTCCGTACCCCGCACGCACTGGTGCTCGTCGACCGCGAGGTATCCGCCGGGGCGCAGGCCGATGGTGTCCAGACCGATGTCCTCGGTGTTGGGCAGGCGCCCGGTGGCTACGACGACCTCGTCGGCGACCACGGTCGTGCCGTCGTCGAGCGTCACGCTGACTTCCCCGCCATGGATGTGGCCGTGCCCGGTGTCACGGGGCTCGGCCCGCTTGACCAGGGACAGGTTGTGCCCCGGGTACAACTGGACGCCGCTGTCCTGCAAGGCCTGGCCGACGAGTGTGCCCGCGAAGGGTTCCTGCCGGGCCAGCAGCCGATCGCCGCGGTACACGAGCGACACCTCGCTCGCTCCCAGCCCGGCCAGCCAGGTGGCCGCCTCACAGGCGACCACGCCGCCGCCCAGGACGACGACCCGACGCGGCACCTCACGCATCGTGGTCACGTCGCGCGACGCCCACGGCAGGGCCGCACGCAGTCCGGGAACGTCCGGCACGGCCGGGCGGGAGCCCGTGTCGACGACCACGGCGTGGCGGGCCGTCAGTGTCCGGTCCGCTCCGTCCGGGCGGCTCACGACCACGGTGCGTTCACCCGCCAGACGTCCGTAACCGCGGACGACGTCGATACCGGTGGACAGAGCCCAGGACACCTGTGAACCGTCGTCCAGTTGATTGATCACACGGTCACGCCGGGCGAGGACCTCGGCGGCCTCCAGTCGGGCCGACACTCCCGGCAGATGAGCGGCCGCGTCCACGACCTCCACCGGCCGCAGCAGGGCCTTGCTCGGCATGCAGGCCCAGTAGGAGCATTCGCCCCCGAGCAGGCTGTCCTCCACGAGCACCGAGGACAGGCCCGAGAACTGGCTTGCGTACTGAGCGGCGTTCTCACCGGCGGCGGCGCCACCCAGGACGATCACATCCCATGAGGAGCGGTCCGGATCCACGGTCGCGGTCATACGTATGTCTCCCATCACCGCTCAACGCCCTGCGCCTGTCGGTCGCACCGACGGCGGACGGCCCCGCGCCCCGCACTGGTTCGAGTCGTCCGGGCCGGCGTCGGGTCCCCGGTCACAGACATCGGCTTCTCTCCCCGGCCGGTCGCCGGCCCGGGTCGAGCGGCGTCACCGCCCAGGCAGTCGTTCCGTGACTTCCTGCACCATCCAGCTGTTGCCGTCCGGGTCGGTGAACGAGGCGAACGACGCGTAACTGGCGCGCTCGGGATGCGGGCCGGGCACCCGGTCCTTGGTGCCCGCGTGGTGGAACACCCCGCCCGCGTCGTGGAAGACTTCCCCCACCTCGGCCCCGTTCCGGGTCAACTCGGCCCGTGCCGCCTCGATGTCCGAGACCACGAGGTACAGGCCCGCGGCGGATCCCGGCTCGGCCGAGCTGACGCCATTGCCGAAGATCACCGAGCCGCCGGAACCCGGCGGTGTCAGCTGCACCACGCGGAAGCCGTCGCCGGCGGAGAAGTCGGCGTCCAGCCGCCATCCCAGCGCCTTGTAGAAGTCCTTCGACCGGTCGACGTCGGCGACCGGGATCACTACCACTTCGAGTCTCATGTCCATCGGGGGAGCCCTCCTGCCGTACGGCAGTTGTGCACGTCGCCGCGAATCCCCGCTCCGGCGCGCCGCAGCGACGTTGTCGTGGAGGCCCTGCCATGGGGTGGATGAAAGGCTGCGCGTCTTCGACCGGGTCCGGTACGGCTGTTGGCCGCAGCCGTCGCGGCGCCGGTTTTCCGCACCGGGTCGGTGAGGACGGCACGGCAGGGAGACCTCTCCACCATACTGCTTGACCGCAGCGGCGCCACTCCTGCCTCGGGCACCCTCGGGCGCTCCCGTCCTTGGGGACCGCGGTGGGGCATCACGAGCCTGGGCGTTCGCCGATTCGGAAGGGGTGTCCGGCGCGCGGAGGAACGGTCTAGTCGTCCGATCGGGACGTGTGCTTGCGGCAGGCCCACAGGGGCAGGCCGTACCAGCAGACGAGGTACCAGGTGACGACGGCCGCCACCAGGTACGGCACATAGCTGTCGTGTGTGGCCACCCGGAGGATCAGCAGCAGGGAGGACGTCATCGTGGCGAGCAGCAGGACCAGCCCGACGAACGTCATCCTCGACGCCAGCCGCACCGCCTGCGGCTTGACCTGGCGGCCGGCGACCAGACGGTGCAGCGACACCGGGCCGATGAGGGCACCGGTCGCGCAGGCGCCGAGGACGACGGTGACGATGTAGATGGCCTGGTCGACGGCCGCGAGCTGGGCGTACTTCGGCTGGAAGACCACCGTCAGCAGGAAGCCGAACAGGATCTGCACACCCGTCTGGGCCACGCGGACCTCCTGGATGAGTTCACCCCACATCCGGTCGGCCCGCTCCTCCGCGGTCTCGTTCCGCCCTCTGCGCCGCCCTTCCTCCGTCATGCGGTTGCGTGTAACCGCATGACAGAGCATTCAAACAGGCGTACTCGGCGTCACCGCACGCTCACGCACGGTGCGACTCGGTTCTCACCACCGGTGCTCGACCTGGGCCTTGATCCGGCGGTCGTACAGCTCCTGGATCGCGGCGAACGTCTCCTCCGGCAGCGGCGGCATCTTGGCCGCGGCGGCGTTGGCGCGGGCCTGCTCCGTGGTGCGCGCCCCGGGGATCACCGTCGTCACGCCGTCCTGCTCGATGATCCAGCGCAGCGCCAGCTGGGCCGGCGTGCAGCCCTCGGGGGTGAGCGCGGCGAACTCGGCGGCCGCCTCGACACCGGTCTCGTAGTCGACGCCGGAGAAGGTCTCGCCCTGGTCGAAGGCCTCGCCGTGCCGGTTGAAGGTGCGGTGGTCGTTGGCCGCGAACACCGTGTCCTTCGTGTACTTGCCGGACAGCAGGCCGGAGGCGAGGGGCACCCGCGCGATGATGCCGACGCCGGCCTCGCGGGCGGCGGGCAGCACCTCGCGCAGGGGCTTCATCCGGAACGGGTTGAGGATGATCTGCACGCTCGCCACGTTCGGCCGGGCGATCGCCGTCAGCGCCTCCGCGCAGGTCTCCACGCTCACCCCGTACGCCGCGACGCGCTCCTCCTCGACCAGGGTGTCCAGGGCGTCGAACACCTCGTTGGAGGAGTAGACCGGGGTGGGCGGGCAGTGCAGCTGGACCAGGTCGATGCGGTCGACGCCGAGGTTGCGGCGCGAGCGGTCGTTCCAGGCGCGGAAGTTGTCCAGGACGTAGTTCTCGGGGATCTGCTCGACCCGGCGTCCCATCTTGGTGGCCACCAGCACGTGCAGATCGGGCCGGCCGCGCAGGAACGAGGCGATGGTCTCCTCGCTGCGCCCGTCGCCGTAGACATCGGCCGTGTCGAAGAAGGTGACCCCCGACTCGGCCGCCGCCTCCAGGATGGACAGGGCCTCCTTGTCGTCCACGTCGCCCCAGTCGGCACCCAGCTGCCATGTGCCGAGTCCGACCACCGATGCCCACTGACCCGACCTGCCGATTACGCGTTCGTCCATGGCGTCAGTGTGTCATCCGGTGCCGCGTCCCGCGGAGCGGGCCGCTCCGCGGGACGCACCCGGTCCTGTGAGCCGTCGCGGCCTGGTGCGCTCCGCCGCCGCACGGGGCGCCGTACCGATCCTGATCGACCCGGCCCGGCGGTGGCCGCGGCCGAACTCCCGGTGTTCCCGGTGGGCGTGGCGCTCACCCGCGCTGACCGGGCGGACTACACCTCGAAGTAGTGGCCCTCGTCGAGGTCCGCGAGGAACCTGGTCTCGCGCGGTTCCCAGCCGAGCAACGTGCGTGTGAGCGCGCTCGACGTGGGATTGTCAACCCCGACGAAACCGCCGAGGAAGCCGAAGTGTTCGCCGGCCTTGTCGGCGGGCAGGCCGGTCACGGGCACGTCCAGGTGCCGGCCGATGACCTCGGCGATGTCCCGGAAGGGCACCCCCTCCTCGTCGGTGGCGTGCAGCCGGGAGCCGGCCGGTGCGTTCTCCAGGGCCAGCCGGTACAGGCGGGCCGCGTCGAACCGGTGGACTCCGGGCCAGCGGTTGGTGCCGTCACCGACGTAGGCCGCCATGCCCTTCTCCCGGGCGATCCGGATGAGAAGCGGCACGAAGCCGTGGTCGCCGCGACCGTGCACGGAGGGGAGCCGGAGCAGCGAGGCGCGGACTGTGCGCTCGGCCAGCGCGAGCGTCGCCTCCTCGGACGCGGTCCGGCGCGTTCCGGCGGCGGGCCCGTCGTCCTCGGTGACGAGGCGGCCCGCGGGCGCGATCGCCGTGCCCGAGGTGACCACGAAGGGCCGGCCGGACCCGGCCAACGCGGCGCCGATCGCCTCGATGGCGCGCAGGTCGGCGGCGGCCGCGGCGCCGGAGTCGGTGAAGTCGTGGCGGAAGGCCAGGTGGATGACGCCGTCGGCGGCGTCCGCCGCGCGGGCCAGGCCCTCGGGGTCGTCCAGGTCACCGCGGTGGGCTTCGGCCCCCGCGGCCTTCAGCGTCGCCACGGCCTCGTCCGAGCGGGCGAGGCCTACGACCTCGTGGCCCGCGCCGATGAGTTCGGGAACGACGGCGGACCCGATGAAACCGGTGGCACCGGTGACGAATACCCGCATGATGTGGGGCTCCTTGGTTGCTCGGTGGCAGTGATCCCATCGTTCGACCGCCAGGCCGCGCCCGTCCACAGCTTGTTCCGCATGAGGCAATACGGTTCAGGCATCACCCCAGCCCAGCCGGGCTGCGAGCCCCGAGGCGCAGGAGGAGCCCGGCGGTACGCTCGAGGCATGTCCGACTCTGCCACCGCCGCGGATCTCGACCTGAGGCTGGTGCGGTACTTCACCGTCGTCGCCGAGCACCGGCACTTCGGCCGTGCCGCCACCGCCCTGCACATCACTCAGCCGTCCCTGAGCCGTCAGGTGCGCCGTCCGGAGCAGCAGGTGGGCGCTCGGCTGCTCGACCGCTCCTCGCGGGGCACCCGGCTCACCGAGGCGGGCGAGGCCTTCCTGCCGCGGGCCAGGGCCCTGCTGCGCGCGGCGGCGCAGGCCGCCGCCGTCGCCCGGGCCGCCGCCGAGCCCAGCCGGATCACGATCGGCTACACCACCGGTGTCTTCGTCACCCCCGCCGTGCGCGATCTGCGGCGCCGGTTCCCGGACGCCGAGGTGCGGACCACGCACCTGCGCTGGCAGGAGGCGCGGCAGGCGCTGCTCGACCACCGTGTGGACGCCCTCGTGGCCCGGCTGCCGTTCTCCAGCGAGGGTCTGCGGGTGACGGTGCTCTACGACGAGCCGCGGGTCCTGGTCGTCCCCCTCGACCACCGGCTGGCCGGCAAGGAGTCGGTCACCGTGGACGACATCGCCGACGAACCCCTGCCCCGGCTCCCCGACCCGCTGTGGGACGCGTTCTGGCGCATCGACCCGCGTCCCGACGGGCGTCCCGCCCCCGACGGCCCGTACGTCGACGACATCGAGGACAAGTTCGAACTAGTCGCCTCCGGACAGGCGGTGGCGATCGCCGCGGGTGTCCCGGGCCTCACCGTCCGCCCCGGCCTCACCGCGATCCCCCTGCACGGCGTCGAACCGAGCCAGGTGGCACTGGCGACCCGCGCGGGCGACCACACCCGCCTGCTCAACGCCTTCCGCAGGTCCGCCGAAGCCCTGCTGACCGAGCCCGCCGGCAGCCGGTGAGTCAGGGCGCGGGGCGGCCCGGCAGGGCGTCCGCGTCCGTGTCGTGGCCGTGGCGCCGGTGTGGCGCCGGCCCCGCCCGGCCCCGGTCGGGCGAGGTTCTTCTCCAGGGCCGTCAGGTAGCTCCGCATGGAGTGGTCGCGGATGCCGGCCGGCATGGCGAGGGCGCCACCGAGGCCGTGCCCGGTGAAGTACACGCTCTGCCCGTCGGTGCGCAGCTCGGCGAGGGTGTCGGCGACGGCCGGGTCGCAGAGCCAGTCCTTGATCTGGGCGGCCGCACCCGGTCGAAGCCCCACTGCGCGGCCTGGTCCTCGATGGCGGCACGGTCCTGGTGGGCGAGGTCGGCGGCGCGGGTCGGCCAGTAGGCACGGTGCAGGCTGTAGCCGGACGAGAGCTGGTCGAACGAGACGGGTAACGGCCGTGGGGGCGGGGCTCCTTCGGTGCGCGAAGGCTGCTGCGGACGGTGCGGAACCGTGGCCGGTCAGCCCCGGTGCGCGGCCGACCGGGCGTGCAGGGCCCGTGCTGCCCTCGGTCCGAGCCAGCGTTTGAATCGACGCAGCACCTCCAGCTGTCCGGCCGCCTTGTCGAGGCCGTAGTACAGCTGCGGCGGGACGTACGGCAGCAGGGGCGAGTGGCGTTGGCCGAGCAGGGCGAACATCCGGTGCGGGGGCAGGTGGATGTAGCGGGGCAGGTTCTCGTACCACTGCGCGCTGTAGCGGGCCGCGCTCTGCACGGACAGCAGTTCGGCCCGGCGGCGGCGCTCGTAGGCGGCGAGGGCGTCGGGCAGTCCGGCGTGCTCGTGCAGGGCGCCGGCGAGGCACATGGCGTCCTCCAGGGCGAGGGTGGTGCCGGCGCCGATGGAGTAGTGGGTGGTGTGGGCGGCGTCGCCGAGCAGGACGAGGTTGCCGTGGTGCCAGGCGCTGTTGGTGAGGGTGCGGAAGCTCAGCCAGGTGGCGCCGCCACGGCCGATGAGGGGGTGGCCGTCGAGGACGTCGGCGAACAGCTTCTGCAGCAGGGCGAGTTGCTCGCCCTCGTCCGCCCGGTCCAGGCCGAGGCCGGTGAAGGTCTCCGGGGAGCATTCCACGACGCAGGTGCTGTGCTCGCCGCTGTACCCGTAGCCGTAGGCCCAGATCCAGCCGTGCGCGGTCTCGGTGAAGGCGAAGGTGAAGGCGTCGAAGACCTTGGTCGTGCCGAGCCAGATGTAGTGGTTGCGGCCGCTGGTGATCCGGGTGCCGAAGTGCCCGGCGTGCCGGCCGCGCAGGGCGCTGTGCACCCCGTCGGCCGCGACGATGAGATCGGCGCCGGCGGGCGGTTCGGTGATCTCGCTGTCGTACTCCAGGCGTACGCCGAGGGTGCGGGCCCGGTCGGCGAGCAGGTCGAGCAGCCGGTGGCGGCCGATGCCGAAGCCCTCGTCCCCGTGGTGGCAGGCCGTCAGGTCGCCCACGTGGGCGACGCCGTCGCTCCAGCGCACGGAGTGTTCCTCGATCGCTCGCGCCGAGGCGGGGTCGTGCTCCCGGAGCTTGTCGAGGAGGCCGCGCCAGTACGTCACGCCCCAGCCGTAGGTCGAGCCCTCGGGGTTGCGTTCGTGGACGGTGATGTGGTGGGCCGGGTCCCGCTGCTTGAGCAGGATGGCGAGGTACAGGCCCGCGGGCCCTCCTCCGACGCAGACGACCTTCACCGCACACACCCCTGACAGTCACCGAACGTGGTCGATCGGCATCGCAGGGTAGCAGCAGGGACGGGCCGCCTGATCGCGTCAGTTCGACGCGGTGAGCCGCGCCACTCCGACGGTCGGCGCGCGAGAAAGATCACCGCGATCCGGGGCGACCCGGCAAGGAATTGCCCGTTCCGGGCCGACCGGAGCCACCACCGCAACAAGATCATCTTCGTTCAACGCTGCACGAAATGTGGGTGATTGTCCGGATCACAGCCAACCCGTTCCGGCGGATTTCTTCCGGTCCGGGACCCCCGGATAGGCATGCGTCGTCACCACCACGACGCCCCCCAGGAGGACCCGCATGCCTGACCTCACCCGGCGCCGCGCGCTCACCGCGGCAGCCGCCCTGGCCGCCACGGCCTCAGCCGCCGCCGTCGCCGCTCCCCACGCCACGGCCCTCACCTTGGGCACCTCGGCCGCCGGCCACGACCACACCGCGCCGGACCCCTTCGACGAGGTCTACAACGGCCGCCGGATACAGGGCCGTCCGGCGGGCGTAGGCGGTCACCACCACGACCATGGCGGCGGCTACGCCGTGTTCGTGGACGGGGTGCAGCTGCACCTGATGCGGAACGCCGACGGCAGCTGGATCAGCGTCGTCAGCCACTACGACCCGGTGCCCACCCCGCGCGCCGCCGCCCGTGCCGCGGTGGACGAACTGCAGGGCGCGCCGCTGCTGCCGTTCCCCGCCAACTGACCGCCCCCACAAGGACCTACGGAGCACCGCGCACCATGACCGTACGCAAGAACCAGGCCACCCTGACCGCCGGCGAGAAGAAGCGGTTCACCGACGCCGTCATCGCGCTGAAGCGCAGCGGGCGCTACGACGGCTTCGTCCGCACGCACAACGCCTTCATCATGTCCGACACCGACAGCGGCGAACGGACCGGCCACCGCTCCCCGTCCTTCCTGCCGTGGCACCGCAGATTCCTGCTCGACTTCGAGCAGGCGCTGCAGTCGGTGGACTCCTCGGTGGCGCTGCCGTACTGGGACTGGAGCACCGACCGCACGGTCCGCGCCGCGCTGTGGGCGCCGGACTTCCTCGGCGGCACCGGACGCGGTACGGACGGCCGGGTGATGGACGGCCCGTTCGCCGCGTCCACCGGCGACTGGCCGATCGCGGTACGGGTGGACGGCCGCACCTTCCTGCGCCGCTCGCTCGGCACGAGCGTGCGCGACCTGCCGACGCCGGCCGAGGTGGAGTCGGTGCTGGCGATGGCCACGTACGACATGGCACCGTACAACAGCGCCTCGGACGGCTTCCGCAACCACCTGGAGGGATGGCGCGGGGTCAACCTGCACAACCGGGTCCATGTGTGGGTCGGCGGGCAGATGGCCACCGGGGTCTCCCCCAACGACCCGGTGTTCTGGCTGCACCACGCCTACGTCGACAAGCTGTGGGCCGAGTGGCAGCGCCGGCACCCGGACGCCGGATACCTGCCGGCGGCCGGCACGCCGAACGTCGTGGACCTGAACGAGACGATGAAGCCGTGGAACGACGTGCGTCCGGCGGAGCTGCTGGACCACACGCGGCACTACACGTTCGACACCTGATCAGGCCTCGGCGGTACGGCACTCCGGGTGGCCCCAGCCCTGCGCGTTCTTGGCGATGGGCTCGCCGGCCGCGTAGGAGCGGCCGCACGGGCAGCGGCCGGGGAACTTCGCCTTGATGGTGCGGGAGGACGCTCCGCCGCCGGTGCGGCGGGGCGTCTTCTTGCGCGGGGCGGCCGCCTTCGGGGTGTCGGGCGACGGCGGCGGCTCCGGGGAGCCGAGCGCGCTGCCGGCCACCTCCTGGACGGAGGCGGCCTGGCTGGCGGCGCGGTCGGCGAAGTCGTTCAGCGGGTCGCCGTCGACCTGGTGGGCGGGGACATAGCGGAACTCGACGGTCCGGCCGGCGAGGAGGTCGTCGATGCGGACCACCAGATCCTGGTTGGCGACCGGCTTGCCGGCGGCCGTCTTCCAGCCGTTGCGCTTCCAGCCGGGCAGCCAGGTGGTGACGGCCTTCATCGCGTACTGGGAGTCCATCCGGATCTCCAGCGGCACGTCCGGCTCGACGGCCGCCAGCAGGCGCTCCAGGGCGGTGAGTTCGGCGACGTTGTTGGTGGCCCGGCCGAGCGGGCCCGACTCCCAGCGGCCCGGGGTCCGCTCGTCGCCGTCGGAGACCACCCACGCCCATCCGGCCGGTCCGGGGTTTCCCTTCGAAGCCCCGTCGCACGCGGCCACCACACGTTCACGCATGCGCACGATCATGCCATGACCGCGCGGGCCGGCGTTCCGGGCCCGGTCAGGCGTCCTTGACCTTGGGCATCTCGCCCTCGGTGGTCGTGATGTCGATCACCGAGAAGTCCGCGCCCTGCGGGTCGCTGAGCGCCGCGAACCGGCCGAAGGGGCTGCTCATCGGCCCGAAGCGGAGGATGCCGCCGAGCTTGACGGCCCGGGCGACGGCCTCGTCGCAGTCGTCCACGGTGAAGTAGACGTTGATGTACGAGGGCACCTCGGGCGGGAAGTCGTCCGTCATCCGCATCCGGCCGAGGACCGTGTCCTCGCCGATGTCGAACATGCGGAAGTCGACGGCGTGGTCCTCGATGTCCTTCATCCGGTAGGGGAAGACGGCGGAGAGGAAGCCGTCGGCCTTCTCCGGCTCGCGGGTGAAGACCTCGGCCCAGCAGTAGGCGCCCGGGGTCGCCGTGGCCTCGAAGCCCTCGTGGGTGCCGGCCTGCCACACCCCGAACACGGCTCCACTGGGCTCACGGGCCAGGCACATGGTGCCGAAATCGCCGACCTGCATCGGCTCCATCAGCACCTCGCCACCGTTCTCCCGGATCTTCGCCGCGGTGGCGGCGGCGTCCGGCGAGGCGAGGTACAGGCACCACTGCGACCGGCCCTCCTGGCCGGGCATGGGCGGGACGACCGCGGCCACCGCCTTGCCGTCCGCGTAGGCCTGTGTGTAGTTGCCGTACTCCGACGACGTCTCGCCGAAGGTCCAGCCGAGGACGTCGCCGTAGAACCTCTTCGCTCCCTCGAGGTCGCTGAACATCGCATCGGCCCAACAGGGCGTTCCTTCGGGTTGCACGGCCATGGTCCGGGCCCTCTCGGTCAGCTGTTTTGTCCCGCTACCTCACGCTAGCCACCCCGAGGTCGACCCGCGCGCCGAACGGCCGGGGGGCAGCCCCGGGCCGGCCAGGTGCCGCGGACCGCGACCGCCACTTCCCGTACCCGTCCGGCGAAATCCCGTCGACGGCAAGGGCGTCGAGGCGCTGTGATGTACCCCGATGAGTGACTACGACAACCGTCGGCCGCGGAGGATGCACGCGGACGAGGTCGACCTCGACGCCCCACTGGTCCAGCGCCTGATCGCCCGCCGGTTTCCGCGGTGGGCCGGGCTGCCCGTACGGCGCGTCGCCTCCTCCGGGACCGAGAACGCCATGTTCCGCCTGGGCACCGACCTCGTGGTACGGCTCCCCCGGCGTCCCGCCGCCGTATCGGACGTGACGCGGGAGCAACGCTGGCTGCCCCGGCTCGCGCCGCTGCTGCCGGTGGCGGTGCCCGAGCCCCTCGGGGTGGGTGAACCGGACGACGGCTTCCCGTGGCCCTGGTCCGTCTACCGCTGGCTGGAGGGCCGCAATCCGGTGGCGGGGGCCGTCGAGGAGGCGGAGCGGCTCGCCGAGGACCTCGGGGCGTTCGTGCACGCGCTGCGCCGGATCGCCCCGCAGGACGGGCCGCCCGATTACCGGGGCGGCCCCCTGGGGGACCGGGACGAGCTCACCCGCGCGGCCATCGCCGAGCTGGGCGCAAGGGTCGACGCCGACGCGGTCACCGCCCTGTGGGAGGAGGCCCTGCGCGCCCCGGAGCACGCCGGGCCGCCGGTCTGGGCGCACGGGGACCTGTCCCCCGGGAACGTGCTGGTCGACGGCGGCCGGCTGAGCGCCGTGATCGACTTCGGCACCGCCGGCGTCGGCGATCCCGCCGTGGACCTCATCGTTGCCTGGAACCTGCTGCCCGCGGCCGCCCGGGACACCTTCCGCAAGGCCGTCGGCGCCGACGACGCGGAGTGGGCGCGCGGGCGCGGCTGGGCGCTGTCGATCGCGCTGGTCGCACTGCCGTACTACTGGCACACCAACCCGACACTGGCGGAGAACTCCCGTCACGTGATCGCCCAACTCCTCGCCGTGACCGAGTAGCCGTGACCGGGTGGCCGTGACCGGGGGCCGAGGCCGAGCAGCCGTGACCGGGTGGCCGAGCAGCCGAGGCCGAGTGATCGTGGCTGGCTGGTGGCCGAGCGATCGTGGCCGGCTGGTGGCCGAGCGATCGTGGCCGGG
>NZ_JBICWR010000001.1:244406-905490 GCF_043199855.1 Streptomyces sp. NPDC048521
GGTGGCCGAGCCGAGGCCGGGTGGCCGAGCCGAGGCCGGGTGGCCGAGCCGAGGCCGGGTGGCCGAGCCGAGGCCGGGTGGCCGAGCCGAGGCCGGGTGGCCGAGCCGAGGCCGGCTGGCCTAGGCCGCAGTCGAGCGGCCGTGGCCGGGTCGTGGTCCGGCCCGCTCACTGGGTGCTACTGCCCCGCGTACGCCTTCTCCAGCGCGGTGACGTCGAGCTTGCCCATGCCCATCATGGCCTGGGTGGCACGTCCGGCCTTCTCCGGGTCTGGGTCGCCGACCATGTCGATCAGCCGGTCGTAGACGACCTGCCAGGAGACGCCGTACCTGTCCTTGAGCCAGCCGCAGGGGCCGCCCTCGCCGCCGTTCTCGGTGAGCTTGGTCCAGTAATGGTCGATCTCCTGCTGGTCGGCGCAGAGGATCTGGAAGGAGATCGCCTCGTTGAACTTGAACTGGGGGCCGCCGTTCAGCGCGACGAACTTCTGGCCGTTGGCCGTGAACTCGACGACCAGCACGGAGCCGGCCGGGCCCGGGCCGGCCTCGGTGGAGCGGCTGACACGGTCGATGCTGGAGTTCTTGAAGATCGACACGTAGTAGTCGGCGGCCTCCTCGGCCTGGCCGTCGAACCAGAGACACGTGGTGAATCCGTCGGTGGTCATGAACACCTCCTGGTATGGAACGCGGTCATCTGTATCGACCGGTCCACGGCGCGAAACTCATCGGCCGGACCGGCACATCACCCGGACGGGCGAGTGGGGCCCGCATAGCATCCAGATCATGACCGCTTCGTCTGCCGAGAGCATCCAGCCCTTCCGCCTGTCGGTCCCGCAGAGCGACCTCGACGACCTGTACGACCGCCTCGACCGCACCCGCTGACCCGCCGAGCTGCCCGGCGCCGGCTGGGAGTACGGGGTCCCGGCCGGCTACCTGCGGGAGCTAGCGCAGCACTGGCGGCACGGCTACGACTGGCGTGCCGCCGAGGCGGAACTGAACCAGTGGCCGCAGTTCACCACCTCGATCGACGGGGCGAACGTCCACTTCGCCCATGTGCGCTCCGCGAAGCCGAAGGCCGTGCCGCTGGTGCTGACCCACGGCTGGCCCGGCTCGATCGTGGAGTTCCTGGACGTCGTCGGCCCGCTCACCGACCCGGTGGCGCACGGCGGGGACGCGGCGGACGCCTTCCACGTCGTCGTACCGAGCATCCCGGGCTTCGGGCTGTCCGGGCCCACCACAGAACCGGGCTGGGAGGCGGGCCGGGTGGCCGACGCCTGGGCGGAGTTGATGCGGTGGCTCGGCTACCCACGGTTCGGGGTGCAGGGCGGCGACTGGGGCGCGGCGATCTCGCGGGAGCTGGGCCGCGCCCACCCGGACCGGGTGATCGGCGTCCACCTCAACCTGCTGCCCGGCGCCCACGCGACCACCGAGCCGACCGAGGAGGAACTGGCCGGGCTCGGCCCCGAGGAGCGGGAGCGGATGCTGCGCTCGTGGCACGGCTGGGCGCACTGGTCGCGTGAGGGCACGGGCTACGCGGTGCTGAAGTCCACCCGGCCGCACACCCTCGCCTACGCCCTGACGGACTCCCCCGTCGGTCAGCTCGCCTGGATCGTCGAGAAGTTCCGGGAGTGGACGGACTCGCGGGAACTGCCGGAGGAGGCGGTCGACCGGGACCGGCTGCTGACCAACGTGATGCTGTACTGGCTGACCGGCACGGCCGGCTCGTCCGGCCGTATCTATGACGAGCGGGCGCACGCCACCGGCCGGACCGCCCGGCCGACCGAGCCGTCGACGGCGCCGACCGCGCTGGCCCTGTTCGCGGGCGAACCCCAGATCCCGCTGCGGCACAAGGCGGAGCGGACCGAGAACCTCGTGCGCTGGACGGAGTTCGACCGGGGCGGGCACTTCGCGGCGATGGAGGAACCGGATCTGCTGGTCGACGACGTCCGGGCGTTCTTCCGGCAGACGCGGGAGAAGTGACCCGGCAGTCCCGTCAGGCGGCCAGGCAGAGCCCGTTGTGAGGCCGGTGCGGGGCGGCGGCCGGCCGGCGGTGCTGCGTCGTCAGGAGACGGTGCTGCGTCGTCCGGCGGGTCAGCTCGCCATGGGCCAGCGACAGCAGGTCACCGAGCCCCAGCCCGAGCGCGCGGGCGGCGGCCGCGAGGACCTCCGAGGACGCCTCCTTGCGGCCACGCTCGATCTCGGACAGATAGGGCAGCGAGATCCGGGCCGCGTCGGCCACGTCCTTCAGCGTGCGGTCCTGCGCCTGACGCTCGCGGCGCAGCACCTCACCCACCAGATCGCGCCACAGCGGTTCCTTGGGCTCGGGCTCGGTCCCGTCCGGGTGACCAGCGGGTGCCGGTCGCAGGGGGATCACTCTGGCTTCGTTGCTCACCTGGTTGCTCACCCCCGTCAGCCTAGGAGCCGCGCTCCGCGGGGCAAGGGCCCGGTATTGCGCCCTGAGGGAAATCGGCGGGCCGCCGCGGCACGACGGTGACGGTTTCGCGCCAGTACCGAGCGAGGGGTGCATGCGAGGCGTCACCAGGGGTACCCGCCGGGTGAGCGGCTCCGCAGGTATGCAGGCCGGTGTGCATGAAGCTCCGGATCGGGGGTATACGGCGGGGACGCACTTCGGGCAGGGAAACGGACACCGAGGCCGTGAAGGCAGACGTCACCGTGACTTTCGTGGGAGAGGTAATGAACACCGCCGGGATCCGGTCGGAAGCAGAGGTCGCCATGAGGACCGAGCAGGACAGGACGGGCGAAGGATCACTGCCTGGTATCGCGGACCCGACGGCCGTCGCACCGCGCGACGCGCGGGAGCTGTCCCGCCAGTTCTTCCGCCGGCTCGCCGAGCTGGAGGAGGGCACGCACGAGTACCAGTACGCGCGCAACACCCTCATCGAGATGAACATGTCGCTGGTGCGGTTCGCGGCCGGCCGGTTCCGGGGCCGCGGCGACGACATGGAGGACATCGTCCAGACCGGCATGATCGGCCTCATCAAGGCCATCGACCGGTTCGAGCTGTCGCGCGAGGTCGAGTTCACCTCCTTCGCGCTGCCGTACATCGTGGGCGAGATCAAGCGGTTCTTCCGTGACACCACCTGGGCGGTGCACGTGCCGCGCCGGCTCCAGGAGCTGCGCGTGGAGCTGGCCAAAGCGCGCGAGGAGCTGTCCAGCCGGCTGGACCGGGACCCGACGGTCGCCGAGCTGGCCACGCTCATGAACCTCTCCGAGCCCGAGGTGGTCGAGGCGCAGATCGCCTCCAACGGGTACAACTCCGCCTCCCTGGACGCGGCGCTCACCGGTGACGGCGCCGAGGACGGCGAGGCCGTGCTCGCCGACTTCATCGGTGTGGAGGAGGAGGGGCTGCGGCTCGTGGAGGACTTCCACGCGCTCGCCCCGCTGATGGCGGAACTCAGCGACCGCGACCGGCAGATCATCCACATGCGGTTCGTCGAGGAGGCCACCCAGGCGGAGATCGGGGAACGGCTCGGCTGCTCCCAGATGCACGTCTCCCGGCTGATCAAGCGGATCATCATGCGGCTGCGCCAGGGCATGCTCGGCGAGCTCGGCTGCGCCTGACGGGGCGGCCGGGGCGGGCCGTCCGGTCGGCCCTCAGCGCCCCAGTTCGAAGCGGGCACGCACGCGCTTGCCGACGGGCACCCGTTCCACGGTGACCTCCGAGGCCAGGGCGTGCACGATCTCCAGGCCGTGCCGCCCGACGCGCTGGGGGTCCTTGGGGTAGCGGCGGGGGACGGCGGTGCTGCTGTCGTACACGGACACCGTGACGGAGCTGTCGGTGCCCTCCAGCTCCAGGATGTACGGACCGTTGCTGTGCTGGTCGGCGTTGGTCACCAGCTCGCTCACCATCAGGAGCAGCTCGCCGTCGGTGCGGCTGTCGGCGACCGCGCACCACTCGGTCCTGAGTTGTTCCAGGAACTGGGACGCGAAGGCCCGTGCCTCCGCGATGCATCCGGGTTCGCCGGTGTAGTGCGCCGCGCGCCGCAGCGGCTCCACGGGTACGTCGAAACCAGTCGGTATCACTGCCCCGCCCAGGTGATCGATCATGCTGTCTCTCTCGGAAAGCCCGGTCCGGCCGGTCGCTGTTGCACCAGTCCCTGTACCCCGAGCCGAGCCCGGCAGTCCACCGAATGCGTTCGCCGAACGCACAGTGGCGAGGCTCACGGCCCCGGGCCCGGGAAGGTGGGACCGTTCACCTCGCCGACGAGTCGTTCTCCTGCTACCCCCGCGACTCGGGCGCCTTGACCAGTTCGCGCACCGCGTTGGCGGCGCCGGTCAGCACGGCGCCGACGCAGAGGATGAGCAGCGCGTTCATCGCGGTGTCCCGGACGAGTCCGCCGCCCGCCAGGGCCCGGGCCATGGCGCCCATCACGAACGGCAGGGCGACCATGATCATGAGGAAGGTGCGGTCGGCGCTCAGGACGGCCGTGTAGCGGCGGACCAGGGTGCCGAGCTGGGCGCTCCGGCTGCGCGGACGGGGCGGGGGCACCGGGGTGACGGGGGCCGGACCGGGACGGTGCGGCTGGGTCGTGGCCTCGGTGACGTAGTGCCGGTGGAACGGGGATTCGCGGTACTCCCTGGCCCAGTCCCGCTCGCGGTCGCGGTCGAAGGCGTCGAAGGCCTCCGGCCACTGCTCGAAGCCGAAGAAGGCGAGGGTGTCGCCGGGCGGGCCGTAGTAGGCGATCTTGCCGCCCGGGGCCAGTACCAGGAGGCGGTCGCAGACGCCCAGGCTCAGGACGCTGTGGGTGACCACGATGACCGTGCGGCCGTCGTCGGCGAGGCCGCGCAGCATGTTCATCACCGACCGGTCCATGCCCGGGTCGAGACCGGCAGTCGGCTCGTCCAGGAAGAGCAGCGAGGGTTTCGTGAGCAGCTCCAGGGCCACGCTGACCCGTTTGCGCTGACCGCCGGAGAGGCTGTGCACGGGCTGCTCCGCGCGCTGCTCCAGGCCCAGTTCCCGGATCACCTCCGCCACCCGGGCGCGTCGCTCGGCCTTTCCGGTGTCCTCCGGAAACCGCAGCTCGGCGGCGTAGGTCAGAGCGGCGCGCACGGTGAGCTGGGGATGCAGGATGTCGTACTGCGGGACGAGGCCGATGCGCCGGCGTAGTCGCGGTACAGGTCGCGTCCGTCGTACAGCACGGTTCCGCGGTCGGCGGGGCGCTGCCCGGTCAGGGCGTTCAGCAGCGTGGACTTGCCGGCGCCGCTCGGTCCGACCACCGCGAGCAGGCACTTCTCGCCGACCGGGAAGGAGACGTGGTCCAGGAGCACCTTGCGGCCGCGGTCCACGGTGACGGTGAGGTCCTGCACGTCGAGGGAGACCTCGCCGGTGTCGACGTACTCCTGGAGTTCGTCGCCGACCAGGCTGAACGCGCAGTGCCCGATGCCGATGATGTCGCCGGGGCCGACGGGCGCGCGGGTGGTGGGCCGGCCGTTGAGATACGTGCCGTTGTGGCTGCCGAGGTCGACGATCTCGAACGTGCCGTCGGTGTGGGCGCGCAGTTCGGCGTGGCTGCGGGAGACGGTCAGGTCGTCCACGACGAGGTCGTTGTCGGGGGCCCGGCCGATGCGGAGGGTGCGAGCGGGCAGCGGGCGGACGCTGGCGGGCGGCGGAAGGTGCCGGTCAGCTCGGGCATCGACACCGCCGAGGGGCGGTCCGGGGTGGGGCGCGGGGCGCCCGTCAGGACGGCGCGGGGGCCGTCGGTGGGGTTGCCGAAGCGGACCTCGCTGCCGGGCCTGACCTGCCACTGCTCGACCCTGATGCCGTCGGCGTAGGTGCCGTTGGTGCTCTGCCGGTCCGCCAGGGTCCAGTGGTCGTGCGCGCAGCGCAGTACGGCGTGGTGCCACGAGCCCCGGGCATCGTCGAGGACGATGTCGCTCAACGGGTCGCGCCCGACACGGTAGTCGTGGCCCGGGCTCATGACCGTGGAGCCCGTGTCGGTCTCCAGGACGAGTTCGGGCGCCGTCCGGGCGACCGGCCGCTCCGCCATGGTCGGAATTCCACCGATCCGCTCACTTGTGCGCCCGCCGTCCGCTTGCCCGTTCGGCCACGCGTACCGCCTGCCCGTTCGGCCGCACCGCCACCACGGGCGCGTGCGACGCCCACGGACACGTGTCAGGCGACGGGCACGACGAGCGCCGGGAGGGTGCGCTGCATGCGCAGGGCGTCGACGGACTCGGCGAGCAGCTCGTACTCGGTGGTGTCGTCGCAGGCGGCGATCCGCACCAGCCGCCCGCCCGCCAGCTCGTCGGCGACCAGCTCCTGCTGGGCGTCGTCGGCGCACCAGGCGCGCAGCAGGACGGGCACGTCGGCCACCGTGTCGGCGACCGGCACCAGCGCGCCCGCCGGGAAGGCGGCATCCTCCGGGCTCGGATCCAGCCGCTCGGCGATCCAGGAGGCCCGGTCCCGCAGCCACCACAGCGCCAGCGCCAGGGTCGGCGCGCGGTAGGTGCCGAGCGGTACGCCGATGCGCCTGCCGTCGCACATGCCGTACGCCGTGACGTGGCACAGGAATTCGTCGTGCACCTCTCACTCCCCCGTCGCCTCGCTGATGGCCGGCCAGGCCCTCGCTCTCCGTGCGGCTCCTGTGCGGTGAAGTGCCCCTGACCTTCGAGTATCGCCACTGGCGAAACAGAGTCACCATGACTTTTTGGCCAGTCTGTTGGCATATTCACGGCCCGTTCTGGCCGGAATACACCAGGCTGTACGGGCGTCCGGGCATGACGTCGGAGGTAATCGACCCGCCCCACACTGCTCCGGCATGGTGGTGACACCGGATCGACGAACCCCGGATCCGGGCCCTGACCAGGAGTGACGACCTCGATGGAGGCTGATTCGCCATGTCCGTGAACACGAACCGTTACGAGAGCGCCGCCGCCCGTTACTTCGAGGCCTGGAACGCCACCGGGCCGGCGGCCGTCGAGAAGGCGGTCGCCGCCGCGTGGACCGCCGACGGCGGCTACACCGACCCGCTCGCCGAGGTTCGCGGCCACGAGCAGATCGCCGCCGTGATCGCGGCGGTCCACGAGCAGTTCCCGGGCTTCGTGTTCCGTCCGCTCGGCGCGGTGGACGGGCACCACGACACCGCCCGCTTCGGCTGGGAGCTGGTGAACGAGGCCGACGGCTCCGCACCGGTGGCCGGGTTCGACGTGGTCACGCTGGACGAGGAAGGCCGCATCCGGCAGGTGCTGGGCTTCCTGGACCGGGTGCCGGCGGGTGTCTGACAGCGCCAGGCCGGCGACGGGTACCGCCGCGTGCGGTGGACTGCCCCGGTGAACGTGCCGAGGCCACCACGCGGCGGGCCTCGTGCCGGCCCGCCGGCTGCCGGGCCGCCGGGACGGAGGACGGCAAGCCGGTGACCGTCCGCCTTCAGGAGCGGCTCGCGGCCGTCTCCCGGTAGCGGCGGGGTGCGACGCCGACGGTGCGTTTGAAGGCGTTGCTGAACGCGCTCTCGGAGGTGTAGCCCACCGAGCGGGCCAGTGCCGCCACCGGGATGGAGTCCTGCCTGAGAGCGCGGGCGGCGAGGCTCATCCGCCAGTTCTGCAGGTAGGTCAGGGGCGGCACCCCGGCGGCCTCACGGAAGCGGACGGCGAAGGTCGTCCGGGACATCGCGGCGGCCCTGGCCAGGTCCGCCAACTGCCACGGCCGCCCGGGGTCGGCGTGCATCAGGCGCAGGGCGGGAGCCAGCCGCTCGTCCGCCAGCGCCCGCAGCCAGCCCGGCGGCAGCGCGGCGGCCTCGTCCAGGCACGCCCGCAGCACCTGGACGAACATCAGCTGGGCCAGATGGTCGGAGGTGAAGGCGGAACCGGCGCGGCCGCCGGTCATCTCCTCCATCAACTGCCCGGTGAGCCAGCGCAGCACCGGCGCCTCGGCCCCGCCGGAGCGCAGGTGGATCAGTTCCGGCAGGGCCCGGCGCAGCAGGTCGCCGCTGTCCCGGCTCAGGTCGATGTGCCCGGAGACGCACACCACCTCCTCACCCCCGCCGAGCGCTCCCATCCCGGTGCGCGGGTCGACGGCGACCTCGGCCGGGTCGGTGGGCGTCAGCCCGGGCTCGCTGCACAGGACGTACGACCGCTGCCCGTCCGAGACGATGACGTCGCCCTCGCCGAGCACCACGGGTTCGGTCGCGCCGTCGGCGATCAGCAGGCAGCCGCCCCGCACCAGGACGTTCACCTTGACCTTGTCACGGCCTGTGAGCCGGATCGCCCAGCGCCCGCCGGCCGTGAAGCCGCCGGAGAAGACACCGCGTGCGTCGGCGACGGCCAGGGCGTCGGAGAGGGGATCGGAGGTCATGCTCGAACTATCGCGCAAGTAGGACGCACTCTCAAGTATTCGCCGTACGCATGCGCGGACCTACGGTGGAGGTATGACCCACATTGAGAAGACACCTTCCCTGACCACCGCGCAGCAGGCCCTGCCCTCCCGTTTCGGTGCCGCCTCCACGGCCGAGGAGGTGGCCGCCGGCATCGACCTGACCGGCAAGGTCGCGATCGTCACCGGCGGCTACTCCGGAATCGGCCTGGAGACGAGCCGCGTGCTGCGGGCGGCGGGCGCCGAGGTCGTCGTACCGGCCAGGGACCCTGCGCGGGCCCGTGCCGCTCTGGCCCAGGTGGACGGCGTCCAGGTGGAGCCGATGGACCTGATCGACCCGGCCTCCGTCGACGCCTTCGCACAGCGCTTCCTGGCGTCCGGGCGTGTGCTGCACATCCTCGTCGGCAACGCCGGGATCATGGCGACCCCGCTGAGGCGGGACGCGCGGGGCTACGAGGCGCAGTTCGCGACGAACCACCTCGGGCACTTCCAGCTGACGGCCCGGCTGTGGTCCGCCCTGGTGGCGGCAGGCGGGGCGCGGGTGGTCTCGCTCTCCTCGCGAGGCCACCGCTTCTCCCCCGTCGTCTTCGACGACCTCCACTTCGCGCACCGGCCCTACGAACCGTTCGCTGCCTACGGTCAGTCGAAGACCGCGAACGTGCTGTTCGCCGTCGAGCTGGACCGACGGGGGCGGGCGGAGGGTGTGCGGGCCTTCGCCGTGCATCCCGGTCGCATCGTCGACACGGGCCTCGCGAAGCATCTCGACCAGGAGACCCTGCGGGCCGCGGGCAGCGTGGACGCCCAGGGCCGCCCGGTCCGGGACCCCGCCCGGCAGCTGAAGACGGTTCCGCAGGGTGCGGCCACCACTGTCTGGTGCGCCACCGGCGAGCAGCTCGCCGGGCGGGGCGGGGTCTACTGCGAGAACGTCGACATCAGCCCCCTGGTCGAGGACGAGGAGGCCTGGAAGGCCGACGAGTCCGCACCGGGCGTGCTTCCCTACGCGGTCGACCCGGAGGCGGCGGCGCGGCTGTGGGAGGTGAGCGAACGGCTCACGGCCTGAGCGCGACCGCCGCCCGGCGTTCTCAGCCCTTCACGATCGCGTCGATCCGGGCCAGTTCCTCGGCGTCGAAGTCGAGGTTGCGGATGGCGCCGACGCTGTCCTCGATCTGCCGCGCGCTGCTGGCACCGACCAGGGCGGAGGTGACCCGGCCGCCGCGCAGCACCCAGGCCAGCGCCAGCTGGGCCAGGGTCTGGCCGCGGGACTTGGCGATCTCGTCCAGGGCACGGAGGCGGCCGACCAGGTCCTCGGTGACCGCCTCCGTCTTCAGGAAGGGGCTGTCGCTCGCGGCCCGCGAGTCCTCGGGGATGCCGTCGAGGTAGCGGCCGGTGAGCAGGCCCTGCTCCAGCGGGGAGTACACGATGGAGCCGACCTGGAGTTCGTCCAGGGCGTCGAGCAGGCCCTCGTCCTCCGGGCGCCGGTCGAGCATCGAGTAGCGCGGCTGGTGGATCAGCAGCGGGGTACCGAGGTCGGCGAGGATGCGGGCGGCCTCGCGGGTCTGCTCGGCGGAGTAGTTGGAGACGCCGACGTACAGTGCCTTGCCCTGCTGCACCGCCGAGTGCAGCGCGCCCATCGTCTCCTCCAGCGGAGTGTCCGGGTCGGGGCGGTGCGAGTAGAAGATGTCGACGTAGTCGAGGCCCATCCGCGCCAGGCTCTGGTCCAGCGAGGAGAGCACGTACTTGCGCGAGCCCCATTCGCCGTACGGTCCGGGCCACATCAGGTAGCCCGCCTTGGTGGAGATGACCAGCTCGTCGCGGTACGGCGCGAAGTCGGCCTTCAGGGCCTCGCCGAGCGCGGACTCGGCGGCACCGGGCGGCGGGCCGTAGTTGTTGGCGAGGTCGAAGTGGGTGATGCCGAGGTCGAAGGCACGGCGCAGGATGGCACGCTGGGTGTCGACGGGCCGGTCGGGCCCGAAGTTGTGCCACAGGCCGAGCGACAGCGCGGGAAGCTTCAGCCCGCTGCGGCCGGTGCGCCGGTAGGGCATGTCGGCGTAACGGTCGGGGTGTGCGGTGTACAACGCGACTCCAGAGGGGTTGGCACACGATCTACCGGTTCCACTCTTCACCGAGCCGCGGGCAGCGGTCCAACAGAAGAATCCGATGGAATTGTGCGGCTAGGCTTCTCAATCATGGAACTGCGCCATCTCCAGCACTTCGTCGCCGTCGCCGAGGACCAGCACTTCACCCGGGCCGCCGAACGCCTGATGGTGTCCCAGTCCGGTCTGTCGGCGTCCATCAGGGCGCTGGAGCGGGAGCTGCGGGCACCGTTGTTCGTGCGCACCACCCGCCGGGTGACGCTCACCGAGGCGGGGCGCGCGCTGCTGGCGGAGGCCGAGCGGATCCTGGCACAGGTGCGCTCGGCGCACGAGGCGGTGGCGGCGGTGCAGGGCGTGCTGCGCGGCACGCTGGCACTGGGCACCGAGCAGTGCATCGCCGGGGTGAACGTGGCCCGGCTCCTGGCGGCGTTCCGGCGCCGGCATCCGGACGTGGAGATCCAGCTGCGGCAGGCGGGCTCGGGCGCGCTGGCCGAGGAGGTCGCGGCCGGGCGGCTCGACCTGGCCTTCGCCTACCGCACCCAGGCGGACACCGACCAGCTGCGCTCGGTGGCGCTGACCAGCGAGCCGATGACCGTGCTGTGCCATCCCAGCCACCGCCTGGCCTCGGCCGCCGCCGTCCTCGCCCCTGACGACCTCACCGGCGAGGTCTTCGTCGACTTCCACCCGGACTGGGGTCCGCGCCGCACCACCGACGCCGCCTTCGCCGCCGCCGGGGTGCGGCGCACGGTCCCGCTGGAGGTCAACGACGTGCACAGCCTGCTGGACCTCGTCGACGAGAACCTCGGGATCGCGGTCGTGCCCCGGCACTTCCGGCACAAGCGGCCCACGCTGACGGCACTGCCGCTGAAGGGCACCAGGGAGGCCGAGTACCAGACCGTCGCCCTGCTGCCACCTGATCGGGCCACCAGCCCCGCCGCCCGCGCGCTCGTCACCCTCCTCGAGACAGAGGGCCTGACACCACCGGCGGACGGGCCCCAGGCCTCCTGATGCCGGCGTCCGCCGCCGCGGACTCGTGAGGCGCGACCGCTCCGGGCAGTGGCCAGTCCCTCGGAGAAGGCGGTGGCCAGCCCCCAGGAGAAGGCGGTGGCCAGCCCCCAGGAGGAGGCGGTGGCCAGTCCCTGCGAGGAGGCGACGAACCGTCACTTACCGTCCCATGGAATCCGGATCCCGGAGGTATGACCGCGCTCCATGCGCGATGGTGGACCCATGCATGCGAAGGACATCCTCATCGACGGCTACGGCCGCATCCAGGAAGAAGTCCATGCCGCCCTCGACGGCCTCGGACCGGACGAGCTGCGTCACCGACCGGCCCCCGACGCCAATTCCATCGCCTGGCTCGCCTGGCACCTCACCCGGGTGCAGGACGACCACATCGCCGATGCCTTCGACCTCGACCAGGTGTGGCTCTCCCAGGGCTGGGAGAAACGCTTCGGCCTGGACCTGCCCCGGCACGACACCGGCTACGGGCACAGCCCGGCCAAGGTCGCCAAGGTGCGGGTCGACTCGGCGGACCTGCTGACCGGGTACTACGACGCCGTGCACGAGCAGACCCTGGGGGCCCTGCGCTCCCTGGCCGCCAAGGATCTCGAACGTGTCGTCGACGAGCGCTGGGACCCCCCGGTCACGCTGGGCGTCCGCCTGGTGAGCGTCCTGTCCGACGACCTTCAGCACATCGGACAGGTCGCCTACCTCAGGGGCCTGCTTCAGAGCGCGGCCGCGTAACCCGGCAGCACCACGTCCTCGATGAGGGCGTTGCGCTCGTCGAACGGGACGAAGGCGCTCTTGAGGGCGTTCACCGTGACCGTGCGCAGGTCCTCGACCGTCCAGCCCGCCTGCTCGACCAGCAGGGACATCTCCCGGGTCATCGTCGTGCCCGACACCAGCCGGTTGTCGGTGTTGAGGGTGACCCGGAAGCCGAGGTCCTTCAGCGCGGTGATCGGGTGCTCGGCGATCGAGGTGGCGCAGCCGGTCTGCAGGTTGGAGGTGGGGCACATCTCCAGGGCGATGCGGCGGTCGCGCACCCAGGACGCGAGGCGGCCGAGCTTGCCGTCCACGATGTCCTCGGTGATGCGCACACCGTGACCGATGCGCTGGGCGCCGCACACCTGCAGCGCCTGGTGGATGCTGGGCAGGCCGTGCGCCTCACCGGCGTGGATGGTGAAGGGCACGCTCTCGCGGCGCAGGTGCTCGAAGGCGGCCAGGTGGTCGGCGGGCGGGAAGCCGTCCTCGGCGCCGGCGATGTCGAAGCCGACGACACCGGCGTCGCGGTAGGCGACGGCCAGGTCGGCGGCCTCGCGGACGCGGTCGAACATCCGCATGCCGCACAGCAGGGTGCCGACCCGGACCGGGGTACCGGCCGCGGCCGCCTTGGCCATACCGGCGGCGAGACCTTCCTGGACGGTCTGAACCACCTCGTTCAGCGTCAGCCCGCCGTTCACGTTCAGCTCGGGGGCGTAGCGCACCTCGGCGTAGACGACACCGTCGGCGGCGAGGTCGAGGACGTACTCCTCGGCGGTGCGCAACAGGCCCTCGCGGGTCTGCATGACGGCGAGGGTGTGTTCGAAGGTGGCGATGTAGCGGACCAGGTCGCCGGAGTTGGCGGCCTCGAAGTACCAGGCGGCCAGCTCGTCGGGGTCGGTGGTGGGCAGCTTGTGGCCGACCGCGGCCGCCAGTTCGACGACGGTGGCGGGGCGCAGGCCGCCGTCGAGGTGGTCGTGCAGCACGGCCTTGGGGAGCCGGCGGAGGGTCTCGGTGTCGATGTGGGGCGCGGTCATGGCAGGGGCTTTCCTCGGCAGATGGTTCAGAAGGGTGATCAGGCGGCGGGCTGGAGCAGGTCCCAGCGGTTGCCGTACAGGTCCTGGAAGACGGCGACGGTGCCGTACGGCTCGTGCCGCGGCTCCTCCAGGAAGGTCACGCCGGCCGCGGTCATCCGGGCGTGGTCGCGGGCGAAGTCGTCGGTGTGCAGGAAGAACCCGACGCGTCCGCCGGTCTGGTCGCCGACGCGGGCCCGCTGGTCCTCGTCCTTGGCGCGGGCCAGCAGCAGGCCGGTGGCGGTCGCGTCGCCGCCGGGTTCCACGACGACCCAGCGCGAGCCGTCGGGACGCGGGGCGTCCTCGGCCAGACGGAATCCGAGGGCCTCGGTGTAGAAGCGGATGGCCTCGTCGTAGTCGTCGACGACAAGGGTGACCAGGGCGACGCGTCGCATCGGTACCTTCCGGTGGGGGTGGTTAGCCGGTGAGGTTATACGTAAAACCTCACGGACGCCAGTCCTTGTTCTACGCGCGTTGCGACACGGGTGGGGCGAGCGTCCCGTCAGGGACTTTCCTCGCCCTGGGCGACCTCGACACGGTGGTGGAAGTCGGCCGCCCCGGTGACCGAGGCCAGACAGGAGACGGCGGCGCAGGCGACGAGGAGCGCGGTGATCGCGCGGCCGGAGCGGGGCACGCGAGGGGCGTCCAGGAGGGCCTGGACACGCTGCGGCACGGGCCCGCCGATCGCGGCGGCGGCGAAGGGCGGGCGCGGGGAGCGGGCGGCCCGGCCGGCGAGGGCCGCGCGGGCGATCGCGCGGGCGGTCAGGCGGCGGTCGCCGACCGTGGCCGCTGCGGCCTCGTCGGCGGCGCGCTCGGCGGCGAGGCGGATCGTCTCGCGGACCGGGCGCAGCGCGGGGTGGCAGTGGGCGGCGAGTTCGGCGGCGGCGAGGAAGTAGTGGTGGCCGCCTTCGTTGTGCGCCCGCTCGTGCGCGAACAGCGCCTCGCGCTCGGGGCCGTCGAGACTGCGGAGCATCGCGGTGGTGACGACGATGCGGTGCGGACGGCCGGGCAGCGCGTAGGCGTCGGGGTGCGGCGAGTCCACCACGCACAGGTCACCGGCCGCAGGTCCGCGCCCGGCCTGCGTCCGGGCCGCCCGGAAGGCGCGGCCCTGGCGCAGCGCCGAACGGACGAGGGTCCAGCCGCCCACGGCCAGGACACCGACCGAGGCGGCGGCGGCCGGGACGACGAGGACGTCGGAGGCGGTGCGCAGCGGGTGGACCAGCTCGCCGAGCGTGGCGAAGAGCGGCAGCTTCAGCAGCCCGACGAGGACGAAGGCACCCAGAGCGGCGAGCGAACACCCGGCGAGGACGACCGCGCAGACGGTGACGGCCCGCAGTGCGGCGGCCGGGGCCAGCCGGTCCAGGGTCCGGCGAGCCAGGGCCGGCAGGGCGAACGGCAGCAGCAGGGGCAGCAGGAGCAGGACGGTCATCGGTCGCCGGATGCGAGCAGTTCCCGCAGGACGCGTTCGTCGTCGGGGCTGAGCTGGGCGACGAAACGCGCCAGGACGGTCTCGCGGTCGCTGTCCCGGTCCAGTTCGCTGTGCATCCGGCGGGCGGTGAGACCGTGGGCGTCCTGGACGGCCCGGACGGGGGCGTAGGCGTATCCGCGGCCCTGGCGCTGCCGGTCGACGACTCCCTTGTCGTGCAGGCGCGTGAGGATCGTCGTCACCGTCGTGCGGGCGAGGTCGGCGCCGAGGCTCTGCTGGACCTGGCCGGGCGTCTGGGGCGCGCCGGCGGCCCAGAGCGCGGCCAGGACGCTCGCTTCGAGTTCGCCGGCCGGCCGGCGTTCGTCCTTGGCGTCGGTCATGGAACGTTCCTCACCCCGTCTTCGTCTGCCGTCCGGAAGACGTCTACAGGATTGTAGTTGGCCGGCTGCCTGCCCACGGCTGGGGAGGAGTCCGACCGTCGCGGCCGATGAAATCGACCAACTTATTCGCTTGTGCCCCTCTTCGGTCCTGGCGCATCGCCTGGCCCCCACGGGATCGCGGTAACGGACCGCCGACCACGGAGGAGCTACCGAGCGGACGCCCGCCGCGCGGCTGTGCCGGTGGTGTGCGCGGCCCTCCTCGTCGTGGGCTGGGCCGTTCCCCCGGGGGGCGAGTTCCGCGGCGCCGTCCGACGTCTCACGCACACCGGCGGCGACGGCGGGCACCACCGACCCCACTCCGTCGGCGCTGAGGCACGTCGATCCGGCCGCGCTCCGGTCCGCCGCGGCGCGCGCGGCGAAGAAGCTCCTGGTGCCCGGCGCGGTGGTGCTGCTGCGCACCCCGCAGCGAACCTTCCGGGCGACCATCGGCACCACCGAACGGGGCACGGCTCCACCGCGGACGACCTGGCCGCCCGGATCCGGGCCCTGGTGACGGGCAAGGTCCTCGACCCCGCGCCCCAGCGGCGGTGGCCGCACAGCCCGCAGGCCGAGAACCCGGCCGAACCCGACGGGCAGAGGGTACGAACGTGCCCCTGTCGCCCGACGGCCGCACCACGGTCGACGCCCTGCTGCCCACCGTCCCGGACCAGGCCTACGCCGGCCTGTCCCTCCCGACCGGCTAGGGACTGGTGCGGCGGCCACCGTCGGCCTGCGTGCGGGCCTCGCCGAGCCGCGCCAGTTCCTCGGCGGTGAGCCGCAGCGCCCCGGCGGCGACGTTCTCGACCAGGTGGCCGGGGTTGCCGGTGCCGGGAATGGCGAGGACGTGCGGGCCCTGGTGCAGCGTCCAGGCGATGCGGACCTGCGCGGGGCTCGCTCCGTGGGCCCGGGCGACGGAGAGCACCGCGTCGTCGTGAGCGGTCGTCGCCCCCTGATCTCCGGCCTCTCCGGCGACGGCGTAGAAGGGGACGAAGGCGATGCCGTGCTCACCGCACAGCCGCAGCACCTCGTCGCCCACGGGGTCGGCGCGGTCCACCGCGTAGCGGTTCTGCACACACACCACGGGCGCGATCTCCAGCGCCTCGGTGAGGTGCTGGGGTTCGACCGCGGAGATCCCGAGGTGCCGGATCAGCCCTGCCTCCCGCAACTCGGCGAGGGCGCCGAAGTGTTCGGCTATGGAGTCCTGCCGCATCCGGCGGAGGTAGACGACGTCGAGGTGGTCGCGCCCGAGCTGACGCAGGTTCTCCTCGACGTGGCCGCGGAGCTGGTCGGGCCGGGCGGAGGTGCCCCACTCGCCGTAGTAGTCGCGGTAGGGCCCGACCTTCGTGACGACGACCAGGTCGTCGGGGTACGGGGACAGCGCGCTGTTGATGAGTTCATTGGCGGAACGCAGCGACGAGAAGTAGAAGGCCGCCGTGTCGATGTGGTTCACACCGAGCTCGACGGCCTTGCGCAGGACGGCGAGTGACCGTTGCCGGTCACTGGGGGTGCCGAGGTGGAAGGCGGCGCTGCCCGTCAGCCGCATCGCACCGAAGCCGATGCGGCTGACGGGCAGATCGCCGAGTTCCCAGGTGCCGGAGGCGTCCGCGGTGATCGTTTCAGCAGTCATCGGCGGAGTTTCGCACACGGCGCCCGGCCGGGCGTCAGCAGTACGGGCCGGCACCCGGTGACGCGCTGGTGGGCGAAGACCCGGCTCCGCACCCGCGCGGGGGTTGTGCCGTCGACACCGCGGACGGTCCGGCCCGGCGCCGGCCACCGTCGCGTGGTGCGCCGCCGGGGCCGGTCCGCGACAGCGGTGACGGCGCACGGAAACGGGGCCCGGCCCGCCCACACGGCCGGGCCCGGGGGCTGGGGAACATCAGCTCAGCGGTTTCGCCAGGATCGCCTTGCGGTGGCTGAACGTCTCGATGGAGTAGCGGCCGTGGTAGCTGCCCATTCCGCTCTCCCCCACGCCGCCGAACGGCAGATCGGAGACGGTGAGGTGCGCCAGGGGCAGGCCGTGGCCGAGGCCGCCGGAGGAGGTCTCGGCGGCGATGCGCGCACGGGTCTCCTCGGACTCGCTGAAGACGTACAGCGCGAGCGGCTTGTCACGGTCGTTGACGAAGCCGATCGCCTCGTCCGGACCGGACACGGTGACGACCGGCAGGATCGGACCGAAGATCTCCTCCCGCATGACGGGCGACTTGGGGTCGACGTCCGCGAGGACGGTGGGCGCGATGTACTTGGTCGCACGGTCGCTCACGCCACCGACCACGACACGGCCCGAGCCGAGCAGGCCGGTGAGCCGGTCGAAGTGCCGCTCGTTGACGATCCGGCCGTACTCGGGCGAGGCCGCCGGGTCGGCCCCGAAGAGGGCCTCGATCGCTCGGACCAACGCGGACTCCAGGGCGGTGGCGGTCTCCGGGTCGGTCAGGACGTAGTCGGGGGCGACGCAGGTCTGGCCGGCGTTGAGGAACTTGCCGCGTGCGAGCCGGTCGGCGACCACGTCGAGGTCGGTGCCGCGGTCCACGAACACCGGGGACTTGCCGCCCAGTTCGAGGGTGACCGGGGTGAGGTGCTCAGCGGCGGCGCGCATCACGATGCGGCCGACGGTGCCGTTGCCGGTGTAGAAGATGTGGTCGAAGCGCTCGGCCAGCAGAGCCGTGGTCTCCGGGACGCCGCCCTCGACGACGGCGACCGCGTCGGTGTCGAGGTAGGCCGGGACCAGCTCGGCCAGCGCGGCCGAGGTGGCCGGGGCCAGCTCGCTCGGCTTGGCCACGACCGCGTTGCCGGAGGCCAGCGCCCCGACGACGGGGGCGAGCAGGAGCTGTGCCGGGTAGTTCCAGGGGGCTATGACGAGGACGACGCCGAGCGGGTCGTACTGCGTCCAGGCCGTCGCGTCGGTGCCGAGGTGCGGCGGGACGGGGGCCGGCTCGGGGCGCAGCCACTCGTCCAGGTGCTCGAGGGTGTGGTCGATCTCCCGGACGGTGAAGTCGATCTCGGTGCGGTAGGCCTCGGTGCTGCTCTTGCCCAGGTCGGCGTGGAGCGCGGCGGCGAGGTCGGCGCCACGTTCCGTGAGCATCGCGCGCAGGCGGCGCAGCTGGGCGGTGCGCCAGTCGACGGACTTGGTGCGGCCGGTGCCGAAGGTGGCGCGCAGCCGGGCCACGACGTCGGCGGGCTGCTCGGGGGTGGAGTGGGTCACGGGTGCCTCGCTGATGGTGCAGGTGCCGGGTGGAGCCGAGCCTAGGGTTTCGGCAGTCAGATGTAAACGCCAACCTTTCAGGTCCTCAAGTTCATTCCGGCCCCCTCTCGGTGACGTGGGTCACGTCGGCTCCGCTCCCCGATCGGGCGGGAGACTTCGGGAAAATCGTCCGCATGACCAACAGCGCGCATCCCCTCGTCGTCCGCGCCCGCCGGCTCGCCGCGGACCTGCTCCTCCCCCAGGCCGAGCGGGTCGACCAGGAGGGAGTGCCGGCGAGCCATGTCGCGGCGGTGAAGCGGTCCGGGCTGCTCGGGGTGGTCGCGCCGGTCGCGCACGGCGGCTCGGGGGCGCCGCCTGCCGTGCTGCGGGAGACAACCGAGATCCTGGCCGGGGCCTGCTGTTCGACGTGGTTCGTGCAGACCCAGCACCACACACCGGTGCAGACCCTGGCGAAGAGCGAACTACCGGTGCGGGGACGGCTGCTCGGACCGCTGTCGCGCGGGGAGCTGTTGTCCGGGGTGGCCTATGCGCATCTGCGGTCGTATCCGCGGGTCCCGGTCAGGGTCCGCCGGGACGGCGGCGGCTGGCGGTTCGACGGGACCGTCCCCTGGTACACCGGCTGGGGCCTGAACGACGTGATGCTGCTGGCGGCGGTGACCGACACCGGCGAGGTGCTGTTCGCCTTCACCGAGGCACGCGAGCAGCCGGGGCTGCGGGCCTCGCCGCCGATGCGCCTCGCGGCCCTCACGGCCGCGCGCACGGTGTCGCTGGAACTGGACGGCCTGTGGCTGCCCGAGGACGCGGTGGCCCTGCGGACCCCGTACGAGCGGTGGGCGCCCGGGGACCGGGCCAGGACGCTGAACGCCAATCCGGCCGTCTTCGGCGTCGCGGAGGCGGCCACGTCCCTGCTGGACGCCAAGACGGCCGGACCACTGCGGGCCCGGCTCGCCGACGTCCGCCGCCGGGCCTACGCCCTGGCCGACCATCCGGCGCCGCTCGAACGGGTCGGCGAACGGCTGGCCGTGCGGGCGGAGGCGTACGAGGTGCTGCGTACGGCCACCACCGCCGCGGTGGTGGCCGGGGGCGGCCGCGCGATGGCCCTGACGAGCCGTGCGCAGCGCCTCGCCCGGGAGGGTCTGTTCCTGCTGGTGCAGGGACAGACGCCGGAATCGCGCACGGCCCACCTGCGCGCGCTGACCGGGGGGCCGGGCGGGGCAGGCGGTGCGGGGCACGGGTGACCGGACGCCGGGTGCGTCCGCACCCAGCGCTGGAGCGTCACGATCTCCTCGGTGTCGTGTACGGCCCGTGCAGTCGGCAGAACCCAAGTGACGTTCCTGGCGGCCCCGTTCGACTGCCTCGTCACGAACTGGCGGTCGGCCGGGCGTGGTTGCTCAGCTCGTGAACGGCACCTGCGTCGCGGGGGGCGGCGGTCCCGTCGGGGTGCGCCCACAGTCCCTGGTCGGCCAGCCGGGGCAGTACGCCCTCACCGAACCAGTACGCCTCCTCCAGATGCGGGTAGCCGGAGAGCACGAACTCGTCGATGCCGAGGGCGTGGTACTCCCTGATCCGCTCGGCGACCTCGTCATGGCTGCCGACCAGGGCCGTGCCCGCACCGCCCCGCACGAGTCCGATGCCGGCCCACAGATTGGGGTGGATCTCGAGCGCGTCGCGGCTGCCGCCGTGCAGGGCGAGCATGCGCCGCTGGCCCTCCGACTCGCTGCGGGCCAGGCCCGCCTGCACGGACCGTACGGTCTCCGGGTCGAAGCCGTCGAGCAGCCGGTTCGCCTCGGCCCAGGCCTGCTCGGAGGTGTCCCGCGTGATGACGTGCAGCCGGATGCCGAAGCGCACGGTACGGCCGTGCCCGGCGGCGAGGCCCCTGATCCAGGTGATCTTCTCCGCGACCTGCGCGGGCGGCTCGCCCCAGGTCAGGTAGACGTCGGCGTACCGGGCGGCGACCTGTCCCGCGAGGGGCGAGGAGCCGCCGAAGTAGACCTCGGGCACCGGGTCGGGCACCCGGCTCAGCGTCGCGTTCTCCACGTGGAGGTGCTCGCCGTGCAGGTCGACGCTCTTGCCCTCCCACAACCCCCGTACGACATGCAGGAACTCACCGGTACGGCGGTAGCGGGCGTCCTTGTCGAGGAAGTCGCCGTAGGCCCGCTGCTCGTGGCTCTCGCCGCCGGTGACGACGTTCAGCAGCAGCCGTCCTCCGGTCTGCCGCTGGAAGGTGGACGCCATCTGCGCGGCGAGCGTGGGCGAGACGAAGCCGGGCCGGAAGGCGACGAGGAACTTCAGCCGCTCGGAGTTCTGGCTGACCATCGCGGTGGTCAGCCACGCGTCCTCGCACCAGGCACCGGTCGGGGTGAGCGCACCGACGAAGCCGAGGTCCTCGGCGGCCCGCGCGATCTGGCTCAGGTAGGCGATCGTCGGCGGTCGGTCCCGGCCCGAGGCGGTCGCCGGGGTGCCGTGGCCGCCGCCGACGACGTGGCGGCTGTCGCCGTTGGTGGGCAGGAACCAGTGGAACGAGAGCGACACGTGGGGTCTCCGATCAGAGCGGGCGGTGCCGGGGCGGCGAGGACCGTTCAGCACGTCCAAGCCGGTGTGCCGGCCCGACTGGGCTCGGTGGAGGCGCCGTTCGGCGTTCCCCGGCGTGCGACTGGCGGGCCGGGGCCGCGGCGCCGGTGAGCGTTCCGCGTCATCGGCGACGACGCGTGCGGTCATGGCGTTCAGCTCGCCGCCGCCAGGGCCGGGGTGCGGTCGAGAGCGGCCGAGAACTGGTCGACCACCTGCTCCAGGGCCTCGGCGGTGCCGGGGGCGACGGCCAGCGAGCCGTCCTCCCCTACGGTGATGTCCTTGTCGAGGGTGAACCAGCCCTGGACTATGTGGGCGGCGCCCATGGAGTTCAGCACCGGGCGCAGGGCGTAGTCGATGGCGAGGACATGTGCGGTGGAGCCACCGGTGGCGAGCGGCAGCACGGTCTTGCCGGTCAGCGCGTACTGCGGGAGCAGGTCGAGGAGCGCCTTCAGGACACCGGAGTACGACGCCTTGTAGACGGGGGTCCCGACCACGACGCCGTCGGCACGCGCGAACAACTCGGTGGCCTCGACGACGGCCGGGTGCCGGAAGTCCGCGCCGAGCAGGGCCTCGGCCGGGACGGTGCGGACGTCGAGCGGGATCACCTGGTGGCCCTGCGCGATCAGCCGCTGGTCCAGGTGGCGCAGCAGGCGGCCGGTGCGCGAGGACGCTGAAGGGCTGCCGGAGACGGACAGGACGGTGGCCATGGGTGCCTCGTTTCTGTGGTGCGCCGGGCGTCCGTGACGGGACGGGCGCCCAGGGAGAACGTCGGTCAGGAGTAGGTGAACTCGCCCTGGGAACGGCCGGATTCTCGACGAGGATTTCGGGCACGCCGAATTCCGGCAGGGAAAGGGCGGGGAATTCAGGCGTGCCGGGAGACCCGAAGGGACGGCAGGAAGGGGCGGATCAGACCGCGAGGCGACAACAGGCGCTGGAGACACGCGCGAGGTCGACATGGCGTCGCCGCGTGAGGTCCAGTCGCATCGTCATGCCGCCGATCGTGGCAGCAGCCGGTGATGACCGTCAAGGAAAAACCGACCGGTCTCGTATCGCGGACCATGGGATTTCACGAGGGCGCGACAGGGAAATCCTCGAACCGTCCGATCGGCGCCGTGCATTCCGCGGCGGTGCGGACGGAACCGGGGGGAATGCAGGGCGATGCCGATCCGGCGCACTGCGCCGGACCGCGCGGCCAACTGCGTGCGTGCCGAACCGATTTGAGCCGGACCGCGCGGAAGTGCGGCTCCCCGCAGCCGCCGCGCCGGCAGTGGGATGACGGCCGGGGATCAGGCGCTGCCGTCCTCCTCCTGTCCCTCGACCACGACGAGGAAGGCGTCCGCCTTCAGGTCCATCACCACGGTCGCCGGTTCCCCCTCGGCGCGTCGGGCGGCCGCGTACTCCTCCGCCGGCCACGAACCACGCGGAGCCCCCGCGGGAAAACGCTCCAACACCTTCGCACTCATGACGGCGGCCACCTCCAGCGACGCTGACGGAACGAACGGAACGTACGGGTTGTACCGATCCTGCTGCCCCGGATCGCCGCGGGCATGTGCGCACAGAAGGCGGAGGACCAGTCGGGGGACAGGTGGAAGGACACGCATCCGCGGACCCGGCCCGGTGGGAAGGGATCCCAGGGGGCCACCGACGCGGAGGAACCGGGAGCGATGAACGAAGACGACTCGGCGGACGGACTGCGCTGCCTGGTGACGGGCGCCACGGGCTACATCGGCGGTCGGCTGGTACCGGAACTGCTGGCCGCCGGGCACCGGGTGCGCTGCCTGGCGCGGTCACCCGGCAAGCTGCGCGACCACCCGTGGGCCGGTGACGCGGAGGTCGTGGCGGGCGATGTGACCGACGCCGACTCGGTCGCCGAGGCGATGCGGGGCGTCGACGTGGCGTACTACCTGGTGCACGCCCTCGGCAGCGGTGAGGGCTTCGAGGCGACCGACCGGCGCGCCGCCCGCATCTTCGGGGAACGGGCGAAGGCGGCCGGCGTGCGGCGGATCGTGTACCTGGGCGGTCTGGCACCGTCCGGGGTGCCCGAGGACGAACTGTCCCCGCACCTCAGGTCCCGGGCGGAAGTGGGCCGCATCCTGCTGGCCTCGGGCGTGCCGACCGCCGTGTTGCGCGCCGCCGTCGTCATCGGCTCGGGTTCGGCCTCCTTCGAGATGCTGCGGTACCTCACCGAACGCCTTCCGGTGATGATCACCCCCAGCTGGGTGCGCACCCGCCTCCAGCCCATCGCCGTACGGGACGTGCTGCGCCTCCTCGTCGGCAGCGCGCGCCTTCCCGGCGACGTCAGCCGTTCCTTCGACATCGGCGGGCCGGACGTCCTGACGTACCGGGACATGATGATCCGCTACGCACGCGTCGCGGGCCTGCCCCGGCGGCTCATCCTGCCCGTGCCGGTCCTGACCCCCGGCCTCTCCAGCCACTGGGTGGGACTGGTGACGCCGGTCCCCGCGTCCATCGCGCGGCCGCTGACCGAGTCGCTGCGCCACGAGGTGATCTGCCGCGAGCACGACATCACCCGGTACGTACCGGATCCGCCGGGGCATCCGCTCGGCTTCGACCAGGCGGTACGGCTGGCCCTGCACCGGGTGCGCGAGGCACGGGTGAGCACGCGCTGGTCGTCCGCCGCGGTGCCCGGCGCGCCCAGCGATCCGCTGCCCACCGACCCCGACTGGGCCGGCGGCAGCCTGTACACCGACCGGCGCGAGGCGGTGGTGGACGCCCCGGTGCACGTGCTGTGGCGGGTCATCGAGGGCGTGGGCGGGGAGAACGGCTGGTACTCCTTCCCGCTCGCCTGGAGCCTGCGGGGCTGGCTGGACCGACTGGTCGGTGGCGTCGGCCTGCGCCGGGGCCGACGGGACGCGGAGCGGCTGCGGGCGGGCGACTCGCTGGACTTCTGGCGGGTCGAGGAGATCGAGCGCGGACATCTGCTGCGGCTGCGGGCGGAGATGCGGCTGCCCGGCCTGGCCTGGCTGGAGATGTCCGCCGAGCCGGAGGGCGACGGCCGCAGCCGGTACCGCCAGCGGGCCCTGTTCCATCCGCACGGGCTGCTCGGCCACGCCTACTGGTGGAGCATCTCCCCCTTCCACGCCCTCGTGTTCGGCGGTATGGCCCGCAACATCGCACAGGCGGCGACCCGGCAGACACTTGCGCCGGCACCCGCACGCTGACCCACACAGTCGCGCCGGCCACGCCCGCCCGCCGAACCCTGCCGCCGCCCGGCCACCGCACCACACCCCCACCCGCCCGCCGAACCGCGCCCACCCGCACCCGCACGCTGACCCACACAGTCGCGCCGGCCACGCCCGCCCGCTGAGTCCTGCCGCCGCCCGGCCACCGCACCACACCCCCACCCGCCCGCCGAACGCCACCCACACCGACACCCACACCCCCACCGGCACGCCGAACCGCACCCACACCTGCCGGAGGCCCGCTGAACCGCGCCCGTACCCGTTCCCCTGAACAGTGCCGCCCCGCCCCCGCACCGCATCCGCCGGGCCCGCCGGGCCGGAAGTGCTCAGCGTCCGCATCCCTCGTCCCGGAGCCGCGCCATGTACGTCTCGGTCGTCCTGTTCACCGCCGACCTGCGCCTGCACGACCACCCGCCCCTGCGGGCCGCGCTGGACGGTCCCCGTCAGGTCGTCCCGCTCTTCGTCCACGACCGGGGGGTGGCCGACGCGGGTTTCGCGGCGCCGAACCGGCTGGCGTTCCTCGCCGACTGCCTGCGGGACCTGGACGCCGGGCTGCGCGAGCGCGGCGGACGGCTGGTGGTGCGCTCCGGCGACGTCGTCGCGGAGGTGTGCAAGGTGGCCGCAGAGGCGGACGCCGACGAGGTGCACATGGCGGCCGACGTGAGCGCCTACGCCCAGCTGCGCGAGCGGCGGCTGCGGCGTGCCCTGGAGGCCGGCGGACGGCGGTTGCACGTCCACGAGTCCGTGACCACCGCCGTGGCCCCCGGAGCGGTGACCCCGGCCTCCTCCGACCACTTCGCCGTGTTCACGCCATACTTTCGCCAGTGGTCGGGGCAGCGTCTGCGGGACGTCCTCGGCGCACCCCGCTCGGTCCGCGTGCCGCCCGGCATCGGGTCCGAGGACCTGCCGTCCCGGGCCTCGCCGGCGGGCGTGTCGCCCGCGGTGGCCGCGGGCGGCGAGACGGCGGGCAGGAGACGGCTCACCGCCTGGCTCGGCTCGGGCGTGGCCGCGTACGTGGACCGGCAGGACGATCTGGCCGGTGACGCGACCTCCCGGCTCTCGCCGCACCTGCACTTCGGCACGGTGTCCCCCGTCGAACTCGTCCACCGGGCGCGCCGGGCGGGCGGGCCCGGCGCGGAGGCGTTCGTACGGCAGGTCGCCTGGCGGGACTTCCACCGCCAGGTGCTGGCGGCGCGGCCGGCCGCGGCCACCGCCGACTACCGCACCAAGCGCGACCGCTGGCGGTCCGGGCGGGCGGCCGGCGACGACATCGCGGCGTGGCGGGAGGGCCGTACCGGCTATCCGGTGGTCGACGCGGCGATGCGCCAGTTGCTCCACGAGGGCTGGATGCACAACCGCGCCCGCCTGCTCACGGCGAGCTTCCTCGCCAAGACGCTGTACGTGGACTGGCGCATCGGGGCCCGGCACTTCCTGGAGCTGCTGGTCGACGGGGACGTGGCCAACAACCAGCTGAACTGGCAGTGGGTCGCGGGAACCGGTACGGACACCCGCCCGAACCGGGTCCTCAACCCCGTCACCCAGGGCAAGCGGCACGACCCCGACGGCGCGTACGTCCGGCGCTGGGTGCCCGAGCTGAGGGGCGTCGCGGGCGCGGCGGTGCACGAGCCGTGGAAGGTGCCGGACCGGAGCCGCGCAGGTCTTGAGGACTACCCGGATCCGATCATCGACCTGGCCGCCGGACTGGCCCGCTTCAAGCAGGCCCGGGACCGCGGCTGAGGAGACGGCTCCGGCGGCCCCGGCGTCAGCGCGGTCCGCCGGGTGGTGCGGCGTCGTAGGCGGCCTTCAGGGTGTCGAGGGCCTCGGGCAGGCCGGAAGGGCGGAGCATGCCGCGGGCCGGGCGGCCGGCCCAGCCGGGGCCGCCGAGCATCATCAGCGGTTGCGCGCGGGCACCCTTGACTCCCCATTCCATGGCGGCGATGTGCTCGGCCAGCGGCAGGCTCGCGGTGGAGCGTGCCTGCGCCCACAGCACGACCGCGGCCGGGCCCAGGCGCCGAACCGCCGCCACGAGCGCCTCCGCCGGGACCGCGGCGCCGAACATCCGCGTCGGGACGCCGAGGTGGCTCAGTGCTGCGTCCAGCGCTTCCAGCGGAAGCGTGTGCTGCTCACCGGGGACGCAGGCCAGGACCACGGGACCGGCGCCCGTGGGCTCGGCCGTCGCCGCGGGCTGCCGGGTGTGACGGCGCAGGCTGGTGGAGACCTGCCAGGACAGCAGGTGTTCCACCTCGACGTACCGGTCACCGGACGAGGCCCACTTGCGGCCCACGGCGTGCAGGGTCGGCACCATCACCTCGTGCCACGCGGCCACGAGTCCGTACCGGGTGACGGCCGCCTCCACCTGCTCGCCGACGGCCGGGGCGTCCAGCCGGACGGCCGCACGGGCCAGGCCCCGGCCCTCCTGCCGGGCATCGCCGCGGGACGGTGTGCCGGACGCCGGCACACGGGGGACGGCGCGGCCCGCCCCGGCGGCCGGTGCCGGGGCGACGGCGTCCGGGCGCCGGCTGCCCGACGGACGAGCCCGCTGCTGCGCGGCCCGGGCGGCCTCGGCGGGCGGCACGCCGGACGCGGTCAGCCGGCACATCGTCTCCAGCAAGGCCACGTCCTGCGGTGTCCAGCGCCGGTGCCGGCCGTCGGTGCGGGCGGCGGGGCCGATGCCGTAACGGCGGTCCCAGGACCGCAGGGTGGTGGGCGAGACACCGAGCCGGCGGGCCAGCGCGCCCGTGCTGAGTCCCGGCTCGCCGCTGCCCGAGGGGCCGGCCGGCCCGCTCTGCGGAGTCCCGGCGGCTTCGGACGCGTCCATGGGTCGAGCATACGACGCAGAAGCGATGCGAGTTGTCCGGGTTGCGTACGGGCTCACACGATGGACCCGACCGGGCGGGCCCGGAGACCGTCCTGATCAGCCGCGGAGACGGGACGTGCCGGCTCGGCACGAGCCGGGCGGCCCGGTCGGCCCGTTCGACGCGAAGGAGCCGTCGCCATGATCCCGTACTCGACCACCGTCGCGCGCGGCACCACGGTGCCGCCGGCCCGCACGTCCGCCGGTGCACCGGCGTGGCCGTCCGCCGAGGAACCGCTCACCGACGAGGAGTTGGGCCGGGGCCTGGTGGCCGGCGACGACGCGTGTCTCGCCGCGGTCCACCGCCGCTGGTCCGGCCTGGTGCACACCCTGGCGTGGCGCACGCTGGGCGACGCCAAGGAGGCCGAGGACGTCACCCAGCAGGTGTTCCTCGGCGTCTGGCGCGGGCGCGCCGGCTACCGGCCCGAGCGGGGGACGGTGGCCGGCTGGATCGTCGGCATCACCCGCCGCAGGATCGCCGACGCCCTCGCCGCCCGGACGCGCCGCGGTGAGCTGGTGGCGGCCGCCGGTGCGGCCCTGCCGCCGGACGAGTCCGCCGCCGGGCGTCCCGAGGCCGTCCTGGAGCGGGTCTTCGTGCGCCGCGAACTGGCCCGGCTCCCCGCGGCCCAGCAGCGCGTGCTGCGCCTGGCCTACTTCGAGGACCTCACCCAGACACAGATCGCGGAGCGGACCGGCTGGCCGCTGGGCACCGTCAAGAGCCACGTGCGCCGGGGCCTGCACCAGTTGCGCCGCAACCTCCGGCCGGAGACCGGGACGGAGTGAGTGGTGCGGAAACGATGCGCCTCCTGGGGCAGACATGGCGCTCGCCTGTACACATAAAGGATTAATAAGGGGAAAACGGGTACGTGGGTCGCAGGATACTCCCGCACCGCACCAGACGCGGTCTGGCCTGCCAAGTCAAAGGAGACGAGTTATGGCCAACGTCTCGCACAGGGGTGATTTGTCGACCCACCCCGATGTCCCCGAAATGCGGGATCGCTACGCCCGCATGCTCGGTGGCCGTGATGTGGCGCTCGTGGACGGGCCGGTGTTCCTGCTCGGACTGTACTGCGCGGCATCTCCGTGGATCGTGCACTACTCCGCGAGCCAGCCGGCGCTCATGACGCACAACCTCATCATGGGGATAGCGATAGGCCTGCTGGCACTGGGATTCACCAGGGCCCCCGAGCGGATGTACGGCCTGAGCTGGGCCATGTGCGCCATGGGCATCTGGATGATCATCGCTCCGTGGATCGTGGGCAGCGGCCCGGACGCGGGGGTGATCGTCAACAACATCGTCATAGGCGCCCTGACGCTCGTCCTCGGACTGATCTGCGCCGGTACGGCGGCGAAGAGCACGCCCAGGCCGTAGGAGAAACGCGAGGAAGGGAAGGACAGGGAGAAGAGGGAAGGCCGGTCCGCCCACGCCGACCGGCCTTTCTCCTGTCACCGCGCCGCGGCGACGCCGTACTCCTCGCTGACCTCCTTCGCCCCGAACGGCCACACCTTCTCCAGGCGGGCCCAGATCAGGAAGGCCACGCAGCCGAGGGTGAGCCAGGCCAGGGACCACTCGATGGGATGGCGGCCCGGGGAGTTCTTGTCGGCGTACCCGTAGATGACGCACCAGCCGACGAAGGCGACGATGCTCGGCAGGGGGTAGACCCACATCCGGTACGGGCGGTGCAGCTCCGGCCGGCGGGTGCGCAGGACGCTCAGGGCGACGATCTGGGCGAGGGCCTGCACGATGACCATCACCGTGGTGAGCAGCTGGATCAGCGTCGCGAGGTCGGTGTGCCGGCCGATCAGGAAGCCGCAGGCGGTGATCACGCCCATGGTCGCCAGGCCGAGCGTCGGGAAGCGGTGCCTGGGGTGCAGCTTCTCGTACGGGCGGAAGAAGACCCGGTCGCGGGCGGCGTCGTACGGGACCCGGGAGCCTCCCAGCAGGCCGGTGAACACCGAGGCGAACGCGGTGATCAGGATCAGCACGGTCACCGTGTCGGCCGCACCCTTGCCCCACGTCTCCTCCAGCACCGCAGAGGCCACCGAGGTCGAGGCGATGTCGTGCGGGTCGGTCATCCGGTGCCAGTCGACGACACCGAGCGTGCCGATCTGGAGCAGCAGGTAGATCGCCATGATGCCGAGGATCGAGAAGAGGATGGAGCGCGGCAGGGTGCGGCCGGGGTCCTTGATCTCGGCGCCCATGTATGCGGTGGTGTTGTAGCCGAGGTAGTCGTAGATGCCGATGGTCAGGCCGGCGGCGAAGCCCAGCCAGAAGTGGTCGCTCGTCAGGTCGAAGGCGTGCGCCGGGTAGGTGAAGGCCAGGTGCGGGCTGAAGTCCGTGGCGGCGGCCACGATCACCAGGAGCACCGCGGCGATCATCACCGTCCACATCACGGCGGTGATGCGGGCGATGTGCTCGATGCCGCGCCAGAGCAGGATCACGACCAGGGCGATGATGCCGAGGCCGGTCAGGTCGCCGGACGTCCGGCCCAGATCGGGGGCGAGGTAGCCCAGGTACTGGACGAAGCCGACCACGCCGGTGGACATGATCAGCGGGATGAACAGCATCGCCGTCCACACGAAGAGGAACGGCGCGAGACGGCCGGTGCGGTACTGGAAGGCCTGGCGCAGATAGACGTAACTGCCGCCCGAGCCGGGCATCGAGGCGCCCAGCTCGGCCCAGACCAGCCCGTCGCACAACGCCAGGACCGCGCCCGCGACGAACCCGATGACCGCCTGCGGGCCGCCGAACGCGGCGACCATCAGCGGGATCGTCACGAACGGGCCGATGCCGCACATCTGGCTCATGTTGATGGCCGTCGCCTGGAACAGGCCGACGCGGCGGACGAAGCCACCCGGGGGTGGCGGGCTACCGGACATGGGGGACTCCTGACGCGACGGGCGCTGCGCGGCACCCGGCGGGGCCGACTGGCCGATAAAGTTAAGGAGCCTTACTAGAGGCGTCAAGTACGCGTCAGCCATGCACGAGAATGGTGCGATGCCCGCCGGTGACGTCATAGAGCAGCAGGAACAGCCCTGGAGCCGCCGACGCCTGCGCAGTTCCAACGAGCGGCTGCTCCTGGACCGGCTGCGCGGCCTCGGCGCCGCGTCGCGCGCGCAACTGGCCCGGGAGACCGGCCTGTCGAAACCGACGGTGTCCAGCGCGCTGGCCTCGCTGGAGGCGGCGGGCCTGGTCCATGAGGTCGGCACCCAGGCCCCGGAGCGCGGGCGCACCGCCGTGCTCTACGCCCCCGACCCGGCGGCCGGGTACGCGCTCGGCGTGGACATCGGCCGCGGCTGGCTGCGCGTCGCGGTGGTCGATCTGGACGGCACGGTCGTCGCCCGGGCCGATGTGCGCAACCGGGCCCGCGCCTCCGCCGCCCTGACCGACCTGGTCGTGGGCACCGCCCGCCAGGTGATCGCCAACTCGGCCGTGGACCCGGATCAGGTGGTGCACGGGGTGGTCGGCACACCCGGCGTGTACGACGAGCGGCAGCGGCGGGTGCGGTACGCGATGCATCTGCCGGGCTGGGGGCGGGCCGGGATCGTCGACCGGATGCGCGAGGAACTGGGCGTGCCCCTGGAGGTGCACAACGACGCCAATCTGGCGGCGCTGGGCGAGTACACGTACGGCGTCGGCGCGGGCAGCCGGCTCTTCGCGTACATCCTCATAGGCACCGGCCTGGGCATGGGGGTGGTCAGCGAGGGGCGGCTGTTCTCGGGGGCGCACGGGCTGGCCGGGGAGATCGGGTTCCTGCCCTGGGCCGGCCGGCAGAAGCCGGAGCGGCTGGAGGACGCGGTGTCCGGGGTGGCGGTGGTGGAGGCCGCCCGGCGGTTCGGGATGAGCGGGCAGCTGACGGCGAAGGCCGTCTTCGACGCGGCACGGCAGGGCAGCCCGGCCGCCGTGCGCGCGGTGGAACTGGAGGGCGAGCGGATCGCGCACACCGTCGCGTCGGCCGCCGCCGTGCTCGACCCGGACCTCGTGGTGCTCGGCGGGGGCGTCGGTCACAGCGTCGACCTGCTGCTGCGGCCGGTCCAGGAGCGACTGCGCGCCCTCACTCCGCTGCGCCCGCGGATCGCGCCGAGCCGGCTCGGCGAGGACGCGGTGCTGCTGGGCGCGGTGGCCACGGCACTGGACACCGCCCGGGATCTGGTGTTCGAGCGCCGGGCGACCGGATCCTGACCCCTTCACCGTCCACCACGGCCGGGGTCGTTGACACCACCGGCGGGGCGGCCTAGCTTGAGCGAAATTAGTAAAGTTTCCTAACTTTACGAGGCTGGAGACCCCTGTGTTCCCTCGCCCCGCACTCGGACGCCGGTACACCACCACCGCCCTGGTCCTCGGTCTGCTCGGCACGCTGACCTCCGGCGCCTGGGCCGGCGCCCGGCCACCGGCGCCGTCGCACGGGCACGCCGAGGTCACCCGTGTCCCCTCGGCCGCCGGATCGAGCACCCCGCTCTCCGGCTACGCCATCCAGTCCACGGCGAAGGTGAGCGACTCCCCCGCGGCCGTCTCCTCACCGGGCTATCCGGCGGCCGGCTGGTACCCGGCGGGCCCGCGCTCGACGGTCCTGGGCGCGCTCCTGACCGACGGCGTCTACGCCGACCCCTTCCACTCCACGAACCTGCAGAAGATCCCGCGGGCCGACTTCCAGGTCCCCTGGTGGTACCGGAGTGACTTCACCGTCGAGGACACCGCGCGGCGCACCTCCCTCGACTTCAGCGGTGTCGTCTCGGCGGCCGACGTCTACGTCAACGGCCGGCAGGTGGCGCCGGCCTCTGAGGTCACCGGCGCCTACACCCACCACGAGCTGGACATCACCTCGCTGGTCCGGCCGGGCACGAACACGGTCGCCTTCCGCGTCCGGCCCAACGACCCGGTCAACGACCTCACCATCGGCTGGCTCGACTGGCTCCAGCCGCCGCCGGACCAGAACATGGGCCTCGTCCGGGACGTCCTGGTCCGCAGGGGCGGCCCGGTCGCGCTCCGCGACGCGCATGTGGTCACCGAGCTGGCCGTGCCCTCGCTCGCCACCGCGGACCTGACGGTGAAGGCACAGGCCCGCAACGACACGGGGACTCCGCTCACGGCGGAGATCTCCGGCAGTGTCGGCGGGACGCACTTCACCAGGACCGTGTCGCTCGCCGCCCACGAGACGAAGACCGTCGCCTTCTCCCCCGCCGAGGTGCCCGGCCTGCACCTGACCGGGCCGAAGGTGTGGTGGCCGGCCGGAATGGGCGGGCAGCCGCTGTACGACCTCGACCTCACCGCCACCGTCGCCGGCGGGACGTCGGACACCGCGCACGAGACGTTCGGCATCCGTGACGTGCGGGCGCCGCTGAACCCCGACGGCGCCCGCCAGTACCGGATCAACGGCCGCAGACTGCTGATCAAGGGCGGCGGCTGGTCCCCGGACGAGTTCCTGCGCTGGGACCGCCGCTATGTCGAGGACCGCCTGAAGTACGCCCTCGACCTGGGCCTGAACACCCTCCGGCTGGAAGGGCACCTGGAACCGGACGAGTTCTTCGACCTGGCCGACCGCTACGGCGTGCTCACCCTGCCGGGCTGGGAGTGCTGCACCAAGTGGGAGGGCGACGTCAACGGCAGCGAGAAGGGCGAGGAGTGGACCGAGGCCGACTATCCGGTCGCCAAGGCGTCCATGGCCGCCGAGGCCGCCCGGTTGCGTGGTCACCCGAGCGTGATCTCCTTCCTGATCGGCAGCGACTTCGCACCCGACGCGACGATCGAGAAGAACTACCTGGACGCCCTGAAGGCCGCCGACTGGCCCACCCCGGTCGTCTCCTCCGCCTCCGACAGGTCCTCCCCGCGGCTGGGCAGTTCCGGCATGAAGATGACCGGCCCCTACGACTGGGTACCGCCCGGCTACTGGTACGCCAAGCGCGAGGGCGGGGCCACCGGCTTCAACTCCGAGACCAGCGCGGGCCCGAGCATCCCCACCCTCGACACCCTGCGCCGGATGATGACGCCCGCCGAACTCGACACCCTCTGGAAGGACCCGGACGCCCGGCAGTACCACCGCTCGCCGTCCTCCGTGTTCGGCACGCTGAAGATCTACGACGAGGCCCTCACCGGCCGCTACGGCGCCCCGACGAGCCTCGCCGACTACGTGCGCAAGGCCCAGCTGGCCCAGTACGAGAACGTGCGCGCCCAGTTCGAGGCGTACGAGCGCAACGCGACGGACGAGGACCAGCCCTCCACCGGGGTGATCCACTGGATGTTCAACAGCGGCTGGACGTCCCTGCACTGGCAGCTGACGGACCGCTACCTCGACCAGAACGGCAGCTACTTCGGCGCGAAGAAGGCGAACGAGCCGCTGCACGTCCAGTACTCCTACGACGACCGCTCGGTCGTGGTGGTGAACAACCGGACCGCTCCGGTCGAGGGCCTCACCGCACGGGCCACGCTGTTCAACCCCGACGGCACGCAGACGTACGACAGGACCGTCAGCGGGGTGGCGGTGAACGGTGACGGGGCGCACGGCACACCGCTCACCCTGCCGTCCTCCGTGCGCGGGCCGGCGCGGACGTACCTGCTCCGCCTGGTGCTGACGGACGCGGACGGCAAGGAGGTGAGCCGCAACGTGTACTGGCTCTCCACCGAGCCCGACACGCTCGACTGGAGCGACTCCACCTGGTACTACACGCCGACGACGCGTTACGCCGATCTAAAGGGTCTCGCCTCGATGGCGCGGGTGCCGGTGTCGGCGACGGCGTCGACCACGTCGTCCGGCGGTACGTCGACCACCACGGTGACCGTGCGCCACACGGGCAGCGACAGGACGCCGTCGCTGCTGACGGACGTCCACCTGGTCGACGCGCAGGGCAGGCCGGTGCTGCCGGTGCGCTGGTCGGACAACCAGGTGAGCCTGTGGCCGGGCGAGTCGATCACGCTGACCGCCACCTACCGGACGGCCGACCTGCACGGCTCGGCACCGAGTGTGCGGGTCTCCGGGTGGAACACGCCGGAGCGGACGGTGCCGGCGAGCTGACCGGAGGGGGTGGGCCGGTGGGCCCACCCCGCGCTGTCAGCCGACGTCGAGCGCCGTGTCGTCGATGACGAACGACGTCTGCAGGGTGGAGCCCTCGGTGCCGGTGAACTTGATCGTGACCGTCTGGCCCGCCCAGCTCGCGAGGTTGAAGCTGCGCTGGGTGTAGCCGCTCGCCGCGTTCAGGTTGGAGTACGTCGCGAGCGTCGACAGCACTGTGCCGCTGCTGCTCACCACCTGCGCCTTCAGGGTGTCGTAGGCCGTCGAGGCGGACGTCTCCGCGGTGTCGATGTGGAGGTGGAAGCCGAGGGTGGCGCTGGTGCATCCGGCGGGGATGGTCACCGACTGGGCGAGGGTGTCCGTGTGGGCCGAGCCGTAGCCGTTCAGCCAGGCCTTGTAGGAGCCGGTGCGGGCGGCCTCGCCGGTGTCGTCGGTGATGACGCCGCTGGAAGCGGTCCAGGTGGTGGCGCCGGACTCGAAGCCGTTGTTGCCGAGGAGCTGGGCGGCGGTGCAGGTTCCGGTGCCGCCTGACCCGCTGCTGCCGGAACCGGCCAGCCAGGCCGTGGCGTTGAGGGCGAGCGGCGCGTTGGTGGCGCTGGAGTCGTTCCAGCCGTCGTACAGGGTGTTGCCGGACTGGCCGGTGCCGTCGTCGACCGGGGAGCTGTCACCCCAGAACGCGACCCGCCCGCTGCCGAAGGTGCTGGTGGCGAAGAAGACGCCGGTGTTGCCGGATTGACCGGTGCGGTAGAGCAGGCCCTTGACGCCGGGGTTGTCGGCGGGCTTGAGCGTGGCGGTCGTTCCGCTGGCGATCAGACTCTTGGTGACCGTGCCGAACGGGCCGTGCAGTACCGGGTCGGTGCTGTCACCGATCGCGGAGGGGTGGTCGGAGCCGATACTCAGCGAGTCGATCGAGAAGCCGAACGGGTCGGTGGAGTCGACGCTGTTGTTCGTCATGAGGTCGTTGAGGACCTCGACCGCGTCATAGCCGTCGTTGTTGCGGTCGGCTCCGGTGTGGTCGGAGATCATGAACAGTCCGCCGCCGTTCTTGACGAACGTCATGACGGCGGTCTTCTCGGCCGAGGTGAACGGCGTGTTCGGCTCCGGCAGGACCAGCGTGTCGAAGTTCGACAGGTCGGTCGCGGACGAGCCGCCGTAGCTCAGGCCGGAGCCCGACGGCAGTGTCTTCAGGCTGTAGCCGCCGGTCTTCTGCAGCGCGACGCCCCAGGAGGAGAGCGCGCCGGTCCAGTCGGTCTCGGCGGACGGGGAGGAATCCTGGCCGAGCGGGTCGGGCTGGCTGGTGGAGACGATCCAGTCGGCGTTGCCGGCCGTCTCGGCGTGGGCGTTGTCGAACAGGATGCGGTGCGTGGTCGCCGCGCGGGCGGGCGTGACGGCGCCGACCTGGAGGACGGCTCCGGTGAGGAGCAGCCCGCATCCGGTCAGGGCGGTGGTGAGTCTGCGGCGGGATCTCCTGGGTCCGAGCATCCGGCGAACCTCCATGAGGGTGGGGAGAAGGCGGTGCGGGCGCCAGTCTGCGCGCGTAGAGCCTGCCTGAGGGTTCCCCACGCGTCGCTTGGTTGAAAGGTACATGGCATGAAGGCGCGGTGAACAGAAACTCCCGGTAATGACATGACCGGAGCGCGGTGCCGCCGCTCGCAGGGGGCTCAGGACGTCAGGGCGCCGGCGTGCCGCGGACGGACCCCGCCGTCGATCCGTCGGTCAACTCCCGTAGTGGTAGGGGGTCGTGGTGCTCAGCGCGTGGAAGCCGAGGCGTTCCAGGATCGGGCGGCTCATGGCTGAGGCGTCGACCTGGAGGTAGCGGTATCCGCGGGCGGCGGCGACGCGGGCACGGTGGGCGACCAGGGCGCGGTAGACGCCCCGGCCCCGCCAGGCCTCGACCGTGCCACCGCCCCACAGCCCGGCGAACCGGGTGCCGGGCACCAGCTCCATCCGGGCGGCGCTGACGGGTTCCTCGCCGGCGAGCGCGACCACCGCGACGACCGAGCCGGGATCGGCGGCGAGGCGCGCGAGCAGCCGGTGCCGCAGCCAGGAGCCGTCGGTACCGAAGGCCTTCTCGTGCACGTCCACGACGAGGTCGACGCCGGCCGGGTCGGTGGCCGGCACCAGCCGGACACCCTCGGGCGGTGCGGCGTCCAGGCCCATCCGGGCCGGCTCGCCGATCATCAGCGTCTCCTCGGGCTCGGCCCGGAACCCGGCGGCGGCGAGCCGGGCGCCGAGATCCTCCGGCCGGTCATGGCCGTAGAGCTTCCACTCGAAGTCGCGGCCGAGGCCGGTGAAGTACGCGATCTGCTCCCGGATCGCCCGGTCCGCGCGCGCCGCGTCCAGCGCCGACCACAGCACGCCGTTCCAGCCCCCGGGGTCCGCGACCTGCCGCACCACCCCGCCGATCCGCTCGATCCGGGCGCCGGGGCCGTCGGGACGGGCACCCTCGCGCATGTCCCGGTCGTACAGGGCGAGCACCGCTGTGTGATCCATGCGCTCACTGCATCATGTGCGCCCGCGTGCGGCAACGGAGTTACCGGTCGCCCGGCGTGGCCGCCTCCGGCCGCACGGCGGCCAGGTAGGCGGCGAGCCGGTCGCGGTTGCGGGCCAGGCAGTCGATGCGGGCCTGGATGCGGTCGATGTGCCCCTGCAGCAGCGCGGCCGTCTGCGGGGTCACGCAGTCGGCGGGCGGGTGGAGGTCCCCGGGGTCGGAGAGGTAGGGCAGGATCACGCGGATCATCTCGGTGGTCAGGCCGGAGTCGAGCAGGCCCCGGATCTGCTGGACGTCCGCGACGGAGGATGCGGGGTAGCTGCGGTAGCCGTTGCCGGCGCGCTCCGGATGGAGCAGGTCCTGCTCCTCGTAGTAGCGCAGCAACCGTGTCGGCACGCCCGTGCGACGCGACAGTTCGCCGATCCGCATGCCGACCTCCCGGGACCTCCGGCTTGACCTTCACACTGATGTGAGGCTTCGACCATGGTCACATGTCCCTGCCTTCCCAGGTCAAGGGCGGCCGGCTGCCGTGGTCCGGGCTGCTGGCCCTGTCCTGCGCCGCGTTCACCGCCGTACTGACCGAACTCCTCCCGGCCGGCCTGCTGCCGGCGATGGCAGCCCCGCTCGGGGTCGCCGAGTCCCGGATCGGTTTCCTCGTCACCGCCTACGCGGCCGCCTCCTTCCTGGCCGCGGTCCCGGTGACCGTCGCGCTGCGCGGACTGCCGCGGCGGCGGGTGCTGTGCGGTGCGCTGCTGGGGTTCGCCGTCAGCAACACCCTGGTCGCGCTGTCCTCGTCGTATCCGCTCACCTTCGCGGCCCGGCTGCTCGCCGGGGCGACGGGTGGCACGCTGTGGGCGATGCTGGTCGGCTACGCAGCCCGGATGGTGCCGGCCGAGCGGCGCGGCCGGGCCATCGCGATCGTGCTCGCCGGGATCACCCTGGCCCTGTCGCTGGGGGTGCCCGCCGGTACCGCGCTGGCCGGGGCGGTGGGCTGGCGGGCGGCGTTCGCGACACCGGCCGTGCTCGCCGTCGTGCTCGTGGTGTGGGTACGGCTGCGGGTGCCGGGTTTCCCCGGGGAGCCGTCGCACGCGCGCGTGCCGCTCACCCGGGTCGCCGTACGCCCGGGGATCCGCCCGGTGCTGTCGGTGACGCTGTTCCTGCTGCTGGGGCACCAGGTGATGTACACGTACGTGGCCCCGTTCGCCGCGCATGCCGGGTACGGCCGTACGGGCCTGCTGCTCGCGGTGTTCGGCACCGCCACGGTGGCCGGGGTCTGGGTCACCGGTGTGCTGATCGACCGGTGGCCGCGCCCCACCCTGCTCACGGCGCTCGCCCTGTTCACCGCCGTCCTGCTGGTGCTGGGCCTGCGCGCCGGGGTGCACGCGCTGCTGGTGGGCGCCGTCGCGCTGTGGGGTGTGGCCTTCGGCGGGGCGCCCACCCTGATCCAGACGGCGCTGGTCGACGTCTCGGGTCCTGCCGACGCCGATGTGGCGACGTCGTTGCAGACCACGGTGTACAACGCGGGCATCGCCGCGGGTTCGCTCACCGGCGGTGTGGCGCTGGACGCGCTGGGTCCCGGAGCCCTGCCCTGGACCGCGCTGCCGCCTGCCCTGGTGGCGCTCGCGACGGTCGCGGCCGGGCGCCGCTACGCCTTCCCGGCCGTACGGCGCGACGTCGCCCCAGCGGCACATCCCGCTCGCCGGGCCGCCGCGGAGGCCGTGGCCCGCACCGCCGGGGATCATGCCGTGAGGAGGTCGGTGGCCGATGGTGAAGGACAGTGAGCTGGGATGTCTGCGCCGTGCGTGGAGCCGGCGGCCGAGGCGCCGGACGCCGGGGACGAGCCCTTCGGGTCGGTGCTCGTGGCCGGCGACGGCAGGGTGCCGGCCCAGGACCGCAACCGGGTGGCCGGCGGGGACCGGACCCGGCACCCCGAGTTCGAGCCGGCCCGCTGGTCGGCCGCGCACCTCACTCCCGCGGAGCGGGCGGCGGCGACCGTGTACACCTCCGGCGAGCACTGCCCGATGTGCGCGGCGGCGCACGCCTGGGTGGGGCTCGGCCGGATCGTGTACGTCGTCTCGTCCGAGCAGTTGATGGGCCGGCCGGCCGACTTGGGCGTACCCGCGCCGCCGGTGCGGACCCTGCCCGTCCGGGAGGTCGCGCCCGCCGTGACCGTCGAGGGGCCGGTGCCGGAGCCGGCGGAGCGGGTGCGGGACCTGCACCGCCGCTTCCGGGCGGCGCGCACCCGATCCGCTCGGGGGGTCAGCCGAGTTCGAGCGTGGTGACGCCGAACACGCGCTCCTGGGCGAAGTCGCGCACCGGGCCGGTGTACATGCGGGCGGTCTCGAACGAGGCGTGGAAGCCCGCCTCTTCGGCGAGCGCGACGCCGGCCGCGTTCGGCTCGGGCACGTCGATGGCGACCTCGCGGCCGGCGGCATCGGCGACGAGGGCGGTGAACAGGGCCCGGGCGTCCTCGGCGGTGTCCGCGAAGAGGGGGCCGATGCGCAGGCTGTCGTGGCCGGGGCGGATCACGCCGTAGCCGACGAGCCGTTCGCCGTCGTGGCGGACGAAGACGCGGTGGCCGGCGCCGGCGAGCCACTCGGCGAGGAAGCGGGGGCGATCCGCCGGACAGCACGCGCTGTCGTAGGCGGCGATCGCGGCCCGGTCGGCGGTCCCGGCGGGCCGGACACCCCGGGCGACCTCCCCCTCGGGAGCGGTGCCGGTGAACCGGATGGTGCGGTGGGCGAGGACGAAGCCGGACTGGCGGTAGTTGTCCTGCTGGGCGACGACCCCGTCGAGGCCGACGGTGCGGTTGCCGGCATGGGCGAGGGCGGTCTTCCAGGTGGTGAGGCCGTGACCGTGGCCGCGCAGGTCGGGGCGGACGAGGTAGCAGCCCAGGAAGGCGTAGTCGGGGTCGTAGTCGACGACGGAGATGGCGGACACCGGCTCCCCGTCGATCCGGCCGAGGAAGAAGCCGTCGGGGTCCTGGGCGAAGAACGCGGGCCCGTCGGACAGCCCGGGGTTCCAGCCCTCCGCCGCCGCCCACCCGCTGATCACCGGCCAGTCGGCGAGGGTGGCCTGCGTGACGACGAGGTCGTGGGGGGCCGCAGAGGTCATCGGTGCGCTCCGTTTTCCGTCGGGGTCGGCTGCCGCGCAGCATCCTTCCGGATCAACGGGGGCCGCGCCACGGGGAGATCAGCCGTTGCGCGGCGCGCGACACGGCCGCTCGAGAGCGGTGGTACCGCAGCGCCGACGGACGCGCCGAAGGGGGGGAGGGGCAGCCGGATCCTCCTTCGGTGAGGGCCGGTTCGCACGGCACATCGCGCCCGGCGCGGCAGCGCCCGGCGCGGCAGCGCCCGCCGTCGCCCGCGTATGCCGTCGGCCCCCGGATCGGCCTTGCCGAGCGAGTCCCCACCGGACCGGCGTTCGGTGGGGACTCACCGGTGCCGGGTCAGTGGGTGCGGTCCGGGCGGAAGCGGCGGTACAGGATCGTGCCCGTGAGCAGGAGTGCGGCGCTGCCGGCGACGGCGGGGGCCGTCAGGTCCGCTCCGGTGCGGGCCAGGGAGGACGCCACCGGCTGCGGGGCCGGGTGGGACTCGGCGGGGGCCGGGGGCTTGGGGGCCGGGGTGTGCCGGTGGCGGGGGGTGCTGGTGCTGGGCCGGTCGCCGGGGCCGTTGACCGACTGGTTGCCCACGGCCGGGTTGCCCAGGCCGACCACGTCGACGCTGTTGCCGCTGACGTTCACCGGCAGGTGGACGGGGAGCTGGATGTCGTTGCCGGAGACCACGCCCGGCGAGTCGGCCGTGCCGCCGTGGGCCGACGCCCCGCCGGACGAGCCCGATCCGCCCTTCCCGGCGCCGCCGGTGTTCGCGCAGGTGTTGCCCACGGCCGGGTTGAGCAACCCCACGACGTTCACGGTGTTGCCGCACAGGTTCACCGGCACGTGCACCGGGAGCTGGATGCCGTTGCCGGAGACCAGCCCGGGCGAGCCGGCCGCGGAGCCGTCGGCCGCGGCACCGTCGGCCGCGAAAGCGGCGGACACCGGCAGCGCCACGGCCATCGCGCCGGACGCGGCGGCGACGGCGATCACACCGTTTCGGGTAGCCCGTCTCATAGGTTCCCTGCCTTCCAGACATCGTCGCGGGCGCTCACCCGCATCTCTTCAAACGCACACGCACCAATGCGGGTTATGGCTGATCGGCCTTTCACCCCATCGAGTGGCAGGCTTATCGAACTGCATGTAAAGCTTCTCAATGATCATCAACGGGGACGGAAGGTGCGAAGGGTACGGCACCGGGGGCCGTCCCGCTCGTCCGGAGGCGGGCCGTCCGGGGCCCGCTTATGGTGATCCGAGGGCGCCGTACCCCGGCCCGTGGCGGGCGCCCCGGGAGGCGAACCATGATGGTCATGCTGTCCCCACGGTCCGCCGTGCGGCGCTGCGCGAGTGCCGGACTCCTCACCCTGGCGCTGCTCGGAGCCGGGCTGCCCGCGGCTGCCGCCGACGGGCCGCAGCCCGACCTGTCGCGCTTCTACCGGCAGAAGGCGGTGTGGGCCGCCTGCGAGGGCCCGGACATGCCGAAGGACCTCCAGTGCGCGAAGGTCACCGTGCCGCTCGACTACGCCCGCCCCCACGCGGGCACGCTGGACGTGGCGCTGGCCCGCTACCGGGCCACGGGCGACAAGCGCGGCTCGGTGCTGCTGAACTTCGGCGGCCCCGGCGGCGCGGGCGTCAACGAACTGGCCACCGAGGGCCGCCAGTTCATGGATCTGACCAACGGCTACGACGTGGTCACCTTCGACCCGCGCGGTGTCGGCCGCTCCTCCCCCGTCAGCTGCGGTGAAGGCGGCGACGAGGCCTCGGCCGTGACGAACGAGAACGCCGACCTGGGTCATCCGCAGGTACTGCTCGAGAAGCTGCGGCAGGCCGCCGAGGAGTGCGCGCGGCACTCGGGCCCGGTGCTGCCCCACATCGGGACCGTGAACGCCTCCCGCGACCTGGACGTCATCCGCCAGGCGCTCGGCGACGACAAGCTCAACTACCTCGGCTTCTCCTACGGAACGCGGCTCGGCGCGGTGTACGCGGCACAGTTCCCGGACAAGGTCGGCCGGCTGGCCCTCGACGGGGTGGACACGCTGACCGAGTCGCTGTCGGAGCAGGGGATCGCGGGCGCCGAGGGGCAGCAGACCGCGCTGGACGACTTCCTGGACTGGTGTACGACGGATGTCGCCTGCCCGTTCGGCAAGGACCGGCGTGCCGCCGGGGCCCAGATCGTGGGGGTCGTGCACTCCCTCGACGAGAACCCGGTGCCGACGGACTTCGGCGGCTCGTTCTCCGGCCAGGACCTGGTGGGCGCCATCGGGCAGGCCCTGTACAGCAGGGAGCTGTGGCCCTCGCTGGAGCGGGCGCTGGCCTCCCTGGTCGAGGACGGCGACGCCCGGGGCGTGCTGAACTTCTCCGCCGGCGGCGTCGGCCTGCCCCGGGAAGGGCACCGGAAGGACGGCGGCCTCGTCGCCCCCGACGAGGTCCCGATGGACAACCTGCCGGCCGCGCTGATGGCGATCAACTGCGCGGACGACCCGGACCGGCCCGCCCAGGCCCGGATCACCAAGGACCTGAAGGAGCTGCGGGCCGCGTACGAGGAGGCCTCGCCGGTCTTCGGCCGCTACCGGCTCACCCAGGTGCTGATGTGTTACGGCCGCCCCAGGGGCACGGACTTCATCCGTGACCGGGTCAAGGACGTCGACTCGGCCAAGCTGCTGCTCGTGGGCACGCGCGGCGACCCGGCGACGCCGTACCGGTGGACCGTGGAGACGGCCGCACGGCTCGGTTCGTCGGCCGTGGTCCTCGACAACAAGGGCGACGGCCACACCGGCTACTCCTCCTCCAGGTGCGTGCACCGCAAGGTCAACGACTTCCTGCTCTACGGCTCCCTGCCCGCGAACGGCAGCTCCTGCCCGGCGGACGGGAACGACTGAAGCGGCAGCCCGGACGGCTCCGGCCGAGAGCCCCGCGGCCCGCGAGGGAAGGGCGCACCGACACCACCGGTCGACGACACGAACGCCACCGATCGATGACAGGACCGGCGCAAGCCCGCAACAGGCCCGAATCCGGGACAACCTTCCGGGCGTACCGCCGGTCACACTGGGCAGGCGTGCTTCGGCCGCCGTGTCCCGTACGTGACCACGACAGGGGAACCACCATGCGCATCCGCGCCGCCATCGCCGTACCCGCCGCCTCGGCCGCCGCCGCGGCCCTGCTGCTGACCGCGCCGCAGAGCCAGGCCGCCACGGGGCATGCCCAGCCCGCGCGCTGCGCCGAGAAGGCGCTGACGGTCCGGGCGAAGGCCGCGGCCGCCGACCCGACCGTGGTGCGCGTGAGCGTCACCAACCGCGGTGCCCGTGCCTGCGTCGTCGACCGGGTGCCCACGGTGACCTTCGGGGACCTGGACGGGGCCGCGCTGCCGGTGCCGGAGGGCGGCACCGGCACCTACCGGCTCGCGGCGGGCGGCACCGCCTACGCGGACGTCCGGACCATCGGCGACCCGGCGGACCCCGAGGCCCGCCGGGTGGACTCGCTCACCGTGGCCGCGTCGGCGGCGCACTGGGGCCGCTCCTTCACCGCCGCGCGGCTCGGCACCGGCAAGGAGGTCCTGGTGTGGGAGCCGGTGACGACGTGGTGGCAGCGCACGGCGGCGGCCGCGGACCGGGCCATCGGTCTCAGCTGAGCGTCAGCTCCGGCGTGTAGCGGTCCAGCCAGCAGGCGAGGTCCAGGGTGCGTTCCAGACCCCGCCGGGCCACCTGGGTGCTGACCGGTGCGTCCCGTTCGGCGACCGCCCGGACCCGGGCCCGGTCGACGAGGTCGAAGACACGGTGGGAGGGCCGGGCGAGCAGGTCCTTGGCCTGCTCCTGCAGGGCACGGGCGTACCGCGGGGTCCTGCGTGGACGGGTACGGGCTCTTGACCCGTTCGTACACCGAGCGCGGCAGGACGTCCGCGGCGGCCTCCCGCAGCAGGCTCTTCTCCCGGCCGTCGAAGGACTTCAGCGCCCACGGGGCGTTGTAGACGTACTCGACCAGCCGGTGGTCGCAGAACGGCACCCGGACCTCCAGGCCGACGGCCATGCTCATCCGGTCCTTGCGGTCGAGCAGGGCACGGACGAAGCGGGTCAGGTGCAGGTGGCTGATCTGCCGCATGCGGTACTCGAAGTCGCTCTCGCCGGCCAGGCGGTCGATGCCGGCGACGGCGGTGCGGTAGCCGTCGGCGACGTACCCCTCGAGGTCCAGGGACTTGGCGAGGTCGGCGCGCAGGACCTCGGTGTCGTCGCCGAAGTGGCGGCCGAAGTGCGCCAGCCACGGGAAGGTGTCGGCGCGGCGCGCCTCCTCGTCGAAGAACTGCAGGTAGCCGCCGAAGACCTCGTCGGCTGACTCGCCGGACAGGGCCACCGTGGACTTCTCCCGGATCGCGCGGAACAGCAGCAGGAGCGAGGCGTCCATGTCGCCGAAGCCGGCCGGCAGGTCGCGGGCGCGGATCACCTGCTCGCGTACGGCGGGGTCGGCGAGGGACTGCGCGTCGAGCACGATGTCCTGGTGGTCGGTGTGCGCGAGCCGGACCACGTCGTGCACGAACGGCGTGTCGGGGGTGCCGCGCAGTTCGTCGGCGACGAAGTTCTCGGTCTGGCCGGCGAAGTCGACGGCGAAGCTGCGCACCTGCTCCCCCCGCTCGGCCAGTTGCCGGGCGGCCAGCGCGGTCATGGCCGAGGAGTCGAGGCCGCCGGAGAGCAGGGTGCAGCGCGGCACGTCGGCGACCAGCTGGCGGCGCACGATGTCGTCGAGGAGCGAGCGCACGGTGGCGATGGTGGTGTCACGGTCGTCGGTGTGCGGGCGGGTCTAGAGCCGCCAGTAGACGCGGGTGGCGAGGCCGGAGCGGTCGACGGTGACGACGGTGCCCGGTTCGACCTCCCGCATGCCGTCCCAGATCGCGTGTCCGGGCGTCTTGACCAGGACGAACAGCTCGCGCAGTCCGTCCAGCGCGACGCGGGGGCGGGCCAGTGGGTTGGCGAGGACGGCCTTGGGCTCGGAGCCGAACAGGACGCCGTCGGGGGTCGGGTGGTAGAAGAACGGCTTGATGCCCATACGGTCGCGGATCATCACGAGCTTGTCGTGGCGGCCGTCCCACACGGCGAACGCTACATGCCGTTGAGGCGTTCGGCGATCGCGTCGCCCCATTCGAGGTAGCCGTGCAGGACGACCTCGGTGTCGGAGTCGGTGGTGAACCGGTGGCCACGGCCTTCGAGTTCCCGGCGCAGCTCGGTGAAGTTGTACGTCTCCCCGGAGTAGACCAGGGCGACCGTCCCCTCGGGGGTGGTGAGGGACATCGGCTGGCGGCCGCCGGGGAGGTCGATGATGGCGAGCCGGCGGTGTCCGAGGGCGGCCGGGCCCTCGGCCCAGGTGCCGCGGTCGTCCGGGCCCCGGCAGGCCATCGTCTCGGTCATCGCATGCAAGGTGGTGGCCTCGGCGGTCAGGTCACGGTCGAAGGAGACCCATCCGGTGATGCCGCACATGCGCTACCTCCTGCCTCCGGCTCACCGCGGACACCTCGCTCACCTGCGCTTCCGGGAGGGAGCGTGTCTGAACGCCGAACCAGTTGTAACGAGCACCTATATGACGAGCCTCCGTCAGGCACTCGGCACGGTCAACGCGGCCGTAACACGGACGGCCCGCAGGCCCCCGCCGTTTCGGCCGTGTTTTGCTTGCGCGAAATACAGTGAGGCCCATGCCGCCCGGCCGGTGCCGTCAGGAACCGGCCACAGGCAAAAACTTCCCCAAACGCCGTCCGGTTCACTGCTTCCCGGTCACGAACCGGTCGAGCACGGCGGTCAGTTCGGCGGGCTTCTCCACGGGCAGTTCGTGGCCCGCGTCCAGGATGCGCACGACGGCGTCCGGGTAGGCCTTGGCCATCCGGAGCATCTGCCGCACCGGCAGTTGGACGTCGTGGTAGCCGTGCACCATCAGGGTGGGCGTACGGATCTCACCGGCCCGGTCGAGGACGTCGAAGGCGCGCATCGCGCCGTACAGCGTCATGACGACCTCCCGCGGGGTACCCGCGGAGGCGCGGACGTGCTCCCGGATCTCCTCGCGCGGGTATCCGGGCGCGAAGGCCCGCTGGATGTTGGCGGCGACGAACAGCCTGAACGGCACCAGCGTGGAGGCCGCCATCAGCAGGCCCCGGCCGCGGCTGTACGTCATCCGGCCGATGGAGTTGACCAGCACCATCCGCTCGACCCGCGCGGGGTGGGCGAGGGCGATGGTCTGCGCGATCATCCCGCCCATGGAGTGGCCGATCAGCACGAACCGCTCGACCTCCAGGTGATCGAGCAGGGTCAGGACGTCCTCGGCGAGTTCCGCGATCGTGCGCACTCCGGCCCCGGTGCTGTCCCCGTGGCCGCGCAGGTCGAGGCGGATCACCCGCCGTCCGCCGGAGAAGTGCGCCACCTGGTGGTCCCAGCGGTGCCGGTTCGCGGTCCAGCCGTGGACGAAGACGAGGGGGACGTCCCCCGCGTCGCGGGGCCCCTCGTCGTCGTACGTCAGGGCCGCTCCGGCGACTTCGAGCTGCGGCATGGGGCCTCCTGGGGCGCGGTACCGTCCGGTTACTGACGGGTACGGTAACCGGCCGCGCCACATCGCGTCACCGGCGTCCGCCGACGAGATCCGCCGCACCTTTCGCGCTGATTACCCCGAATGCCGTAAAGGCGAATCCGCCCTATCGTCGTCTTCATGGAGCACGCACTGAGTCCCGCTACCCTCGCCGAACTGCGGCGCCCGCGTCCCTACCCGGCGGTGTCCGTGCTGACCCCGACGCACCGCCGCGAACCCGGGGCGGGCCAGGATCCGGTCCGGCTGCGCAATGTCGTGGCCGAGGCCCGCAAGCGCCTGGAGTCCGACCCCGCCGTCACCCGCGACCGGCGCGCCGAGGTCGTGGCGCAACTCGACCGTGCGCTGGCCGAGGTGGACCTGACGCACGCCGAGGACGGCCTGGTGATCTTCGCCGCCCCGGGCGAGCACCAGGTCTGGTCGCTGGGGCGCACCGTCCCCGAACGGGTCGTGCTCTCGGACACCTTCCTCACCCGCAACCTGGTCGCCGCACAGGCCTCCGAACGGCCCTTCTGGGTGCTGTCGGTCTCCGCGGACCGCGTCACGCTGTGGAGCGGCGGCCCGGGCCGGGTCGTCGAGGACCGCTCCGGAGGCTTCCCGCTCATCCGCAACCGGCCGAACTTCGACGCCGAGCGCCAGATGCGCATCGGCGAGGTGCCGAGCACCTTCCGCGACGAGGGCACTCGGCAGTTCCTGCGGGAGGCGGACACCGCGATGAGCACGGTCCTGCGCGAGCAGCCCCGCCCGCTGTACGTGACCGGCGAACAGGCGGCGCTCTCGCTGCTGGAGGAGGTCGGCACCGTCGCCAAGGCCGCCGTGCTGGTGCACCGGGGCGGGCTCGCGCACGCGGGTCCCGAGGCCGTGTGGCAGGCCGTCCGGCCCGTCCTGGAGGCGGAGACGACCAAGGACACGGCGTCCGTGGTCCGGGAACTGACCTCCGCGCGCGGCCACCGGACCTTCGCGGCCGGGCTGGACGAGCTGTGGCAGAGCGCCCGTGAGGGCCGGGTTCGGCTGCTCGCCGTGGAGGACAACTACCGCGCGACCGTCCGCGACCTCGGCGCGCATCTGATGCCGGCCGAGCCCGGTGATCTGGACGCCCGCGACGACATCGTGGACGAGATCGTCGAGCAGTGCCTGGAGACCGGCGCCGAGGTGCGCTTCGTCCCCGACGGGACCCTGGCCGACGCGAACGGCATCGCGGGCGTACTGCGGTACTGACCCACAGGCCCTGCCGAAGCCCCTCCCGGTCTCCCAGGGGTAAGCGCTCTCCCGGCGGCGTACGCTACGGCGTGATCGTCGACGGGAGGGAGCGCTCATGGGTGACCTGCTGGGGGTGGCCGTACTGGGTGCCGGCCACATGGGAGCCGATCACATACGACGTCTCGACCAAGTGGTCAGCGGCGCCAGGGTCGCGGCCGTGGCCGATCCCGACGTCGAGCGGGCGAAGGAGGCGGCGGCGGGTCTCGCGGGCGTGACCGTGCACGCCGATCCGGCGGCCGCGCTGGACGCTCCCGGCGTGGAGGCCGTGCTGATCGCCTCCCCCGGTCCCGCCCACGAGGAGGCGCTGCTCGCCTGCTTCAGCCGCGGGCTGCCGGTGCTGTGCGAGAAGCCCATGGTGCCGGACGCCACCGGCGCGCTGCGGGTCGTGGAGGCCGAGGCACGGCTCGGTCGCCGGCTGGCGCAGATCGGTTTCATGCGCCGCTACGACACCGAATACCGGCGGCTGAAGGCGCTGCTGGACGGGGGAGGCCTCGGCCGGCCCCTGATGCTGCACTGCACCCACCGCAATGTCTCCTCCCCCGCCGGCTTCACCAGCGCCATGCTGATCAACAGCTCCGTCTCCCACGAGATCGACGCGGCCCGCTGGCTGCTGGGGCAGGAGCTGACGGCGGTGACCGTGCTGCGGCCCAGGTCTGCCACGGGTGGCCCCGAGGGCCTGGTCGATCCTCAGTTCGTCCTGTTCGAGACCGAGCGGGGTGCCCTCGTCGACGTGGAGGTCTTCGTCAACTGCGGCTTCGGCTACCAGGTGCGCTGCGAGGCCGTGTGCGAGGGGGGCAGCGCCCGGATCGGCGACGAGCACACCATGGTGGTCACCACCAGGGGCAGCGCCGCTGAGGAGGTGGCGCAGGACTACCTCGTGCGGTTCGCCGACGCCTACGACCGCGAGGTGCAGGCCTGGGTCGACGCCACCCGGCGCGGTGAGGTCACCGGCCCGGACGTCTGGGACGGCTACGCGGTCTCCGCCGTCGCCGAGGCGGGGGTCCGGGCCCTGGAGACGGGCGGCCGGGTCGCCGTCGACCTCGCCCCGCGCCCCGGCCTGCGGTAGCGGGGCGCGGCGGGGGGATGCTCCGGGCCGCGCCTCACACCCCGTCGAACAGGGCGCTCAGCCCCCGCTCGACCACCACCGCCATGTCCTCCTGCCCGGCCGCCACCACCTCGTAGGTGCGCAGGAGGAAACGGCGCAACGCCGACGCCTGGAACTGCACCAGGGCGAGGCCGTACGGCGAGTGGAACTCCAGCACCGTCCGCGTGCGGCCGTAGGGCCATATCTGCACGTCGCCGTGGCCGGCCGGGGCCCGCAGCCCCTGGTCGAGCAGGGAGCGCGCGAAGGTCCAGCTCAACTCCTCGCCGTCCAGGGCGGCCTCGGCGGGGAAGTCCACGAAGACGGCGAGGGGGTCGTCCGTGGTGTACCGAAGGGTGGCCGACACCGGGATCTCCCGGTCCTCGGCGGTGATGAGCCGGGCAAGGGCGGGTTGTTCGAAGGAGACGTCCATGCCTTTATGGAGTCCGCGGAGGCCCTGCGCAGGGCGCCAAATCCGGTCAGAGTTCGGCGGATACCCGCCGGTCGACGACGCCCATGGAACACATGAGCGTCGAACATCCGATTGAGCGCTACTCCGGAGCCGTCGACATGGTCCAACTCCCGTAGGCTTCCTACGACTTGACGGCGCCGACGCGTACGTCATCCGTACCCGCGGATCGCTCCGGGAAGACTCTGGCATATGCCGGAAGCACCACCGTATCGTGTGTTGCCAAATCCCTTACGGGGCGTCGCGGGCTGTGCAACAGTCGTAACGGTCCCCCGTCCCCCTTGGCCGTATCGTTCCCCATCGGAGTGCGTCATGCCGTCCCCAGTCTCCGCGGACCGCTCAGCCGCCCAGCCGCCAGGCCGCGGCTCGGTCGAGGCGTTGATAACGCAGGCGCGGCGGCTCAAGGGCGACGTGGACGCCGTACGGCGGGACACCCGGAGCGACGGTGCGGACCCGGAGGAACGCTGGCAGCGCGCTCTGTACGACCTCGCGCTGCACCAACTGGACGACCTGGACGCCCACTTGGCACAGCTGCGGGACGGCCCTTATCCCGCCCCGGCGGAGTCGGCCGAGACCCCGGCCGTCCGGCCGGCCCCGGTCGGCACCCCGCGCGGATCGCTGCTCAGCCGCGTCGGCAGCGCGGAGTGGAACCTGCTGACGGACGAGGCCACCTGGTCCGGGGAGCTGTACCAGATCCTCGGCCGCGACCCGGCCGACCCCGCACTCACCCTGGACGAACTCCCCTCCCTGGTCCTGGAGGAGGACCGGCCGAAGCTGACCGCGATGGTGACGGACTGCCTGGTCGACGGCAAGCCCATCGACGGGGAGTTCCGCGTCCTTCGGCCCGACGCCTCCGTGCGGACCGTGCACATGATGGGCGAGCCCGTGCTCGGCGCCGACGGCGGCACCGCCTCGATGTGGGCGGTGCTGCGCGACGTCAGCGAACTGCGCCGCAGCCAGCGGACGGTGCGCGAGACCCGTGACTCGCTGCAGCACCGGCGCCGGCAGGAGCAGACCGAGCACCGGATCGCGGCCGAGCTGCAGGAGGCCGTGTTACCGCCATGGCGCGGCTCCCTGCGGCTCCCGCACCGGCGACCACCGGCTCTCGACCTCGCCGCCCACCACCTGTCGGCCACGACGAGCACGCTCATCGGCGGGGACTGGTTCGACGCGCTGGAGCTGTCCGACGGGCAGACCCTGCTCAGCGTCGGCGACCTCACCGGCCAGGGCGTGACCGTCGCCTCGGGCATGGCGATGCTGCTCGGGGCCGTACGCGGCATGGCGATGGCCGGCACCACGCCCGGCCATCTGCTCGCCATGCTCAACCAGTTACTGGACGCCACCGTGCAGCCCGCCCTGGGCAGCGCCGTCTGCTGCCGCTACCAGGCCGAGACCCGCACCCTGCTCTGGGCGCAGGCCGGACACCCCGCCCCGCTGCTGTATCGCGACGGGACGGGGCGCAGGCTGGACCCACCGGACGGCGTCCTGCTCGGCGCCACCTCGGGCGCCGTCTACGGGCAGGCCGAAGTGACCCTTCAGCCGGACGACCTCCTCCTGCTGCACACCGACGGACTGGCCTCGGGGTACAGCGGCTCGGCGGCCGTGGACCGGCTGCTCGACCTCGCGCCACGGTTCGGCGCGGCGCGCACCGCGCAGGACTGTGTGCGGACGATCGTCGAGGAGTTCGGCGGGGCCGGGCGCGAGGACGACGCGTGCGTACTCGTCGCCAAGGTCACCTCGTGACCCGAGGTCACCTCGTGACCCGACAGGCCTCCTATGCCTGTGCGCTGTTGTCGCCCTTGGCCCTCGGCTGGGGCAGGGCGAGCCTGATCTCCTCCCGCAGTTCGTGGATCTTCGGGTAGCCGGAGTACTCCGCGGTCAGCCGGTACATCTGGCGCAGCCGGTCCCAGGTGCGACGGGAGGAGTTCGATCCCATCGACATCAGGGCCAGCCGTGCGTACCGGTCGGCCTGTTCGGGGTCGTCGGCGATGAAACAGGCCGACGCCATGGACAGATGGTCGAAGATCTTCGACCGCTCGCGTCCGTCCACGCGCAGGGCGAGGGCCTTCTCCGCGTAGTGCTGGGCGTGCGCGGCCGCGCTCGGGTCGAACTCCGCCAGCGTGCGGTAGGCCAGGGCCTGCATGCCGTACAGGTCCTCGTCCTTGAAGGTCTGCATCCAGTCCGGCGTCTCCACGTCCTGCCGGTCGGAGACGAAGAGGTCCTCCGCCCGGCCGAGCGTGCGGCGCATCGCCTGGCCCTTGCCCATCGACGCCTGCGCCCAGGCCTCGATGGTGTGGAACATCGCCTTCGTACGCGGCTGCAGGCGGTCGCCGGCGCCGGACTGGGCGAGTTTCATCAGGTCCAGCGCGTCGTCCGGCCGGCCGAGGTGCACCATCTGCCGGGCCGCCCGGGACAGCGCCTCGCCGGCACGGGGCCGGTCACCGCCCTCACGGGCGGCATGGGCGGCGATGATGAAGTACTTCTGTGCTGTGGGCTCCAGGCCGACGTCGTGCGACATCCAGCCCGCGAGGACGGCGAGATTGGCGGCGACGCCCCACAGGCGCCGCTGGAGATGGGGTGGGTGGTGGTAGGCGAGCATGCCGCCCACCTCGTTCAGCTGACCCACGACCGCCTTGCGTTGCAGCCCGCCGCCGCGGGCCGCGTCCCAGGCGCGGAACACTTCGACCGAGCGCTCCAGTTCCTCGATCTCCTGCGATCCGATGGGGGCGGCCTCATAGCGGTCGAACCCAGCGGGGTCGGCGTGCAGGGGGTCGTCGAGGACAGGGGCGTCCGCCTTCAGGGTCGGGTCGGTGTGCAGCCAGTCGTACATGGCGCTGCTGAGTGTGGATCCCGCGGCGAGCGCGGCACCCGCGCCCACCAAGCCGCGTCGGTTGAGCATGAGGTCCATTCCCGTGAATTCGGTGAGGACCGCGGCGGTCCGTTCGGGCGGCCACGGCACTCCGTCGGGATGTTCCTCGATCCCGTCGCCCTGCCGTTTCCCCGCACGCCCGTGCCGTACCAGACCGAGGTCTTCGATGGTCACGACACGGCCGAGACGCTCGGTGAACAGAGCCGCCAGCACCCGCGGCACGGGATCGCGCGGGATCTCGCCCGTGTCGATCCACCGCCGCACCCGGGAGGTGTCGGTCGCCAGCTGGGGGTGGCCCATGGCCGCCGCCTGCCGGTTGACCAGTCTCGCGAGTTCGCCTTTCGACCAGCCGGCCAGGCCGAACAGGTCCGCAAGGCGGGTGTTGGGTTGTCCGCTCACTCAAGCCCCCAGGTTCTCGGCTGAGTTGACAGTAGCCCGCCGGAGGTTGCCGGGCGACTATTCGCCACGGTTCGCCAGGGTGCGCCAGATGGTGTGCCACTGGGCATCGGGTGTCAGGTAGGAACGCGCCACCCCGACCCGGTCGCCGCCTTCCACTCGAGGGCGCGGGACGGCACGCAATGACGGCATCCGCCGGGCACATTCCCCAGGGTGTGCCCGGGCGACCGGGCCGGGTTGCGCGTGAGACGCACAGGCAGGCACCGCAGGCACACGAAGGGATCTGTATCTCCCATGTACGCAGCATCGTCCTCCGTGTCCGCCCCGCCCCGGCCGCTGCGCCCCCGCCCGGCGGGCGGCGGGCCGTACCTCGACCCGGTGGCGCGGCCGGGCGCACCCGTGCTGGGCACGGGCCGGCCCCGGCGGCTGCCGGGCCAACCCGGTACCCAACCGCTCAGCGGGAGACTCGACTTGTCCGGCCCCCAGGGCGCGCAGCTGCGATCCGCGATCGCCTCGGTGCACCGGATCTGCCCGGAGTTCTCTCCGGTGCAGGTACTGCGGCGCAGCGGACGGTCCGTCCTGCTCGTCGGGACGACAGGGCGCAGCACGGCCGTCGCCAAGTGCCTGCTGGACCACTCGCCCGCCTGGGCCGAGCGGATCCGCCACGAAATAGCCGCGTACCGCTCGTTCGTCCGGCACCGGCCCCCGGTCCGCGTGCCGAGACTGATCGCGGCGGACCCGGACAACTGCACCTTGGTCATCGAGCGGATGCCTGGCCGAGTGGCGGCGCTGCAGCGGCATCCGTCGGAGGCCCCGCCCCGCGCGGACATCCGGGCCGCGCTGGGTGCGATCTGCCGGCTGAACGCCTGGCGCCCCCCGGCCGGCACCTTCGACATGCCGCTGGACTACGCCGCCCGGATCTCCCGGTTCCACGAGCTGGGCCTGCTCACCGACCGGGATCTCGGGGACCTGCAGAAGCTGCTGCACGGCATCGCCCATGAGGTGGGCCGGCACGGCATGCTCCAGTTCTGCCACGGCGATGCCCTGCTCTCGAACATCCTGCTCTCACCGGCCGGTCCAGTGCTGGTGGACTGGGAGCACGCGGGCTGGTATCTGCCGGGGTACGACCTGGCGACACTGTGGCTGCTCCTCGGGGAAGCTCCGGTGGCCCGGCGGCAGATCAGCCAGATCGCCCAGTCGGCGGGCCCGGCCTCCCGGGACGCCTTCCTGGTCAACCTGATGCTCCTGCTCACCCGGGAGATCCGTACGTACGAGACGGCCGTGCAGCGTTCGATGCACGAAACGGCCCCGGCGGCACCGGGCACGGCCCACCCGGGTGCTGCGCCGTCCGGCGAGGAACAGCGGCTGCTGCTCAGGCGGCTGCACGACGACTGCCAGATGGCCCGCAGGGCCGTCCGCGCGGCGGTCGGCACTCGCTGACGGGGACGACGGCTCCGCGATGCGCCCAGAGCGGCGGCGCACCGCGGGCCTTCGTGTGTGCGGGACGCCTTCGGACGCAGGGGAACGCGCCCGGCCGCCGTGCCCAATGGTGTATGCCAGTGACGCTCCGCAGGCCCGCGCACCGCCGCCGCGAAACTCGCCGAAACCCCTCCGTGACGTGGGAAATCACTGCCGCGAAGGCATCATTGACGGATCGTCGGCAAGCAGGTACCACTGACCCAGCTCGGCGCCGCACGCCCCGCCAAGCCCACCCGTCACAGGAGGCCGCATTGCGAGGTTCCGCCACCGACCCCACGTCCACACCCGGCCACAGACATCTCCGGCGCACCGTCGGCCCGCTGGCCTCCGCGGCCCTGCTGCTGCCGCTGCTCGGCGCGGTCCCCGCCCACGGCTCCACGGACTCCTCAGCCGCCCGGCTGCAGCACGCGTTCGCCACCGCCGCGGCCGACTACCACGTGCCGCAGAGTGTCCTGCTGGCCGTCTCCTATCTGCAGTCCCGCTGGGACTCGCACGGCGGCGCGCCCAGTGTGACCGGCGGCTACGGCCCGATGCACCTCACCGACGCCCGGACCGCGCTCGCGACCTCGGAGCACTTCGCCGAGGGTGCGGAGGACGCCCGGGGCGACACCGCCCGGGCCGCCCTGCACCCCGACATCGAGGTGCCGGCCGCAGCCACGGTCCCGGCCCGCCTGACGACGCTGCCGAAGGCGGCGGAACTGACCGGCATCCCGGCCGAGCACCTGCGCACCGACCCGGCGGCGAACGTGGCCGGCGGCGCCGCCCTGCTCGCCGCCGCGCAGAGGGAGCTGGGCGAGCCGCTGAGCGCCGACCCTGCCGACTGGTACGGCGCGGTGGCCCGCTTCTCCGGCGCCGACGACACCGCGACCGCCGCCGCCTACGCCGACGACGTGTACGACGTCCTGCGCACGGGCGAGGAACGCACCACCGACGACGGCCAGCTGGTCGCCCTGGCCGCCCAGCCGAAGCTGACCGCCGACACAGCCCAGCTGCAGCGGGCCGGCCTGCGCACCCTCCCCGCGGACGACACCGAGTGCCCGCGGTCGGTGTCCTGCGAGTCGGTCCCGGCGCCGTACGCGCAGTTCGGGAACGACGACTACGGCAACCACGACCTCGGCGACCGCCCGGCCTCGCAGCGCATCAAGTACATCGTCATCCATGACACCGAGGGCGCCTGGGACGGGGTGCTCAATCTGATCCAGGACCCGACCTATGTGTCCTGGAACTACACCATCCGTTCCACCGACGGTCTGATCGCCCAGCACGTGAAAGCGAAGGACGTGGCCTGGCACGCCGGCAACTGGGACATCAACGCCCGGTCGATCGGCATCGAGCACGAGGGCTTCCTGGCGAATCCGGACGCCTGGTACACGGAGGCGATGTACCGGTCCTCGGCGCGGCTGGTGCGGTACCTGGCCCGCACGTACGGCATCCCGCTGGACCGGCAGCACATCCTGGGCCACGACAACGTGCCCGGACCGACCACGTCCACCGTCCCCGGTATGCACACGGACCCCGGCCCGTACTGGGACTGGCGGCACTACTTCCAGCTGCTGGGCCACCCCTTCAAGCGCACGGCCGGCAAGAAGGCCGCACTGGTGACGATCCTTCCGGACTACGCCGCGAACCGGCCCGTCTACACGGGCTGCACCACCAAGGGCGAGCCCTGCGCGGCGCACGGTTCCAGCGAGGTGCGGCTGTACTCCGACCACGATGTGGACGCGCCGCTCATCAAGGACATCGGTCTGAGGACGGACCCGACCAACGGGGTGAACGACCTGTCGTCGCGGGTGTCCACCGGCCAGCAGTACGCGGTCGCCGATCGCTGGGGCGACTGGACGGCCATCTGGTACCTGGGGCAGAAGGCCTGGTTCCGGAACCCGGGCGAGGAGCCGACGGCGGTGCCCGCGAAGGGACTCGTGGTGACCCCGAAGGACGGCCTGACGAGCGTGCCGGTGTACGGCCGCGCCTACCCGGAGAAGGAGGCCTACCCGGCGGGCGTCCCCGCCCAGTCGGTGGTGCCGCTGCCGTACACGATCCCGGCCGGGCAGAAGTACGTGGTCGGTGACGAGGTGCCGGGCGAGTACTACTACGCGGTCACCTTCACCACCGACTCGCACCGGGTCGTGGTGGGCAAGGACCTGTACTACGAGATCCAGTACGGCCACCGGGTCGCGTTCGTCCGGGCGGCGGACGTGACGCCCGAGGGCTCGGCCCGCTAGCGGCGGCCGGTGTCTCAGCCCTGCTGGAAAAGCTCCGCCGGGAGCGGCTTCAGCAGGGCGTACAGGTCGTCGGTGATGGGGCGGTCCCAGGCGGCGATGGTCACGAGGACGCCGTCGCTGCGATCGAACTGCACACAGGAGATCCGGCTCTCGGAGAGCTTCAGCCGTCGCACGATGAGGAGGTTGTCGCCCTGGAGGACCGGCGTGTCCTCGGTCTCGACGACGGTCACCTCCTCGTCGTTCTCCAGCGCCAGCAGCAGCTGGCCCACCTCGAAGGGGATCTCTCCCTCTGCGACCTCGCGGGCCGGGGAGCCCTCCGGCAGATTGCCGATGATCATCGCGGGGCCGCGGCCGCCGAAGAGGTCGTAACGCAGGAAGACACCCTGGCAGGTGCCGTCGGGGGCGGGCAGCAGGCCCGCGCCGAGGTTGCCCGGCCAGTCGCCCGGGTCCATGGCCAGCACGTCGAAGTCGGGTCCGGCAGGAGTGGCGCTGCGGCGGCGGAGGAACGACATGCGGCCATGGTACGTGCCCGGGCCCCGGTGGGTGACCTGCGGGCCGCCGGGCAGCGCAGCGGCCCGGCGGGCGTACGGCCGGCTAGCTCAGGGGGCAGTCGGCGAGCAGCGTGCCCGGGTCCGCGTCGGCCGGGCGGGCGACCGTGTGATCGGCGGGCGGACGGCCGTCCCCGCTGATCCAGCGTTCCAGTGCCGTGACCGCCGAACGGTGGCAGGGCACCATCGGGCGGAGCCGGCCGGGGAAGGCGTCGACCAGGGAGTCGGTGTGCGTGCCGTCCTCGATGCGGTAGTAGCGCAGCAGTCCGCCGCGCCCGGCCGTGTGGACCATGCGCGCGTACACGTCGGAGTCCTGGCTGATCGGCAGCAGCACGTCCAGGGTGCCCTGCAGGGTGATGAGGGGTTTGCCGATGCGTCCGGTGAGGGCGATGCGGCCGACGGCGCGGTGGACGGCGGCCGGGCGGGCCGGGTAGTCGTAGTCGGCGTCGCAGGCGGGGGTGCCGGAGGCGCAGAAGGGGGTGCCCGCCTCGGTGGCGCCGTCGTAGCCGGGGTCGAGTTCCTCGCGGTAGATGCGCTGGGTGAGGTCCCAGTAGACCTGGTGGTGGTACGGCCACAGGAACTCGGAGCCGGCCGGGAAGCCCGCCCGGTGCAGGGCTGCCTGGGCATCGGCGGCTCCGGGGCCGCCTGCGGCGTAGGCGGGGTAGTGGCGCAGCGCGGCCGGCAGGAAGGTGAACAGGTTGGGGCCGTCGGCGCGCCAGAGGGTGCCTTCCCAGTCGACTCCGCCGTCGTACAGCTCGGGGTGGTTCTCCAGTTGCCAGCGCACCAGGTAGCCGCCGTTGGACAGGCCGGTGGCGATCGTGCGGGCCGGGGGGCGGTGGTAGCGCTGCGCGACGACGGCGCGGGCGGCGCGGGTGAGCTGGGTGAGGCGGGTGTTCCATTCGGCGATGGCGTCGCCGGGCCGCCGGCCGTCGCGGTAGAAGGCGGTGCCGGTGTTGCCCTTGTCGGTGGCGGCGTAGGCGTAGCCGCGGGCGAGCACCCAGTCGGCGATGGCCCGGTCGTTGGCGTACTGCTCGCGGTTGCCCGGGGTTCCGGCGACCACCAGTCCGCCGTTCCAGTGGTCGGGCAGGCGTATGACGAACTGGGAGTCGTGGTTCCAGCCGTGGTCGGTGTTGGTGGTGGAGGTGTCCGGGAAGTAGCCGTCGATCTGGATGCCGGGGACGCCGCTGGGCGTGGACAGGTCCTTGGGGGTGAGACCCGCGTAGTCGGCCGGGTCGGTGTGGCCGGAGGCCACGGTCCCGGCGGTGGTCAGTTCGTCCAGGCAGTCGGCCTGCTGGTGGGCGGCGCCCGGCACCCGCAGTTGGGCGCGGCCGGCACAGTGCCCGGCCGGTGTCTGCGAGCCGGTGGGCGCCGCGGTGGCCGGGGTGATCAGCAGGGAGCAGGCGGCGGCGAGTGACAGTGCGCCGAGCGCGGCACGCCGTGCAGGCCGGCCGAGCGGTGACGTGCGGTGAGGGGGCATGCGGTACCTCCGGCGGGTTGGGGACGCGCTGGAGGTTAGGGCCCGGTGGTGGTGCCGGACATGTGTGGGGCCGCCATGATGGCGGCCCTTAGAGCGTCGCCGGCCACCATGGCGACCTGTTCCTCTTGCTGACTGTCCGTCAGGGGCAGCCGCTGTCGGCGAGTGTGTAGTAGCCGGTGGGCGATTCCTTGAGGGTGTGGGAGACGAAGGTGTTGTACAGGCCCATGTTCTGGTGGGAGCCGACCGCGTACGTGTAGCCGCCGCTGGTGGTGGCCCGTCCCGCCTGCACATGGGCGTAGTTGCTCGCCGTCGAGCAGTTGGCGGTGCCTCCGTCCCCCGGGTCGGAGCCGCCCGGGTCGGAGGTGTCCAGGCCGAAGAACCGGGCGATCCAGCGGCTGGAGCAGATGGAGTCCAGGAAGTACGGGGCGCCGGTGCTGCCGCACTGCTCGCTGCCGGTGCCCGGATCGACCGGGGTGCCGTGGCCGATGCCCGGGACGCGGTCGACCTCTACGGCGACCGTGCCGTCGGCGGCCAGGTACTGGTCCTGCCGGGTGGCGTCCGGCCCGATGGTCGTCGTACGCGTGGGGGTCTGGGACAGGCCGTGCAGGGCCGTCCACTGGTCGCGCAGTTCGGTGGCGTTGCGCGGTACGACGGTGGTGTCCTGGTCGCCGTACCAGACGGCCGCGCGCGGCCACGGCCCGGTGTACGACGGAACGGCGTCGCGCACCCGCTGGGCCCACTGGGCCGGGCTCAGGTCGACGCCGGGGTTCATGCAGGTGTAGGGGCTGTTGTCCTTGGTGCAGTCGTAGGGCAGGCCGGCCACGACCGCCCCGGCGGAGAAGACGTCGGGGTAGGTCGCGAGCATGACCGACGTCATGGCGCCGCCCGCGGACAGGCCGGTGACGTAGACCCGTCGGGGGTCGGCGCCGTAGGCGGTGACGGCGTGGCTGACCATCTGCCGGATGGAGAGGGCTTCGCCCTGGTCACGCCGGTTGTCGCCGGCCTGGAACCAGTTGAAGCACTTGCTCGCGTTGTTGGCGGTCGTGGTCTCGGCGAGCACGAGCAGGAAGCCGTCGGTGTCGGCGAGTCGCGGCAGCCCGGAGTTGTCCGCGTAGACCTGGGCGCTCTGTGTGCATCCGTGCAGGGCGACCACCACCGGCGGCTGCGCCGGCAGGGAGGCGGGCCGGTACACGTACATGGCGAGGGCGCCCGGATTGGTTCCGAAACCGGTCACCTTGGTGAGGGTGACGGAGGCCCGGGCGGCGGGCACGGGGCCGGCGAGCGCGGTGCCCAGGACGACGGCGACGACGGCCAGGAGGCGGGGCAGCAGGCGGGCCCGGTGGCGGCGGGACCGGCGTTCCTGGGTGTCGGCTCCGGGGACGGGCCCGCGGTGCGCTCGGGGCGGCTTCCTGAACGGGGGCAGTGGCATGGCGGCTCCTTCGGTGGCACACGGGTCCCGGCCGCTCCCGCGCAGGGGCTGCGCCTGGAGCACCGGGCGTGGCGGAACCGTAGGTTCGGGCGTGTCCGGGCACCATGGCGCCGCGCACCACAGCCGTCAGGGCGGCAGTCCGCAGCGGACGGATTGCGGGTGGCTGTGCGGTCTGCTACGCCTCGTCGGCCGCGAGCATGCCGGACTCACTCCTCCGGCGCTCCCGGCGGCACCACGGCGATCGGGCTCGCGGCGTGCAGCAGCACGGCCTGGGTGACCGAGCCCATCATGCGGGCCGGGGCGAGCAACCGCCGCCGGTGCCGTCCGACGACGACCAGTTCGGCGTCCCTGGAGGCCGCGACGAGGTGGCCGGCCGCGTCGCCGGGCAGAGCCTCGGCGTCGGCCCGGACCTCGGGGTGCCGCTTACGGTGCGGGGCGAGGAACCCCTGGGCCAGGGCGCGGGTCTCGCGCTCGACGGCGTTCTGGTCGACCGGGGGCGGCGCCGACTGGCCGGGGGCGGACCACGTCTGCACCGGCCACGGATAGGCGGCGATCACCTGGACCCGGGCGTTGCGCAGGGCTGCCTCGGCGAACGCGAAGGCGAGGACGGCCTCGTCGGGGCTGTCGGCGTGCAGCCCGACGACCACCCGGGGCCCCGGCTCGGCGGGTCCGTCCCCGTGCACCTCACGGCCGGGCGGGGGGACGACGACCACCGGGCACTCGGCGTCCCGGGCGGCGGCGAGGCCGTTGGAGCCGAGCAGCAGGCTGGCGAAGCCGCCGCGGCCCCGCGAGCCGAGGACCAACAGCTGGGCGTCCGTGCCCAGTTCGGGCAGGACGGCGCCGGGCACGCCCTCCAGGGCGACGTACTCCACGGCCGGCAACTCGGCGCGGTCCGCGAGCCGGGACCGCACCTCGTCGAGCACGGGATCGCCCTCCGCCTCGGGTGGCCCGGCGACCAGTACGTCGGCCTGGCCCCAGGCGGCGTACTGCCGTACGTGCACCACCCGCAGGGGTGCGGCGCGGCGACGGGCGTCGGCCAGGGCCCACTCCAGGGCCCGCATGCTGTCCTCGGAACCGTCGACCGCGGCGATGACCGGCGCAGTGCTCATCCTTCTTCACCTCCGGAACGCGACCTTGCCCTTTCGGGGGCCAGCCTCGCTCAGCCGGCGGCCCCGGCAGGGCGCTGTCGATCGCGTGTCCGGAAATCCGGTCGGAACACCCCTCGCTCAGGTCAGGTCGAACTCGCCTTCCCTCGCGCCGGAGACGAAGGCGCCCCACTCCGCGGGGGTGAAGATCAGGGACGGGCTCTCCGGACGGCCGCTGTTGCGCATCGCGATGAAGCCCTCGACAAAGGCGATCTGCACGTCCCCCAGACCTCGGCTGCTGGACTGCCACTCGGCCTTGCTGAGATCCAGCTCCGGCTTGTCCCAGCCCGCGAGCGGCTGCTGCTGGATGGTGCTCTCGGCCACGTCCGTGCTCCTCCCGGTTCGTCGTCCGCGGTCAGCCTAGCGACCGCTCACGACGGCCGACAGGCCACGTGGGAAGGACCTTTGAGGATTCGGGGGGCTCGGACCCGGCGAGCCACGTGGAGAGGAACTGCGAGCCGCCGCCGTTGGCGTGTCCGAGCACCCTGCGGGCGCCGTCCACCTGGTGCTCTCCGGCCTGTGCGCGCCTGGAGGACCTCCGGTAGGGCCAGGGGCCACCGGGAGGTCGCGGGGTGTCCCAGCACGGTGACGGCCTCGGACAACTACTCTGTGTGCACGGCCGACGGGGTCTGTTCACGGGCGGTGACGGTCGGCCTCCGGTGACGAGGGAGCCGGGAGCCGTTCCTCGCCCCGCCCGTCGCCCGGCCAGGGCTCCGCGCGGAAGGACCACCAGGTGCCGAACCTCACGCCTCCCCGACTGCCGCACAGCGACGAGGTGCCGGACACCGACAGCACCGGGTGCCGCGACTGCGCCACAGGGCAGGGCTCGCGGCCCGGCCGGTCCGGGCGGTGGCACCGGCACACCGGTGCCGCGCGGGTCATGAGCGTGAGCACGGCCGTCCTGTCCTCCGCCCTCCTCCTGTCCGCGCTGCTGCTGCCGGACCACCTCGACCGCCTCACCCCCGCGGCGTTCCTGCGGCTTCCGGCCGAGGGCATCGTGCTCGCCGTTGCGCTGCTGGTGCTGCCGCCCCGGGCGAGGCGGGTCACGGCGGTGGCGACCGGCTCGCTGATCGGGCTGCTCGCCCTGCTCAAGTGCCTGGACATGGGCTTCCACGCGGTCCTCTTCCGCCCGTTCGACCCGGTGCTGGACTGGGTGCTGCTGGACAACGCGGCGGACTACCTGCGGGACACCTCCGGCCGGGCCGGTGAGCTGCTCGTCCTCGCCGGTGTCCTGCTCCTCGCGGCCGCGCTGCTCGTACTGACCTCGGCCGCGACGGTCCGGCTCGCCTCCCTGACGGCCCGGCACCGCCCTGGGGCCGTCCATGCCGTCCTGGCGCTGGGCACCGCCTGGATCACCTGCGTCACGCTGGGCCTGCGCTGCGGCGGCCTGCCCGTCGCCGCCACGGTCGACGCCGGCCTCCTCGGCGAGCACGTCCCGCAGGTGCGCACGTCCCTCGCGGACGCGCGGCTCTTCCGGCGCCAGGCCGCGGTCGACGCCTTCGCGCACACGCCGCCCGAGCGGTTGCTGACGGGTCTGCGCGGCAAGGACGTGCTGTTCACCTTCGTCGAGAGCTACGGCCGTTCGGCGATCGAGGACCCGGCGACGGCCCCGCGGATCGGCGCGGTCCTGGAGGAAGGCTCCGCCGCACTCCGCGCGGCGGGATTCAGGGCCCGCAGCGGCTGGCTGCGCTCGCCGGTGACGGGCGGCGGCAGCTGGCTGGCCCACTCGACCTTCCTGTCCGGCCTGTGGATCAGCAACCAGCAGCGGTTCCGCACCCTCACCTCCAGCGACCGGACCACCCTCACCGGCTCCTTCCGCAGGACGGGCGCCTGGCGGACGGTCGGCATCGTGCCGGGGGTCCGGGAGGCCTGGCCGGAAGGCGGGTTCTTCGGTCTGGACCACGTCTACGACGCCACGCACCTCGGCTACCGCGGCCCGGACTTCGGCTGGTCGCAGGTGCCCGACCAGTTCAGCCTGGAGACCTTCCGGCGGCGCGAGTTCGGCAAGCGCGGCCGGGGCCCGCTGACTGCGGAGATCGTCCTCACCTCCAGCCACCATCCCTGGGCGCCCGTCCCCCGCCTGATCGACTGGGCGGACCTGGGCGACGGCTCGGTCTTCCACCGGGTCAAGAGCGCGGCCAAGGATCAGCAGGAGGTCTGGAAGGACCCGCGGAGCCTGCGGGCCGCGTACCGTGACGCCATCGCGTACTCACTGCGCAGCCTCATCGGATTCCTGCAGCGGTACGGCAACGACGACACGGTCCTGGTCTTCCTGGGCGACCACCAGCCCATCCCGGCCGTCACCGCGGGCAGCCCTCGCAAGGACGTGCCCGTGACGATCGTCGCCCGCGATCCGGAGGTGCTGGACCGGGTGTCCGGCTGGGGCTGGACCGAGGGACTGAAGCCGGCCGGGGACGCCCCGATCTGGCCGATGAACGCGTTCCGGGACCGGTTCATGGAGGCCTACGGCCCACAGCCGGGCTGATCCGAGCCCACAGAAGCCCGTCGGCGCCCACCGTCGCTGCCCCGCGCTCCCCGGCGCTCACTCGTCGAGGAACTCCTCCACCACGGCGAGGAACTCCTCCGGTCGGGTCTCGTGCACCAGGTGCCCGGCGTCGACGGTCACCAGCCGGGCGTCCGGAATCAGCTCGGCCAGCCGGGCGACCTGGTCCTGCGGGATGAGACTGGTGGGACCGCCCCCGATGACCAGCGTGGGCATGGTGATCCGGTCCATGTGGTCCCACCACACAGGATCGGGGGCGTTGCGCTGCCGATCGGTGGCCCGCACCATCGCCCAGTCGAACGGCAGCTCGCCGTCGGGTCGTTCGGCGGGCGGCCGGGGCGGGTCCAGCGGCACCGGCGCGCACACGTCCTCCAGCACCAGGCGTCGTACGGTCGCCGGATGGCGCTGGGCCAGCAGATACGCGACGAGGCCGCCCAGCGAATGCCCCACGACGTCGGCGCTGTCGAGTCCGAGGGCGGCCAGCAGGGCACGGACGTCCTCGCACATCGTCTCGGCCGAGTACCCCCCGGGCCAGTCGCTGTGTCCGTGGCCGCGCAGGTCCGGGGCGTACACCCGGCGCGGGCGGGGTGGCGCCGCGAGCCGCTCCGCGATCCCCGCCCAGTCCGCGCCGTCGGCGCCCCGGCAGTGCAACAGCAGCAGGGGCGGGGCGTCCGCCGGGCCCCACCTGCGGCAGGCCAGGGTGATTCCGTTGGCCTCGATGGCGTGCGGCGCCGCGGTGTCCATGCCCGGCACGCTAGCCGAGCGGTCGGGTCCGGGGCGGCTCAATCTGCCGTCGGCAGAGCGGAGCGGGCGGACCGGTCGAGGAAGGCACGCGTACGGCGCAGGAAGAACTCCGGGTCGTCCAGCCAGGGGTAGTGGCCGGCGCCGGGCTGGACGGCCGTCTCCGCGTTCGGGAAGGCCCGCGCGGCACGGCGGGCGAGATCGGGGCGTGGGCCGCCGTCGAGTTCGCCCGCGTACACGAGGACCGGGGCGGTCAGGGCCGCGAGGGCGGCACGGGTCGCGTCCGGGGCGAAGGCGCCGTCGGCGAAGTAGCGCTCCCCCGCCTCCTCGTTCGTCTGCTCCGGTTCGGCGTCCGAGTGCGCCCGGGCGGTGTCGTCCCAGCGGCCGTAGAAGAACGGCAGGAACACGTCGTCGAAGTCGGCGTCCCCCGCGAGCCAGGCCCGGAAGGCCGGGAACGCGTCCTCGAACCACGGCTCGCGCGTGCGCAGTCCGGCCGCCGCCAGCCGGTCCTCGGGCGTCGCCCGCATGCCCAGGGCCGACGGGTTGGGGGTGATCAGCAGGAGCCGTCGTAGCCGGTGCGGGTAGCGGGCCGCGTAGAGCGTCGCCAGGGCGGCGCCGGCCGAGTGGGCGAGCAGATCCATATGCTCCAGACCCATGTGGGCACGCCATACCTCCACGTCCTCGACCATCCGGTCGCAGCGGTACGTCGCCGGGTCCGCCGGGACCGCGGAGTCACCGGTGCCCCGGAGGTCGAGCAGGGCCAGCCGGCGGTGCGCGGTCAGCCCGCCCAGGTCCCCGAGGTAGGCGGAGGCGCGCATGGGGCCGCCGGGCAACACGGCGAGCGTCTCGCCCTCGCCCCGGAGGTGATAGGCGAGCCGCGTACCGTCGGCCGCGATGAAGGTCGGCATGCAGGTGATCATGGGCGCGGACCCCGCCGGTACGCAACGCCTTTCCGCGCGCGGCCCTGCGCCGCCGCTTCGGTGCAGAGGTGCAGAGGTGCAGAGGTTCCGGCGGCCGAGGTTCCGAGACTGCGAGGGCTCGCGGGGCATCCCCGTACGGAAAATCGCTGCCACCCTCTTGCCTCGAGCGGCGCGGCCTGAATTACTGGCCCCGGAACAGAACGACCGAATGATCGGTCGTCCGGAATGTGCGGGCGGCAAGGGAGACGTCTCGATGGCGGATGCGACGGATCTGCTCGATGCGGGCGAGCGGCTCGGGCCGGAGGAGCTGCGGGAGCTTCAGCTGGAGCGGCTGCGTGCCTCCCTGCGGCACGCCTACGACCACGTGCCGTTCTACCGGGAGTCGTTCGACAAGGCCGGCGTCCGCCCGGAGGACTGCCGTTCGCTCGCGGACCTGGCTCACTTCCCGTTCACGACCAAGGCGGACCTGCGGGAGAACTATCCGTACGGCATGTTCGCCGTGCCCCGCGAGCGGATCCGCCGGCTGCACGCCTCCAGCGGCACCACGGGGCGCCCCACGGTGGTCGGTTACACGGAGAACGACCTTTCCATGTGGTCCGACATGGTGGCGCGGTCGATCCGTGCGGCCGGCGGCCGGCCCGGCGACATCGTGCATGTGGCGTACGGCTATGGCCTGTTCACCGGTGGTCTGGGCGCCCACTATGGTGCCGAGCGCCTGGGCTGTACGGTCGTCCCGGCCTCCGGCGGGGTGACGGCGCGGCAGGTGCAGCTGATCCAGGATCTCGAACCGGCCGTCATCATGGTGACCCCCTCCTACATGCTCACACTGCTGGACGAGTTCGAACGGCAGGGCGTGGACCCGCGCGGCACCTCGCTGCGGGTGGGCGTCTTCGGAGCCGAGCCCTGGACCGAGCAGATGCGGCGTGAGATCGAGGAGCGGTTCGCGATCGACGCCGTCGACATCTACGGCCTGTCCGAGGTGATCGGTCCGGGTGTGGCCCAGGAGTGCGTGGAGACCAAGGACGGTCTGACCGTGTGGGAGGACCACTTCTACCCGGAGGTGGTCGATCCGATCACGGGCGAGGTGCTGCCGGAGGGCGAGCGGGGCGAGCTGGTGTTCACCTCGCTGACCAAGGAGGCCATGCCGATCGTCCGGTACCGGACCCGCGATCTGACCCGGCTGCTGCCCGGCACGGCCCGGGTGTTCCGGCGGATGGAGAAGGTCACCGGCCGCAGCGACGACCTGGTGATCCTGCGCGGGGTCAACCTGTTCCCCACCCAGATCGAGGAGATCGTGCTGCGCACGCCCGGTGTGGCGCCGCACTTCCAGCTGCGCCTCACCCGGGAGGGCCGTCTGGACGCGCTGACCGTCCGGGCCGAGGCCCGCCCGGGCGCGACGGCGGAGGTACGGCAGGAGGCGGCCCGGTCCATCGTCGCGGCCGTGAAGGACGGCATCGGCGTGTCCGTCGACGTGGAGATCGTGGAACCGGAGTCGCTGGAGCGCTCGGTGGGCAAGATCCGCCGGATCGTGGACCTGCGTCCGCGGTAGGGCCTGTCCCACGATTTCCGTCCGCCGCGCGGCCGCCCTTCGGGCGACGACGCGCCTTGCCGGACAGGCCCTGGCGGGCGTGGCCCCGCGCCGCCGATCCCACGAGCTGAGCCCCATCACATCGACGTACCCCGAAACGTCGTCGGGGACCTATACTCCGCAACCATGACGGACACCGCCCCCAGCCCGGACCCCGACCTGGTCAACGCGCTCCGAGCGCTGTCCAACCCGGTGCGGTTGCAGATGCTGCGGTGGCTGCGCGAGCCGGAGCGGCACTTCCCGATGGAGGCGGCCATCGCCCATCCGGCCGAGGTGGGTGTGTGCGTGAGCCACATCCAGGCGAAAGCGGGCCTGGCCCAGTCGACCGTGTCGGCCTATCTGGCGGAACTCCAGCGGGCGGGCCTGGTACGGGCGACCCGGGTCGGCAAGTGGACCCATTACAAGCGGGACGAGCAGCGCATCGCCGACCTCGTCGCGGAGCTGGGGCGGACGCTCTGACCCCGCGCCCCTCGGCCACCGGGGCTCACCCTTGCACTTCATATCGAAATTCTGCGATATTCCGATTGAGCGATACCAGCAGCCACGTCCGCCTTGTGAGGAGCACACTCATGGACCTCGGCACCTTCGGGATCTACACGTTCGACTTCGAGCACCAGCCGGCCGCGCAGGTGCGGGAGTCGGTCCAGGAACTGGAAGAGCTGGGCTGGCGGGCGCTCTGGATCCCGGAGCTGCTCGGGCGGGACGCGTTCACGCACGCCGGCTTTCTGCTCGCCTCCACGCGGCGGCTGAGCGTGGTCAACGGGATCGCCCGGATCTGGTCCCGGGAAGCACGCTGGACGTACGGGGCCGCGCTGCTGCTCGCGGACGCCTACCCCGGTCGGCACGTGCTCGGCCTGGGCTTCGGCGGTGATCCCCGGCCCGGGATCAAGCCGCTGGCCGCCATGGCCGCGTACCTCGACGAGCTGGACGCCCCGCAGAGCCCCAACCCGCGCCCCGGGGCACGGCTACGGCGCCTGCTGGCCGCCTACGGCCCGAAGATGCTGGAGCTGGCCCGCGACCGCGCCGACGGCGCCCAGACCTACCACGTGAACGTGGCCCACACCGCGCAGGCGCGGGAGATCCTCGGGCCGGACGCCTTCCTGGCCGTGGAGCACGCGGTGCTGTTCGAGACCGATCCGGACCGGGCCCGCGCCGTGGCGCGCGCGCATCTGCGCGGCTACCTCGAAACCCCCTACAACATCGCCAAGTTCCGTCGGCTCGGGTACACGGACGACGACCTCTCCGGCGGCGGCAGCGACCGTTTCGTGGACGACCTGGTGTTCTGGGGCGACCCGGACGAGGTCGTCCGGAAGCTGCACGGCCATGTGGAGGCCGGCGCCGACCATGTGGCCGTGCAGGTGATCGGCGTCGAACCGGGCGCTTCCGCGCTGCCGCACTGGCGCGTGCTGGCCGACGCGCTGTCGCCGTCGAAGCGCCCGGCTAACCGCTGAAGCGGTCCCGCAACTCGCGCTTGAGGATCTTCCCGCTGGCGTTGCGCGGCAGCCCGTCCACGAACAGCACCCGCTTGGGCGCCTTGAAGGCCGTGAGTTTTCCCTTCACATGGTCGATCAGCTGCTCCTCGGTCACCTCGCCGCGCGGGACGACGACCGCCGTGACCGCCTCGATCCACCGCTCGTCGGGCAGGCCGATCACTGCGGCCTCGGCCACCGCCTCGTGGGTGTACAGGGCGTCCTCGATCTGGCGGGAGGCGACCAGCACACCACCGGAGTTGATGACGTCCTTCACCCGGTCGACGATGGTGAAGTAGCCGTCGGCGTCGCGCACCGCGAGGTCGCCCGAGTGGAACCAGCCGTCCCGGAACGCCTCGGCGGTCTCCTCGGGCTTGTCCCAGTAGCCCTCGCACAACTGCGGTGAGCGGTAGACGATTTCGCCCGGCGTGCCGTCGGGGACGTCCTCCCCCTCGTCGTCCACGACGCGGGCGTCCACGAACAGCACGGTCCGGCCGCAGGAGTCCAGCCGGCCCGTGTGCTCGTCGGGGCCCAGCACGGTGGCGAGCGGGCCGATCTCGCTCTGCCCGAAACAGTTGTAGAAGGCGAGCCCCGGCAGGCGTTCGCGCAGCCGCTCCAGCACGGGCACCGGCATGATGGACGCGCCGTAGTACGCCTTGCGCAGCCCGCCGAGGTCGCGGGTGGCGAAGTCGGGCCGGTTCGCGAGGCCGATCCACACCGTGGGCGGCGCGAACAGGCTGTCCACGCGGCCGGCTTCGACGAGATCGAAGAGCCGGTCCCCGTCCGGCGCGTCCAGGATGATGCTGGTCGCGCCGACCGCCAGGTAGGGCAGCAGGAACACGTGCATCTGGGCGGAGTGGTAGAGCGGCAGCGCGTGCACGGGACGGTCTCCGGCGCTCAGGTCGAGGGCCGTGATGGCGCTCAAGTACTCGTGCACCAGGGCCCGGTGGGTCATCATCGCGCCCTTGGGCAGAGCGGTCGTGCCGGAGGTGTACAGCAGCTGCACCAGGTCCTCGGTGCGGGGCTCGGGCCCGTCGTACGGAGGTGCGTCCGGCAGCCGGGCCAGGAGGGAGTCCTCACTGTTCCGCAGCGGCAGTACGCGTACGCCCCGCGGAAGCCGGCCGGCGAGGTCCGGGTCCGCGAGCACCAGCGTGCTGCCCGACTGGCCGACGAGGTACGCCAGGTCGTCCCCGGTGAGGTTCTGGTTGACCGGTACGTGGACCAGGCCCGCGCGGGCGCAGGCCAGGAACCCGATCAGGTAGGCGTCGGAGTTGTGGCCGAAGGCGCCGACCCGGTCGCCCGGCGCGAGTCCTTGCGCGCGCAGGAGCCCGGCCGCACGGGAGACGGCGTCGTCGAGTTCCTCGTAGGTCCATCTGCGCTCGAGGTACTCCACCGCGACGCGTGCCGGGGTGCGCCGGGCGCTGCGTCGCAGGACCCCGTCGACCGTACTGCCGTGTCCCTGCATCATGACAGCCGATCCTCGGGCCGCCGGACCCGCCGGTCAAGCACCCGGGGCCGCGGTCACAGCGGCCGGGTGCGCCCTTCCCGGCAGGGGGCGCTCAGCCGCGACGCCGATGCGTGCGGAGGCAGGCGGAACGTGGTGTTCGGCGGGGCACGCACGCCCGGCGGACACCGCCCGCATCACGGCCGTGGGAGGGCAGGAGTCGGCCGGCCAGGGCGGACCGGGAGGCGGGCCAGGACGACCAGCGGGAGAGGTCAGTTGCGTTCCAGGACCGCCATCGCCGCGTTGTGTCCCGGTACCCCGCTCACCCCTCCCCCGCGCACCGCGCCCGCGCCGCACAGCAGGACGTTGGTGTGCCGGGTCTCCACACCCCAACGCCCCGTGTCCTCCTGGGCGTACGGCCAGGACAGGGCCCGGTGGAAGATGTTGCCGCCGGGCAGCCGCAGATCCCGTTCGAGGTCGAGCGGGGTCTTCGCCTCGATGCAGGGACGGCCGTCGGCGTCGGTGGCCAGGCAGTCGGCGAGCGGTTCGGCGAGGTGGGCGTCGAGCTGGGCGAGGGTCGACTTCAGCAGTTCCTCGCGTACCGCGTCGTTGTCCCGGTCGAAGAGCCGGGCCGGGGTGTGCAGTCCGAAGAGGGTGAGGGTCTGGTAGCCGCGCTCGGCGAGGTCCGGGCCGAGGATGGTGGGGTCGGTCAGGGAGTGGCAGTAGATCTCCGAGGGGGGCGTGGCGGGGAGTTCCCCGGCGGCGGCCTGGGCATGGGCGGTGGCCAGCTGCCGGTAGCCCTCGGCGATGTGGAAGGTGCCGGCGAAGGCCTCGCGGGGATCGGCGTCGGGGTCGCGGAGCTTCGGCAGCCGCGTGAGCAGCATGTTGACCTTGAGCTGGGCGCCCTCGGCGGGCTCCGGCGAGGTGTCGCCGGTCAGGGCGGCCAGTGCCTGGGGGGAGGCGTTGACCAGGACGTGCCGGGCGGCGGCGGCGCCCTCCCCGTCGGCGGTGCGGTAGGCGACCTCGGCGGTGTGCCCGTCGGTGTCGATGCGGACCACCTCGTGTCCGGTGGCGATGACCGCGCCCGCCGAGCGGGCCGCCGCGGCCAGCGCGTCGGTGAGGGCGCCCATGCCGCCGACGGGCACGTCCCAGGCTCCGGTTCCGCCGCCGATGACGTGGTAGAGGAAACACCGGTTCTGGGCGAGGGAGGGGTCGTGGGCATCGGCGAAGGTGCCGATCAGCGCGTCGGTGAGCACGACGCCCCGGACCAGGTCGTCGCTGAACCTGCCCTCGACGGCGACACCGATCGGTTCCTCGAACAGTGCCCGCCAGGCGGTCTCGTCGTCGATGCGGCGGCGCAGCTCGTCGCGGGTCGGCAGGGGTTCGGTGAGTGTCGGGAAGACGCGCTGGGCGACCTGGCCGGTCATGCCGTAGAAGCGCTGCCAGGCGTCGTACTCGCGCTCGCCTCCGGTCAGCCGGGTGAAGGCCTCCCGGGTGCGCTGCTCGCCACCACCGACGAGGAGTCCGGTCGGCCGTCCGTCCCGCTCCACGGGCGTGTACGAGGAGATCGTGCGGGAGCGGAGGCGGAAGTCCAGGCCGAGGTCGCTGACGATCTTCTGCGGGAGCAGGCTGACGAGGTACGAGTAGCGCGACAGACGGGCGTCGACACCGGCGAAGGGGCGGGTGGAGACGGCGGCGCCGCCCGTGTGGTCCAGCCGTTCCAGCACCAGCACGGACCGGCCGGCCCTGGCCAGGTAGGCGGCGGCGACCAAGCCGTTGTGGCCGCCGCCGACGATGACGGCGTCGTACGCGCGGGTTCCCTCGTTGGCAGGCATGGTCCTTCGTAACACGCGCTGATCCGCGGCGGCCAGAGGCGGGCCCACTGGACCCCACCGAACCCCCGCCTGAACACCGGCCGCCGTCTCCCGGCCCCCGTCAGGTTTCCCCGGATGTCCCGCGCCGGCGGACCGCCGCGACCCGGCGGTAGAGCTCCCGGGCCTCCGTGGCGCGGCCGAGGGGGGCCGTTCCTCGGGTCGCTTGGCGAGTAGGTCGAGGATGACGCGGTCGAGGAAGGACGGCAGCTCCGGGCGCCGCTCGCGTGGCGGCGGGGGCGGGGTGTCGCGGTGGCCGAGGAGGATCGCCCAGGCGTCCTCGAGATCGAACGGCGGTGTGCCCGTGGCGATCTCGTACAGGACGCAGCCCAGCGAGTACAGGTCGCTGCGCTGGTCGACCGCGCCGCCGCCGATCTGCTCCGGGGACACGTAGTGCGGGGTGCCGAGTGCGACACCGGTACCGGTCAGCCGGGCGGTGAAGCCGATGTGGTGGCCCAGACGGGCGATGCCGAAGTCGCAGATCTTCACGGTGCCGTCGGTCAGCAGCACGATGTTGGCGGGCTTCAGGTCCCGGTGGACCACGCCCTGTCGATGGGTGTAGGCGAGGGCGGCGGCGACCTGGCCGGCGATCTCGGCCACGTCGTCCACGGGCAGCGGATGTCCTTTGTTGTCCTCCAGCAGCCGGCTCAGGTCGCGGCCCTCCAGCAGCTCCATCACCAGGTAGGGGACGCCGTCGTCCTCGCCGAAGTCGTGGACGACGGTCACTCCGCGGTGGGAGAGCGCGGCGGCCACCCGGGCCTCCCGGCGGAACCGCTCCCGAAGAACCTGGGTGAGGGACGGATCGGGGTACGGGCCGGGCGGCTTGAGGCATTTCACCGCGACCCGCCGGCCCAGGGACTCGTCCCGGGCCCGCCACACCTCGCCCATCCCGCCCCGCCCGATCAGGTCGAGGAGCCGGTACAGGCCCTGAATGAGCTTGTGCTCCCCCATAGCGATCCGCCGCCCCCGTCGCCGTCCGCCCCCGCCCCCGGGAGGCCGTCGCCGGACCGCACGCGGCCGCACCGGGTCGCCCCGGTCCGCGACACACCCCCCTGCTCGTCCATCATGGCGGCCTATCGTCCGACTTTGTACGGTGCGGGACGCACCTGCGGGCCGAGCCTCGCCATCGCGCGCAGGATGTGTTTGGGCGGAAGCTGCCAGCGCACACGTGCGGGAATGCGGCGCAGCAGGGCGCCCGTGGTCCGGAGTCTGCGGGTGACGACGGCGGGTGCCGGGGCGGGTCTGCCGTACAGCTGGTGGGCGTACGGCGGCAGTGCGGCGTACGCCAGGCGCGCCACGCGCCGCCACAGCACCTCGCGCGCCGGGACGAGGAGGGGGTGCGTCGGTGGACGGAGCAGGAAGTCGTCCACCTCGTGCGCCTCGGGCCCCGCGGCGAGTTCGGGCCGCACCCGCTCGAAGTACGCGGCGAGTTCCGCCCGGTCGGCCGGTACCGTCTCAGGATCGAGGCCCACCAGGCGGGCGCTGACCCGGTGTTCGGCGATGTACCGGTCGGCGTGGGCGTCGCCGAGCGGAAAACCGGAGCGGCGCAGCACGTGCAGATAGGAGTCGATCTCCGCGCAGTGCACCCACAGCAGCAGCTCCGGCTCGTCCACGCCGTACCGCTCACCGGTGTCCGGGTCGGTCGCCGTCAGCATGCTGTGGATCTTCCGCACGCGGGCGCCCGCGCGTTCGGCGGCCTCGGTCGTGCCGTACGTCGTGGTGCCGACGAAGTCGGCCGTGCGCATCAGCCGGCCCCACGCGTCGCGGCGGAAGTCGGAGTTCTGCATGACGCCGCGGACCGCGCGCGGATGCAGAGCCTGGAGGTAGAGCGCGCGGACGCCGGCGACCCACATCATGGGGTCGCCGTGCATCTGCCAGGTCACGGAGTTCGGCGTGAACAGCCCGGGATCACCCATGCCCGAAGGCTAGCGCCGCACCCTCGGTGATCAGCCGCCGGCCCTGGTTCTCCTCGCCGCCCCGGCGGAGACGGGGCCCCGGATGTTCTCGTAGTGGCCGGCGGGGGTGTCTTCAGGGAGGCCAGGTGGGTGCCGGCGTCGGGCTCGAGTTCAGGTGGCCCGGTCAGGCGCGGAGCTGCGCGAGGGCGGTCACCGCAGGCTCTCCAGGAATTCCGAGCAGGCGTCGGCGCAGGACCGGCACGTCGCCGCGGCCGACTCGGCGCCGGGGTGCTCGTCGAAGGCGCGGGCGCATTCGAGGCAGACGGAGCGGCACCACTCCAGCCGGACCCGGATGCTCTCCTCGTCCTGGCTGTTCTCCTCGCACAGGGCGCGGCAGGTGGCGTCGCACACCTCGGCGCACATGATGCCCAGCCGGCGTACGCGCTCCTGGCGCTCGGTGCCGTCCGGGTCGACGAGGCTGGCGTGGACCGCACAGGCCCGGGCGCATTCCGTGCAGGCCTGGGCACAGGTGAAACGGTCCTCCAGGAACCGGTAGAGCTGCTGCTGCGAGGTCGGCGGTGTCACATCCTGCGGGTAGCCGGGCCGGGGAGCCGCAAACCACCGACCCCGGACCGGAAAGGCGGCAAAAAGGTGCGGGGGGAGGGGCTGAGCGGCAGCTGGACCGCGTCGCCGTCCGTCGACGACCGGTCACCGATAACGTCCGGTTCATCCCCTTCTGGGCGGGTATCCCTGTCCTATGACTACCGCATCGACGCAGCTGGCCGCGGCGAGCGGCCTGATGAGCCTCGTGCTATTCATCGTGGCCATGGGTCTCCTGGCGCTGCTCGCCGGCGGCTTCTGGATGAACTCCCGCATCAAGTACCGCGAGTCCGCCCGGCCGCGACCGGAGGAACAGCCTCAGCTGCCACCGGACGGGCCGGTGCACGAGATCCGGGAGAACCGGGAATCCGCGGAGATTCCGAAGATGCCCAAGGGCGGTCGCCCGCTCACCCCGTACGAGCTGAGCAACATGGACTCCAAGACCAGCGAGTCCAAGGACCGTCCGCGCTGGAGCCGGGGGTCCAGCGGCTCGTTCGGCGGCGGCGGACTCGGCGCCCACTGAATCCCCCGCGCGGCCCACGCGGCCCGCGCCACGACCCGGTCACCGGCCCGCGCCGGACCGCCGGGCGCCTCTAGGAACCCTTCCGGGTGGCGTCCAGGCGGCCGACGCGGGCCACATTGCGCACATCCTCAGGGTCCTGGCTGGGCTCGGCGGCGAACCAGGCGTCGAGGATCTCCTTCAGCACCGGCTCCGAGGTCAGGCGCAGGCTGAGCGCCAGCGCGTTGGCGTCGTTCCAGCGGCGGGCGCCGTCCGCCGTGGTGGCGTCGGTGCACAGGGCGGCGCGTACGCCCGGCACCTTGTTGGCCGCGATGGACGCGCCGGTACCGGTCCAGCAGCACACCACCGCCTGCTCGGCCAGGCCCTCGGCGACGTCCCGGGCGGCCGCCTCCGAGCAAGCCGCCCACTGCGCGTCGGCCCCGGGTCGCAGGGCACCGTGCGCGCGGACCTCGTGCCCGCGCTGCCGCAGCTCCGCCACGAGGAGGCGGGCCACGGGTTCGTCCATGTCGGAGGAGACGGAGATCCGCATATGGGGAGCGTAGCGCCTGCCCGGCGGCGGCAGTGCCTACGCACACCACGGCCCCGCAGGCGAGGGCGGTGCCTGCGGGGCCGGCGGGAAGGTCTGACCATGGCCGTGTCTCATCGGCCGTGTCAGCGGTGGTCTCGGCCGTGGGTCAGGGGTGATCGGGCTGCTGCGCCGGAGGCACTCCGCCGCCCTCGCCCCCGCCCTTGCCGCTCTTTCCACCCTTGTCAGAGCCGTGCGGGCGGGCGCCCGCGCCGCGGTCGGCCGACTGGCGGGCCTTGAGCTCGCCGCTGTCCTGCGGGGTGGAGCCTCCCTTGTCACTGCGCCGCTGTTCGGGCTGCTGCGGATTGGACATGCGCCCGACTCCCTCCAGGTGGTGTGTGTTCGCTGCGGGGTCCGGGTTCCCAGGGCTGCGCGGGTGACGCACATCCGGTGGACCGGCTCAGGGGGCGGAGCAGGTCAGCATCCTGTGGAGATGTTCCAGGGCGTCGAGGAGCACCGAGCGGTGGTACCAGCTCAGCCATGCCGCCATGTCGGAGGCCAGCACGCCGAAGGCCTCGGCCTGCGCGGCGGTCGGCCGGTGACCGGCGTCGGGCCAGTGCAGACTGATCACGCCGGTGCAGGAACCGGCCGAGGACAGCACGGGGACGCTCTGCAGGGCGTGTGTGCCGGTGGTCAGCAGAGCACGCCGGCACTCGTCGGAGAGCAGGGCGTCGGCGGCCACGTCGGGCACGCTCACCCGGCGTCCCCGGATCCGGGCGGCGGCGTCGGCCGTGCCGTCGTCCCAGCCGCGCACGAGGTGGTCGAGGAACGTTTCCGCGCAACCGTGGTGGGTCTCCAGCATCAGCGCGTTGACGGCGGGGTCCACGCACTGCACGTACCCGGCGGGCGCCTGCCCGACGGCCAGTGCCTCACGCAGCACCGCCTCGATCATCTGCCGCCGGTAGCGCGGGTCCCGGCCGCCCCGGCCCAGGAGGCGCAACTGCGGCACGGGCAGGGCGCGGCGGCCCGGGAACCACACCTCGCCGTCCGGGGGCCGGGCCACCACCACGGCGGAGACGAGGACGCGCAGCGGTACGTTGAACCGCTGCGAGGCATCGCGCAGCGCCCGGAAGGCGCAGCCGGGGTCCGGCAGGCCGTAACGGACCATCAGCGTGCCCTGCGCCATGCCGATCACCGGGGCGGTGCGCACCCGGGCGCGCAGCGCGCGGACCTCCTTGTGCAGGTCCTCGTAGGAGGGCCGCAGCGGGTCCGCCATCTGCGACCGCCAGGCGGGCAGCTCCTCCACGCGGGCGGCGGCACGCGCCAGCTCCCGCAGCGCCTCGTCGAGGGTGGCGTACAGCTGGACGCCGTCCAGACGGGCGAGGTGCACCGCCTCGCGCACGCCGGGGCGGGCCCGGACGATGATCAGGTCCGGGCGCCCGACGCGCATCCGGGTGGTCTCGCTGAGCGTGCGCAGCACGGCGGCGCCGCCCAGCTGTACATGGGCCATGTCCAGGACGGGCCGCAGCCCGGCGCGGTCGGCCTGTTCCAGATGGCCGCGCAGCTCCGCCGACCAGGCCTGGACCCCGTGCGTGCCGAGGCTGCCGGACATGCGCAGGAGCAGGGCCCCCTCGGCGGGCAGGCCCTCGACGACGGAGGACTCGATGACCAGGGAGGCCGGTGCGCCGGGCCGGTCGGAAGGGGCTTTCATGGCATCACCGCATCCCCAGACAAGACGTCACAGAAAACTCGGTCGGCCTCTTCCTGACCACCTTGCACGGTAGGTGACAGACGCTCAACCGCATCGTCCACCGCGCCGGGTGAGCCGCCCGTGCTCGCGTCAGCCGGCACCGCCGGGTTCGTCCGGTCCCCCGCTCCGGGACGCCAGCGTCTCCAGGGCCGACGCCATCGTGGCATGCACCCGCACGCCCGGCAGGCCGGCCGTCCGCAGCGCCTCCCGCACGTGGGGTCTCGGCTGTACGACGGGCAGGGCACGGCCGGAGCAGGCGAGGACGCCGGTCGCCCGGTCCAGGGACCGTACGGCGGCCGCGCAGGCCAGATACACCTCGGTCAGGTCTAGCAGGGGGTGTTCCGCGGCCTGGTCGGCGTGCGCGATGTGGTCCGCGAGGGCCTTGCAGAACTCCAGGGCGTTGCACGTGTCGACCGTGCCCCGGGCTTTGAGGACACTGATTCCCCCGACCTCGGGGCGGTGCTCGTGCACGGTCTGCAGAAGCAGCGGGGCCGGGCCGCCGGGGCGGGCGCGGGCACGGAGGACCTGACCGTTTTCCATGGGGATCGGGCTTCCTGGGCGGGGAAGGATCAGCCAGCCGCGTCTTGACCGGAGGCATCACTGTGCCTGCGGCGCAGGCCCGTTGCAACGACACTCACCTGGGCGTGTCGGGGACGGCACCGCACCGTGCGCGCGACCGGCGTCCGCCGTTGCGGGGTCCGCGGCACACCCGCGACCGGCGTCCGCCGTTGCGGGGTCCGCGGCACACCGACGCCGGGCTCGCCCGCGCAGGCTGCGCGTCCCGCGCCGCGGGACTCAGCCGACGTACCGCCGTGCGGGTGATGTCCTGCGCGCCCGCTCCAGTGCGGCCAGGCTGCGTTCCAGGTCCGGTGGGACCGGGTCGCGTTGGCGCAGCACCCAGGGCAGACCTGCGGTGGCGTGGGCGAACGCACGTACGGAGGCGGCGTCGCGGGGCACGGTGCGGATCAGGTGCCCGGTGCGGCGCAGGGCCGGGACCAGCGGGCGGCGCAACCAGGTGAACCACAGCGTGTTGCGCAGCCCGAGAACGCGGCGGGCCGTGCTGTCGCGCAGCCGGGAGGCGTGGTGGTGCACGGTCAGCTCCTCGGCGTAGGCGAGCCACCAGCCCTGGCGCAGCAGGTCGCAGGCGAGCAGTTCCTCCTCGCCGCCGAGCCACAGGCCGGGGTGGAAGCCGCCGCCGGCGCGGAAGGCCTCGGCGCGCAGCACGGTGGCGGCGGCGAGGAAGGAGCCGAGCGCGGGGCCCGGGAGCCAGTCGGGGCCGGGCAGCGGGGATTCCCGCAGCTCGCGCACGACCGGGTCCTCGGTGCCGCCCGGTTCCACGACGATCCGTGCGGTGACGGCCGCGAGCCGGGGCCGGGCGTCGAGCAGGTCGGCGGCCCGCCGCAGACTGCCCGGCTCCCACCAGGTGTCGTCGTCGCAGAACGCGACGTAAGGGGTGCGGACCCGCTGGACGGCCAGGTTGCGGCCGATGGCCCCGAGATTGCGGCCGGGGCGCAGCAGGGTCATCTCGGGGAAGTCCCGGGCGACGGCTTCGGCGGTGCCGTCGGTGGAGCCGTTGTCGGTGATGATCACCGGCGGGCGTTCGGGCAGCCGGCGCAGCAGGGCGAGGGTGTGCAGGAGTTCGTCGCGACGGTTGTGGGTGATCAGGACGACGGTCGTACGGGCGTCGGCGTGCGTCCGGGTCATGGCGGGGCGTCCTCCTCCCGGCGTCCGGCCGCCTGCCGGTCGAGCAGGCGGGCGGCGTGTTCGACGTGCGGGGGCAGGGTGCGGCGGCGGGCGAGGGCGGCCGGGAGCCGCTCCACGGTCTCCTTGAGGGCGCGGCGGGCACCGGGGCGGCCGGCGCCCGCGGCCAGGGCGAGGCGGGCGCCGGCGCGCAGGGCGACGGGCCAGGGGCGGCGCAGGCAGGTCGTGAGCACGTGGTTGCGCCGGACGAGGAAGGAGCGGCCGGTGCGGCCCTGGTCCGCGGGATGGTGGCGGGCGCACAGGGAGGGCTCGTAGGCAACACCCCAGCCCCTCGCGGCCAGGTCGTAGGCGAGCAGCGTCTCCTCGCCGCCGAAGAAGAGCAGCGGGTGGAAGCCGCCCGCGCTCAGGAAGGCTTCCCGGCGCACCACGCAGGCGCAGGCGAGGAAGCCGAGCACCGGGCGGCCGGGCAGATCCGGCTCGGGCGGCACGGGTGAGGCGGCCAGCTTCGCGTTGAGGGGGTCCTCGGCGGCCTCGTCGCCGACCAGGGTGCGGGCGGCGAGCAGGCCGAGCCGGGGGTGGGCGTCGAGGAGGTCGGCGGCCCGGCGGAGGCTGCCCGGCTCCCACCAGGAGTCGTCGTCGCTGAAGGCGACGTACGGCGTGCGGGCGTGGCGGACGGCCAGATTGCGGCCGATGGCTCCGGTGTTGGCGGTGGGGCGCAGCAGCCGGTCGACGGCCGGGTGGCCGCGCACGGCCGCGCGGGTGGTGTCGTCGCGGGAGTTGTCGACGACGATGACGGGCGGGCGCTCGGGCAGCGCGGCCAGCGCGTCGAGGGTGCGCAGGAGACTGGCGCACCGGTCGCGGGTGATCACGGCGACGGTGAGGCGGGGGTCGCCCGCGGTGGCGGGCCGGCGGGAGCGTCCGGGGGTGCGCTCAGTCGACACGGGCCACCTCCAGTGCTGGCTGCCGGGCCCGGTTGCGGACCGGCCGGAGCAGCGTCAGACAGGCCGAGGCGACCTCGCCGGTAGGGATGCGCAGGAGGCGCGCGTCGGGGGTGCGGCCGTGCGGGTCGCCGGGCGGGCCGGGCTTCCACAGCGCCAGGTGGTGCGGGCTGGGGGGCGGGCCCCACAGGCGCGGGGAGACGGGTCCGAACAGGGTGACGGAGCGGGTGCCGTGGGCGACGGCGAGATGCGCGAGGCCGGTGTCGCCGCTGAGCACCAGGGACGCCTCCGCCACCAGAGCGGACAGTTCCCCGAAGGGCAGGCCGCCGGTCAGCACGTCCTGCGCCCGCTGTCCGCCGCGCTCGGCGACCGAGCGGACCAGCGCGTCCTCGCCGGGGCCGCCGGTGAGCACCACGTGGTGTCCGGCGGCGCGCAGGCACCGTACGACGGCGGCGAACCGCTCCCCCGGCCAGCGGCGCGAGCCCGAGGCCGCTCCCGGGTGCACGACCACCGTCCCCGGCGCCGGGGACGGCGTGCCGGGGCGGGGCAGCCGCAGGTCCAGCGGGTCGGCCGGGATGCCGTAGCCGCGCAGGAAGGCGCACCAGCGGTCCCGTTCGTGGGCGTGGCCCTGCCATGGCGGCCCGCCGGGGCAGGCGTGGGCGAGCAGCCGGCGCGGGCGGAGGGCGGCGAGCGCGTCGCGGCTCTCGGGGCCGTTCCCGTGCAGGTCGATCGCCACGTCGGGCGGCGGCCCGGCCCAGTGCGTCAGGGACGGCACCGCCCGCCCCGGCGCCTCGGCCGCGAACACCGCGTCGATCGCCCCGGTGGCCAGCGCGGGTTCGGTGAGGCCCGGCGGCTGCGCGAGGACGACCCGGTGACCCGGGAAGGCCCGCCGGACACCGCGCAGCGCGGGCACACCGGCCAGCAGATCACCGAGCCCCAGCGCGCGCAGCACCAGGACGGTCGGGGGATGCGGGGTACGGGTCACCGAGTCCGTCCTCCGATGGGTGCGGGAGCCGAGGCCGGGCGGCGGGCGAGGATCACCTGCGGGCCGGCGAACCCCCGCCGGACGCCGTGCGGCGCGGGCACTCCGGCCGACAGGATTCCCGTACGGCTCACGGACCGGCCTCCGAGGGGCGCGGGAGCCGGGGTCGGCGGGGCACCCGTGCGGTCCGCAGGGCCACTTCCGTCAGGTGCGGAGGCCAAGGCCGGCAGGATGCCTGGGCGGATCACCAGGCGGCCGGCGGTGGGTGCGGGAGCCGAGGCCGCGACGATGCCCGGGCCTTCCACGAGCCCGCCTCCGATCGGCGCGGAAGCCGACGTCGGCAGCACGCCCGAGCGGATCACCAGGCGGCCACCGGCGGGCGCGGGAGCCGAGGCCGCGACGATGCCCGGGCCTTCCACGAGCCCGCCTCCGATCGGCGCGGGAGCCGAGGGCGGCAGCACGCCCGAGCGGATCACCAGGCGGCCACCGGTGGGTGCGGGAGCCGAGGCCGGGAGGATGCCCGGGCCTTTCACGGGCCCGTCTCCGATCGGGGCGGGAGCCGAGGGCGGCAGCACGCCCGAGCGGATCGCCAGGCGGCCGGCGGTGGGTGCGGGAGCCGAGGCCGGCAGGGCACCCGTGCGGACCGCGGGGCGACTTCCGTCAGGTGCGGAGGCCAAGGCCGGCGAGATGCCTGGGCGGGTCACGGGTCCGCCTGCGGTGGATGCGGGAGCCAAGGTCGGCAGGGTGTTCGTGTGGGTCACGGGGCGGTTCCGCGTCGGCGGGGTGTGTCGTCGATGCGTGGCGGGCGGGGGGTGTTTCGTCGCCGGTGGCGGCACGCCCGTCGGCGGGGTTGCCGGGGCCGCGGCGTGGCGCGGGTGGTCGGTGGTCACCTCGGGCCTCCCGCGGTGGGCGCGGGGGACAGTGCCGCGCGGCGGGCGAGGACGGTGGTGGAGCGGCCGTCGAGGTAGGGCAGCAGCAGGACCTGTCCGCCCCAGCTCTCCACCAGCGGCTGTTCGGGCAGCCGGGTGCGCGCGTAGTCGCCGCCCTTGGCCCAGATGTGCGGGCGGAGTTCGCCGAGGATGCGTTCGGGCGTGTCCTCGTCGAAGACGGCGACGGCGTCCACGCACTCCAGGGCGCGCAGCACCCGGACCCGGTCGGCGGCCGGGACGAGGGGGCGGCCGTCTCCCTTGCGGCGGCGCACCGAGTCGTCGGAGTTGACGCAGACGATCAGGCAGTCACCGGCCCGGCGGGCGGCCTGGAGCAGGGCGACGTGACCGGCGTGCAGCAGGTCGAAGCAGCCGCCCGCGGCGACGACCGTGCCGCCGGCGGCCCGCACCCGGGCGGCCGTACGCACGGCGTCCGCGGTGGTGTCCCCGTCGGACGGGACCGCCTCGGGCCGGTCCCCCGGCTCCGGAGCGGCGACCGCGCGGGCGCCGCCCTCGGCCACGTAGCGGGTGGCGGCGTGCACGGCGGCCTGGACGGCGGCCTCGGTGAGGGTGCCGTCGGCGAGCAGGCCTGCGGCGGCCGCGGCGAACCGGTCACCGGCTCCGCAGGGGTCGCCGGGGGCGGCGCCCGGGGTGGGTACGAGCAGCGGAGTCTCGCCGTGGGAGAGCAGCGCACCGCGCTCGCCGAGGGTCACGGCGACGGCCTGGGCCTGCCAGGCCCGGACGAGGGTGTGGGCGTCGCGGGCCGCGGTGCGCAGTCCGGCCTCGTCGCCGGAGTCCCCGTCGTCCAGTTGCCGGGCGAAGGCGCGGGCCTCCTGCGCCGAGGGGGTGGCCAGCCGCACGCCGGGGACCGGGGCCCGGCCCCGCACGTGCGGGTCCCAGACGACGGACGCCCGCGTGGCGGCCGTGCTCAGGGCCGCCCTGAGGACGTCGGCGGTGCCGCGGCCGTAGTCGGCGACCAGGATGCCGCCGGCCCCGGTCACGGTGGCCTCGGCGGCCTCGGTCGCCGCGCGGGCGCGGCCTTCGCCGTCGTCCAGGCGCAGCAGCGGCCGGTCTCCGGCGAGGACGCGGGTCTTGCTGCTGAGCGTGCCCTCCAGGGGCACCTCGACCAGCTCGACGCGGCCGGCCAGCAGTTCGCGCAGGGTGTCGCTGGCCGGGTCGTCGCCGAGCGCGGTGACGAGGGTGACCGGGCGGCCGTCGGAGGCCGCGAGGCAGGCGGCGAGGGCCGCGCCGCCGGGCCGGGAGCTGCGCCGGGTGCCGTGCACCACCGGGACGGGCGCGTCCGGGGCCAGCCGCTCGGCCCGGCCGCACAGATCGTGGTCCAGCAGGGCGTCGCCCACGACGACCAGGGGGGTGGCGCTCATGCGTGTCCCTTCCTCGGGGGTACGGGCACGTCGGGCGCGGCGCGGCCGACGGTACGGGCCCGGCCGACGAGCCGGCCCACGACGCTGGGCTTGCCGTCGGCACCGTCCCGTCCGGTCCGGCCGGCCTCGCCCCGCTCGACCGCCCGGTCGAAGGCTTCGCAGAGCATGTGCACGGCGACCAGGTGCAGTTCCTGCACGGTGGCGGAGACCGGGGCGTCCACGCACAGCGCCTCGTCCGCGCCGAGCTGCAGCGGGTTGGGGGCCCGCCCGGTCAGCGCCCACACCGTCATGCCGAGGCGGTGGGCGCGCTCGGCGGCGGCCAGCAGGTTGGCGCTCGCGCCGCTGGTGGACAGCAGCATGAGGACGTCTCCGGGGCGGCCGTGGGCGGCGGTCTGGCGGGCGAACACCTCCTGGACGCCGTAGTCGTTGGCGATCGCGGTGGTGGAGGAGGTGTCGGCGTGCAGGGCGACCGCGGAGAACGGCGGCCGGTCGTCCCGGTAGCGTCCGACCAGTTCGGCCGTCAGGTGCTGCGCCTGCGCGGCGCTGCCGCCGTTGCCCGCGACGAGCAGCCGGGAGCCGCCGCCCAGGCGCCGGGCGAGTTCGGTGCCCCAGCGCTCGATGAGCGGGCCGCGGTCGCGGAAGGTCTCCAGGGCCTTCATCAGGTCGTCGCAGTGGGTGGTGTCGGTGACCGTGTTCGGGTCGGTGACGGTCTTCATCGGACGACTCCCGAGAGCGAGCGGATGGAGGACACGGCGCCGTACACCCCGGCCACACCGTCGGCCACGCGGTCCCAGGTGTAATGGGCGAGCACCCGTTCGCGTCCGGCGGCGCCGTAGCGGGCGAGCCGGTCCGGGTCGGTGAGGAGGGAGCGGACGACCGCACCGAGGTCGTAGTCGTCGTCGGCCGGGACGAGGACGCCCGTGGTGCCGTCCACGACCGTGTCGAGCTGGCCGCCCACCGCTGTGGCCACGACCGGGGTGGCGCAGGCCATGGCCTCCAGCGGGACGATGCCGAAGGGCTCGTAGCGGGGCAGTGACAGCACGAGGTCGGCGCTGGACATCAGCCGGGGCATGCGGGCCCGGCCGACACCGCCGAGCAGGGTCACGCGGTCCTGGACGCCGTACTCGCCGGCGATGCCGTACAGGCGCGCGGCCTCGGGCTCGCTGCCGAGCAGGTCGGCCTCGGGGCCGCCGGCGATGAGGAGTTCGGCGTCGGGGACGCCGGCCAGGGCGCGGATGGCGCGGTCGAAGCCCTTGCGGGGCACGAGCCGGCCGACGGCCAGCAGCCGCCTGCGCGCGCCGGGCGGCCGGGACGGCGCCACGGGGGCGAACTGGTCGGGGTCGACACCGCAGGGCACGACGCTGATCCGGTCCTCCGGCAGGCCCATGGCCTTCAGTTCGGCCACCTCGTCGCTGCACGTGGCAATGATCCGGGCGCACTCGTGACCGATGGCCTCCTCGATCGCGAGCCGCTCGGCCGGGCTGGTGTCGGCGGCGCCCTGGTAGCGCTTCTTCACGGTGCCGAGGGCGTGGTAGGTCTGCACGACGGGGACGCCGAGTCCGCGGGTGCCGGTCAGGGCGGCCAGACCGGACATCCAGAAGTGGGCGTGCACCACGTCGGGCGGGCTCGTCACCCACTGCCGGGCCAGGAAGGTCCCGAACTCGGCCATGTGCGGCAGGAGTTCGTCCTTGGGGACGGGTGCGGGCGGTCCGGCGGGTACGTGCACCACCTGCACGCCGTCGATCAGGGTCACCCGGTCCGGCAGGCCCGCCGAGTCCCGCCGGGTGTACACGGTGACCCGGTATCCCTTTCTCGCGAGCTGCCGGGCGACCTGCGCCACGTACACGTTCTGCCCGCCCGCGTCCGGTCCGCCGAGCGCGGCCAGCGGGCTGGCGTGCTCGGAGACCATGGCGACGCGCCCGGCCGTGTGCGGAATACGGCTCATCGGGTGACCTCCTTGATCAGGCGCTCCCAGTCGTCCAGGAAGCGCCGCTCTCCGTAGCGGGCCTGTGCCGCGGCGCGGGCCGCCTCGCCGGTGCGGCGGGCGTGCTCCGGTTCGGCGAGGAACGCCCGCACGGCGTCCTCCAGTACGTCGAGGCGGTTCGAGACCACCCCGGCGCCTTCGGGTATCGCCTCCCGGGCCTCCGTGGTGTCGAGGGCGACCACGGGCATGCCCAGGAACATGGCCTCCAGCAGGGACAGGCCGAGCGAGGTCCAGCGCACGGGGTGCAGATAGAGCCGGCAGCGGGCCATCTGACGGTGCAGTTCGTGCTGTGGCAGATCCCTGGCCCGGCAGCGCTCGGGGGGCAGGCCGAGGTGTTCGGCGAGTCCTTCGGTGCGCATGCCGAAGACGTCCAGGGGTGCGGACCGCGCGAAGCGGGGCAGTAGGTCCGTGCCGGTCGTACGGCTTCTGCGCACGGGCTCGTTGACCACGACGGCCGCGCGTCGCTCGCTGCCGGTGTACAGCGGGCCGGGGTCGATGATGCCGTGCTCCACGACCTCGGTCGGGGCCTGGCCGTTGTCCCACATGAGCCGGTTGAAGTGGGTGACGTGGACGACCGGGATCGCGCACTGCCCGGCCAGCGGGTGGAGTTGCCGCTCGGGTGACTCGTCCGGGCTGTTGTGCTCGACGTAGACGGCGGGCACGTCCAGGCCGGGCCGGCGGCCGGTCCAGCGCAGGGCGAGGTCGAGTTCGTGCGGTCGTTGGAGCACCATGAGGTCGATGTCGGCGTCCCACAGCTGCTTCGGGGTGCGTTCCCGCGCGCTCTCCGGCCAGTCCCAGGTCACGGCCCGGCCGAGCCCGTCGGGTCCGCGATCGTCGGTGACCGGGACCAGGTAGGTGTGCGGGCCCTGCACGAAGGCGGTGAGCCAGGATCCGTGCACGTGCCAGACGAGGATGTTCATGAGTTCCGCTCCTGGATGAGCTTGTGCACCGCGCGCACCACGTCCTGCCCGGTGACCTCGTCCAGGCAGGGGTGGCCGGGTACCGGGCAGGTCAGGGCCCGGGTGTCCGCGCACGGCGCCGACTGGTCGCCGAGCAGGATGACGGGGACGCCGTACGGTGCCCAGCGGTCGGCCGGGACCACCGGCGCGAACAGGGACACCACGGGGGTGCCGACCGCGGCGGCGAGGTGGGCGGGGCCGGTGTTGGCGCTGATCACGACGTCCGCCATGCGCAGGACCCCGGCGAGGGTGCGCGGGCTGGTCCGGCCGCCGAGGTCCACGGCCAGGTCTGCGCTGACGTGCCGGGTGAGGTCCGTCTCGTCGGGGCCGCCGGTGACGACCACGCGGTGCCCGGCGTCGGCGAGCAGCGCGACGGCCTCCTCGCACCGGCGCGGGTTCCAGGCCCGGGCCGGGGCGCTGGCGCCCGGGTGCAGGACGACGTACGGGCCGTGGCCGGTCAGGCCGCCGGTGTCCGGGGGCGGCAGCACCCGCAGCCGGCCGTCGTCCCCGGGCGGGAGCGGGAAGCCCATGGCGGCGGCGGTGTCGAGGGCCGCCTCGGCCTCGTGGCGGCCCGCCAGCCGCCGGTGGCGCACGTCCAGCAGCCGACCGGGGTGGTCGACGCTGTCGGCGCCGATCCGGCCGACGCCGGCGAGCCGCAGCAGCAGCGCGGTGGGCAGGGGACTCTGATGGAACGAGGTGAGGATGAGGGCGGTGTCGAAGGCCCCGGCACGCAGCCGCCCGACCAGGGCGTCGATGTCCGTCGGGGTCACCGGGGGCGGGTCGAAGCCCTCCCAGGGCGCCTCCCAGACCAGTACCTCGTCGACGGCGGGCAGCAGCCGGGCGGCGTCCGCGCCGCGCGGGCCGCACAGCAGGGTGACGCGCGTGGAGCGGGCGGCGACGGCGCGTACGGCCGGGCCGGCGAGCAGCACGTCGCCGAAGCTGTCGAGACGGACGACGAGGGCTTTCATCGCGACCGCCTCCCGGCCGGGACCGCCGTGTCCTCGAGCGCCCCGCGCACCGCGGTGAGCAGGTCGGGGGCGCTCAGATCGGCGAAACGTTCCACCTCTTGCGCCGCCGTGACCGCGTTCGGGACCAGCACGCCCCGGGCGCCCGCCGCGTGGGCGGCCAGGACGTCGGCGGCGATGTCGCCGATCACCAGGCACTCGGCGGGCCGGACGCCCAGCCGCGCGGCGGCCGCGAGGATCAGGCCGGGCCTGGGCTTGCGGCAGTCGCAGCCGGCGTCGGGGGCGTGCGGGCAGAAGACCCAGGTGTCCAGCCCGCCGAGCAGTGCGTCGGCGCGCTCGTTGACGCGGCGCACCTGCTCGGCGGTGAGCAGCCCGCGTCCGATGCCGGACTGGTTGCTGACCACACCGGTGGCCAGACCGTGGGAGCGCGCCAGGCCGACGGCCGCGGCGGCGCCCGGCAGCAGCCGGACCCGGTCGGGGTCGCCGTTGTACGGCACGTCCGCCACGAGGGTGCCGTCGCGGTCGAACAGGACGGCGGACACGGTGATCACCGGGCACCTCCCAGGGGTTCGGCGTGCCGGTGGCGGACGACTCCGCGCAGCCAGTGCCGGACGGCGAGGGGCGGGATGAGCACGCTGGTGCCGAGCATCCCGGCGATCTCGCGGGTGGTCCGGGGACCGGGCAGGATGCGGGCCAGGGCGAACTCGGCGGTGCCGAGCGTCCACAGGGCCGCGCAGACGGTGGCGGCGCGGCGGCGGCCGGTCAGGGCGCAGGATGCGGCGGCGAGCGCGGCACCGGTGACCGCCAGGTGGCGGCGCAGCCGGCCCCTGGGTGCCTGGGCGCGGTCCCACCAGTCGGGGCCGTGCAACCGGTTCATCAGGGCGTCGTCGGCGTTGCCGCGCTGCGCGGGCAGCGAGGCCCACCAGTGGGCGGGCCGGACCGGGTGCCGGGTGACCCGCTTGCCGCGCTGCAGCGACCAGCCGGCCCGCTGCACCCGCAGGGCGAGGTCGGCGTCCTCCCGGAAGGCCCGCGGGAAGCGTTCGTCGAAGCCGCCTAGCCGGGTGAGCGCCTGGGTGCGGTAGGCCATGTCGGCGGTGGCCCAGGCGGCGTCCTCCAGGCCCTTGGTGTTGCGTTCCCAGTCGGTGGGCCGGCGGTCCAGGGGCAGGGGGACACGCAACTGCCCCTGGATGCCGCCGACGTCCTCGCCGGCCTCCCGCAGGTCCTCGGCGAGCAGCCGGGACCAGTCCGGCAGCACCTGGACGTCGTCGTCCAGGAAGACCGTCCAGGGCGTGCGGACGGTCCGCCAGCCGGCGTTGCGGGCGGCGGCCGGGCCCTTTCCGCAGGTGCGCAGGGTCCGTACCCGGTCGAGGAGCTGTCCGGCCGTCTGCAGCGGCAGGTCGCCGTCCGGCTCGGGCCGGTCGTCCACGACGACCACCTCGTGCGGGGGGTGCCCCTCGGCCGCGGCGAGGGCGCGCAGGCACTCGGCGAGGCACGGGCGGCCGATCGTCGGTACCACGACGGTGTAGGCGGGGGCGTCGGTCATGCGAACGCCTTTCCCCGGCGGATCACGAACGGGCCGAGCACCAGCAGGTCGACGGGGGCGGAGCCGAAGCACTCCAGGGCGTCGCGGGGGTCGTCGACCATGGGCCGCCCGGCGGTGTTCAGGCTGGTGTTGACCACCACCGGCAGCCCGGTGCGCCGTTCGAAGCCGTCGATCATGCGGGCCACCAGGGGCTCCTGGGACCGGTCCACGGTCTGGATGCGGGCCGTGCCGTCGACATGGACCACGGCCGGGATGCGGGCCTTCCAGTCGGCGGCCACCTCGTGCACGAAGAGCATGTGGGGACTGGGCAGCGGTCCGTCGAACAGCTCGGCCGCGCGCTCGGCGAGCACCATGGGCGCGACGGGCCGGAACTCCTCGCGGCCCTTGACCGCGTTGAGCCGTTCCAGGTTCGCCGCCTTGCCGGGATGGGCGAGCAGCGAGCGATGGCCGAGCGCCCGTGGCCCGTACTCGCTGCGGCCCTGGAACCAGGCCACGATCCCGTCGGCCGCCAGCGCCTCGGCGGCCGACTCCGCGATGTCGGCGGGCTCCTCGTACGGCACCGCCGCCCGCTCCAGCCACGCGCGCAGTTCGTCGTCGCTCCAGCCGCGGCCGAGCGCGGCGGTCGGCATCGGCTCCACGGTGTCCTTCTGGCCGGCGATGTGCGCGGCCGCGCCCAGGGCCGTCCCGGCGTCTCCGGCGGCGGGCTGCACCCACACGTGCCGGAAGCCGCTCTCCCGCCACAGCCTGGTGTTCGCGACACAGTTCAGGGCGACACCGCCGGCCATGGTCAGGGCGTCCTCGCCGGTGCGCTCGCGCAGCCATCGGGCGAGCGCCAGCACGGCCTCCTCCAGGCACAGCTGGGCGCTGGCCGCGAGGTCGGCGTGGTCCTGGTTCCAGGCTCCGCCGGCCGGGCGCGGCGGGACGAGGTCGGCCCAGGGGACCGGGCGGGCCCGGAAGCCACCCCGCTCGTCGGCGTGGACGTACTCCCGCAGCCGGTCGGCGAAGCGCGGGGTGCCGTAGGAGGCGAGCGCCATCACCTTGAACTCGTCGCTGCTGCGCAGGAATCCGAGGTGCTGGGTGAGGTCCTCGTAGAACAGGCCGAGGGAGTCGGGCAGTTCCTGGGTGCCGAGGACGGTCAGTTCGCGGTTGGTGTAGCGGCCGGCCAGGTGGGAGCCGCACTCGCCGCGGCCGTCCAGGACGAGGACGGCGCAGTCGGGGTAGGGCGAGACCGGCCCGGCGGAGGCGGCGTGCGCCACGTGGTGGGGGACGAAGCGGACCTTGGCCGGGTCGAGTCCGGGCAGGGCCTCGGCCAGGAAGTCCGGGGCCCGGCGGGCGTAGTCCTGGCGCAGGTGGTCCCAGGGGTCGTTCAGGCCCATCCGCTCGGCGGGCCGGGCGAGCGCGGGGTCGTAGGAGTAGGCGACGGCGTCCAGGTCGGACGGGGCGAGCCCGGCCTGCTCCAGACACCAGCGGGCCGACTGCTCGGGCAGCTCCCAGGCGGAGAAGGGCACGGGACGCTTGCCGTGCTTGCGGCGCGAGAACCGCTCCTCCTCCGCCGCCGCCATGACCTTGCCGTCGGTGATCAGGGCCGCGGCGGGGTCGTGGAAGATTGCGTTGATACCGAGGACGTGCATGCGCTGTCTCCAGGGCGGCGAACGGGCGGGGGTCTGGTCAGGACTGCGATGGGGCCGGCTCACCGTCCGGGGACTGGGCCGCGAAGTAGGCGATGGTCTGCTTCAGGCCCTCCTCCCAGGGGACCTGTGGCGACCAGCCGAGCAGTTCGCGGGCGAGGGTGGTGTCGGGGCGGCGCCGGCCGGGGTCGTCGACCGGCCGGTCGATGAACGCGATCGGTGAGCGGGAGCCGGTGAGTGCGACCACCCGGCGGGCCAGGTCCGCGACGGTAATCTCGTCGCTGCCCCCGATGTTCACCGGCCGCACCGACCGGCTCGCGGCCACCCGCAGGATGCCGTCGACCGTGTCGTCCACGTAGCACAGCGAGCGGGTCTGGGTGCCGTCGCCGGTGACCGTCAGCGGCTCCCCGGCCAGGGCCTGGGATATGAACGTCGGCACCGCCCGGCCGTCGTGGGCGCGCATCCGCGGGCCGTAGGTGTTGAACAGCCGCACGATCCCGGCGTTCGTCCCCCGGGTCCCGGCGTGCGCGGTGACGAGGGCCTCGGCGAACCGCTTGGACTCGTCGTAGACGCTGCGTGGTCCGACCGGGTTCACGTTGCCCCAGTAACCCTCGTGCTGCGGGTGCACCAGCGGGTCGCCGTACACCTCGGAGGTGGAGGCGAGCAGGAACCGCGCGCCGTCGCGCTCGGTGATCGCCAGGGCGTTGCGGGTGCCGAGGCTGCCCACGTCCAGGGTTTCCAGGGGCATGCGCAGGTAGTCGGCGGGCGAGGCCGGGCAGGCGAAGTGGAGCACCAGGTCGTACGGGCCGGGCAGCAGGCGCGGGCACTCCGGTGCGGAGACGTCGCAGTGCACGTACCGGAAACCGGGCCGGTCCTGAAGGTGCGCGACGTTCTCGCGGCGACCGCACACCAGGTTGTCGGCGCAGTCGACTTCGACACCTGAATCCAGCAGCCGTTCGCACAGATGGGAGCCGAGGAAGCCGGCGCCGCCGGTCACGAGGGCGCGCCGCCAGGAAAACGGTGTGTCACCAGTCATGGGGGCTATTCCTTCGTCCACGTCGTCCGCGCTCCGGGAACGCTCCTACCTGGGCGTTCTCGCGCGTGCCGCGTCGCCGGGACCGGCGACGCCGGCCCGTTCGGGAATGAGAGGACAGGGCCGGGGTCCCGCTGTCCAGAGGACCGCCCTGGTCGGCCGCCACTGGCTGGACGGCATTGGCAGCTGAGTTCCCCTGCCAGTTGGGTTCACACGTTGATTCTTATTGTCCGTAGTCCCGGGTACTCGCGCGACTCCGGCGACCGCACACCAGGTGGAGAGGGCCATGGACGACGACCTCAGGACCGTCCTGCTGTGCACCCTGCGGGCACCGGGCCGGGACCCCGGGCGGGTGCTCCTGACCGGCTGGTTCAGCTTCCCGGACGGGGAGGCGACGGCCGGGGACGTGCTCGCCCAGCAGCACATGTCGGCGGCGCTCGCGCAGGCGGGCATCCGGCACGACACCGCGTGGAGCCCCGGCTTCCGTCCGGGGGCGCTCTCGCTGGAGACGGCCCGCCCGAGGGCGTACGACACCCTGCTCTTCGTCTGCGGTCCGGTGCACGGGCCGCAGGTCGCCGCCCTGCATGACAGGTTCAGAACCTGTCGGCGACTCGCGGCCGGTGTCTCGGTCGTCGATCCGGCGGACCCGGCGGCCACCGGTTTCCACGCGATCGTGGCCCGGGACGGCACCGCGGCCCCGGTCCGTCACGATCTCGCCGCCCGCGCCCCGGCCGGTCCGCTGCCGCCCGTGGCCGGAGTGATCCTCTCCCACGGACAGGGCGAGTACGGCGGGCGCCGCAGGCACGAGGACGTCAACGCGCGGATCACCGGCTGGCTGGCCGGAAAGGACTGCGCGCGCGTGCCGACCGACACCCGTCTGGCCACCGACGACTGGCGGCTGTGTGCGACGGCCGAGCAGTTCCTCGCCCTCGTGTCCCGCTTCGACGTGGTCGTCACCACCCGGCTGCACGGCCTGGTGCTGGCCCTGCGCACCGGCACCCCGGTGATCGCCGTCGACCCGGTCGCGGGCGGCGCCAAGGTCAGCGCCCAGGCCCGGGCCATGGGCTGGCCGGCGCTGGTCGACGCGGCCGCGCCCACGCAGGAGGTCCTGGACCACTGGTGGGACTGGGCGCTGTCCGAGCCGGGCCGGATGGCCGCAGCCTGCCACTCGATGCGCTGATCGGCGCGGGCGGGCCGTGTAACTCGCGGTGCCCGGGGCACTCGGCGCGGCGACGGCCGGCCGCGCACGGCTGCCGCGATTCTCGCAGGAGGTAACGACATGGGTCACGGCGGAAACGTCATCCAGGAGCTGACGACCGATCACCGCGAGGTGGAGGAGATCTTCGGCCGTATCGAGGCGCTGCCGCCCGGCTCCGCGGAACGCAAGAACCTGGCCGACCAGGCCACGATCGAGCTGGTACGCCACTCGGTCGCGGAGGAGGCCTACCTGTACCCGGCGGTGCGCGAGCACGTGACGGGCGGGGACGCCCTGGCCGACAAGGAGCTGGAGGACCACGCCAAGGCCGAGCAGATCATGAAGGACCTGGAGGGCCTGCAGGCGGACGATCCGCAGTTCGACACGCTCATGACAGAGCTGATGAGCGAGATCCGGTCCCATGTGACCGACGAGGAGCAGAACCTCTTCCCGCGGCTGGAGGCGGCCTGCCCCGCCGACGCGCTGATGGAACTCGGCGACAAGGTCCGGCGCGCGAAGAAGACGGCTCCAACCCGTCCGCACCCGTCCGCGCCGGACAAGCCCCCGGCCAACAAGCTGCTGGCACCGGGCGCGGGTCTGGTCGACCGGCTGCGCGACGCGATGTCGGGGCGGGGCAAGGAGAGCTGAGCGCACGGCGGTCCACCGCCGCGGTCGGCCACCGGCCTCCCGACGCCCACCCGCCGTCATGGTGGGCGTCGGGAGGCCGGTGTGCGCACGGGCACGGCGTATGTGAGTAGGCGTGTGCGTTCGGTTTACGCGTGCAGGGGCGTGCGGTCGTGTACACGTGCAGGTGGGCGCGACCTCGGTGCATGCCTGACGGAGCGACATTGAGACGCCGGGAGGCGCACGGGTTGCCGGAACCCGGCTCAGAGCCAGGGGCTGACCCCGGTCCCCTGCCGGGGCCGGTTGCGGGTCGCCCGGCACAGCAGCCGGAACGCCTGGAAGAGGGTCAGCGGCCACAACAGCGCGAAGCACCACAGCAGCGCGGGGTCCGAGGTACGGATGCCCATGACGGCGACGAACACCGACGCGACCACGAGCAGCAGCACCGCCGCCGGCAGAAAGACCTCACGATGCGCCGCGCCCGTGCGGTGCGCCGCGCCCATGCGGCGCGCGAACCGGCGGTCCCGCCGGAGGTCCGCCTCTATCCGGAGAAGCGCGATCCGTTCACGCGGCGACAGCCGTACCTCGTCGTGCCTCTCCCACATCTCCCAGTCCTCCACGGCTACGGCACCTCCTGCGCCGGTCGACGACCTGCGTGACCCCGGCCGCCCGAGTTCCCCGGACGGCCCGGCCGATGCGGCATCCGCACCGTGCCCAGCGGGGGTGAGCTGCTTCCAGATCCGGGCGTCGGTGCTGCCGGGTTCGCCGTGGTGCCCTGGGGCGTGATCAGCGCCTACGGCGCAGCCGTACGACTGCCGTCATCTCGTGAGCCGGCCAGGCGCCAGTGGCCGAACGGGAAGCCTCGGAGCACATGACCTTCGCTGCCGCAAGGTCGATACTGAGGAGCAAGGCTTGGAGAACCTGCCCGCACCGTCGAGATCAACAACCGGCCGCACCCGGCCTGAACAGGGAAATCACCGGTCAGAGAGTCACCTGCTGAACTTTCTTGGAGACAAGCATGAAGATGCTGATCAACGTGCCGGAGACGGTCGTGGCGGACGCGCTGCGTGGCATGGCGGCCGCCTACCCCGATCTGACGGTGGACGTGGAGAACCGGGTGATCGTCCGCCGGGACGCCCCGGTGGCCGGGCAGGTCGCGCTCGTGTCGGGCGGTGGATCGGGACACGAGCCGCTGCACGGCGGGTTCGTCGGCCCGGGCATGCTGTCGGCCGCCTGCCCCGGTGAGGTGTTCACCTCACCGGTGCCGGACCAGATGGCCCGTGCCGCGGCCGCCGTGGACAGCGGTGCCGGCGTGCTGTTCATCGTGAAGAACTACACCGGCGACGTGCTGAACTTCGACATGGCGGCCGAGCTGGCCGAGGACGAGGGCATCCAGGTCGGCAAGGTGCTCGTCAACGACGACGTGGCGGTCACCGACAGCCTCTACACGGCCGGGCGGCGCGGTACCGGCGCGACCCTGTTCGTGGAGAAGATCGCGGGCGCCGCAGCGGCGGAGGGGCAGCCGCTGGAGCGGGTGGAGGCCGTCGGCCGCCAGGTGAACGAGAACTCCCGGAGCTTCGGTGTGGCGCTCAGCGCCTGTACGACACCGGCGAAGGGCAGCCCCACCTTCGATCTGCCGGACGGCGAGCTGGAGCTGGGCATCGGCATCCACGGCGAACCGGGCCGGGAGCGGCGCCCGATGATGACCTCGGGGGAGATCGCCGACTTCGCGGTGAACGCGATCCTTGAGGACATGCCCCCGCGCAGCCCCGTGCTCGTGCTGGTCAACGGCATGGGCGCCACCCCGCTGCTGGAGCTGTTCGGCTTCAACGCCGAGGTGCAGCGGGTGCTGAGCGAGCGCGGTGTCGCCGTGGCCCGCACCCTCGTGGGCAACTACGTCACTTCGCTGGACATGGCGGGCGCCTCGGTGACGCTGTGCCAGGCCGACGAGGAACTGCTCAGGCTCTGGGACGCGCCGGTGAAGACCCCGGCGCTGCGCTGGGGTATGTGAGCGGGCGGACGAGTCGATCAACCTTCCCCCCCCACGCCGGTCAACAGCCCTACCACGCAAGGAGATCCAGTGCTCGACGCCGATTTCTTCCGCCGTTGGATGACGACGGTCGCCGCGTCCGTCGACCGCGAGGCGGACCGGCTCACCGCCCTCGACTCGGCCATCGGCGACGCCGACCACGGCAGCAATCTGCAACGCGGGTTCCGGGCCGTGGTGGCCACCCTGGAGAAGGAGGCGCCGGACACGCCGGGCGCCGTACTGACGCTCGCCGGGCGGCAGTTGATCTCGACGGTCGGCGGCGCCTCGGGGCCGCTGTACGGCACCCTGCTGCGCCGGACCGGGAAGGCGCTCGGCGATGCCGCCGAGGTCGGTGAGGAGCAGCTGGCCGAGGCGCTGCGCGCGGGCGTGGACGGGGTGATGGCCCTCGGCGGGGCGGCGCCCGGCGACAAGACCATGCTGGACGCCCTGGTGCCGGCCGTGGACGCGCTCGGGAACGGCTTCGCCGCCGCGCGGGCCGCCGCCGAGGAGGGGGCGGTGGCCACCATTCCACTGCAGGCCCGCAAGGGCCGGGCGAGCTATCTCGGCGAGCGCAGCATCGGTCACCAGGACCCGGGGGCGACCTCGTCGGCGCTGCTGATCGCGGCGCTCGAAGAAGCGGCAGCGGCGGCGGAGGGCTGACGGTGAGCGCCGACAAGGTGGTCGGGATCGTGCTGGTGTCGCACAGTGCGGAGGTCGCCGCCTCGGTGGCCGAGCTGGCGAAGGGTCTGGCGGGCGGGGCCACGCAGGTGCCCGTGGCCCCCGCGGGCGGCACGGAGGGCGGTGGGCTCGGCACCAGCGCCGAGCTGATCTCCGCCGCGGCGGCCGCGGTCGACCGGGGCGCCGGGGTGGCGCTGCTCACGGACCTCGGCAGCGCCGTGCTGACCGTCAAGGCACTGGTCGCCGAGGGTGACGAACTGCCGGACGGGGCGCGGCTGGTGGACGCCCCGTTCGTCGAGGGCGCGGTCGCGGCGGTGGTCACCGCGGCCGCGGGTGGCGATCTGGACGCGGTGGAGGCCGCGGCGGCGGAGGCCTACGGCTACCGGAAGGTGTGACGCCCGCGGAGCCCGTCGGAGTCGGTGCGGCCGGTGACCTCTTCGCCACGAACAGCCTGGCCGGCCGCTCCCCCACCGCCGCATGGTCCTCGATGGCACGCACACGCGGCGGCCGCGGCCCACGGCTATCGGAAGGCGACCCCCCGGGGGCCGCCCGCGTCGGTGCCGCCGGTCACCTCTTCCCCAGGAACACCCTGGCCGGCCGCTCCCCCACCGCCGCGTGGTCCTCGATGGCACGCACACGCGGCGGCCGCGGCCCACTTCTATCGGAAGGCGACCCCCCGGGGGCCGTCCGCGTCGGTGCCGCCGGTGACCTGTTCGCCACGAACAGCCGGGCCAGCCGCTCCCCGGCCGCCACCGCCGCCGCGTGGTCCTCGATGGGACGCACAGGGGAGTCCTTGAAGACGATGTAGGTGACCCCGGAGTCCGCCCCGCCGTCGCTGGGGTCGGGCCGGATGCCGAGGGCCTGGGCCGTGGCGTAGGAGGCCTCGCCGATGAGGTCGCGTGGGCCGGTGTCGCCGACGACGGCGTACCGCACCTGTCCCCGGTAGAGGACCGCGGCGACCGAGCCGCCCCGGACACCGTACGCGCGGTAGTCCCAGATGCGGCTGGGGGCGGGGACGACGATGTAGGGCAGCCTCTCGGCGTTCAGATGGCGGCCGTCGGACTGCTGGAAGGCAGTGGTGGCGGCGAACAGCGGGTCGGTACGGCGGTTGCAGCGGGCGGTGGACCGGCCGTCGCAGTCGACGTCCAGATCGGCCTTCCAGTAGACGGCGTCCCGGGTGCCGCACACGGGCACGGCCGCGCGGCTGTCGGCGTCGGTGCGGTACCGGCCGCGGGAGACCAGGGTGCACTCGCCCAGCCGGGCCAGCAGGTCGGCGGCGGCCACAGCGCCCTCGCCGCGCGCCACGGGCCTCTCCCGGGGCGAGACGGCGGCGGCCGGGCCGGGCAGCGCCGCCGGCGCGACCAGGGCGGCACCGGCTGCGGCCAGCATCAACGTCGGGACACGCACACGCACGATGAGGGACCTCTCCTCGGGGACGCGGGGACATCGAGGCCACTGTGGTGGGATTCGGCTCATCGGGCCACCAGGGCCGCACCGAAGAGGCCGGATGGAGCACGCTTCTGACACTCCATGAGGGGACGCGGCGGGGGGCCGTGACCGGGAGGGGACGACAGGGGCCGGGGATCCGGGCCGGTCTCGGCCCAGATCCCCCGGCCGCCCGCGTCGGCGCGGGACCGGCGACGACAGCGTGTCCGCGCCGCAGGCGTGAACTCCCCTGCCCTCTCGGGTGGTTCAGCCGTAGGGAGGCTCAGCATACGTAACGTCCCCGGGGGGTCACCAACGCGGCCCCCTTGGAGGGTCACCGGCATGGCCGTACCGGCGGCACGTCGGACCCATGGGGTGCAGCACCCTTGATGCGGTGGCACCAGCCGGGCCATATTGGTCCGGACCTTTGCCGTGATGCCGATGCCGTCCCCGGGGAGGCAGAGCCGTGCGACGCGTTCCCCTTCCGCTCGTGCTGGTCTGCGGGGCCCTGCTGCTGGTCGCGTCCTGCGGCTGGAGCCGGGCCGCCGACAGCGACGAGGGCCGGGCACCCGGCGCTCCCACCGGGGTCACCGCGGCAGCGGGCAGTGCCACCAGCGTGCACGTGATGTGGAACGCGGTCACGGACGGTCCCGGCGTCCGCACCTACGAGGTATATCGCGGCACCACAAAGGTGAAGGAAGTCCCGGGCGCACAGCACATGGTGGACGTCACCAGGCTCAGGCCGTCCACCTTGTATGCCTTCACCGTGCAGGCTCGGGACACGGACGGGCGTCTCGGTCCGCCGAGCCGGGCGGTGCGGGCGCGGACACCGGCCATGGCGGCGGCGGACCGCTCGGCGCCGACCCGGCCGCCGAGACCCGCCGGGCGGCCCGCCGGCAGCCGAGCGGCCCAGTTGTCGTGGGGTGCCTCCCGGGACGACCGGGGCGTGGCGTCGTACGACGTCTACCAGGGCGGGGTGAAGATCCACAGCGTCGGCGGGAACCAGACCGCGACCGTGGTCACCGGTCTGCGCCCCGGCACCGCCTACGTCTTCACCGTGCGGGCCCGGGACGCCGCCGACAACCTCTCCCCCGCGAGCGGCCCGGTCCGGCTCACGACCCCAGGCACCGACGACGGCCGGGACACCGCGCCCACGGGCTTCACCGCCACGACCCACCGGGCCGGCGGGGCCTACTACATCGATCTGTCCTGGATCGCGCCGCGTACGGACGGGGTGATCACCGAGTACCAGATCCAGCTCGACGGCACCGCGGCCACCTCGCTGGTGTGGGGCGGCACCCCGCCCCCCGGCCGGGCACGCCACAGCTTCTACGTGGGCGAGGCCGCCGGCGAGGAACACCGGGTGCGGCTGCGGGCACGGCTGCCGGACGGGACGTGGGGCGGCTACTCGGCGGAGCGGACGGTGACCACGGGCGGCTGACGGACGCACGGCGTCGGCGTGTCCCCTTGCGCCGGACGGGGGAGAACGTCACCTGTCCGGGGGCCTCCCGGGTGCGGGTGGGCCCGGGACCGCGTTGGCTGCGGTGGAGGCAGCACGGACGTTTCCCGACCCTCGGCGGCGCATGGGACGTACCGCCGACCGTGCCGCTGGAGGCCAGCCCATGCAGAACTCGCGACTCCTCCTCCGTTCCGGCCTGATCCTGGCGGCCGCCGCCACGCTCCCGGCCGCGCTCGCCGGGCCGTCCGCCGCGGTTTCGGGTATTTCCGTCAGCACGACCGGGTCCACCGTCTCGGTGGTCACCAGCGCGTGCACCCAGATCAACGGCAGCTGGGGCAGCGCGGCCCTGCTCACCGACCGTCAGGCGAGCTTCTCCCAAGGCCGGCAGGTGTCCCTGTCAGGCACGTCCGTGAGCCAGTCCGCGGCCTGGACCGGGGTGAGTCCCGGGACCTACACGGTGGTCGTGATCTGCTCCAGCGGCAGCACGGCGGGCAGCCAGTCGGTGATCGTCTCCGGGAAGTCGACCCCGACGATCTCGGCGACGTCCAAGGCGGCGCCCTCCCGGGGCGTGGCCGGCGGCCTGGGCGGCGCCGCCCGCGACTACGGCGCGCTGACGCTGGGCGTCGGTGCGGCGCTGGTCGGCGCCGGTGTCGTCGCCACGGGCTGGTTCCTGCGCCGCCGCTCGAAGCCGTACCGGCTCTGACAAGCCGCCGCGGAGAGTCCCGGCCCAGCGGCCCTCACCCGTCGGCCGCGTCACGGCTCGGCGCTTCGCCGTCGGGCAGTTCGGCGAACTCCGTCAGGGCGTGCGTGAGCCACTGGGTCCAGAAGGTCTCCAGGTCGATGCCCGCCCGCAGGACCAGATGGCGCAGCCGGTCCTGCGGGGTGTCCCGCCCCGGCGGGAAGTCGCGCTTCTCGATCTCCTGGTACTCGGCCAACTGCCGCCGGTGCAGCTCCAGATGGCGGCGCAGATCGGCCGCAAGCCCCGCGGTGCCGACCACGGCCGCCGCGCGCAGCCGCAGCAGCAGGACGTCCCGCTGGGGCTTGGGGTCCTGAGCGGCGGCGGTCCACCGGGCCAGTTCGGCGCGGCCCGCGGGCAGGACCTCGTAGCTCTTCTTCTGCCCACGGGCCGGCTGCTCGGCCGGGAGCGTGCGGATGAAGCCCTCGGCCTCCAGCTTCCCCAGCTCGCGGTAGATCTGCTGGTGCGTCGCGGACCAGAAGTAGCCGATCGACTTGTCGAAACGGCGGGTCAGCTCCAGCCCCGACGACGGCTTTTCCAGCAGGGCGGTGAGGATCGCGTGCGGGAGTGACATGGGCTCATCCTAGGGACGCGGGCTGCGGCCCCTACAGCGCCGCCGCCAGCTCGGTGCCCTGCTTGATGGCCCGCTTGGCGTCCAGCTCGGCCGCGACGTCGGCGCCGCCGATCAGATGGGCGCTGCGCCCGGCGGCGACCAGCTCCTCGTAGAGATCGCGGCGCGGCTCCTGTCCGGTGCACAGCACCACGGTGTCGACCTCGAGGACCGTGCTCTCCTCGCCGACGGTGATGTGCAGGCCGGCGTCGTCGATGCGGTCGTAGCGCACCCCGGGGACCATGGTGACGCCCCGGTGCTTCAGCTCGGCGCGGTGGATCCATCCGGTGGTCTTGCCCAGTCCGGCGCCGACCTTGCTGGTCTTGCGCTGGAGCAGGTGGACGGTGCGCGGCGGGGCCGGCCGCCGCGGGGCGGCGAGGCCGCCCGGCGCCCGGTAGTCCATGTCGACGCCCCAGTGCCGGAAGTAGGTCTCCGGGTCCTCGCTCGCCTTGTCGCCGCCGTCGGTGAGGAACTCGGCGACGTCGAAGCCGATGCCGCCGGCGCCGAGGACGGCGACGCGGTCGCCGACGGGGGCGCCGTCGCGCAGGACGTCGAGGTATCCGAGGACGCGGGGGTGGTCGACGCCGGGGATGTCCGGGGTGCGCGGGGTGACGCCGGTGGCGACGACGACCTCGTCGTAGTCGTCCAGGTCGCCTGACCCCACCCAGGTGTCCAGGCGTACGTCCACGCCGTGGGCGTCGAGCTGGTGGCGGAAGTAGCGCAGGGTCTCGTCGAACTCCTGCTTGCCGGGGACCTTGCGGGCGACGTTGAGCTGGCCGCCGATCTCGCTCGCGGCGTCGAACAGGGTGACGGCGTGGCCGCGTTCGGCGGCGGAGACCGCGCAGGCGAGTCCGGCCGGGCCGGCGCCGACGACCGCGACGCGCTTGCGCCGCCGGGTCGGGGAGAGCACCAGCTCGGTCTCGTGGCAGGCGCGCGGGTTGACCAGGCAGGAGGTGATCTGTCCGCTGAAGGTGTGGTCGAGGCAGGCCTGGTTGCAGCCGATGCAGGTGTTGATGGCCTCGGGCGTCCCGGCGGCGGCCTTGGCGACGAAGTCGGGGTCGGCGAGCATCGGTCGGGCCATGGAGACCATGTCCGCGCAGCCGCCGGCCAGCAGTTCCTCGGCCAGGTCGGGGGTGTTGATGCGGTTGGTGGTCACCAGGGGGACGGACACCTCGCCCTTGAGCTTCTTGGTGACCCAGGTGTAGGCGCCGCGCGGCACGGAGGTGGCGATGGTGGGGATGCGGGCCTCGTGCCAGCCGATGCCGGTGTTGATGATCGTCGCCCCGGCCTCCTCGACGGCCTTGGCGAGGGTGACGACCTCCGCCAGCGAGGAGCCGCCCGGGACCAGGTCCAGCATGGACAGCCGGTAGACGATGATGAAGTCCTCGCCGACGGCCTCGCGCACCCGCTTGACGATCTCGACCGGGAAACGCATCCGGTTCTCGTACGAGCCGCCCCAGCGGTCCTCGCGATGGTTGGTCTGCGCGGCGATGAACTCGTTGATGAGGTAGCCCTCGGAGCCCATGATCTCGACGCCGTCGTAGCCGGCCTGCCGGGCGAGGCGCGCGGCACGGGCGTAGTCGTCGATGGTCCGCTCGACCTCGGCGTCGGTCAGCTCGCGGGGAACGTAGGGGCTGATCGGGGCCTGCAGCGGGCTCGGCGCCACCAGGTCCTGATGGTAGGCGTACCGCCCGAAGTGCAGGATCTGCATCGCGATCCGGCCGCCCTCGCGGTGCACGGCCTCGGTGACGGTCCGGTGCTGGGCGGCTTCCGCGTCGGTGGTGAGCTTGGCGCCGCCCTCGTACGGCCGGCCCTCCTCGTTGGGCGCGATGCCGCCGGTGACGATGAGCCCGACTCCGCCGCGTGCGCGGGCCGCGTAGAACGCCGCCATCCGCTCGAAGCCGCGCTCGGCCTCCTCCAGGCCGACGTGCATCGAGCCCATGAGCACGCGGTTGGGCAGTGTGGTGAAGCCCAGGTCGAGCGGGGTCATCAGGTGCGGGTAACGGCTCATCGGGCCCTCCGTGCGCGGTGTCGTCGCTTCTTGTTGTAGAGGAAGCCAGACGCTTTATGCAACTAGTTGCACAACCTTGGAGGGGTGACTCCAGCCACTTACCGGGCCACTCCCGTGGGCGCTTCGCCCGGCTCAAGCGGCTCGCACTGGAGTTCTACGACGGCAGAGGCCGCCGGACGCTCACCGGTCGGCCGCGGCGAACGGGGACCGAAGCGCTCGGGCATGACGGAGGGCCGTGTCCTGGCCGCCGACCGCCACGGCTCTGCGCTGCTCGCCCCGGCTCCGGATCGTTCGGCAGAGCACGGGTGGTCTCCGAGTCGCAGTCGGCGTCCAGTGCGCGGTCCCCGCTCCGGTCACTTCGGCAGATCGGCGGAGAGGAAGGGAGCAAGGAGCGCGAACAATGCGTCGGGGCGGTCGAGGGGGATGATGTGGCCGCAGTCCTGGAGATGGTGTCCGACCAGGTCATCGGCGATGGGACGGAGTTGGTTCTCGAGCCCGGTGCCGACGGGGTGAGAGCCGACGGCCATGGTGGGCATGGTCAGCCGAGCCGTGGCGACGGCGTCCTGGATCTGCTGCGCGCCGACGGGCAGGGCCCGGTAATAGGAGAACGCGCAGCGCAGGGCCTCGCTCCCGGTGTACGCCTGGACGAAGGCCGCACGGATGTCGTCGGGTACTCCGCGCCCGAGTGTCCCCGAGTCGAGGAACCAGTCGATGTACGGGGCCTCGTTGCCGGCCAGGACGGTCTCGGCGAGGCCGGGGACGGCGTGGAAGCCGAACCACCAGGGGGTGCCGCCCGCGACGACGTGTTCCGCTCCGGGCAGGCGGCCGAGCAGTGCCTCCATGACGACCAGGCGCCGGACGAGGCCGGGCCGGCGTAGCGCGAGCAGGACGGCGGGGGCGGTGCCCGCGTCGATGCCGACCACCGCTGCCGAGGGCTCACCGAGTGCGCGGAGCAGCCCTTCGGCGTCGGCGGCGAGGGTGCCTGCGTCGTAACCCTCGACGGCACGTGCACTGGCACCGAAGCCGCGCAGGTCCGGGGCGATGACCCGGTACTGCCCGGCCAGTCGGCCCATGATGCCGCTCCAGAGTCGCCAGGTGTGCGGGAAGCCGTGCAGCAGGAGCACCGCAGGTCCGTCCCCGGCGATGGCGACGTTGAGTTGGACGCCGTTCGTCGCGATGCGGCGCAGTCGGGGTGGGGTGGTCACGGTCATGACAGGCTCCCGGTGGTTACCATTGGTGACCACAGAACGATAGGTAACTGTCCGGCCGCTTCCTAGACGGCACTTTCAGGGAAGGTGGTGAGCCACAGGTGACCACCCGAGGGGCCCGGGCCGCCGGTCGCGGGGTACGCGGCGATCTGTTCGATCCCCACTGCCCGACGCGGCAGTTGCTGGACCGCATCGGTACGAAGTGGACGTCCATGGCCGTCAAGACGCTCGCCGATGCCGCACCGGACGAGGTGCGCTTCGCGGAGCTCAGACGCCGGATGCCCGGCGTCTCGCAGAAGATGCTGTCCGTGACGCTGCGCAGCCTGGCCCGCGACGGGCTGGTGTCACGCCGGGTCGAACCGACCGTGCCGCCGCGGGTCTTCTACCGGCTCACCGGACTCGGGCTGTCCCTGGAAGCCGCGCTCGCGGGCCTGCGGACCTGGGCTGAGGAGCACATGGCCGAGATCGACCGCGCCAACCAAGCCGCCGACCAGGAGGTCGATGAGGGATAGGCGGGCCGGTTCCGAAAGGACCTCCCGCCGTGACGGTGCCACCGGCACCTCGCGCCACTCCGACCACCTCGGCCACGGCCCGGCGCAGTACGCCCCGGCCGACGGTGAGCCGGCCGGGGCGTTGCCGTAGTACCGCGCCGTCAGCGGCTCTCCAGGCGGAGGTGCAGATCCCTCTCCTGGTCGCCGGAGGCGGTGCAGGTCTCCTGCACGGTGAACATCGAGTCCAGGGTGGTGCGGAACCGGTTGACGGCCCAGTAGCCGCCCTGGATGTCGGCCTGGACGGACGAGCCGAGGTGGACCGGCGGACAGCCGTGTCCGCGGGCGTCCGCGACGTCGTACGTGCCGAGCCACACCATCGGGCGGGTCTCGTGGAGTTGCTGAGGGTCCTCGTCCGCACCCCGGTCGGAGGCGAAGCAGGACCTCAGCGCGTCGAAGACGAGGCGGGCATCCTCCTTGGAGCCGCTGAGCTCCACCGTGACGGTTTCCGGATGCGACCGCTCCGTGTGTGCCATTGATCGCTCCTTTCGTGGCCGCGCTGCGCTGGAACGGGGTACCCCGCCGAACCGCGTCCATCCCCAGGAAAGCACCACGGGCTGATGAGCACACCTCAGCTGCGCGGGAATCCGGTAGGTCAGCCGAGCGAGAACGTGTACGTCTTGCTGTCCGTCAGCACGCAGATGCCGGGCGAGACCACGATCACCCGCAGGACGCCCGTGCGCCGGTCGTAGTCGATGCCCTCCGCCTCGAAACTGCCCGAGCAGGAGCTGCGCAGCGGCAGCTGACGCAGGGCCGTGACGTGCCCGGAGACGTCCGCGGAGCCGTTCGGGGCCGCCGAGAGGTCGATCTGGAGCAGCGGCTTGGTGATGCCGAAGAGGCTGCCGTCGGGGTCGTCCGAGGAGCACAGCAGCGTCGTGGGACCGGAGAAGTCGCAGCCCTGGACGTCCCGGACGGCGTGGTCCAGGTGGACGGACGAGGCCTGCGGGAGGTTCGCGGAGGGCGAGGTGACCGGATTGACGCCGGGGGTCGGGAAGACCAGAAGCCGGGTCATCGTGCCCCACTCCCCCGCGAGCATCCACTGGCCGTCGGGCGAGACGGCGTCCCAGGAGTTGTTCAGGGCCTCGCCGGGGCCGAGCGTGTGGACGTACTCCGACCAGGTGCCGCCGGGCGCCTGCACGCGGAACATCTTCGAGTTGCCGGAGTCCCGCTGGTAGGGCTCGATGTAGTAGCCGTTGTACGAGGCGTCGGGGTCGCCGACGTGGTTCCAGCCGCGGCTGGAGAGGTCGAGGGGGATGGTGCCGATGCCGGTGTAGCGGTTGGGGCTGCCGGCCGGCACCTCCACCGAGGTCAGGCCCTGGCTCTCGGTCAGCGGGCGGGCGCGGTCGGATCCGGTCTCGGTCCAGGTGCCGGCCGCGGAGGCAGGCGCGGACACGGCGAGGGACACGGCTGCGGCGGTGGCGAGGGAGACGAGTCCGGTGAGGACTGCGTGACTGCGGTGCCGGGCGGGCGCGGGCATGGCCGACTCCTCGTACGGGGGGTGGGGGCACTCGGTCGGCGGACAGTCTGGCGTGGCGCGATGGTCATGTACAGGCCAATGCAGCAACATGAGCGTGAACTCTCACGGCCCACGGGACCGGCCTGTACGGTCCGCGCAGGAGGGCCCGCACCGCGCGCACCGCCGGCGTGGCGGCTTCGGCGGACGTCCGCCGCCGTGTTGAGGGATGGTGGAGGTAGACGGCGAAGGCCTCGGAGAGTCGGTGTGAGCGCGGTAGAACAAGGGGAGTCGGCACGGGGGACGGCATGCCGTGCGGACGGGCGAAGGCGGTGCATGGCATGAGTGCAGCCGAGGCTCCGGCGGCCGAGGGCGACGAGCCCGCGCGCGGACCGGTGCGGCCGGGCGGCCTGCTCGACGTGCTGGGCGTCGCGTCGGTCGTGCTGGACACCGACGGCCGGATCGTGCTGTGGAGCCCGCAGGCGGAGGAGCTGTTCGGTTACACCGCGCAGGAGGCCCTCGGCCAGTACGCCGCCCGGCTCATGGTGCACGAGCGGCACATCAAGCTGGTGGGCAAGCTCTTCGCCGACGTCATGCGCACCGGCCAGAGCTGGGCCGGTGGCTTCCCGGTCCGCCACAAGGACGGCAGCACCCGCCTGGTGGAGTTCCGCAACATGCGGCTGCTGGACGACCGCGGTGACGTGTACGCGCTCGGGCTCGCCGCCGACCAGTCGACGGTACGGCGGCTGGAGCAGGACGTGGCGCTGTCCGAGCGGATGGTGAAGCAGTCACCGATCGGCTACGCCGTCCTGGACACCCAGCTGCGGTTCGTCTCGGTCAACCCGGCTCTGGAGAAGATCAACGGGTTCCCCGCCGCCGAGCACGTGGGCAGGGCGCTGCGCGAGGTGCTGCCGCAGGTGGACGCCGACGCCCTGGAGGCCGCCGCCCGGCGGGTACTGGAGACGGGCGTGCCCCTCATCGACGACACGCTCGTCGGCCGTACCCCCGCCGACCCGGACGAGGAGCACACCTGGTCGCACTCGTTGTACCGGCTCGAGGACGCCATGGGCAACGTGCTCGGGGTGGCGGTCTCCATGGTCGACATCACCGAGCAGCATCGGGCCTCCGTGGAGGCGGAGGCCGCCAGGCGCCGGCTCGCGGTCATCGCCGACGCGTCCGCCCGGATCGGTACGACGCTCGAACTGGAGCGCACCGCCTGCGAGCTGGCCGAGGTCGCCGTACCGGGACTGGCGGACGTGGCGGCCGTGGACCTGCTCGACGCGGTGGTGGAGGGCAGGCCCAGCACGCTGGGCCCCTCGGAGTCGGCGGTGATCCGGGCGCTCGCCGTGCGCCCGGCTCAGGACACGGAGGCCGTATGGGCCGCCGACCTGCCCGGCCGGATCGCCCGGTACGCTGCCGACCGCCTGGTCACCGAGTGCGTGCGCACGGGCGAGGCGGTGCTGGTGCCGCACGTCAAGGACGAGGACCTGCCGCGCATCGCCCGCTCACCGGAGGCGGCCGTCCTGCTGGGCCGGGCGGGCCTGCACTCGTACCTCGCGGTGCCGCTGATCGCACGCGGCGAGGTGCTGGGGGCGCTCGACCTCAAGCGCACCCGGAATCCGGAGCCGTTCGGCGAGGACGACGTGCTGCTGGCGCGGGAACTGGCGGCCCGCGCGGCCGTGCAGATCGACAACGCGCGCTGGTACCAGAACGCCCGCAACACCGCCCTCACCCTGCAGCGCAGCCTGCTGCCCAGCCATCCACCGGTCACGACCGGACTCGAGGTGGCCTCCCGCTATCAGCCGGCGGGCGCCACCAGCGAGGTCGGCGGCGACTGGTTCGACGTCATCCCGCTGGAGGGCGGGAAAACCGCTCTCGTGGTGGGCGACGTGATGGGCAGCGGCATCAGCGCGGCCGCCACGATGGGCCGGCTGCGCACCGCGACCACCACGCTGGCCGCGCTCGGCCTCGACCCGGCCGTGCTGCTGGAGCACCTGGACAAGACGACCTCGGCACTGGACCACTCCATCGCGACCTGCGTGTACGCCGTCCACGACCCGCATCTGCGCCAGTGCCGGATCGCCAACGCCGGTCACCTGCCACCGGCCCGGGTCCGGCCCGGCCGCCCGCCGGAGCTGCTCGACCTGCCGACCGGAGTGCCCCTGGGCGTGGGCGGGGTCGGGTTCTCCACCGTCACCGTCGACTTCGAGCCCGGCGACGAACTGGTGTTCTACACCGACGGTCTGGTGGAGACCCGCCACCACTCGCTGGACGAACGCCTGGACTTCCTGCTGTCCCTGCTCGACGACCCCGAGCGCCCCCTGGAGGAGGCCTGCGACCTGCTCCTGCGCACACTCCACCACCCCGACAACCATGACGACGTGGCGCTGCTGATCGCCCGTGCGCAACCCCTGCGTTAGCGGTGGGTCACCTGCCGTGGTGGTGCGACGGGCTCCTTGTGGCGCAGCAACTGCCGTTGGACCTGAGGCAGTACGCCGATCAGCGCAGCAACTACCGTCGCACCTAGGGCAGTACGCCGATCAGCACGTGCGCGTACAGCTCCTCCGACACCGCCAGACGGGTCGTCAGGCCCGCCCGGGTGAGCACCTCCACTGCGGTCTCCGCCTGGCGCTCGCTGGTCTCGGTCAGCAGGCAGCCGCCGGGCGCGAGCCAGCCGGACGCCCCGGCGGCCACCCTGCGCAGCACGTCGAGGCCGTCCGCGCCGCCGTCCAGGGCGGCCAACGGCTCGTGGTCGCGGGCCTCGGCCGGCAGCAGAGCCACCTCGTCGGTGGGCACATAGGGCACGTTGGCCGTCAGGACGTCGACGCGGCCGCGCAGACCTGCGGGCAGCGCGTCGTACAGGTCGCCCCGGTGGGCCCGGCCGCCGAAGGCGGCGAGATTACGGCGGGCGCAGCGTACGGCGGCCGGGTCGATGTCGGCCGCGTGCACCTCGGCGCCGTCCAGGGCGGCGGCGAGGGCCGCGCCGAGCGCGCCGGAACCACAGCACAGGTCCACGACCACGCTCGCCCGCGGCGCCGCGGCCAGCGCCTGGTCGACGAGGAACTCGGTACGGCGGCGGGGGACGAACACCCCGGGTTCCACGGTGATCCGCAGTCCGTGGAACCGCGCCCAGCCAAGAACCTGTTCGAGAGGAAGTCCGGCGACACGCCGGCCCACCATCGAGGTCAGTTCTTCCTCGGTCCGGGCGGTCGCGATCATCAGCTCCGCCTCCTCCTCGGCGAAGACGCACCCGGCGGCGCGTAGCGCGGAGACGACGGCGGCAGCGGAAGCCGGGGAATCGGAGGGCGGAAACGGCAGAGGGGGCAGGGAGGGCATGGAAGCCGAGAGCCTTTCGGGAGCGCGGAGCCTGAGGGCGCTCCCGCGGTCACCGCTGCCGGTGTACCGCGCCGTCACGAGGAGAGAGCACCCCAGCTGACACAGCGGTGATGGGTCTCACCTCCTCGCTCTGTCGGGCCGCGTACGTCCGCGACCGGACGGCCACCATACCCCAGGACCACGAAACGCCGTCCGCAGCGGGGAGTTCGCGGCAGGCGGGGTGACGCGGACATCGGCGAACGGTGACGGCCGGCGCGGGGGCATCCGCCCGGTGGCGGGCGGTACGCTCCCCGCCCCCCGGAGGGCCCGGTCGGGCGGTCGCTCAGACGCCGACCGTCTCCTCGACCTCTTCCTCGGCCTCCTGCTCGGACGCCCGCCCGGTGTCCCGCTCGGCGTCCCGCTCGGGCTGCGCCACGGGGTGTGCGGTCCGGGCCTGGGTCCCGGACCCGGGACGGGCGGTCGTCTGCCCGGTCGTGCGGGTCCGCTCGTACAGGGCCGCGATCGCCGTCACGGCGAGGCCGGCGAGCAGCCAGGCCACGAGGGTCCACGCGTTGCGCGCGAGGCCGTCGTTGCCGAAGTACAGCAGGCTGCGGACGCCCTCGACGAAGCCGGCGCCGTTCCAGAAGGCGTGCAGGGTGCCGAAGAAGCCGTTCTGCAGCTCGGGGCGGAACAGGCCGCCGGAGCTGGTGAAGTTCAGCATCACGAACAGCACCATCATGGTCAGTGTGGTCCACCGCTTGAGGAAGGTGTGCAGACCGACACCGATGAAGAGGATGCCCGCCGAGTACAGCCAGGCCATGCCCCACACGCCCGCGAGATCGTGGTGCGCGAGGCGGAACACCGGCCCGGCGAGCAGCACACCGATGCCGCTGACCACGGCGGAGACGCCGAGCGCCAGCACGGCCCGCACCCGCATCGCGAGGGCGGCGCCCGCGGCACCGAGGGCGGCGACCGACGCGTAGGAGCCGATGCTGAGCGCGATCAGCAGGAAGAACAGGCCCTGCCCTGTGGGGTCGTCGACGACCGGCGCGGCCACGTCGGTGACCTTCAGGGGGTCGCCCTGCTTTTCGGCGACCGGCGTGAACGCCTTCTCGACGGCCGTCGCGCCCATGTCGGAGGCGGCGCTGGCCACCAGCAGCTCGGGCGCCTTGGCGCTCGGCACATAGGCACCGGTCACGTCCCGGGACCTGAGCAGGTCGACGGCCTCGGCGCGGGTGGCGACCGTACGCACGTCGAGCTTGTCCCCCGCGGTGTCCTTCACCGTCTGCGCGAGGACCTTGGCCCGCGGGGCGGTACCCACGACGGCGACGGGCAGGTGGTGCGGCTCGGGGGTGACGAAGGCCCCCATGTACGCGAGCCCCATGCCCATGCACATCAGCAGCGGGGTGATCAGGTGCGTGAGCACGTGGCGCAGTGCCGGTGACCTCATCGCGCACGACCTCCAAAGGTTGGCTTATACAACTTTCGCTCTAAGTTGTACTATACAACTAGAAGGTCCGGAGGAGGTATTCCCGTGAGTACAGCGGAGTCGGCCGTCGAGACGATCCAGCGCGAAATGACGATCTTCGCCCGCCGGGCCCGCGCCTCGGCGGGACGTATGCACCCCGAGCTGTCGCTGGTGTCGTACACCCTGCTCGGGCACCTGGAGGAGAGCGGCGGCTGCCGGGCGACGGACCTCGCGGCCCACTACGCCCTGGACAAGTCCACGGTGAGCCGCCAGGTCGCCGCACTGGAGCGGGCCGGGCTGATCGAGCGCCGGCTGGACCCGGAGGACCACCGGGTCCATGTGCTGCATCTGACGGAGGCCGGCCAGGAGATCCTCGCCCAGGTCACCCGCAGCCGCCGCACCGCGTTCCGGGAGCGGCTCGCGAACTGGCCGGAGGAGGACCTGGTGCGCTTCGCCGCCTACCTGGAGCGGTACAACGCGGGGCCGGGCGGCACGGACTCCGCCTGAGAGGCGGGGCCATCGGAGCTGTGGGGGGCGACACGCTACCGGAGGCGCGACTGGCGGTAAGCCACGGGAACGCTGAGGCGGCGGCAGTGGGGGCGCGGCTGCGGTCTGCCGCCGCAGCCTCCGGTGTGGTGTCCTGCCGGAGGCGCTCGTGCGGCACGCCACCGGAAGCGGGTGCGGCACGCCACCGGAGGCGCGAGGCCGGGCGGCACCGCGCCTACGGGTGCGTCACGCCACCGGCACCGCGGAGCGGCCGTCCGTCAGTCGCTCGGGTGCCCGGGCCGCCAGGAACGCCGTGTGGCGGCGCAGCCGGAAGCCGAGGGACTCGTACAGCCGGATCGCGGTGGTGTTCGCTGCGCTCGTGTGCAGGAACGGTGTCTCGCCCCGCTCCCGGATGCCGTGCGCGACCGCGAGGATCAGGCGGGTGGCCAGGCCCTCGCCACGGAACGCGGGATCGGTGCAGACCGCGCTGATCTCGGTCCAGCCCGGCGGGTGCAGCCGCTCCCCCGCCATGGCGATCAGCTTGCCGTCGCGACGGATGCCGAGGTAGGTGCCGAGTTCGATCGTGCGCTGCAGGAACGGCCCCGGCTGGGTGCGGGCCACGAGGTCCAGCATCTCGGGTACGTCCGCCGGACCGAGGCGGACCGCCTCCGCGTCCGGTGCCGCGGCCAGGCCGTCGTCCACGAACTGCACGCCCGCCACCTGGAAGGTGATCTCCCAGCCCTCCGGCACCTCCCCGCGGAAACCGGGCAGCGGCACCTCGGCGCCGGGACCGGCCAGCGCGGCGAGGTCCGCCCAGTCCCGCGCGTCCGGTTCGTCGGGCAACGCCAGCCACGGCGAGACGTCGACCGGATAACGCACCACCCGGCCGCGCCGCTCGGCGAAGTGGGCGTGCGGGCCGGTCAGGGAGGCGAGGGCCGGGTTGTCGAGGACGTGCGGGGCATCGGCGGTATCGGCGGCGATCGGGCCGGAGGCGCCGGAGCTGCTCATGAGGCTCACACGGCCACCTCGATCACTGTCCTGCGGACGTAGGACTCGGGCATCCTCTTCCTCACTTCCCTCGCACTGTCACCGGCGCACCGGAGCCGGCACTGAGCGCCAAGGAGGAGCATCGGGCCGGTATTCCCGCTCCCCCGCAGAGTTCATACGGCCGCAATGATCCGGCCGATGACCAGGGACGGGACACCCGGAACGACAGCGTACGGTTGAAGCATGAACGTCACGCGAGGCTTCACGGGCCGCCCGCGCGTCCACAACCCGGGGCTGCCGCCCGGGCAGTACGACGCGGGCGAGGACTGGCCCGTCCTGTCCGCCGAGGTCACTCCCGACCTCGCGCCCACCGACTGGTCCTTCCGCATCGACGGCCTGGTCGAGCGGCCGCACACCTGGGACTGGGACGCGGCGCACGCGCTGCCGGCGTCGGCGTACGACGGTGACATCCACTGTGTGACCGGCTGGTCGAAGTTCGGCGTGCGGTTCGGCGGCGTCTCGCTGGACGCGTTCTTCAATGTGGTGCAGCCCCATGGGTCCGCCACACATGTACTCGCCACCTCCCACACGGGTTACACCACCGACCTGCCGCTCGCCGACCTCACCGGAGGACGGGCCTGGATCGTGTGGGAGTACGACGGCCGGCCGCTGCCTGCCGAGCACGGCGGCCCGGCGCGGCTGCTGGTGCCCCACCTGTACTTCTGGAAGAGCGCCAAGTGGATCGCCGGGCTCACGCTCCTCGATCACGACGAGCCGGGCTTCTGGGAGCGGAACGGCTACCACGCGCGGGGCAACCCCTGGGAGGAACAGCGGTACTCCGGTGACTGACACGGTGACGACGGACACGATCTCCCCGGGCGTCCCCGCGACGCGGTTCGCGGTGCCCGGGCGCATCGCCGTGAACCACCGTGCGGCGGTGGAGTGGCAGACCGCCACGCTGACGGAGATCCGGCGCGAGACGCCGCACGCGGCCACGTTCCGGCTGGCCGTGCCGCGGTGGGCGGGGCACCTGCCCGGACAGCACCTGATGCTGCGGCTGACCGCGCACGACGGTTACGTGGCCCAGCGCCACTACTCCGTCGCGTCGGCGCCGGACGACTCCGGGCACATCGAGCTGACCCTGGACCATGTGCCGGGCGGCGAGGTGTCCGGTTGGTTCCACACGGTGGCCCGCCCGGGCGACACGGTCGAGGTGCGCGGCCCGCTGAGCGGCTTCTTCGCCTGGCCCGGCGACCGGCCCGCACTGCTGCTCGGCGCGGGCTCCGGGGTGGTACCGCTGATGTCGATGGTGCGGCACCACCGGGCGCGCGGCCTCACCGTGCCGCTGCGGATGCTGGTGTCCGCTCGCAGCCCCGAGGAGCTGATCTACGCACGGGAACTGGACGCGGAGACGACGCCCGTGTTCACCCGCAGTGCGCCGGCCGGGGTGCCGGTGGGACGTATGACGGCCGCACATGTGGCGCCACTCGTGGCCGAGCAGCCTGCTGGCGGGTGGGAAACCTATGTGTGCGGGTCCAACGGCTTTGCCGAGCACGCCTCCCGGCTGCTGGTCGAAGCGGGCCAGCCGGTGGAGCGCATCCGCATCGAACGCTTCGGCTGAGCACTGGGGCACGCGCGTGCGGGCTGAACGCTCAGGTCGCGCGGCGGGTCCGGCGGCGCGATGGTAGGGCACATGGCGCGTTCCGTGCTCCATGTGGGCTTGAACTCGCGGGTCACGGCATGCGCGAGGTGCGCCGTACGGGGTACGAGACGGGTGTGGACGCTCGTGTGCGCGGGCGGAGGGGACGACGGGCCCGTGGTCGCTCGTCCGGCTCTTCGGCTCCGGCGGTGGCGAGGAGGTGGACATGCGTACCCGAGTGCGGGGTTGGCGCTGGCGGCGCAATCCGCTGCGGCGCAGGTCCGACGTGGTGGAGGCCTGGACGGTGCTGGTCGTCGCCGTCCTGCTGTTCGTCGTCGTCCCCCTCGTCGGGGTCGCGGCGGGCCTGCACGCCCACGGCCAGGCCCGGACGCTCGCCGCGGTCCAGCGGACCGAACGCCACCAGGTGCGCGCCACGGTGATGGGTGACCCGCCCGAGCGGCGGACCGTCACCCAGGCCGACCGCGAGAACCCGTACCGCGCTCAGGTCCGCTGGACCGAGCCCGGCAAGGGCGCTCGTACCACGTGGGCACGGGTGCCGGCGGGAACCCGGATCGGCGACGTGGTCTCCGTATGGCTCGACTCCCGGGGCCGCGGTGTCGCCCCGCCGCCGGACGACGCGGCGGTCTGGCAGCACGCGGTCACCGTCGGCCTGTGTGCGGCGGGCGGCGCCGCGGGCGTGGTGGTCCTCGGGCACGCCGTCGAGCGCCGGATCGCGCTCCGTCACCGACTGGCCGAGTGGGAGCGGGAGTGGGCGCGCACGGGGCCACGGTGGACCCAGCCGAGGATGTGACGGTGACCCGATCACCGTGCGGTGCGGTATGAGTCTGCCTCCCATCGGGAGCAAGCGCTTACTCATCCCGTGACCAGCACCGTCACCGCAAGGAGGACCGCTGGATCCCCGCAGAGAGCTGGCCAGTCGTCGGACCACCCACGTACGGTGAGCCGACCTGGTCTCCCTTTGCGAAGGCGGTTGTTGATGGCCCTGTTCGATCTTCCCCTCGACGAACTCCGCGAGTACCACAGCGAGTCGACCGAGCCCGAGGACTTCGACGCGTTCTGGGGCAAGACGCTCCAGGAGGCGCGCGAGCACGAACTGGGCGCACGCTTCGAGCCGGTGGAGACCGGACTGTCCACGATTCAGGTGTACGACGTGACGTTCGCCGGGTTCGGCGGTCACCCCGTCAAGGGCTGGCTGCGGCTGCCGGCCGGTGCGACGGAGCCGCTGCCGCTGGTCGTGGAGTTCATCGGCTACGGCGGCGGGCGCGGGCTGCCGCACGAGAACCTGCTGTGGGCCTCGACGGGCCGTGCGCACTTCATGATGGACACCCGCGGGCAGGGCAGCGCCTGGGGCGGTGGCGGTGGTACGGCGGACCCGGTGGGGGCGGCGCCGGCGTACCCGGGGTTCATGACGCGGGGCATCGACGCACCAGAGAACTACTACTACCGCCGGGTGTTCACGGACGCCGTGCGTGCGGTCGAGGCGGCCCGTTCGCATCCGCTGACCGACGCGGCGCGGACCGTGGCGATCGGCGCGAGCCAGGGCGGCGGCATCACCCTCGCCGTCGGCGGCCTGGTTCCCGATCTCGTGGCTGTCGCGCCGGACGTACCGTTCCTGTGCGACTTCCCGCGCGCGGCGACGCTCACGGACCGCCACCCCTACCGGGAGATCGGTCTGTTCCTGAAGACGCACCGAGGCCGTTCGGCGGAGGTGCTGCGCACGCTGTCCTACTTCGACGGGGTGCATTTCGCGGCCCGCGGCCGTGCCCCTGCCCTGTTCTCGGCGGCCCTGGAGGACCAGACCTGTCCGCCGTCGACCGTGTTCGCGGCGTTCAACGCCTGGGCGCAGCAGGACAAGGCGATCGAGGTGTACGACTTCAACGACCACGAGGGCGGCGGCCCTTACCAGGAGGCGGCGAAGGTGCACTGGCTGCGCTCGTACGCCTGAGGCGAGCGGGGCCAAGAGCGCCGGAGGGGACCGGAATGGCAGTGTGCCGGCCCGGCCCTTTCGCACCCTTCCCTCCAGTCCGACCAGTCGGTACGTTCAGGACGCCCCGGCCGCAGCGCGCGACCGGGGGTCCCGGCGACGACGGAGGCCGCATGTCCGCGCAGGAGAAGCAGCAGACGCACCACAAGGCCCGCGAGTCACACCAGGCGCATAAGACCCACGAGACACGCCACCCCCAGGTGCACGGCCACTGCGACGCGCGGTTCGCCGCGGTGCGCGCGGCCTTCGAGGAGAACTTCCGCGAGCGGGGCGAACTCGGCGCCGCGGTGACGGTGACCGTCGGCGGGGAGACGGTGGTGGACCTGTGGGGCGGCTGGGCGGACCCGGCCCGCACCCGGCCCTGGGAGCGGGACACGGTGGTGAACGTGTGGTCGACCACCAAGGGCCCGGTGGCGCTGTGCGCCCACATCCTCGCCGACCGGGGACTGCTCGACCTCGACGCGCCGGTGGCCAGGTACTGGCCGGAATTCGCGGCCTGTGGCAAGGAGCGGGTGCTCGTCCGGCATCTGCTGTCGCACCGTGCCGGGCTGTCCGGACTGCGGGAGCCGCACTCCCTGGACGACCTGTACGACTGGGAGCTGACCACTGCCCGGTTGGCGGCCACCGAGCCGTGGTGGGAGCCGGGCACCCGGTCCGGGTACCACGCGCTGACGTACGGCTTCCTGGTCGGCGAGGTCGTCCGGCGCGTCTCGGGGCTGCGGCCGGGGGCCTTCCTGGAACGCGAGGTGACCGGACCGCTCGGGATCGACTTCACGATCGGATTGCCGGTGAAGGAGTCCCACCGGGCGGCCGAGCTGGTGCACACACCGGCCGCGTCGACCGGTGAACAAGCCGCGTCATCCCGTCAGTTGGCACCGGTCGCCCTCGCGGCGCTGGCCAATCCCGTCGTCGGCGCGGCCGAGGCGAACTCGCCCGGGTGGCGGGCGGCGGAGATCCCCGCCGCGAACGGCCACGGCACCGCGCGGGCCGTCGCGGCGCTGTACGGGGTGTTCGCCGGGCGGGGCTCCCACGGCGGACGGCGGATCCTGTCGCCGCAGGCGGCGGAGCGGGTGCGCGAGGGTCAGGGCAGCTGCCGCGATCTGGTGCTCGGGGCCGGTTTCGACGGCGAGACCGAGGTCGCGCTCGGCCTGTGGCTGAGCGGCGCCCAGGGTTCGTACGGACCGAACGCGCGGGCTTTCGGTCATGACGGGTTCGGCGGTTCGTGCGGGCTCGCCGACCCCGAGGCCGGGGTGTCGCTGGGTTATGTCATGAACCGGATGGGGCCGCGCATCGCCGACGATCCGCGGAAGACGGCACTGGTCGAGGCCGTGTACAGCGCCCTGTGACCTGCCGGGCGGCGTCCCGGGTCGCGCGGGTGGGTTTCTGCCGAACCGGCAGGCCACTCTTCCCCCGTGGTGTAGACCAATGCTAATTGTGGTCGCGCAATGAGCCCGTACGGCTACGTCTTGTGACCAACAGGAGGGCGCGGCATGGCCCGCACCACCACCCCGCACCAGCCCCCGCAGAGCGACGACCGGCCCCTGTACGCGCGGGTCGCGTCGCTGCTGCTCGAGGAACTACGCGACGGCACCGTCCCGCCGGGGGAACGGCTGCCGGGCGAGCGGCACCTGGCCGCGCACTTCGAGGTCAGCCGGGAGACCGTCCGGCAGGCGCTGGAGGTGCTGCGCCGCGGCGGTCTGGTCGCCACGGACCGCCGGGGCAGCCATGCCACGCTGCCCGGCCGCCCGGTCGAGGCGCCGGAGTCGCTCGGCTTCCCGGTGGGCGCCCGTTCGGCGGACCCCTGCGCGGTCGACCGGGCCACGGTGGTCTGGGAGGCGCCCCCGCCGGAGCACGCGCAGGCGCTGGGACTGGCCCCGCACCGGCCGACGCTGGTGCACCGCTACCGGTCGGTCACGCCGGACGGCCGGTCGTTGCGGACGGCGGTGACCTCGTTCTCGGTGGTGGCGCTGGCCGAGGTCGAGGAGCTGGCCCGCTACCGGGACCGGGCCGACGGCGCCACCCCGGCGCAGCTGCGGCGGGCGTACGACTGGATGCGCAAGGCCGGGCTGACCCTGCACCACCGGGACTCCATCACCCAGGTCGGCGACGCGTCCTCGGTCCGGGTGACCCGGCGGGTGCACGACCAGTACGCCCGCCCGCTGGAGATCACCGACCTGGTGGTGAACGCCGAACGGGACGCGCTGGTCTACGAGTTCACGCTTCCGGCCGCGGGGTGACGCGCCGGGCGACCACCAGCCGGGCCCGGGGGCTGCCGTCGCCGCGCCGCCCGAACTCGGGCAGGGCGGACAGCTCGACCGTGAATCCCGCGCGCCGCAACTCCCCTCGCACCTCGCCGAGCCGGAAGGCCCGGTAGTACATGACGAACGGCGGCCGCCACAGCGCGTTGCGCACCCGCATCACCGCGTCGAAGCCGAGCAGCGCCCAGAAGGCGGGCTGGGTCGGGCGTGGCGGGGCAAGCACCGGGAAGGCGAAGCGGCCCCCCGGTCGCAGGACCGAGTGGACCTGACGGAAGAGTCCGGGCAGTTCCCGGGGCAGGAAGTGCCCGAACGCCCCGAAGGAGACGACGAGATCGAAGGCGGCCGTGAACGGCAGGGCCCGGGCGTCACCGCGCACCCAGAACGGCTCGGGTCCGTCGGCCGACCGCGGGCGACGCCGGGCGACGTCGAGCATCCCCGCACTGAAGTCGACCCCGGTGACGCTCCGGCGGCACAGCCCCGTGAGGACCTCCGCCCCGGCACCCGTGCCGCAGCACAGGTCGAGCCCGTCCTCGAACGGGCCGGCCGGGGCGAGGGCCCGCGCCACGGAGTCCAGCACCGCGTCGGGCGTCCGGAAGGGGGTGTGGTCGAACTTCGGGGCCAGCAGGTCGTAGCCGTGTTCGACGGACGACAGCGCCTGCACGGCGAGTTCCCGCAGCGTGGGACCTTGGGGACCGAACATCGCGTCAGCCCAGGGCCACGCGCTGCCGCACGATCGCCAGTGCACGCTCGCACCAGCGCAGGTTCTGCTCCTCGAAGCCGATGCCGGCCATGAGGGTGAGATACGGTCCGACGCGGTCGGAGGTGCGCAGGTACTCCTCCTCGGTGCGTCCGTCGAGGAGGCGGTCGCGCACCCGCCGGTAGCGGTCGAGTTTCCCGCGCACCCAGCCCATGCGCTCCTCGATCAGGGCCCGGGTGACCTCGGGGTCGCCGCCGTCCATCGCCTGGATCTTGATGAGCAGTTCGTCGCGGACGGCGGTGGGCCGCTTCGGCTCCTCGGCGGCGAACGCGCTCAGCTCGGCCCGGCCCGCCTCGGTGAGCGTGAACATCCGCTTGTTGGGCCTGCGTTCCTGCTGCACCGTGCGGGCCTGGACGAGCCCGTCCTGCGCGAGGCGCTCCAGCTCCCGGTAGAGCTGCTGGGGTGTGGCGGGCCAGAAGCTCGCGAGGGAGACGTCGAACGACTTGGACAGCTCGTAGCCCGAGGCCTCGCCCTCCAGGAGGGCGGCCAGGACGGCGTACTTGAGCGACATGTGGACAGGCTAGCAGCCGTTGACTAATCTCATCCGCACCTATTCAACTAATTGACTATGCGAGGTGGTCCGATGCGTGCGTTCCGCGAGGCGGTGGAGGCCGGGGACCTGGACGCCGTCGAGGCGCTGCTGGCCGAGGACGTCGTGTTCACCAGTCCGGCCGTCTTCAAGCCGTATCCGGGCAAGGCGATCACCGTGGCGATCCTGCGCGCGGTCGTCCAGGTCTTCGAGGACTTCCGGTACGTCCGTGAGATCGGCGACCCGGCCGGGCCGGACCACGCGCTGGTCTTCACCGCCCGGGTGGGCGACCGCCGGCTGACCGGGTGCGACTTCCTGCATGTGAACGAGGACGGTCTGATCGACGACTTCATGGTCATGGTCCGTCCGCTGTCGGGCGCCCAGGCCCTGGCCGAGGCCATGGGCGCGCGGTTCGAGCAGATCCTGAAGGAGGCACAGGCGCGGTCCGCCTGAGCGGCGCGCCCGACGCGCTCCCGCCGGACGCGTCGACCGGCGGGAGCGTCAGCCCTTGAGCTGTCCCAGCGTGGCCTTGGCATCCGTCTTCAGCCAGTCCGACACATCGGTCAGCGCGGGCGGGTTCTTGTCCTTGTCGTACGAGCTGAGGTAGGCGCTGTAGCTCATGGTGTACGTCACCCAGCCGTCGCGGACGGCGAGCGTGGCGTACCGGGAGCCGCTGGAGGAGCCGCCGGTGGTGTCCTGGCCGACCAGGTAGGCCTCGTCACCGATGCCCTTGACCGGGTCGACGTCGTAGTCCTTGTGACTGTCACCGTAGTTCTTCCAGGTGGCGGTGAACTCGGGCCCGGGATCGGTCTTCTTGTGCAGGTCCAGCTGCATGGAGAGATAGGCGTCGGCATAGGTGGAGCCGGACTTCTTCAGGCTCAGGCTGCAGTAACTCTCGTCCAGGGCCTGGTCCTTGAGCGCCGTCCGGGTCGGCGAGGAGTCGTCCTCGGTGTATTCGTCCTTGAACGACGAGTAGTCGGCGCTGGAGCAGAGGTTGGCGGGCGCCGAGTAGCCGCGCAGGTCGGCGCTGTCCCCCTTGCCACCGATCAGGAAGACACCGCCCGCCCACGCGGCGGACGCGACGACCGCGCCGACGGCGGCCCACAGCACCGCTTTCCCGGCCCCGCCACCGCCACCGGCCGGAGGGACGGGCACGGGGCCGTACTGCGGCGCCTGGGCGTAAGGGTTGCCCGGCTGCGGCTGTCCCGGCTGACCCGGCTGTCCCGGCAGCGGCTGGGCGGCGGGCTGGCCGACCAGGGTGGGCTGCGCGTAGAAGTTCCCCGGCGGGGGCGACTGCGGGTTCGGGTAGGGGTAGGCCGTGGGCTGCGGCGGGACGGCCGGCTGCTGCGCGGGCTGCTGGGGCGGCTGGTCGGCCGGCTGCGGGGACTGCGGTGGCGTGGACATGTCCTGAACGTAGTGGACGGTCGGCGGTCAAGTCCCCCGAGGTCGGCGATTGTTATGGTCTGGGGACATCTGGTGCGGTTCCCTGACACAGCGGTCGGTATGCGGCTCAGCACCCGAGAGGTGCGAGCCGGACCGGCAGGCTGCGCACGCTGTTGCCGACGAATCCGGCGTGCGGCGCCACTTCGGCTTCGGGCACGGCGAGTTCGAGCACGGGGAAGCGGGTGGGCAGCCGCTCCGGCGCGACCGCGGCCTCCAGCCGGGCCAGCGGGGCGCCCAGGCGGTAGTGGGCGCCGTGCCCGAGGGAGAGAGGGCGTACCGCGGCGGGACGGGCCGGGTGAACGCGGCGTCCACGCCCAGGAGTTCGCTGATGACCCACATCGGCAGGGGAAGGGCGAAGTGCCGCCGCAGGTCGGCGACGCCGCCGCCCCGGGCGGCGGCCCGCTCCAGGCCGTCGAGCAGCTGGGCGGTCGACTCCTGCACGCGTGGCAGCAGTTCTTCGACGCGTCGGGGCGTGAAGGCGCTGCCGACGAGCGACCGCAGCCGCCGGCGGTCGTCCCCGTCGGCGGTGGTCATGCCCTGGACGGTCGCGAAGGTCGGCAACGGCCGGCCCTCGGCGATCCGCCCCTCGCGCAGGTCCGTGAAGTGGCGTGCGTGCTCGGCGACGTCGGGAGGCTGCAGGAACTCCTTCAGCGTCGCACGCCCCAGAACGGCCATGCCCTCGACCCCGCCGGGCAACTCGACCGGGGCCACGGCACCGCGGGAGAGCAGCCGCGCGTCGAGGGCATGCGGGCAGCCACCGGCCGGGGCCAGGCGGTGCGGAGTGCGGGCGGGCGAACTCTCCACCGGATGCTCCTGACGTCCCCATGACAAGATGCCTCGATCGTGGGCTCACGCGGGTGGCCGCGGCGGGACCTGCCTCCCTCTCCTGCTGCCTGGGAATAGCCCGATCGGGCGACTTGTTGACGCCGTCGCGGATGCAGTGCACCGACGAGTGCTAGGCTGCTGTCAGCACTCGTGCACGCCCCCTTGGGCGCCGGTGTCAGTTTCCCTTCCTCACGCTGATCCGCTCGCCGTATGCCGGATGTCCGGCTTCCGGCGCGTCAGCTTCTCGGCACCACCTCGTGATCAGGCCTTCCGCGCCCAGTCCGAGGTGCCGTTCCCGCCGCCCGGAGGCAGTGCGCACGCCTCCCGCTCGCGGCCCCTCCCCCCTCTTGTCACTTCTGTCTTCCGTCCGCGAAAGGACACCCACCCATGACCACCACACTCGAACACCCTGTCGTGGCCCAGCAGGCCCCGGCCACCCGGCTCGTCACCGGCGTCCTCGACATCGACACGCACGGGAAGGGGCGCCTGAGGGCCGCGAACCTCCTGCCCTCCCCCGCGGACCCGCAGGTCCCCGCCACGCTGATCCGCCGGTACGGACTGCGCAAGGGTGACCTGGTCGAGGGCGTGCGCAGTGCCCAGAGCGCTCTGACCGAGGTCGCGCGCGTCGACGGCCGCGCCCCCGCGGACCTCCGCTCGCGCCGCCACTTCCGCGACCTCACCCCGCTCCACCCGCACGAGCGCCTCCGCCTCGAACACCCCGCGTCCGGACTGGCCGGCCGCGTCACCGACCTCTTCGCGCCGGTCGGCAAGGGCCAGCGCGGCCTCATCGTGGCCCCGCCCAAGAGCGGCAAGACCGTACTGCTCCAGCAGCTCGCCGCCGCCGTGGCCGGCAACCACCCCGAGTGCCGCCTGATGGTCCTCCTGCTGGACGAGCGGCCCGAGGAGGTCACCGAGATGCGCCGCTCGGTACGGGGCGAGGTGTACGCCTCCACCTTCGACCGGTCGGCCAAGGAGCACATCGCCCTCGCCGAACTCGTCGTCGAGCGGGCGAAGCGCCTGGTGGAGGCCGGTGAGGACGTCGTCGTCCTGCTGGACTCGCTGACCCGGCTGTGCCGGGCGCACAACAACGCCTCCGCCGCCGGCGGCCGCACGCTGAGCGGCGGTGTCGACGCGGGCGCCCTGATCGGCCCCAAGCGGTTCTTCGGCGCCGCCCGCCAGGCCGAGGAGGGCGGCTCGCTCACCATCCTCGCCACGGCCCTGGTGGACACCGGCTCCCGTGCCGACGGCTATTTCTTCGAGGAACTGAAGAGCACGGGCAACATGGAGTTCCGCCTGGACCGGGAACTCGCCGCCCGTCGCGTCTTCCCCGCCGTGGACATCGACACCACCGGCACCCGACGCGAGGAACTCCTGCTCACCCCGGCCGAGTTGACGGCCGTACACGGTCTTCGCCGGGCCCTGCGGTCCCGGGAGGGCACGTCGAGCGGCCTGGACACCCTGCTGGAGCGGCTGCGGAACACCCCCGACAACGCCACGTTCCTGCGGCAGATCCGGCCCACCCTGCCGACGGCCTGATCACCGGCCCCGGGCGGCCGGGTGCGGCATCCGGGTTGCTCCCATGGGCCGAACGGCCCGGCCGACGCGGCACAGCGGGCTCTCGTTCGTACGTTGAATCATATGATCACCGGACTTTCTTATCGGACGGCTGTCTCGGCCTGTTCCCTGTGCGTGGCCGGCGTGCTGGCCCTGACGCCGGCCACCGCAGCCGCCGGGTCCCGTGCCGGGGACCCCGCGCCGCCGCCCCGGGTGGCGATGCCCGGGCCGTCCCTGCTCTACCGCGAGGGCACACAGGTCCGGCCGCACCGGGGCGCGCCCGAGGTGCCGGAGGTCTCGGCGCTGTCCTGGCTGGTGGCCGACGCCGGCAGCGGGGAGGTGCTGGCCGCGAGCGAGGCGCACCGCAAGCTGCCGCCCGCGAGCACCCTGAAGACCCTGTTCGCCCTCACCGTGCTGCCGGCGCTGCCCGGCGGACTCCAGCACACCGTGCGCTACGAGGAACTGGAGGACGTCGGCGAGGGCAGCAGCCTGGTCGGCGTCGAGGAGGGCCACACCTACCAGGTGGCCGACCTGTGGCACGGGGTCTTCCTCAGCTCGGGGAACGACGCCGTGCACGTGCTCGCCTCGATGGGCGGCGGCTGGCAGGCCACGGTCGACCGGATGCAGGCGAAGGCCCGCTCGCTCGGCGCCCTGGACACCCATGTCGTCTCCCCCGACGGCTACGACACGCCCGGCCAGGTCTCCTCCGCCTACGACCTGGCGGTCTTCGGCCGGGCCGGGCTGCACAACCCCGACTTCGCCCGGTACTGCGCCACCGCCGAGGCCAGCTTCCCCGGGGACGGGTCGCCCTACCCGATCGAGAACACCAACCGGCTGCTGACCGGTGAGGACGGCGTGGCGCCGTACCCGGGGCTGATCGGCATCAAGAACGGCTACACCAGCAACGCGGGCAACACGCTCGTGGCCGCGGCCCGCCGGGGCGGGCGCACGCTCGTGGTGACCGTGATGAACCCTCAGGTGGGCGGCGGGTTCGCGGTGTACGAGGAGGCCCGCGAACTGCTCGACTGGGGCTTCGCGGCGGCCGGGCGGGTGGATCCGGTCGGCTCGCTGGACGGGTTGCGCGCCAAGTCCGGGTCCGCGACGGCCGTCCCGGTGGCGGCGGCCGCGTCCGGGTCGCCGGACGACGACTCCGGCTGGTCCGGAACCGCCGTCGTCGCCGGGCTCTCGGGGCTCGGCGCGGGCGCCGTGGCGCTGAGGCTACGGGCCAAGGGCAACCGGGCGCCGCGCGGCTGACCGGTCGGCACGCCGAGCAGCGGGACCGGCGTGATCCAGGTGGAGGCGCTGCAGCCGGGGACCCTCGAGACCGGAGGCGGCGTCGCACCACGCTGCTGCGCCGTGCCGCCACATCGAAGCGGCCTCGACGGCGAGCGGACCGCCGAACCGGGCGAGCCCTGACCGCACCCGTCCCTGTGGGCACCGGCCGTGGCGCTCTGCGCGAGGTGGCTGTGGACGCCCCGGCCGAACAGCGGCAGGGCGAGCCTGCGGGGGCCGTCCGCACGTCCGGCAGCGGGGCGCGCGGGCGGGCCTGCTGCCGCTGCCGCACGGGTTCCTGGACCGCAGGGCAGGGTCAGAAGACCGACAGGCCGGTGAGCGTCGTGAATCGGTCCAGGGCCGCCACACCGGACACCGAGTTGCCGCGCTCGTCCAGGCCCGGACCCCACACGCACAGCGTGCACCGGCCCGGAACGACGGCGATGATCCCGCCGCCGACCCCGCTCTTGCCCGGCAGGCCCACCCGGTAGGCGAAGTCCCCGGCCGCGTCGTACGTGCCGCAGGTCAGCATGACCGCGTTGACCTGCTTGGCCTGGCTGCGGGTGAGCAGCCGGGAGCCGTCGGCGCGGATGCCGTGCCGGGCCAGGAAGCCCGTGGCCAGGGCCAGGTCGGCACAGGAGGCGGCGACGGAGCACTGCCGGAAGTACTGGTCGAGCAGGACCGGCACGTCGTTGTCGATGTTGCCGTAGGACGCCATGAAGTGGGCGAGTGCGGCGTTGCGGTCGCCGTGGGCGGTCTCGGAGGCGGCGACCTCCATGTCGAAGTCCAGGGCGGGGTTGCCGCTCTCGGCGCGCAGGAAGGACAGCAGCTCGCCGGCCGCGTCTCCGGTACGGGTCTGGAGGCGGTCGGTGACGACGAGGGCGCCCGCGTTGATGAAAGGATTCCGCGGGATGCCGTTCTCGTACTCCAGCTGGACCAGGGAGTTGAACGGGTTGCCGGAGGGTTCGCGGCCCACGTGCTCCCATAGCTCGTCGCCCTCGCGGGCCAGGTCCAGGGCGAGTGTGAAGACCTTGGTGATCGACTGCGTGGAGAACGGCTGCCGCCAGTCCCCCACCCCGTACACGGTGCCGTCCAGCTCGGCGACGGCCATACCGAAGCTGCGCGGATCACGGGCGGCGAGCGCCGGGATGTAGTCGGCGGCCCGGCCGCGGCCGGGCGTGCGGCTGATCTCCTCGGCGATGCGCTCCAGGACCGGCAGGAAGGTGAGGGACGACGTCGCTGTCATGATCGCCATTGTGCCTCCGACCGGTCCGGGAGCGTCAGCTCGTTCACCCTGCCTGCTTGCGGCGCCGCAGGTCCGGCGGCAGGTGCTGCGCGGCCCGCGACGACCTCGGCGGCGCAGCATCTCGGCCGGCCTCTCGGTCGGCCACAGGCCCTTCTCCAGGACCGGTCCGGCCACACCGCGGCCGGTGACGAAACGGCCTCCTCGGCGGTGTCGGTGGCCGCCGTGCAGCCGATGTGCGGGTGCTCGGCGGTGACCAGGCCGATGGAGTTCTCCACGGTCGCCCGCAGCCGCTCGGTGTTGGCGGTGATGCCGGACACGCAGAGCTCGGCCGGCCTGCGGCCGGCGCTCCGCAGGTGCGTGCTGGACTCCGACCTGGAGTGCAGGGTGATCGGCACCGGCGGATCCAGGCGGCCGGTCCAGCGGCGGACTACGCGCAGGCGGTGAGCGGAACCGGGTCCAGCGCCCGCACGGGCCGCACACACCCCACCGGCTCCCCACCGCCCAGCAGCGGCTCACCCGCGAACTGCGTGAGCAGCCCCGGGTCGACGCCCGCCCGCACGAGTGCCGCCGCCGCGACCGGAACACGCGCCCGGTTCGCCCCGTCAGCGATCTTCACGGCTATGGAGCGGCCGTCCGGCAGCGCGGCGACCTGGACACCCTCGAAGCCGTCCTTGGCGAGCAGCCCGGGCACGGCCCGCATCAGCGCGGCGACGTCGCGGCCGGAGCCGGAGGCCATCTCGGCGTGCTCGCGCATGGCGTCGGCGACCCGGGCCTCGGGCGTGCCGGGCGCGGCCGAGGTGATCCGGGAGAGGGCGCGGGCCAGGCCGTGCAGGGATACGGAGAACAGCGGAGCGCCGCAGCCGTCGACGGTGACCCCAGCGACGCGCTGGCCGGTCAGGTCCTCGACGATCTCGGCGACGGCCTGCTGGAGCGGGTGCGCCGGGTCGAGGTAGTCCTTCAGCGACCAGCCGTTGAGCTTGGCCGTCCACAGCATGGCCGCGTGCTTGCCGGAGCAGTTCTGGGCGAGCCGGGAGGGCAGCCGGCCCTCGCGGACCCAGGCGTCCCGGACGGCCGGGTCGAAGGGCATGTCGGGGACGTTGCGCAGGTCGTCCTCGGTGAGACCGGCGAGTGCCAGGAGGCGCCGGGTGCCGGCGAGGTGGCGCTCCTCGCCGGAGTGGCTGGCGGCGGCCAGCGACAGCAGTTCGCCGTCGAGGGGCAGTCCGGCCCGGAGCATGGCCACGGCCTGGAGCGGCTTGAGGGCCGAGCGCGGGTAGAAGGCGGCCTCGATGTCGCCGAGCTGGAACAGCACCTGGCCGTCGGCGCCGAGGACGACGACCGAGCCGTAGTGGATGCCCTCGACGACCCCGCCGCGGACGAGGTGGGCGACGGGGGCATGGAGGGGTTCACGGACGACGGGGGCGTCGGCGAGGGAACTGGTGTACATCACTGCCTGCATCATGGGGTCGGGTTCGGCCGGTACGCGGGTCACGCGTCGGCACCGGTGGACGTGCGCGCCGTGCGGGCGCGGAGGCCGTTGCGGCCCGCGACCAGCGCTGCGACGATCGGCGGCGGACGGAGCACGGTGGTGCGTCCGGCGCCGTCGTCGGCGTACATGAGGACCGGGGCGGAGGCGGGGAACGCCGAGTCACGCGTTCGGTCCGGGGGGAGCCCGGCAGCCGGTACGACGGCCGGGTCGGCTCGCCCTTGCGGGTGTGCTGCCGGAAGAGCAGGTGACGGAGCATGATCATGCCCCAGGTCGCGAGGACGTCGAGGGCCGCGAGGCCGGCCGCGGCGACGCCTCGGGCCCGCCTTCCGCGGGGTCCGTGCGGGCGGGGCGCACGATGTCGGTGAGGGTCGTCTCGACGCGGTCGAGGTGGTGGCTCATGGCCTCCACCGCGTCGTGCTCGGAACCGTCGACCAGGGCCTCCACGATCGCCCGGTGCTCGCGGTCGGACTGCTCGCGGCGTCCGCCCAGCTCGTTGAGGAACGCCGACTGACGCGCCAGTGCGTCGCGGATCTCCTCGATGACCCGGCGGAACACCGGGTTCTGGGCGGCCTCGGCCACGCCGAGGTGGAAGAGGGTGTCCATCGCCACCCACGCGGTGGTGTCCGTCTCCCGCTGCATGCGGTCGAGCAGGTGGGCCAGGTGGTCCAGGTTCTCCGGGGTGCGGCGCAGGGCGGCGTATCCGGCGACCGGGATCTCGATGTGTCGGCGCACCTCGAGCAGGTCGCTGGCCGCGTAGTCGCCGAACGTGGGGTCCTGTACGGCGTTCGCGACGACGAAGGTGCCCTTGCCGGTCCGGGAGACCGTCAGGCCCATCGTCTGCAGCGCGCGCAGCGCCTCGCGCAGCACGGGCCGGGACACCTCGAGGGTGCGGCACAGCTCGGCCTCGGAGGGGAGCTTGTCGCCTATGGCGTACCGGCCGCGCTCGATGGCGCCGCGGAGGTGGGCGAGGACCGCTTCCATGGCGCTCACACGCCGCGGACCCTGTCCACCTGTCTGGCTGTCTGACAGGTTCACGGAGCGATCGTGCGGCTTGCGGCCGGGACCTGTCAAGGCGTTCAGGTAGGGAGACATTCACGGGGTGCGGATACTGCATGCAGGCATCCGCACCCCGTGGGCGTCCAGCGGGTTCAGCTCAGCTGCTGAGCGTGCCGGTGGCGAGCAGGCCGAGGAGCCCGACGCCGATGACGATCCGGTAGATCACGAAGGCGTTGAAGGAGTGCTTGGCGACGAACTTGAGCAGCCAGGCGATGGAGGCGTAGGCGACCACGAAGGACACGACGGTGCCGACGGCCAGCGGGGCGGCGCCCACGCCCGCGCCGAGGGCGTCCTTCAGCTCGTAGAGGCCGGCGCCGGTCAGGGCGGGGATGCCGAGGAAGAAGGACAGGCGGGTCGCGGCGACGCGGTCCAGGTCGAGGATGAGCGCCGTGGACATGGTGGCGCCGGAGCGGGAGAAGCCGGGGAAGAGCAGGGCGAGGATCTGGGAGCAGCCGACCCACATCGCGTCCTTGAAGGACGTGTCGTCCTCACCGCGCTTGTGGCGGCCCATCTGGTCGGCGGCCCACATCACGCCCGAGCCGACGATCAGCGAGCCGGCGACCACCCAGAGCGAGGCGAGCGGACCGTCGATCAGCGGCTTGGCCGCCAGACCCACCAGGACGATGGGGATGGTCGCGGCGATCACCCACCAGGCGAACTTGTAGTCGTGGTGGTAGCGCTCCTCGCGGTTGGCCAGACCGCGGAACCAGGCGGAGACGATCCGCTTGATGTCCTTGAAGAAGTACACGAGCACGGCGGCGATGGCGCCGACCTGGATGACGGCGGAGAACCCGACGACGGACTTCTCGTCGACGGGGATGTCCATGAGCCCCTCGGCGATCTTCAGGTGGCCGGTGGAGGACACCGGGAGGAACTCGGTCACCCCCTCGACTACTCCGAGGACGACGGCCTGACCGACGGAGATGGCGCTCATGGGATCCAGTTCTGACGGGAGTGAGGTGGTCGACAGTGCTGTAGACAGTACTTCCTGTGCCCGGCCGTGCGCCAAGCGCCTAGGCCCACAGGGCACCGGCGAGCGAGACCCCGGCGAAGGCCGCCACGAGCCCCGCCACCACGCTCGCGACGACGTTCACGGCAGCGTAGAGGCCCGAGCCCGCCTCGGTCAGCCGCAGGGTCTCGTACGAGAAGGTCGAGTACGTCGTCAGCGCCCCGCACAGCCCTGTGCCCAGCAGGAGCTGCAGATGCGGCCCGGCGGAGGCCGCGCCCGTGAGCAGTCCGAGGATCAGGCAGCCGGTGACGTTCACCGCGAAGGTGCCCCAGGGGAAGACCGAGTCGTAGCGGGCCTGCACGGCACGGTCCGCCAGATAGCGCAGGGGCGCGCCGACCATGGCACCGGCGACGACCAGCAGCCAGTTCACAACGACTTCTTACCCTTCCGGTCCGCTTTGCCCGGGCCTGGCGTACGGCCGACGTACCGGACGACCTCGCACTCCTCCAGGGTCACGAGACCCTCGTCGACCAGTTCGTCGAGCTGCGGCAGGAACGCCCGGACCCGCTCCTCGGTGTCCACGACGACCACCACGACCGGCAGGTCCTCGCTCAGGGACAGCAGGCGGGAGGTGTGGATGCGGGAGGAGGCGCCGAAACCCTCCATGCCCCGGAAGACACTGGCCCCGGCGAGCCCGGTGGCGTGCGCCCGGTGCACGATCTCGGAGTAGAGGGGCTTGTGGAGCCAGGTGTCGTCCTCGCCGATGTAGACGGTCAGCCGCAGGGCCCGGCCGGTGAGTGTCGTCATCGCTGCCTCCTGATCAGCACTCGGCGGGCGGCGGCCGAGGCGAGCCACACCGCCGCGAGGGCCGCGATCAGCGTCGCGGTGAGATAGGCGAGCCCGAGGCCGGGGCGGCCGGCGTCGACCAGCTTGCGGATGTCGACGGCGTAGGTGGAGAAGGTGGTGAAGCCGCCGAGGACGCCGGTGCCGAAGAAGGGGCGGACGAGGCGGTGGGCGGCCCACACGTCGGTGATGAGCACCATGAACACGCCGATCACCGCGCAGCCGATGACGTTGGTCCAGAAGGTCGCCCAGGGGAAGCCGCCGGGTGGCGTGGGCCAGGCGACGGTGAGCGCGTAGCGGGCCGACGCGCCGAGGGCACCGCCGAGCGCGACCACGGCGACGACGGGTGCCTGGGCACGCCAGTCCGGCCGCCGCCGGGATGCGGGGCGGACGGGGATGCTCTCGGCTTCCGGGGCTGTCATGCTCGTGCGTCTCCTGTTCGGCCCTGCCCCGACGGGTGATCACGGCCAGGCACCAGCGTACCGCCGGGCCCACCCCGGCCCACCCGGCGGCGCCTCGCGCCCGGACGACATGGCCGGCGCTCCGACCGCGGCGGGTGACGCCCGGACGGCGGCGACTCACACCCGGACCGCAGCGACTCCCCTCCGGACCGCAGCGACTCACCCGCAGACGGCGGCGGCTCACACCCCGACCGCAGCGACTCATCTCCGGGCCGCGGCGACTCACACCCGAACCGTGGAAACTCGCCTCCGGACGGCAGCGACTCAAGTCATACCCCGACCGCAGCGACTCACCCTCAGACCGCCGGCGACCCGCCTCCGGACCGCGGCGACTCACACCCGGACCGTGGCGATCGGCTTTCGGCTCAGCCCGGGGCGGGCCGTGCGCACACCGCGACGCCCGGTTCCCAGAGGCTGCCGAGGACCAGGTGATCGCCGGTCACGCAGACGCTGGTGACCATGCGGAAGCCGGAGCGGCGGCGGGTGAGGTGCTGGACGGTGCGGCCGTGGTCGTCGAGCGCCAGCACGCCGATCGTTCCGCCCGGCCGGAACGGTGCGTGGACGGCGGCCCGGGCGGCGGTGGCACGGACGGCGGGCGGGGTGCGGTGCAGGAGGTCCAGCGGGGCGACGCGCGGCCCGGCGAGGGCGACCCAGATGGGGCCGTCGGGGCCCGCGCGCCAGAGGTTGTCCGGCATGCCGGGGAGGCCGGCGAAGAGGTCGGTGTGCCCGGCGCGCGGGCCGGTGAGGTGGTAGCGGGTCAGGCGGCGGGCGCCGGTCTCCGCGATCACCAGGAAGGAGCCGTCGCCGCCCACGGCGAGCCCGTTGGCGAACTGCAGCCCCTCCAGCAGGACTTCGGGTTCACCGCCTTCCGGGGCGAGCCGGAGCAGCCGTCCGGTGCCGGTGTGTTCGACGATGTCGCCGATCCACCGGTCGAGCGGGTAGCGGCGGCTGGAGACGGTGAAGCAGACAGCGCCGTCGGGCAGGGCGACGACATTGCTGCAGAACCGGAGCCGCTCCCCCGCCACCGAGTCGGCGAGGATGCGGACGGAGCCGTCGTCGGGGCCGACGCGGAGCAGACCGCGTTCGGCGTCGCACACCAACAGGCCGCCGTCCGGCAGGAGTTCGAGTCCCAGTGGGCGGCCGCCGGTCTCCGCCAGCACCTCCACCCGGGCCGTGAGCGGGTCGCCCAGATGGTGGACGCGCAGAATGCGCCCGTCCTCCACTCCGGTCAGCACGCGCCCCTGCGGATCGGCCACCACGTCCTCGGGGCCGCGGACGCCCAGGGAGACGTAGTGCAGCGGGACGAGTGCCGTCGTGCGGTCCATGCGCGGTGCCCTTCGCCGTCGGGTCGGCCATCCTGGCACGGGGGTCGGCGGGCCGGCCCAGGTCGGCCGGTGACTCCGTGGTCACCAGCCCTTCTCGAACATCCGGGCCACCTCGGCGATGCGGATCTCGTCGCGCCGGTAGAAGGTGCGACAGCGGACCCGCCGGGTGCGGAGCAGGCCGAGGCGGCTGAGGAACTCCAGGTGTGCGCGTGCGGTCCGGCGGGGGACGCCGAGCTTGGCGGCGACGGCCCGGGCGGTGACGCCGGTCTCGGCGGGGTCGCGGTGGCGCGCGGCCGGGAAGTGGACCGCCGGGTCCTTGAGCCACTCCAGGATGGTCTGCCGTGTGCGGCCCGAGGGAGTTCCCATCATCCGTCCGCCCTCCGTCCCGGCCTCCTCCTGGGCAGTGTTCCCACTGTGGCGCCGGCGACGCCGTCCCGTCCGGGACTCGGCGACCGTTGTCCGGTACCGAACGGCGGTACGACCGAGCAGCCCGGCGGCCGCCCCGAGAAAACGGGCCGGGTCCCGCCCCGAGAAGACGGGACGGGGCCCGGCCGCCCCTTACGGCCGGGCCCCGTCCGGGCGGTTCAGCGGTGGCTGAACCACGTCATGGAGGAGAGTGCCTTGTCGTCGTAGCCGAACAGGGCCTGGTTCTCCCAGCCGTTGCCGGAGGAGGCGTCGGCGGGGTCCCAGCCGTTGCCGGTGACCGCGGTCCAGGTCGCCTCCCAGCAGAAGACGCCGAGACCGCGGCCGTTCGGGACGGCCTCCACGATGCTCGCCACGTCGTTCAGCCACCTGGTCTGGCCGGTCACGGTCGCCGGGTAGCCGGGGACGAGTTCGCCGGTGGTGTCGATCTGGTCGGTGAGCGAGTCGTCGCTGTCCAGGCGGAAGGGGTAGGCGGTCTCGGCGACGAACACCGGCTTGCCGTAACGGGCGGCGGCATCGTCCAGGGTGGTCTGGAAGTCGGAGAGCGGGCCGTGCCAGTAGCCGTAGTACGACAGCCCGATCGCGTCGAACTTCGCGCCCTTGGCCACCGCGTTGTCGAACCACCACTCGGTGCCGGCCTTGTCCCCGCCCTTGGCGAGATGCAGGGCGACCACCGTCGACGCGTTGACCGCCTTGACGGCGTCGTAGCCCGAGTTGATCAACCCGGCCAGCCGGCTCCAGTTGTCCGTCGACCCTTCGGACCACAGCATGCCGCCGTTGATCTCATTGCCCACCTGGACCATGTCGGCGGTGGAACCTTGCGCCTTCAAGGCGTTCAACACATCGTACGTGTGGTGGTACACGTCCGTCCTGAGCTGACTGTACGAGTGGCCCGACCAGGCGGCCGGCTTGGTCTGGGCGCCCGGGTCGGCCCAGGTGTCCGAGTAGTGGAAGTCGACCAGGAGCTTCATGCCGGCCGCCTTGACGCGCCGGGCCATCGCGAGCACGCGCGTGCCGTTGTTGTAGCCGTCGGCCGGATTCACCCAGACCTTGAGGCGCGCGTAGTTCATACCCGCGTTCTTCAGGATGGCGACCGCGTCGCCCGTGGACCCCGAACTCGTCCGGTACACCCCGCCCTTGGCCTCGCTCTTGGCCAGGGAGGAGATGTCGGCGCCATGGATGGACGTACCGGTGGCGCCGGACGTGAAGGTGAGATCGTCGACATTGATCCAGTTGCCGGCCTTCGCGTCACTGTTGACGCTGATGGTGCACTGGTGGTTGGTCACCTTGATCGGGGTGACGATACGGATCCACCCACTGGACGAGACCGGCAGATCCGTGCGCTGTTCCGGACTCCCGCAATTCCTGAGGGCTATGTACGCGGAGTTCTGGCCGCCTCCGGAGCGAACCCAGGCGGTCAGGGTGTAGGTGCCGTTGGTCAGCCCGGACAGGTACTGGTACGTCTCCACCTCGTAGGCGGCGGACGCGTAGTGGGTGAGGCGGTGACTCCCGCTGTGGCCGCCGGACTCGGTGTACGAGGCACCGGTGTCGCCGTACTCGGACCAGCCGGTGGGCGCGGCCACGCCCGAACCGTCGGACTCGAAGCCGCCGTTGGTGAGGGTGCTCGCGGCCTGGGCGGACTGTGCGGGCAGGGCGGTGAGGGCGAGCCCGGCCGCGAGCGGCAGCAGCAGGGCCCTGAGGGTGCGTCCGGGATGGAACTTCATCGTCCGTCGTCCCTTCGACGTAACGGGGGAGGGATGTCCTCCGGTGGGGCTGGAGGAGAGCCCCTCCGCCCGCGGCTCCGACGGCTCGCGCGGGCGGAGGGGAGCCGGCTCAGCCGTCGAGTCGTACGACCCGGACGGCCCCAGCCGGGACCGCGAGGCGGCCCACGGCGCGTTCGCCCGTCAGCAGTTCGGTGCCGGGCGCGTCCACCTGCACCTTGGTCTCGCCGTCGGTGTGGTTGATCACGAAGAGGAAGGAGCCCGACTCGCCGCTGCGGCGCACGACCTCGACGTCGCGGGGCAGGTCGGCGCGCGGGGCTGTCCGGGCGTCGTCGGCCGCCCAGCCGAGGACCGCGTCCAGGCCCTGGGCGTCCAGGCGGGTGGACACGTACCAGGCGGTGCCCTCGCCCAGCCGGTGCCGGGTGACGGCCGGACTGCCGGCGGTGAGCCCGTCCGCGTACGTCCACACGGTCTCCGCGCCGCGCGGCACGACGAACTCGCTCCACACGTCCCCGGTCAGCTGGGAGCCGTCGGGGCCGGTGAGGCGCACCCGCTCGTCCGTCAGCAGCGGGGAGAACTCTTCCACGGTCAGGCCGAGGACGTCCCGCAGCGCACCCGGGTAGGCGCCCTCGTGGACCGCGTCGTGTTCGTCGACGATGCCGGAGAAGTACGACACCACGAGCGTGCCGCCGTTCTCGGTGTACTCCCGGAGGTTGTTCCCGGCGGTCTCCGTCATCAGGTACAGGGCCGGTACGACGACAAGGGGATATCTCGACAAGTCGGCTTCGGGGTGGGCGAAGTCCACGGTGAGGTGGCGGTCGTAGAGGGCCTCGTAGAAGGAGTCGGCGCGCTCGCGCGGGTCGTGGTCCTCGCTGGGGTGTCCGGACAGGTTCTGCGCCCACCAGGACTGCCAGTCCCACAGCAGGGCCACGTCGGCCTCGGTGCGGGTGCCGCGGATCGCGCTCAACGAGCCGACGGAGGCTCCGAGTTCGACGACCTCGCGCCAGACGCGGGTGTCGGTGCCGCCCTGCGGCAGCATCGCGGAGTGGAACTTCTCGGTGCCGCGCCGGGACTGGCGCCACTGGAAGAACATGGCGCCGTCGGAGCCGCGGGCCACATGGGCGAGGGAGTTGCGGGCCATCTGGCCCGGAGCCTTGGCGGGGTTGCGGGGCTGCCAGTTGACGCCCGAGGTGGAGTGCTCCAGCAGCAGCCAGGGGGCGCCCCCGGCGACCGAGCGGGTGATGTCGGCCGCCATCGCCAGATTGACGTGGGTGCGGCGGCCGTCGGTGATCAGGTAGTGGTCGTTGGTGACGAGGTCCACCTCGCGGCCCCAGGCCCAGTAGTCGATGGCGTCGCACTGGCTGAGCGCGGTCATGAAGTTGGTCGTCACCGGGACGCCCGGCGAGAGGCGGTGCAGGATGTCGCGCTCGGCGCGGAAGTTCTCCCGGATGGTGGCGTCGGCGAACCGCTTGTAGTCCAGGGCCTGGCCCGGATTGCCGACGCCGGGGGTGGCCCGGGGCGGGTTGATCTGTTCGAAGCCGGTGTAGTGCTGGCCCCAGAAGGCGGTGCCCCAGGCTTCGTTGACCGCGTCGACCGAGCCGTAGGTGTCCTGGAGCCAGCAGCGGAAGTGGGCGGCGCAGGAGTCGCAGTAACAGGCGGAGACGGGGACGCCGTACTCGTTGTGGACGTGCCACAGCGCGAGCGCCGGATGGGCGCCGTAGCGCTCGGCGAGCCGGGTGGTGATGCTCGCGGCGGCGGCGCGGTAGTCGGGGTTGCTGTGGCAGATCGCGCCGCGCGAGCCGAACTCGTAGCGCATGCCTTCGGCGGTGACCGGCAGGGCCTCGGGGTGCGCCCGGTAGAACCAGGCCGGGGGCGCGACGGTGGGCGTGCCGAGGTCGACGCGGATGCCGTTCTCGTGCAGCAGCCCGATGACCCGGTCCAGCCAGCCGAAGTCGTACTCCCCCGGCGCCGGCTCCAGCAGGGCCCAGGAGAAGATCCCCACGCTCACCATGGTGACCCCGGCCTCGCGCATCAGCCGGACGTCCTCCTGCCAGACGCTTTCCGGCCACTGCTCGGGGTTGTAGTCCCCGCCGAAGGCGAGCCTGGTGAGGCCCCTGGGGCTGGTGTCCGGCATGGATGTCTCCCGGGAGATCGATCATTTGGGAACGTGCACACACATCGTTGGCGGTGCGAGCCCAACATAACCGCACAGCAACAACCATTGACAAGTGTCCGGGACGTTTCTCTACTGTGAACGCTCACAGAAGCATGGCAGGGTCTCGAGGGGCGAGCATCCCCGTCATGTGAACGTGCACATCTGCATGGCAGGTCCCCGCAGTGGGCGGGGACCCAGGTCAGGGGAGAAACCATGCCGCACACGAAGCGCCGTCGCCTCGTGACAACCGCCCTCGCCGTCTCGCTCGGCGCCACCGCCCTCGCCGCCTGCGGCTCCGAAGACGGCAGCAAGGCCGAGTCTGGTCCCGTCTCGCTGACGTACTGGACCTGGACACCCGGCATGGACAAGGTCGTCGACCTGTGGAACAAGGGGCCGGGGAAGAAGGAGAAGATCACCGTCACGGTGAAGAAGCAGGCGTCCGGCGACACGCTGGTCACCAAGATCCTCACCGCGCACAAGGCGAAGAAGGCCCCCGACCTGGTGCAGGCCGAGTACCAGGCGCTGCCGACACTGGTCAGCAACGACGCGCTGGCCGACATCTCCGAGGAAGTCGGCGACGTCAAGGAGAAGTTCGCCGAGGGCGTCTGGCAGCAGACCACGCTCGGCACCGACGCCGTCTACGCGGTGCCGCAGGACATCGGCCCGATGATGTTCTACTACCGCGAGGACCTGTTCGAGAAGTACGGCCTGAAGGTCCCCACCACCTGGGAGCAGTTCGCCGAGACCGCTCGCGCGCTGAAGAAGAAGGCGCCGGACAGGTCCCTGACCACCTTCTCCGCCAACGACTCCGGTCTCTTCGCGGGTCTCGCCCAGCAGGCCGGCGCCAAGTGGTGGACCACCTCCGGCGAGAAGTGGAAGGTCGCGATCGACGACCCGGCCACCCAGAAGGTCGCCAAGTTCTGGGGCGGACTGGTCGAGGAGGGGGTCGTCGACAACCAGCCGATGTACCAGCCGGCCTGGAACAAGGCGCTCAACACGGGCAAGGAGATCGCCTGGGTCAGCGCCGTGTGGGCGCCGGGCACGCTCACCACGGCCGCGCCGGACACCAAGGGCAAGTGGGCGATGGCCCCGCTCCCCCAGTGGTCGCTCGACAGGGACGTCACCGGCAGCTGGGGCGGCTCCTCCACGGCCGTCACCACCGACTCCGCGCACCAGGAGGCCGCCGCCAGGTTCGCGACCTGGCTGAACACCGACCCCGACGCCCTGAACGCGCTGGCGAAGGAGGGCGGTATCTACCCGGCCTCCACCTCCGCCCAGCTCAGCGGCGCCTTCTCCAACCCGCCGGCGTTCTTCTCCAACCAGCCGGACTTCTACACCAAGGCCGCCGACATCGCGAAGACCACGGCGCCCTCCGCCTGGGGCCCGAACGTGAACGTCGCCTACGCCACCTTCAACGACGCGTTCGGCGCCGCCGCCAAGAACAAGTCGGACTTCACCGCCGCCCTGGCCAAGATGCAGCAGGCCACGGTCGCCGACCTGAAGAAGCAGGGCTTCGGGGTTTCTCGGTGACCGGCACGCAAAGCCGGAAGGTGTACGGGGTCAAGGGGGCCCCGTACGCTTTCCTCCTCCCCGCGACAGCCCTCTTCGTCCTGTTCTTCGCGCTGCCCATCGGGTACGCCGTCTGGCTCAGCTTCCGCAAGGTGCACGTCTCCGGCCTCGGCCTCGGGTCGGGTGCCCGCACGGAGGTGTGGGCCGGCTTCGCGAACTACACCGACGCCTTCCAGGACAGCGAACTGCTGCACGGCGCGCTGCGCGTGCTCGGCTACGGCTGCATCGTCGTCCCCGTGATGCTCGGCCTCGCCCTCCTGTTCGCGCTGATGCTGGACTCCGACAAGGTGCGGTTCACCCCGTTCACCCGGCTCGCGATCTTCCTGCCGTACGCCATCCCCGGCGTGGTCGCCGCGCTGATGTGGGGCTTCCTGTACCTGCCGGACGTCAGTCCCATCTACTTCGTGCTCGACCGGCTGGGCCTGCCCCAGCCCGACCTGCTGGACGGCGGTCCGCTCTATCTCGCCCTGTCGAACATCGCGGTCTGGGGCGGCACCGGCTTCAACATGATCGTCATCTACACCTCGCTCAGGTCCATCCCGGCCGAGGTGTACGAGGCGGCGAAGCTGGACGGCGCCACCCCGCTGCAGACCGCGTGGCGGATCAAGATTCCGATGGTGGCGCCCTCGCTGGTGCTGACCTTCTTCTTCTCGATCATCGCGACGCTCCAGGTGTTCAACGAGCCGACCACCCTCAAGCCCCTCACCAACTCCGTCAACACGAGCTGGAGTCCGCTGATGAAGGTGTACCAGGACGCCTTCCACCGGGGCGACATCTACGCGGCCGCCGCCGAGGCGACCCTGATCGCGCTGGCCACCCTGGTGCTGTCCTTCGGGTTCCTGCGGGCCGCGAACCGACGGAACAAGCAGGACGACAGTCAAGGAGCCGCAGGATGAGTACGCTTGCCGTCCGCAAGGCCGCCCCGGCCGCGGGCACCACCCCGGGTACGGCGCAGGGTCCGCCGCTGCGCCGCCGGATCGCCCTGGTCCCGACGATCACTCTGCTGATCGGCGCGGTCTACACCCTCCTTCCGGTCGCCTGGGTGGTGATCGCGTCCACCAAGTCCGGACACGAGCTGTTCTCCACCTTCACCTTCCTGCCCGGCACCGGTTTCACCGGCAACATCAAGGACCTCAACGCCTACCGTGACGGCGTCTACTGGACGTGGATGGGCAACTCGGCGCTGTACGCCGGTTGTGGCGCCCTGCTGTCCACCGCCGTCTCGGCGTTCAGCGGCTACGCGCTGGCGACCTACCGCTTCAAGGGCCGCGAGACGATGTTCAACGTCCTGCTCGCGGGCGTCCTGATGCCGCCGGTGATCCTCGCGATCCCGCAGTACCTGCTGCTGGCGAAGGCGAACCTCACGGACTCCTACCTGTCCGTGCTGCTGCCGCAGGTCCTCTCCCCCTACGGCGTCTACCTGGCGCGCATCTACGCGGCCGCCGCCGTCCCCGCCGACGTGGTGGAGGCCGGGCGGATGGACGGGGCGAGCGAGTGGCGGATCTTCACCCGGGTCGCGCTGCCGATGATGGTCCCCGGCATGGTCACGGTGTTCCTGTTCCAGTTCGTGGCCATCTGGAACAACTTCCTGCTGCCGTACATCATGCTCAGCGACGACGAGAGGTTCCCGCTCACGCTGGGCCTGTACACGCTCCTGGAACAGGGGTCCAACACGCCGGCGCTCTACACGCTGGTGATCACGGGCGCCTTCCTCGCGGTCCTCCCGCTGATCGCCCTCTTCCTGGTCGTCCAGCGCTTCTGGAGCCTGGATCTGCTGTCCGGGGCCGTAAAGTCATGACCATGAGCCATACGGGGGGCCGGCGCAGACCGCCGACGATCCACGACGTGGCGCGCGAGGCAGGCGTCTCGCGCGGCACCGTCTCGCGCGTCCTCAACGGCGGCCACTATGTCAGCCCCGCCGCCCGGGAGGCGGTCGACGCCGCCATCCGCAGGACCGGGTACGTCGTGAACCGGCACGCCCGCTCGCTGATCACCGGCCGCTCCGACTCGGTCGGCTTCCTGCTGACCGAGCCGCAGGAGAGGTTCTTCGAGGACCCCAACTTCAATGTCCTGCTGCGGGGTTGCACCCAGGCGCTGGCCGCGCACGACATCCCGTTGCTGCTCATGCTGGCGGGGACCGAGGACGAACGGCGGCGCATCACGCGGTACATCACCGCCGGGCACGTCGACGGGGTGCTGCTGGTCTCCAGCCATTCCGGCGACCCGGTGGCCGAGGAGCTGCGGGAGGCCGGCGTGCCGCTGGTCGCCTGCGGCAAGCCGATCGGGCTCGGCTCCAAGGTGAGTTACGTGGCCGCCGACGACCGGGACGGCGCCCGGGACATGGTCCGGCACCTGCTCTCGCTGGGCCGGCGCCGGATCGGCGTGGTCACCGGTCCGCTGGACACCCCCGGTGGTGTGGAGCGGCTCGCCGGGTACAAGGAGGTGCTCGCCGAGGCGGGCATCGAGGCCGACGAGCGGCTCGTCGTCTCCGGCGACTACAGCCGGGCCAGCGGTGAGGCGGGCGCGGAGCGGCTGCTGGCGACGGCCCCGGACATGGACGCCGTGTTCGTCGCCTCGGACCTGATGGCGCAGGGCGTGCTGGCGGCGCTGCACCGGGCCGGGAAGCGGGTGCCGGACGACATCGCTGTCGGCGGTTTCGACGACTCGCCCGCCGCGACCGCCGCCACCCCGGAGCTGACCACGATCCGCCAGCCCTGGGACCGGATCAGCAACGAGATGGTCCGGGTGCTGCTCGCCCAGATCGGCGGTGAGGACCCGGCGGCGGTGATCCTGCCGACGGAGCTGGTGCGCCGGCAGTCGACGTGAGCGGGCAGGCCGGTCCGGTCGGCGTTCCCCCGGCCTGACCCGCCCCGTCTCGGGCCGCGTACCGCTCCGCCGGACGCCGGGTGATCTGTGGCGCCGGCAGGGCGTCGCCGGTACCGGTGAGCCGCCGGCGCGCCGGGGGCTCCGGCGTCCTTGAGCAGGAAGCCGGCGGCACCGATGGCGAGGGCCTCGTACACGTACCGGTCGGCGTCGTAGAACCCGCCTTCGGGGGTGTCCGCCGCAACCGGTCAGGATCGAAGAAGCCGCGGTGGGCTCCCCGGCCCTAGCGTGAGAGCACCGACGGGGAACCCGTCGGGTCACGCACCTCAGAAGGAGTGGATCCCATGACCGCCGCCGGCGTGCAGACGATCATCTACCCCGTCAAGGATCTGGCGAAGGCCAAGCCCCTGTTCACGGCCCTGCTGGGCGTCGAGCCGTATGCGGACGAGCCCTACTACGTCGGGTTCAAGGCCGCCGGGCAGGACGTCGGCCTCGACCCGAACGGGCACGCCAAGGGGATGACCGGGCCGGTGCCGTACTGGCATGTGACGGATCTCGAGGAGCGGCTGGCGGCCCTGCTGGAGGCGGGGGCCGAGCTGCTCCAGGGTGCGCAGGACGTCGGCGGCGGCAGGCTGATCGCCTCGGTGAAGGACCCGGACGGCAACCTGGTGGGACTGCTCCAGGACGCGCCGGCCTGAGGCGCACGCGGAGCCGCCTGCGCACAGCACTAGTTGCACACTCAACGAATGGCCGGATCGGTGCTACGGTGCGGGTATGGCAGTCAAGACGGCCGATGCCCGGCTCGAGGAACGGTGGCGGGGCATCCTCTCGGTGCACGCGCGCACGATGTGCGAGATCGACCGGGCGCTGCACCCGCACGGGCTGGGCGCCAGCGACTTCGAGGTGCTGGACATCCTGGCGTCCGAATCGCCCGGCGAGGGCGACCAGTGCCGGGTGCAGAACCTCGCCGGACGGGTCCATCTCAGCCAGAGCGCGCTGTCCCGGCTGATCGGCCGGCTGGAGAAGGACGGTCTGGTGGAGCGCTCGGTGTGCGCGGAGGACCGGCGCGGGGTGTGGGTGGCTCTCACCCGCAAGGGCCGCGAGCTGCACTCCGAGGTGCTGCCGGTGCAGCGGGCGGTGCTCCAGCGCATGCTGGCCGAGCAGGAGCGTTAGAGCAGCAGCTCGGCTCCGTCCGGCAGGACCTCGACGCCTTCCCCGGCGACACGCGCGCGTGCCGGTGAGGCGGGGTCGAGGAGCGGGTTCGTGTGGTCGAGGTGGGTGTAGATCCGGCGTACGCCCAGGTGGCGGGCGAGCGCCGCGAGGGTGCCGTCCGGTCCCGTGACCGGCGCATGGTCCGTGGCCGCCGGTCCGGCACCGGCCCGCACCGCCGTGCCCGGCCCGTCGGCCGTGAAGAACGTGCCGTCCAGCAGCACGCAGTCGGCCTCGCCGCACAGCTCGTCCAGGGCAAGGCTCCAGGCGCCCACGCAGGGCGCGTACAGCAGCACTCCCCCGCCGGCCAGGTCCTCGATGCGGTACGCCGTCGCCCACGGGCCCCCGGGCACCCGCGCCTGCGCGTACCGGGGGATCTCCGCGTCCGCCGGATGGGCGGTGACGACCAGCCCGCCGGCCGGCACGAAGCCGCCGTCGGCGAGTCTGTCCACCCATTCCCAGGATGCGTAGTGGTCCGGCGCGGCCGGTGCCGGGGCCAGCACGCCCCGCACCGGCGGCGCCGCGTACACCTTCAGGCCCGCCGCCCCGCGCAGCTCGGCCAGGCCGGTGACGTGATCGGCCTCGGCGTCGGTGAGCAGCACACCGCGCAGCGGGGTGTCGCGGGGCCCGGGTCCTGGCCGGAGGGCAGGGGTGGCGGCGAGCTGGGTGCGCAGGTCGGGCGAGGCGTTCAGCAGCAGCCAGTCGCGGCCGTTGCCCGTGACGGCGGCGCACTCCCGCGTCCGGGAGGGCAGTCGGCCGTTCCGGGCGGCGGCGCACAGCGCGCAGGCGCAGTTCCACCGCGGGACGCCGCCCCCGGCGGCGGTGCCCAACAGGACGACCCTCACGGCCATCGGCTCCTTCGCGCTCGCCCGGAACTGTCTCCCGCCGGGGTCTTCCTGCGGGGTGCTGCCCACAGGTACGGCGGCGCCGCGGCACGGCCGTGGGCGATCGCTCGTGAGCCGGGTCGAAGCCGGTCCAAGCCGAGTCGCCTGCCGTGTGTTCTCCGGTGAGCGGGAGATCGCCCAGGAGTGGGCGGACGCGGTGCCGCTCACTCCCCGGCGGGTCAGCGGGCCAGCAGGGTGCGTACCCCCTGAGAGGTGAGGGTCAGGGCGTGGGACGAGCTGCCGTCGATGGCGAGGGAGAGGTTCTCCTCGGGCCACTGTGAGGCGAGCGCGCCCAGCGGGATCAGGCGGTAGCGCGAGACGAACGGCAGCAGCTCGGCCATCTCGCCCTCCGAGGTGAAGACCGGGACGACCTGGTCGCCACCGGGCTGTTCCAGGACGGGCAGGGCCACCGTGCCGGCGTCGGCGCCCTCCCCGTCCACCGCGTCGTCCGGCACCGGGACGAGCACATCGGTGTGGGCGAGGGTTTCCAGGGCGGCCTGGTCCTCGGCGTTCACGGTCAGCGCGTCCAGCGCCTGCTGCGCCGGCGTGGGCAGGTCGTCGTGTGTGGGTGTCTCCATGGCACATCCCCTGGTAGCGGCGGTCGTACGGGCCACCCGGACGGTTGCCGGCCGGGCGTGCTCCCGCCTCGCGTACCCGGTGGGGTGCGGGGCATGCGTGAGGATCGGCGGGAGGTCCGGTGACCGGCCGATGGAAGACGACAGGCCGATGCGGGACCGCACAGGGTGAGAACGGACCAGCAGTGGTGATCGCCGCCCACGCGCCCCCGCCCGGGTACGGCCTAGCGTGGCCGCATGCCGATGCAACCCTGGTTCCGCGACGCCAAGCTGGGCATCTTCGTCCACTGGGGCGTCTACGCGGTGGACGGAGTCCCGGAGTCCTGGTCCTTCTACACCGGTCAGGTACCCCATGAGCAGTACATGAGGCAACTGGACGGCTTCACCGCGTCGCGCTACGACCCCCGCGCCTGGGCGGACCTGTTCGCCCGCGCCGGCGCCCGGTACGCCGTGCTCACCGCACGCCACCACGACGGTGTGGCCCTGTGGGACAGCGCCCACGGCGACCTGAACGTGGTCCGCCGGACCCCGGCCGGGCGGGACCTGATCGCCGGGTACGCCGACGCGCTGCGCGAGCGCGGCCTGAAGGTGGGCCTGTACTACTCGCACTCGGACTGGAACCACCCGCACTACGCGAGCACCCGGCACCCCGACCCGGGCGAGGAACCGCCGAACCCCTACGCGCACGCCCGGCCCGGTGAGGAGGACCCGGTGGCCTGGGCGCGGTTCCTCGCCTACCGCGACGGCCAGATCGGCGAGCTGGTCGACCGGTTCCGCCCGGATCTGCTGTGGTTCGACGGCGAGTGGGAGCGCACCGAGGAGCAGTGGGCGCTGGATGCACCGGCCGCGCGGATCCTGGCCGGGAACCCGGACACGATCCTGAACGCGCGCATGCTCAGCCACGGCGACTACGCCACGCCGGAGCAGGGCGTGCCGCTGCAGGTCCCCGAAGGGCCCTGGGAGTTGTGCCTGACCGTCAACGACTCCTGGGGCTTCCAGCACCAGGACCACAACCACAAGTCGGTGCGCCAGCTCGTGCGCTACTTCACGGAGACGATCGGCGCGGGCGGCAACCTGCTGCTGGACGTGGGCCCGCGCGAGGACGGCACGATCCCGGCGGAGCAGGCGGAGCGCCTGGAGGGGCTCGGGGCGTGGATCGCCCGGCACGCCGAGGCCGTGTACGGCACGGTCGCCGGGCTGCCTCCGGGGCACCACTACGGCCCGAGCACCCTGTCGGCCGACCGGCGCACGCTCTACCTGGTCTGCTTCGACGTGCCGCGCGAGACGGTGTCCGTGCGCGGGCTGCGCAACCGGGTGCGCAGGGTGACCGTGCTCGGGACGGGGGCGGAGCTGGGCCATCGGGTCACCGGCGGGCTGCACGAGGTGCCGGGTGTGACGTGGCTGGACGCTCCGGCCGCCGGACACACGGACGAGTACGCCACCGTGCTCGCCGTGGAACTCGACGGGGAGCTGGACCTCTACCGGGGGGCGGGACGGGCCTGAGGCACTCCTGGGTGGCGCGGACGGCGCCCGGCAGGGAGCCGCGGGCGGGCTCACCGGCGGGTGGTCTCAGCCGAAGGCGAGGCTCAGCCGGAAGTGGCCGGGGTCGAGGAGAGCGACGGCGTGCTCGGCGAAGGAGTCGTCGGCCGTCCGGCTGGTGCGCTGCTCGTCCGTGGTCGGGCCACAGCCCGGCCCGCGCTCGTACGACACCACGGTGCCGTCCGGGACCAGTTCCCGGGTCCGCTCCACGCACACGAACTCGTCCTTCTCCAGGCCGAGTTCCGCGGCGAGGGCGCTGTCATGCGTCTCGCGTACGGCCAGGGTCCGCGCGCTGGTGGCCGCGCCCCGCACGGCCAGGGCACGCGCCCGGCCGAGCCGGTCGTCCGGCGGGCGGCCGTCGAAGAGGACGGAGGAGCCCTTGCCGATGCGGATGGTGATCAGGCCCTCCTCGGACAGTTCGGCGAGGGTCGCGCGGACGGTCGTACGGCTGACGCCGAACCGCCGGGTGAGGGCGTGCTCGCCGGGCAACCGTTCCCCCGCCGGGCGGCGTCCGGCGCGGATCTCGCGGGCGAGGATGCGGCTGATCCGCTGGTGCTTGAGGGGGACGCCGGTCATGGCCCGGCCTCCGCGAGCAGGTCGGCGATGGTGGTGACCCGGATCAGCGGCCGGTACAGCTCCATGAGCTGCAGCGCCTTGAGGTGGGAGTCGTCGTCCACGCCCGCGCAGGCGTCCGCCACGACCAGCACCGGCGTGCCGGCGTCGGCGGCGGCCAGGGCGGTGGACAGCACACAGCAGTCGGTGCTGACGCCGGCCAGGACCAGACGGTCGTCCGGCCCGAGGCGGGCGGCCAGTTCCGGGGTCCATTTGCCGAAGGTGGTCGCCTCCACGACATGGCCGGCCTGGGCGGCGAAGTCATCGGTGAGTTCCCACAGCCCGGCGTCCGGGGGCTGGAGGGCGAAGGGCCACTGCGCGTAGTAGGCCCGCCAGGCGCCCGCCGGCTCCTCGGGGGCCAGGAAGCGGGTGAAGGCGACACGGCCGGCGAAGGCCGGCAGGAGGCTGCGTACGCCCGCCGCCGCGTCGGCGTAGCGGGGCGTGGCCCACGGGCTGGCGGGGTCCGCGAAGACCCGCTGCATGTCGATGACGGCGAGGAGGCCGGGCACGCCGGTCATGTGCTGTGCGCCTCCTCGTCGGGGGCGGTGCTCGGCGCCTGGGCCTCCTGTTCGCGCACCCGGCCCCGGCCCAGCAGCAGGGTGCCGGTGAAGGCCAGGGCCAGCGCGACCAGGACACCCAGGTTGGCGTACGCCCACGCGCCGGTCTTTCCGCCGAGGCCGAAGGGCTCCAGGAGGTAGCCCTGCCAGGTCAGCCAGTCGGCGGCGGTGTTGGTGACCAGCCCCCAGCCGACGGCCGTGGCGGCGAGCGTGAGCACCAGGGGCGGCAGGGGGATGTCGCCGTAGCGGCCGTGCGGGCGGTACAGGTCGCCGTCGTCGTAGTCGCGGCGGCGCAGGGCGAGGTCGGCGAGCATGACCCCGCACCAGGCGGCGATGGGGACGCCGAGCGTGGTGAGGAAGCCCATGAACTGGCCGAGGAAGTCGCCGGCGAAGAACACGATGTAGATCGAGCCGGCGATCATCAGGAGGCCGTCGAACAACGCCGCCAGGTAGCGGGGCACCCTCAGGCCGGCCGAGAGCAGGGCCAGACCGGAGGAGTAGATGTCGAGGACGGCGCCGCCGACCAGCCCCAGGACGGCGACGACGGCGAACGGCACCAGGAACCAGGTGGGCAGGATCGTCGTCAGCGCGCCGATCGGGTCGGCCGCGACGGCCTTGCTCAGGCTCTGCGAGGAACCGGCCAGCAGCAGTCCGAAGACCAGCAGGAGCAGCGGGGCGACCGAGGCGCCGAAGGCGGTCCAGCCGATCACGCCCCGGCTCGACGAGCTCCGGGGCAGATAGCGGGAGTAGTCGGCGGCGGCGTTGACCCAGCCGAGACCGAAGCCGGTCATCATGAACACCAGCGCGCCGATGAACTCCTGGGCGGAGCCCGCCGGGACAGCGCTGACCGTGCTCCAGTGGATGTGGTCGGCGACAAGGCCGACGTAGACGACGGTGAGCACGCCCGTGACCAGGGTGATCCATGTCTGCAGCCGCATGATCAGGTCGAAGCCCATGACTCCGCCGACCACGGTCAGCGCGGCCACCACCAGGAGCGCGACCGCCTTGGTCTGCGTGCCGCCGCCCCAGCCGAGCCGGCTGAAGACGGTCGCGGTGGCCAGGGTGGCGAGTGCGGTGAGGACGGTCTCCCAGCCGACGGTGAGCATCCACGAGATCACGGACGGCAGCCGGTTGCCGCGTACCCCGTACGCGGCCCGGCTGAGCACCATCGTGGGCGCCGAGCCGCGCTTCCCGGCGACGGCGATGAAGCCGCACAGCAGGAACGAGACGACGATGCCGAGCACACCGGCGGCGAGGGCCTGCCAGAAGGAGATGCCGAAACCGAAGGCGAAGGCGCCGTAGCTGAGGCCGAGGACGGAGACGTTGGCTCCGAACCAGGGCCAGAACAGCATGCTCGGGGTGCCCTTGCGTTCCGCGTCCCCGATCACGTCGAGTCCGTGCGTCTCCACCTGCATCGGACGGCCGGGGGATCTGCTGTCGAGCGGGTCCTGCGGATACGCCATCGCCGCGCCACCTGCCCCTACCTGTCCAGAGGTGTCCGGTCACGCTAGGCCGGGGGTCGGAGAGCGTCAAGGGCGCCCGCCCGCGCGGCGGACGCGCCGTGGGTCAGCGGTCGAACTCCTCCTGGATCGGCGTCTTCGGCTCTTCCCTCAGGTGCTGGGAGAGCCCGGGCTTGCCGCCCTGCCGTGCCTGCTCCGCCCGCTGCGCGGCGGTGTGGCCGAGGTCGGAGTCCGGGTCCACCCGGACCGACCGCGCCACCTCCTCACGGCCGGGGTACTCCTCGGCCGGGATGCCGCGCAGGGCCTTGACGACCTCGTCCGACGCACCCGCCTCACGTGCGGCCGTGACCAGTTCGTCCTTGCCGGCCGGGTAGGACACGTCCTTCAGGGCGTCCAGTACCTCGGGGACGCTGGTGTGGGCCATGGCAAACCTCCTCCTTGCGCTGTCTCCCTCACTGCTCCTCTGCCTCGTCCCGGTCGCCGCCCGTGGCATCGGTGTCCGGGCCTTCCGCCTGGGTGGGAGTGGTCCGCGGCGGCTGTTCGATCTCCTCCGCCTCCTCCTCCGGTTCGCCCTCGGCCTGGGAAGGGGTGTACTCGCTCATCGGGGCCTCCCACCCGTGTCCGTGCTCGCTGTCGAAGCCTCCGAGTACCCGCCCGCCCCGGGCCCCATCGCCTGTCGGAATCCGTGAATCCGCTTCCTGGCGGTGGGTACCTGACCAGTCCGGCGCAGCATGCGGCGCCGGCGACATGACCGTCTCACCGCCTGGAGGAACCATGGCGGGTATCACCCCTCCCGATCTGCAGAAAGCCCTGTCCGGCGCGGAGTACCCGGCCGACTCGGCCCAGCTGCGGAAGGTCGCCGAGAAGAACCACGCACCCAAGGAGGTCACCGAGCGGATCTCCCACCTCGGGAAAAAGGAGTTCCAGAACCCGGCCGAGGTCAGCAAGGCCGTCTTCGAGAACGAGTGACGACCGACCGGACAGCACGGCGGCCGAGCCGGCAACGGCTCGGCCGCCGTGTGGCTTGTCCGCCGCCCCACTGCTCGGCCGTTTCGGCGCCTGGGGAGCGGCGACCACACCAGAGGTGACATCCATCACAGCGGCGTCGGCGACTAAGCGTGCCGCTTAGTAGACGACCCTCCCTCGACAAATGGGATTTGTCCGGCTTGCCGTGCACGCGAGCCGCGTCGCGAGCGACGGCGCGCCGACCGCTCGGCACCCCGCCGCATTCGTCGCGGTCCACGCGTTTCTGACGACCCGCCAGGGTTTGCGCAAACGTCGCTTACGCGAAGTCGGCATCTCTCGATCCGCCTGGCAAGGGCCCTGACAGTCTACGAGCCCAGGTAGTAGAAAGGGCCCTTTGCACTCACTGTGAAGCCGTCCTGAAAATGAGCGCTCGGCGATCAGCAGTGAGGTTGACGTATGGGCCAGCACCGCAAGACGAAGCACTACCGGCGGATAGTCATCACCGCCCTCGCCATCGGAGCCGTGGGCGTGCCAACCGCCGCCCTGGCCTGCTCCGACTGGCCGTACGGCGCGGAAGACCAGGCGTACGCCCCCGTGACGAGCGCGCCCGTGGCGCAGTGGCAGCACGTCCCCAGGCATCACCACCGCAACGTCCCCGTCCCCGCGACACCGCGGACCAGCACCCCGACCCAGCCGCCGGCCACCACTCATCCGCGCGCCGCGAAGACGGCCACGCCCCAGGAGCCAGAGCGGACCGCGGCTCCCAGCGCGCCCCGGGCCACCGCCTCCGCGTCCGCCGCCCCTGTCGCGCCGAGCGCACCGAAGCCCACCGCCACGGCGTCCGGGGTCTCCGCCGAGATCGTGCGACTCGTGAACGCCGAGCGGGCCAAGGCCGGTTGCCAGGCCTTGACCCTGAACTCGACGCTGACCGAGGCCGCCCAGGCCCACAGCGCGGACATGGCGGCCCACCAGAACATGTCGCACACCGGATCCGACGGGTCGTCCCCGGGTGACCGCATCACGCGTGCCGGGTACGTCTGGAGCAGCTACGGGGAGAACGTCGCCTACGGTTACGCCACGGCGGAGCAGGTCATGGCGGGCTGGATGTCCAGCCCCGGCCACCGGGCCAACATCCTCAACTGCGGGTTCAAGGAGATCGGCGTCGGTCTCGCGCAGCCCAACAGCTACTGGACCCAGGACTTCGGCACGGCACGGTGACGTGCGGCGGCCCGTTCAGGAGAGCGGGTCGGGCGCTGATCGGGGAGCGGGCGACGTCAGGCGCTGTTCGGGCGGGCGGCGCGGCGCTGGGAACGCTCGGTGAGCCCGCGGTACGCCGCGCCGAGCACCGCCGCCTGGAACAGGGCGCTCACGACGAGGGCGACCCATATGAGCGGGCCCGGCAGGAAGAGGAACAGCCACGACGTCGGGGCCGTGACCAGGAACGCGCATACACCTGCGAAACCGGGGTCCCCGAACAGCACCTCGGCCTCGATCCAGGCGAGGACGCCGGCCACCACCGCCAGATAGCCGAGGGCGGCCGGATTGAGCAGGTAGTGGCGAACCGCCGCGCGGAAGGAACGCCGCGAACCGGTGGAGTCCTGCGAGCTGTCCATGTCCAACCTCCTGTGATGGTCTGCGGTGTCCACGGTCCCGCGATCCGGCGACGGCGACCTGAGTAGCCGTACTCACGTTCGCGCGCGTGGGTACCCAGGTCTGGCCGGACCCGGGCAGCGGCGACGCACACCCCGGCGGCGGTACCCGGCGGCGTGGCGCGCTCCGGCCCGGCCCGGTGCGCGGCGAGGATGGCGCTCGGCGAGGAGAGACGGCTGGGAGGCGGCCATGACGGTGAACCGTGTCGGCCTGGTGGTGCACGGCGGACGTGTCGAGGCCGTGGCCGCCGCGCGGGCCGTGCGCGAGTGGTGCGACGAGCATGGCGTGGGATGTACCGACATCGACGTGTGGCAGCAGGGCGAGCGGCACAGCGCCCGCGAGGAGGTGGACACCGCGGGCGATCCGGACCTGATCGTCACCCTCGGCGGCGACGGCACCTTCCTGCGCGGTGCTCGGCTGGCGGCCGTGAACGACGCCCTGGTCCTCGGGGTCGACCTCGGCCGGGTCGGCTTTCTGACGGAGGTCCCGGCCCCGGCGGTGCGTGCGGCGCTGGACGCGGTGCGGGAGGAGCGGATCACCGTCGAGAGCCGGATGCTCCTCACCATGCGGGCGTCGTGCCGCCTGGAGGTGCCCGCCCAGATGGAGGCGCTGCTGCGGTACGGCCGTGGTCCACTGCTGCCGCCGCCCCGGGTCCGCACGGAGTGCGAGGCGGGCAGTGACTGGGGCGTCGCCCTGAACGTGACGGCGCTGAACGACGTCGTCCTGGAGAAGCTGGCCCGCGACCGGCAGGTGTCGGTCGGGGTCTATCTGGCCGGCCGGCTCCTCGCCAGCTATTCCGCGGACGCGCTGCTGGTGGCCACGCCGACGGGCTCCACCGCGTACAGCTTCGCCGCCGGCGGACCGGTCGTCTCGCCGCGCGCGGAAGCCCTGATCTTCACGCCGGTCGCCCCGCACATGGTGTTCAACCGCTCGGTCGTGGCCGCCCCCGACGAGCCCATCGCCCTGCGGGTGCTCGACCGGTCCGGCCAGGCAGCCGTCAGCATCGACGGCCAGGTGCGCGGTGTGCTGAGCCCCGGGGACTGGATCGGCGTGTACGCCGCTCCCCGCAGGCTCAAGGCGGTCCGGCTGGGCCCGACGGACTTCTACGGCCGGCTGCGTGAGCGCATGAACCTCACCGACGCGCCGGCCGCGCTCGCCGACGGGAGCGCCGCCCCGCTGTGGCCGGTGACCACTCCCCCACCCGGCGACCTCGCGCACCTCGCCCTGCCCCCGGCACCCGACGACACATCATGGCTCCCTTGAGGCGTACCCGGCCTGCGCGGGGGGCCGCAGTGCCCGAGGCCGGTGCTCAGGGCACGGCCGGGACGAGGACCGGGGACCTCCAGGAAGGACTGCCGGCGCAGCCGGCCGTAGCGCTCGCCCCAGGCGCCGGAGTCGAGGGTCCTGACGCAGCCGTTCGGTGGACTGCCGTTCCGATCGCCGCGTCGAACGAGTCGTCGGCGATAGGCCGCGGTGCGCGGCGTACCCGCCGCCGATCCGCCCGTAGTCCGCGTCGCCGGCGCTTCCGTCCGCAGGACGCGCTGTCATGCGCGTCCTTTCCGCACAGTGGTGCCGTCCGTGGCGCGCAGGGTACTCCGGAGCTGCTCGAAGGCGGTGGGGCGTGTCCGCCGGGCCAGGAAGTCCCGGATGCGCAGGGCGCATTCCTGCGGAGACAACAGGCTGGTGTCGATGTCCAGGTCGTGCGCTCCGTGGGCGTGGACCTGGTCGTACTGGAGCGCGGCCAGCCCAGGCTGCCGGTCTCCGCGCTCGCGTTCACGCCGCTCCAGCTCGGGCAGCGGACAGCGGACGCCGATCAGGACCGTGTCCTCGGGCACCAGCAGATCGAGAAGGTCCAGCAGGCGCCAGCGGCGGCTCAACGGATGGTCCACGACGAGGTTGTTGCCCGCTGCGGCCATCCCGGCGACGGCGCGGTGGAAGCCCTTGACCGTGCGGTCGATCTCGTCCTGCAGATCCTCGTCGGCGATGGGGTGACGGCAGCGCATGGCGTGGAAGGCGTCGACCGGCATGTGGAACCAGATTCCGTCGAGCACCTCGAGCAGGGCCCGGGCGATGCTGGACTTGCCGGAACTGGACGTGCCGTTGAGCAGGACGACGGTGCCGCCGGCGGGAGTTCCGGGGATGCGCGCGTGGCCGAGGTCGGCCGAAGTCCACTGAGACAGCACAGGCTTCCCTTCTCCCCGACCGCGTTCCCCACGGGAACCTACTGGGAGACAGCGGGACCCCGTCAAACGGTTTGTCCCCTTGATAGGTGTCAGGGACCCGGCGACCCGTCCGGTGTGGTCAGGCCGGTGGCAGCGGGCGGAGGGCCAGCAGCGCGATGTCGTCCGTGGTGTCGGTGCCGAGTCCGATGACCAGCTCGTCGCAGAAGACGTCGAGCGGGGCGCGGGCCAGGGCCGCGGTGTGCTGCCGCAACCGGGCCATGGCTTCGTCCAGGGATTCCCCGCGGCGCTCGATGAGACCGTCGGTGAACATCAGCAGGGTGGAGTAGGGCGGCAACGGGTCACAGCCCGTGACCCGGGACAGTCCGGGATCCACGCCGATCAACGGGCCGGCCCCCGCGTCGAGGAAGCGGGTGTCGCCCTCCTGCGTGGTCAGCAGCGGGGGCGGGTGCCCGGCCGAGCAGTGGCGGAGCTGCCACGGCCCGCCCCGCGGGCCCTTGATCACGGCGTACACGCACGTCGCGGTGGCGTGCGGATAGAGGGTCTGACAGGCGAGGTCGAAGCGGTGCACGACCTCCGCGGGAGGTTCCTGGCGATCCACGGCTATGCCGCGCAGCAGGTTCCGGAGCTGGCTCATGGCGACGGCCGACTGCAGATCGTGTCCGGTCACGTCGCCGATGACGAGGGCGGTGTCGCCGGTGGGCAGGGTGAAGGCGTCGAACCAGTCCCCGCCGACCTGGGCGTCGGTGCTGGACGGGGCATAGCGGGCGACCAGTTCCAGGCGGTCGATGTCCGGAAGGTGCGGCAGCAGCGCGCGCTGCATGCGTTCGGCGGTGCGCCGGGTGTGCTGGTGCAGGCGGGCGTTGTCCACGCCGAGCGCGATGCCGCGGACCAGGTCGGAGACGAGCGGCAGATCCTCGTCGGTGAACGGTGGCTCGTCGCGGACACGGATCATGGTCAGGGCGCCGAGGACCTCCCGGCGGGCCCGCAGCGGGGCGATGATCGCGCTACCGGCTCTCAACTGCTCGAACAGCTGCTGCTGGCTGTCGTCCAGCGGGCTCCCGGGCCCCACCGATGAGGAGACGTCCGCGAGCCGCAGCGGGCCCGCGCCGCGCAGCACCCGGGGCAGCGGTCCTCGGGTCTCCTCGGACATCGGCGGCAGCGTGCCCAGGTACACACCGGGTATCAGCGCTTCGGGCCTGCGGTGGACGACGCAGACCCGCTCCACCCGGCCCTGCTCGCCCAGCAGATCCACCACGCACCAGTCGGCGAGCTGCCGCGTCAGCACCTGGCACACCCGGTGCAGCCCCTCCTTCAGATCCAGGGTGCTGGTCAGTGCGCTGGTGGCGTCGGCCAGCAGCGACAGCCGTTGCAGGGCAGCGCCGCCATGGGCCGCGCCGCCGGTGTGCCGCGCCCGTTGCCCGGCGGTCGGCAGTCGCACGGGATGGGGCTGCGGTCGTGCCCCGTGATGACCGGCGTCGGCGCCGCGCGGCGACAGGGCCGGAGCCGTCGCCGCACCCAGCTGGGCGACGAAGACGGTACGGCCGTCGACGGACTCCTGGGTCTGGATCCGCAGGCGGACGGGAATCAGCCGGCCGTCACGGTGCAGAGCGGGCAGCGGGAGGGAACGGCCGAGAATCCGGGGCTGTCCGGTGAGCAGCAAGGACCCGAAGGCCGCGACGTGCCGTTCCCGCAGGTGTCCGGGGATCAGCGCGGTCAGCCGGCGTCCGACGAGGTCGTCCGCCCGCCAGCCCAGCAGGTGCGCCGCGGCGGTGTTCACCGCGATGATCCGGTTGCCGTCGTCGGCGGCGATCGTCGGGACGGTACTGGCCTCGATGTCCGCGGCGTCCCACGGCGCCAGCTCGGTGGAGGCGGCACTCGGTGCGCTCGGGACCAGCGTCCAGGCGGTGGGGTGGCCGCCGGAGAGCTGGCCGACGATCTGATCGAACATCCAGCCGCGGAAGGCCCTGACCTGCGGGAGCGCCGGAAGGGTGAGCAGGCTTCCCTCCTGGGCCGCCGAATCGGCCGTGTCGAGGACCATGCGCAGGCCGACCACGGCCGGGGTGGCGTCCGCCGGGAACGCCACCCGCAGAGAGAGCGTGGAGCTGTCGCGGACCTCTTCCGCGATCGCGGCCGTCATGCACGCGCTGATCAGGTTGCTCATGTCGTGCGCGGTGACGAGATCCTGCCGCCGCAGGTCGCCCAGAGTCCCGCCGAAGGAGACGAGAGTCAGCTCGCGCAGAAGCGCCTCCCGGTGCTGTTGCGCTGCCGCGTACAGCGCGTGGGGCAGGTCGACAAGGGTGACGGTCACCGTACGGCCGGACGGCGCAACGGCCTCCCACGCGGGCGACGGCGGCACGGAGGCTTCGGACCCCAGTTCGAACCACACGGTCTTACGGCCGTCGCCGATGTGGACGCCGTGGCCGGAGGCCAGGTCCGCCACCAGTGCCAGGCCCCGTCCGGTGAAGGCGTACGGACGGCATGCGTGCGGGGTCGGTGCGCGGTCCGGCCGCTGATCACTGACCCGGACGTGCACCCGGTCCTCGGTGGCCTCCGCCTGGACCTCCACCTCGGTGCGCGCGTGCAGCACCGCGTTGGTCACCAGCTCCCCGGTCAGCAGCTCGGCGGTCTCCACGGCATCCGGCGCGGCACCGCGCAGCGCCGACCGCACGAACCGCCGGGCCGACGCGACACTCTCCGGCCGCGGAGGCAACCGCCACGTCGCCACCTCCAGCGGCCCCATGCCACCCATACCGACACCGTGTACCCAGGAATACCGGACGAAAAGGATCCTATGGGGTGGGAGGGAGTGGGGGGTGGGGGTGTGGGGACGTCGCCACCGGCCTCCGCAGGGCCGATGCTAGGTTCGCCACGCGGCGGGGACGACGAGGAGGTGCTCGCCGTACGTGCCGTTCCCCGTGAGAACGGGAATCCGCGACCCGCACCCCGTAGCAGCCGCAGGAGGAGCAGACACGTGACCAGCCGCGTCACCTTCGTCTCGCCCGCGACGAGCCCGTCGCTGCGGCAGGCCCGCTTCTACGACGGCGACTCGATCGACGACGCCGGTGCGGCCCGCGCCCGCTCGGCGGCCGGGACGCTGCCCGCGTACGCCGGGGTCACCATGTCCCCGAGCGTGCGGTGCCGGGAGACGGCGGCGGCGCTCGGCCTGGACGGCGGGGAGACGCCGGAACTGAAGGGTCTGGATGTGGGCCGTTGGCGGGGCCGCACCCTTGAGGAGGTGGGGGCCACCGAGCCGGAGGCGGTGGGCCGTTGGCTCGCCGACGCCGGCTGGTCGGCACACGGCGGGGAGTCGGTGCAGGACGTGTGCGGGCGGGTAGGGCGCTGGCTGGACATCGCGCAGGGCACGGACGGCCGTACGCTCGCCGTGGTGGAGCCGGAGGTCGTACGGGCCGCGGTCGTGCATGTCCTGGGCCTGCCCGCGGCTGCCTTCTGGCGGCTGGACGTGCCGCCGTTGACGGCCACGGAACTCAGCGGACGGGGCGGACGCTGGAATCTGCGGCTCGGGCAGCCCCTGGCCGTGCCGGGCACCTCCGCGGCGCGCTGAGACCGTGCGGGCGCCGTGGCTCGGGATGCCGCGTCCCGTGACGGCAGTGAGGGCGACCGCCGCACGCCCCCGAGGTGATCCGGCGTGGTCGGGCAGGTCTGGCCACTCGGTTCTGCCGCTGCTCGGCTCGGCGGTGCCCGGCTGATCGGTCGGTGCCCTGTGCCCTGTCCGGGTCCGACCGCGGCGGTGCCCGGAGAGCGCGAGAGGCCCCTCGGATGGTTCCGAGGGGCCCGCTCGTGTCCCAGGACCGCTCAGTTCGAGGCGGGAACCGTGCGCCCGGTCGGTGCCGTCGTGGGCTCGGGGTTCAGCTGCCGCTCGGCCAACTCGCCGAAGAGCAGGCCGAATCCGGCCCACAGGACGCCCTGGACGGCCAGTGCGGAGAGGCGGAACCGCCACAGCAGGGTGGCCGGGAAGTCCTGCGGCACCTCGTTGACGACGGGCAGGAACGCGTAGGCCACCCCGATCGCGAGGGCGAACGCGGCGACCGCGACCACGGTCGCCCACCAGGTGCCCAGAGCGGGCGCCAGCCGCTTGCCCAGGAGGGTCGCGGCGACCGCGAGGAGGACGCTGAGCAGCATCATCAGGAAGTACAGGGTGGTCCGCTCGCCGATGGTGTCGGGGTCGCCGACCGACGGCGGGTTGGCCGGGTACTTCAGGAAGGGGACCACGTACACGGCGAGCAGCGCGCAGCCGGACAGCAGCAACGCGGTCGCCCGCGGGCCGAAGCGGCCCACGCGGCCCAGCGCGAAGCAGAAGGCCAGCGCGGCGATGCCGCCGAAGGCGACCCCGTAGACGAGGACTCCGGTGGCGAGACCGGCGGTGGACTGCAGGGAGCGGGAGACGACCTCCGTCTCGTGCTCGTGGGAGTGGGCGTCCTCGAAGCCGATCGCCTTGTCGACGTTCGGCTCGCCGAGGAGGTAGGAGACGATCAGGGCGAGCACACCGGCGGCGAGGCCGGCGAGCATGCCCCGCACCAGGAGGTTTCTGACCGTTGCGGAGTTCATGGGCGAGTGGCGTCCCTCGCGTCAGTGGCAGGGGAAGCCGAGCAGGTGACGGGCGTCGTGCACCCACTCGTGGACGTCCGTGCCGCTGAACACGGAGGTGGCGCCCTGCTCGGCGCCGACGAAGTAGAGCAGGACCAGCATCAGGATGCCGAAGAACACCGCCCAGGGAGCTATCGCCTGCAGCGGCAGCTTGGCGGGGATGGCGGGCGTGGTGGCTGTCGGCTGAGCGACGGTCTGCGCCATGGCAGAACCTCCTCCGGGAGTTCGCGTCCCGTCTCGGTGGTGCACTGGACGACGGCCACGGGTCTGACTCGCGTGACGCCTCGAGAGGCATCTCGCACACAGTGGCGCGACCGTGCCGGATTCCCACCGGCTTCCGTCTCGCCGTCGTCGATATCGGACAGACCGTACCGCGTGGCATGCACCCCGCCAAGACCGCGCCGGCCGGCGTGATCTTGATCTCGCGCCAGGCGGCCGCCGCCGAGCGGCGTCGTGCCCGGTGCGGACGTCATGCGGGGCCGCCCGGCGTCGCGGTCAGGTACCGCAGGCGGTCGCCAGGGGCAGTGCGCGGGCGATGAGCAAGGCGACGTCGTCATGGTCGGCGGGGTGCCGCAGCCGCCGCAGGAGCCGGTCGCAGGTCTCCTCCGCGGAGCGGAACGGCGGTGACAGCTGGCGCAGGAGGTCGTCCAGGCGTTCGTCGATGGGGTCGTTGCGGGTTTCGACCAGTCCGTCGGTGTAGAGGACCAGCTGGTCGCCGGGTCGCAGGTCGAGGGTGGTGGCCTCGAAGGGCACACCACCGACTCCCAGCGGAATGCCGGTGGGCAGGTCGAGGAGTTCGGGTGGTCTGCCGTCCCGCACCAGGACCGGGGGCAGATGGCCGGCGGAGGCCACGTGCAAGCGGCAGTGGTGCGGGTCGTAGACGGCGTAGACACAGGTGGCGATGTACGGCTCGAGACCGCGAATGATCTTGTCGAGGTGGGTGAGGATCCGGGCCGGGTCGAGGTCGAGGTCGGCCAGGGTGGAGGTGGCGGTGCGCAGACGGCCCATCGCGGTCGCGGCGGGGATACCGCTGCCCATGACGTCGCCGACGGTGAGGGCGGTGCGGTCACCGTCGAGCGGGATGACGTCGTACCAGTCGCCGCCGACCTCGCTGAAGGCCTGGGCCGGCCGGTAGCGGGCGGCGACCTCGAGACCGGGGTGACACGGCGAGAGCTGGGGAAGCAGGCTGCGCTGGAGGGTTTCGGCGGCGCTGCGGATGTGCTGGTGCAGGACGGCGTTGTCGATGCTCAGCGCGGCGGACGCGGCCAGTTCGCAGGCGAGGGTGAGGTCGTCCTCGTCGAACGGCAGGGGGTTGCGGGCCCGCGCCAGGCCCATGACGCCGATGACCTGTCCGCGGGCGATGAGCGGGACGGCCATGTCGGTGTGGACACCGGCCCGGGCGAGCAGGCGGGCGGCCTCGGGGCCGGCGGCGATGCGGGCGAGGTCACTGCTGTCCAGGTGGGTGACCAGCTGGGGGCGGCGGGTGCGGATGCAATGGGACGCCGGATGGTCGGCGTGGTAGACGGTGAGGCGGCCGGGCGGCACGATCGCCTGAGCGGCGTCGGTGGGGTAGGCGGTCTTCACCGCCAGCGCGCGGAACATCGCCGGGCCCTCGCCCACGTCCGTGCGGCCCGTCTGCAGCACGGAGTCCAGGAGGTCCACGGCGGCCAGGTCGGCCAGGTCGGGCACGAGGACGTCGGCCAGTTCCTGTGCGGTCCGCTCCACCTCCAGGGTGGTGCCGATGCGGGCCGAGCCGTTGGCCACCAGGCGCAGGCGCTGCTGAGCCCGGTCGGCCTTTCTCGCCGTCTCGTACCGGTCGGTGACGTCCACCACCACGGTGGCGAGGCCCAGCGGCTGCCCGTGGTGGTCCTCCAGCCGGTAGAACGACACCGCCCACGCGTGATCGCGGTCGGGGTCGGCGAGAGTACGGCCCACCACCTGCTCGTCCACCACCGGGACACCGGTCTCCAGGACCTTCCGCATCGCGGCCTCCGCGACCAGGAAGCGCGGACCCGACAGGACCTCGCGGAAGGTCCGGCCGACGTGGTCGGCCTCCGGGACTCCGTGCATCGACGCCAGAGCCGGATTGACGACCACGTACCGCAGGTCGGTGTCCAGGACGGACAGCCCGATCGGGGCCTGGGTGATCAGCCGGGTGGACAGCGCCACGTCACGCTCCACCTGCCGCAGCGTGGACCGGTCGGTGGCCAGCCCCAGGGCGTAGTGGTCGCCGATGTTGTCGGTGAGCCGCATGTTGCGGAACTCGACCATCCGGGTGCTGCCGTCCCTGTGCCGGACGGGGAACGCCCCCGCCCAGCCCCGGCCGGTCTCCATCACCTCGGCGAACAGCCTGATCGCCGCCTCCTGGTGTTCGGGGTGGAGGAGCAGCGGCGCCGCGTACTGCCCGACCGCCTCACCGCGGGCGTAGCCGAACAGTTCCTCGGCCTGCGGACTCCACATGTCGATCCGGCCGTCGGCCTCCAAGAGCACCGCGGCGACACCCAGCAGGTCCATCAAGCCGCTCGGGCCGGACTCCCCACCCTCCGGCCGATGCTCCGGCTCCGGACACTGCTTCGCTCGGCTCATCGCACTCGCTCCTTCCACCCGCCGACCTCACCGGCGCACCCGCCTCGGCGCGCAGAGCAGGTGAAGCGGTCTCCCCACAGGTCAGCAGCCCCGTCCACGATGCGGCACGGGAACTACCGCGGCCAGGGGGGCGTGCCGGGGAGAACGCCGCGCCCGAAGCCGGTCCCCGCATCCCGGGCAAGCCTCACACGGTCCACACTGTGCTCACCTCACTCCTGGGGTCATCACTCCACGTCTACCCCTCATCGGTCGTCGTCGGCGGCCATGCCCTCACGCCCGGCGAAGGTGCAGGCGACGGCGGGGGGTGCTCGTGCTCATCGGGTCTTTTCCGTACGGGCCGGGGTTCGCGCCGGCACGGCGGGGGCTCTCCGGCTCGCGGGCGGCGCACGGTCCTCGACGGAGGACGAGCCCGTTTCCGCCGTGTCGTGGCAGAGCGCCTGGTCGGGGTCTGCGGGGCAGATCGGCGACGACGATCCCGGCGACCTCGTACCCGTTCTCGTACGGCTCGCGGGCGGCCGGATCGAGGAGTCCGAGTTCGCTGTCGTGGTCCATGCGTCCAGTATTGGAGCGGCGCGAGTACGGCGCGCGGGGCGAGGGTGGCCCGGCTGCACCGGGTCCGGCCGGCCGGGGCCGCCTGCCGGCACTCCGCGGACTCCGCTGACGCCCTTGACCGCCGGCCACTGTGGCCGTGCGCTCCGCGCACCCTCTCGGCCTGCACGGCGATCCCCGCCCGCCATAACCGGCTTGACGGGTGACGAATGCGCCGGCAGTGGTACCCGGCACGGAGCTCTGCGGTCACAAGATCAAGGCAGGCGCCTACCGCGCGCAGGCGAAGATCGCACACACGGCAGCCGACGCTGTCCGAGGTGCGGGCCAGGACCGGCTTCCTCCTGCGGCAGACGCGCAGCCTCGGGGCGGCGCGCGTCAGTCGGACGGCGCCCGCAGCGAACCTCTAGCCCCGGTACGGGTCACCGAGCGGAAGCCAGGCGTCGGCACCGTGGATGCCGAGGTCTCCCACACCGTCGCAGAGGGCCTCGACGACGGCGAGGACAGCGGTGCGGACATCGCTCCGGCGCCACACCAGCGACCAGGTCCAGTAGATCTCCGGTGCTACGACCGGGCGTCGGACCAGGTCGGGTGGCAGCGGAGTGCTCTGGCCCTTCGGGGAGTTGACGACCGGCCGGCCGCTGCGGCGGACGTGCTCGAAGAAGGCCGGGCCGGTGATGCCGTTGTCGGAGATGCGCATCGCGCGGGCCCCTGTGTCCCGGGCCAGCCGTTCGGCGTAGGTGTTCCAGGACGACCACGAGGTGGTGTCGTCGTCGAGGAGGACGACGGTGTCCCGGGCGGCCACCTCACCGGTGTCGTCACCCGTGGCGACGGCGTAGAGCCGGTCGGCACCGATGAGCCGGGCGTGCAGGCCGTACTCCTCCAGGTCCTCGGTCCGCACCCAGCACACGGCGAGGTCCAGGCTGCCGTCGGCGACCCGGGCGGCCTGGGCGTGGGAGGGCGCCACCCAGGCGTCGATGTGGAGTTGGGCCACCGCGGAGGTGCGGGCGGTCAGGTCGGCCGGGAGCCAGTTGACATAGCCCAGGCGTACCGGCTCCGAACCGGAGAGTCGGCGGGCGCGGTGCCGGAGGTCGTCGGCCTGTTCCAGCAAGGCGCGCGTGTGCGGGAGCAGGGCGGAACCGGCGGCGGTGAGGGAGACCGAGCGGCGGTCGCGGTCGAACAACCGCACCCCGAGGTCGCGTTCGAGGGCCTTGATCTGCTGGGACAAGGACGGGCCGGCGATCAGGAGGCGCTCCGCTGCCCGGCCGAAGTTCAGCTCCTCGGCGACCGCCACGAAGTATCGAAGTTGGCGCAGCTCCACGCCCGCCATGCTACGTCCGGTAGGAGGCCCCACCTACCAGACGTGAGGAAGCCGGTCGTGGCATACGGCTCGGTGGCAGAGCACGATGAGGACGTGGCCGCCGACGGCGTACGACCGCACCGCCCCTCGGCGGATTCCGGTACTCCCGATGGCGCGACCGCCCGCCGTCCGCACGGAGCGGGCCGCGATCAGCGCCCTCGGCGCTCGTCCCGGTCCGCCCACCGGTCCCGGCGCACGCCACGATCCCCGGCCTCGGCTTCCGGTCCTGGCCGGACACCTCACAGAGCGGAGCACGACCATGCGTGAGTTCCTGGTGGAGATCACCACGTCCGTGCCCGAGGGCACCAGCCGGGACGAGGTCGACCAGCGGCGAGCCGCCGAAGCCGTCCGAGCCCGGGAACTGGCCTCCACCGGCAATCTCGCCCGGCTGTGGCGCCCGGTCGGTGAGCTGCGCAGCATTGGCGTCTGGCGGGCCGAGGACGAGGACGAACTCCATGAGAAGGTGCTGGGCACCCTGCCGCTGCGCCCGTGGATGACCTTGGCCGTCACCGCGCTCGAGCCCCACCCCAACGACCCGGGCAGCACCCGCGACACGCGCTGACAGCGCCACGCCCCGTTCACCTCACCGCAGCCGGTCCACACCCGCGGCGGTGCGTCGATCCCGCCGCGGAGCGCCCCGCCCCCAAGGCCTTCGCCATGACCGTACGGCCCCTGCGCGCTCCCCCGGCCGGATGACGGAGCCGATGGACGCTGTGAGCGGGACTGTCCCCGGGCCGGCGGGGCCGTGCGCACGGCCCCGGAGGTCCCACCCGAGCCCGGGCCGCTCAGGCCAGGTAGAAGTCTCTGCGCGCGGCCACGAACGCCTCGATGGACCGGGCGGGCAGACCCGTGACGCGTGCGACGTCTTCGGACGTGCGGTCGTAGCGGTTCTCCCGGTGCAGTCGGGCCATGGTGGCGATGTGCTCCTCGGTGTGCGGCGGGAGGCCCGCCTTGGCGAGCACCTCGGTCCGCCACCGGTCCAGCGGCACGTCCTGATAGGTCACCTCACGCCCCAGCGCCCGTGAGAACTCCTCGGCCAGCTCCGTCATGTCGACCGAACGTGGTCCGGTCAGTTCGTAGACGTGCCCGACATGCGGCGCCGGGTCGCGGAGCACGGTGGCGACCACCCGGGCGACGTCGTCCACCGCGACCGGCGAGGTGCGTCCGGTGCCGAACGGCAGGGCGATCGTGCCGTTCTCCCGGATCGACTGCGCCGCCAGGGTGGTGAACAGCGGATTGTCCAGGAACGACGTCGGCCGGATGTGGACCACGGGCAGGCCCGACCAGTTCAGCACCTGCTCCGCCAGCCAGTGCAGCCGCTGCTGGCGGGACTCGGCGGTGCTGGTGGCGGTCATCTGCGACACCGTCATCTGCGACATACCCACCAGACCGTCCAGCTGCCCGTACTCGCGGGCCACGGTGGCCACCACCGTCGCGGCCAGGAGGTGGTCCGGCGACACGGGCATCGCGAAGTACATCCGCCCTGCACCCTCCAGCGCGGCCGCGACGGTCTCGGGCCGCGTCAGGTCGCCGACGACGACCTCCGCGCCGAGTGCGCGCACGTCGGCCGCGCGCTCGTCGTCGCGACGGACCATCACACGGACCGGCACGTCCTGCGCGCGCAGGTCGGTGAGGACGGTACGGCCCACGCCACCGAAGCCGGTGATGAGGACGAGATCGCTGGCAGCCATCGGGGGATCTCCTTGCGAGCAGCTGGGTGTCGGGGTGGGGACTGGTCGAGTGGGGGCGTGATCACCCGTGTGCGGATCTGGCCGGGGTCAGCCGGGACCCTGGATAAAGGATGAAAGTAACCCATTTCGGGCAGCAACATCTGTTGCAGGCGCTGTCCGTGTTCGAGATCCCGTACATCATGACCGGCGGCGCGACCGGCACCACGACCTTCGTCATCCAGACGGTCAAACTCGCCTTCCAGTTCAACAAGACGGGCCTGGCGTCGGCCGCCGCGGTCGTCCTGCTGCTGATCATCCTGCTGATCACCTGGATCCAGCGGCGCCTGGTGCCCGACGAGAAAGTGGACCTCGTATGACCATGCCCCTGCCCGCACGGCGCCGCCGGCTCGCCCCGGTGCTGACCTACCTGTCGCTGGTCGTCGCGTCGCTGGTGGTCCTGATCCCGCTCGTCGTCGTCTTCCTGACCTCGCTCAAGACCTCCGAGGAGGTCGCCGACGGCGGTGCCCTGACGCTTCCGGGCGACTGGCTCAACTTCGGCAACTACGCGACGGCCTTCACCGACGGCAAGATGCTGTCCGCCTTCGGGAACACCGCGTTCATCCTGCTCTTCTCGATCACCGGAACGGTCATCATCGGTTCCATGACGGCATACGCCATCGACCGCTTCGAGTTCCGCGCGAAGAAGCCGATCATGGCGCTGTTCCTGATCGCCACCCTGGTCCCCGGGGTCACCACCCAGGTCGCCACCTTCCAGGTGGTCAACAGCTTCGGCCTGTTCAACAGCCTCTGGGCGCCCATCCTGCTGTACATGGGGACGGACATCGTCTCGATCTACATCTTCCTGCAGTTCATCCGGGGCATCCCGGTCTCCCTCGACGAGGCCGCGCGCCTGGACGGGGCGAACTCCTTCACCATCTACTGGAAGATCATCCTGCCGCTGCTGAAGCCGGCCGTCGCCACGGTCGTGATCATCAAGGGGATCACCGTCTACAACGACTTCTACATCCCGTTCCTGTACCTGCCCTCGGAGCACCTCGGCACCATCTCCACCGCGCTGTTCCGCTTCAAAGGGCCGTTCGGAGCGCACTGGGAGGCCATCTCGGCCGGCACCATCCTGGTGATCGCCCCGACCCTGCTCGTGTTCCTCTTCCTCCAGCGCTACCTCTACAACGGCTTCGCGCAGGGCGCGACCAAGTGACGCCCGACGGCTCCGCGGTCCCGCCCGCGGGGCCGACGTCACCCTCCGTCCTCGTGCGCGGTCCCCCGCACCGCTCACCGGCCGGCGATCGTCTCCGGGCACCCGCCGTCGGTCGAAGCGGGCCCGTACGCAGCCACGCCGGGCCGGCGGCAGAACGCCCTCGGCCACGCGTGCGGCGGCCGTGAACCGGGTGTCAGGCGGCCACCGTGGCTCGCTCGCGGGCCGTACGGACCGCGGCGGACAGGCTCGTGATGTCGTAGGCGCCGTGATGCCTGCGGCCGTTGACGAAGAAGGTGGGCGTGCCGGCCACGCCGCTGAGGTCCGCCGACTCCACGTCCTCCGCGACCCGGGCCGCGCCCCCGTGCGCCCGGAGGTCCCGTTCGAAGCGCTGGACGTCCAGCCCGATGTCGGCCGCGTACCCGCGCAGATGGTTCGGCCGCAGGGCGCCCTGATGGCTGAGCAGGAGATCGTGCATCTCCCAGTACCGTCCCTGCGCCGCGGCGGCCTCCGCGGCCTCGGCCGCGAGTTGGGCGTGCACGTGCACGTCCGTGAGCGGCAGGTGCCGCCACACGTAACGCACGTCCTCGAAGTCACCGAGGAGTGCACGGACGACGGGCTCGGCCTGCCCGCAGTACGGGCACTCGTAGTCGCCGTACTCGACCACGGTCACCGCGGCGTGCCGCGGTCCGCGCACGTGGTCGCGGTCGGGATCGACGGGTACCGCCAGGTCGACGATCGTCTCCGACTCGCCCAGCAGCGCCCGCAGCTGGAGCGGGCGCGGCAGGGCTCCGAGCACCGCGGTGACGAGCCTGCTGAGCAGGAAGGAGGCGAGCACCGCCGTCAGCACGCCGATCTTGGCGTCTTCGAGCCGGGTGCCGTCGAAGGCCAGGGTCGCGATGAGCAGGGAGACCGTGAAGCCGACGCCCGCCAGCGTCCCGCCGGCCGTGACGGCGCCCCAGCCGATGGGCGGCCGGACACGACCGCGGGACAGCAGAGCGGCCAGAGCGGAGGCCCCGATGACGCCCAGTGGCTTGCCGACGACGTAACCGGCGAGGATGCCGAGGGTGACCGGCGAGCTGAACGCGCGGGCCAGTTGGTCGCCGTTGATCTCGATACCGGCGTTGGCCAGGGCGAAGAGCGGGACGACGACATAACTGGCCCAGGGGTGGTACAGGCGCTGGAGGCGGTCGTTCGGGGAGAGGGCGGAGGCGAGCCCGATCCGCACGGACCGCTCCAGTTCCGGAGTGGGCTGCTCACGGAAGAGACGGAACAGGCCGGTGGCCCGCTCCAGGTCGCTCCGCGTGGCCGGATAGGCGTAGGTGAGCAGCCCCATGGCGAGGCCGATGACCACGGGATCCACACCTGATTCGAGCAGGCCGATCCACGCGACGACCGCCAGCACCGCGTACACGACACCGCGCCGCACCCCGAGGCGCCGCACGAGCAGGATCACGGCGAAGGTGCCGATGGCGAGGAGGAGGGCCGGCACGTGGATGCGGTCGCTGTAGGCGACGGCGATGACGCCGAGGGCCAGGAAGTCGTCGACGACGGTGATCGTGAGGAGGAAGACCCTGAGCCCGGCCGGCATGCGGCGTCCGACGACGGCCAGCATGCCCAGCGCGAAGGCGGTGTCGGTCGACATCGCAGCGCCCCAGCCCTGCGTCGTGCCGTGGCCGGCGTTGAGGGCGAGGTAGATCGCGACGGGTACGAGCATGCCGCTGAGGCCCGCGGCGAGCGGCAGGGCCAGCCGCCTGCGGTCGCGCAGCTCGCCCATGTCGAACTCGCGGCGCGCCTCCAGCCCGACGACGAGGAAGAACACCGTCATCAGCCCGCTGTTCACCCACTCGCGCAGGCCGAGCGAGATGCCGTGGGAGCCGAGCCGGACCGACAGGTGGGCGTGCCAGAACGACTCGTACATGTGCGGCGCCAGGTTCGCCCACACGAGCGCGGCGAGCGCCGCCGTCACCAGGACGGCGGCGCTTCCGGTCTCGGTGCGCAGGAAGTCGCGCAGGGGGGTGTGCGTGTCGTTCCCACACGCGGTCTGCCCCGTGTAGTCGGTGGCCTGGAGGGTCATGCGGGGATGCTCATTCGACGAAGGACGGTGCTCACTACCACCTCGCGTGGGTGCGTGCGTGCTGTTGCCGCAACAACGGCGTCCTGATCTTTCATTCCTGGAACAGCGGCCTCGTCGTCGCCGCGCGTTTCCGCATCCCTGACAGCGGCCCGGTCCAGCGGCCCGTGTGCGAGGTCGTGGGCCGGCTTGTCCCCGCGGGGCGCGCCGGGCCGGACCGGAGTCCGCCGGCGCAGTCATCTGTCAGCGCAGGATGCGCCGGTGGGAGCGCCGGGACAACCGCACGGCGGCGAGGACCAGGTCGGCCACGAGGAGCACGATACCGATGATCAGCAGATAGCCGAGGCCCTCCGCGGTCGCGCCGATGAGCCCCAGCACGATGGCCACGAGGACGATCAGCAGGAAGATCACCATGAGGGGAACGCCTCCCTAGGGCTGGGCGCGGCTGGTCAGCGGCGCGCGAGTTGGCGTTCGCCGCCGGCCCCTGGCCGGTAGGACATGCCGTAGTACTGGAAGATCGCTTCTTCCTGCTCGGCGGGCAGCACGTCGTCCGTACCGATCGAAGGGGACTTCTTCACACGTGCCCTGGCGTAGGAGACCTTGACGTAGTCCGGGCCGAGGACGGTTTCGTCGAGGGGCACGAAGACCAGGTACCGGTGGGTGGGCAGACCGGTCCGGACGGTCACCATGGCCGGTTGGTCGGTGGTGGTGTCGACATAGACCGCTTCGAGCGCGCCGATCTTGTGACCCTTGGGGTCGACGACGTCGCGGTTGCGCCACTCGCGGATGTCGGCTGGCTGGATCATGCTGTCTCTCCTTCCCGCTCTCGTCCGGCGGGAGCAGGACCCACCGGGGGTTGCGGAACGGGTGCTCACCGATCACGTGGCCCAGCTGAGGAGCGCTGGGCCAGGGACGTACGAGACCTCGGAAATGGACCGATCCGGTAGCGGCACGGGACGTGTCCCGACGGTTTCAGCGTACTCCTGCCAGGTGCGACGGCCGCTTCCCCGCGTACGAAGTCGACGCCCCGGGCGGCCGGTGCACGCGGAGTACGCTGGACAGTACCGAGGGCATTTCGCACACCGGCGTCACGCCGGGTCGTCCTCGGCGAGAGACGAAACCCGGGTCACCGCCAAGGCGGCCCGGAGACGGGTTCGCGTCATGTCGGCGACCTTGTACCCCACCCTGCCGCACCCCGAGCCCGTCGCGGCGCCGGCCGCGCGTCTCGTGCTGAAGACCGACGGTACGTCCCGTGGTCTGCTGGACGGCGCCTGGTGGCCCCGCTCCCGGGACCTGCTGAGCGAGCTGCCCGCACTCACCGATGTGCTCGACCCCCTGTGGGGCCGCATCACCCGCATCGCCGTCAACCCGACGTACTGGCCGATCATCCCGCGTGAGGTTCCCGTGGGCGGTCACGTCGTCAAGGTCGGCTGGTTCACGCCCGAGATCGACCCGCACAAGCTGCTGCTGCTCTCCTACGGCACGGGCCGCTGGGACCTGTTGATCGTCCCGCCCGAGACCGGCGCGGCGTCGGCGGCCCGTCTGATGGCGGCCGCGTCGGACTACGACGGCCCGCCGCTGACCGCGAGCGCGTTCATCGCCGCGGAAGAGGCCCGGCACGCCGGCTTCGCGGCCGACCGGCCACTCGATCCGGCCGAGGCGTGGGAGTACGAGGGCGGAGCCTCCTCGGCCTCCCCGGCCGTACCGGAACACGTCGGTCCTGCCAGTCGCCTGATCAGCGGAATGTGAGGGGCAGCCGTGAACGCCTTCCTGACGGTCGTCGTCTTCCTGGTCCTCATCGCGGCGGCGGCATTCGTGATCCACCGGCTCAACGCCGAGCACGCGGAGAGGATCGCCGTGCACCGGTACAGCCGCCCCCTGGCATCCCGCCTTCTGCCCGGCGGCCCCCGGCCCGGCGACCCGCGCCGCCGCGCCGACACGGCACAACCCCCTGGGGGGCCGCACCCGTCCGAGTCACCGGCCGTCGGCGAACGACGTGACCACCGCGACGGGGGCCGCGGCCGCTTCCCACCGCGCCGCCGCCGCGACCGCACCACTCACCACGGGTGACAGGGCGCACCGTGGGTGACGGGGTGACAGGCACCTGACCCGGCCACGCGCAGGAATCTCCACCGGCGACTCAGGACCGGCGCATCCCCGGACGCCGTGAAGTCGGTCGTCGCCGTCGAGACCGCCCGGGCGGCGATCGATCAGGCCGGCAGCCTCAGGCCGGCCGGCAACGCGCCAGGCACCGCGGCCTGATCCGTGGCGGGGGCGGTCGGGCGGGCGTGATGGCCGCCCGAAGAGTCAGCCGCGCTGCGCTTCGTCAGTCTCCAGCTGCTGGTTTCCCCGGTGCGTCAGCGTGCAGGGGCTTTCCTCGTTCGGGCGGTGCGGCTGCACCGGGCAGTTCGCCATGGACGGCGAGCTGCCCGGTACCGTGCGGGTGCACGGCGCTTCCGTCCCCGCTCCCCCGGCGGCGGAGGCGGCGGCAGTCCGTGGCGGACCCGGACTGCCGTCAGTGTTCTCAGGCGCCGACGGGCCTGCCCGGAGCGGGCACGCGGCGGAATCGGAACGGCTCCGGTTCGCGGCCGGCCTGGACGAACCAGCACTCCCCGGTGCCGTCGCCGGTGACGATCCGCAGCACCGTGTCCGCCACGACCTCGGCCGGGATGACCGGCAGTCCCTGCTCGGAGAGCATGCCGCGCAGGTGGTCGATGATCCGCGACTCGGCGAACCCCGGGCAGACCGCGTTGAAGCGCACGTTGTCCGGCGCGAGGGCCGGTCCCAGGGAGCGTGCGAGTCCCACGACCGCGTGCTTGTTGGCCGCGTACAGCGGCTCCAGCGGTACGGACGCGAGGCCCGCCAGGGACGCGGTCGCCACGATCGACCCTCCGCCGCGTGCCCGCAGCGCCGGCAGCACCGCATGGGTGCCGAAGACCACGCCGTCCAGGTTGGCGCCCATCGCCCGGCGGTAGCGCGCCAGGTCGAAGTCGTCGCCGACGCCGCATCCGGTCACCACCCCGGCGTTGAGGAAGGCGATGTCGACGCCGCCGTACCGCTCCTGGGCGAATTCGACCAGCGCACGGTTGGCGTCGAGGTCGGAGACGTCGCAGGCACGGAATTGGCCGCCGATCATCTCGGCCACCTCGCGGCCGCCCCGTGCGTCGAGGTCCGCGACCACGACGCGGGCCCCCGCCTTCGCCAGCGCCAGCGCCGTGGCCCGGCCCAGTCCGCCGGCACCGCCGGTGACGATCGCCACCTTGTCCTGGAGCGGGGCTCCGGTTCCGGTGGCCGTCATGCCAGCTCCAGGACGAGCTTGCCGACGTTCTCGCCGCGGAAGAGCATCTGCAACGTCTCGGGGAAGTCGTCCACGGTCCCCCGCACCACGTGCTCCTTGACCTTGATGCGGCCGGCGCCGATCCAGGCGGAGATGTCTCGGGCGGCCTCCGCGTAGCGCTTGGCGTAGTCGAAGACGACGAAGCCCTCCATGCGGGCGCGACGCACCAGCAGGGTCAGGTAGTTCGAGGGGCCCTTGACCGGGGTGGCGTTGTTGTACTGACTGATCGCACCGCAGACCACGACGCGCGCGTGCATCGCCAGCCGGGTCAGGGCGGCGTCGAGGATGTCGCCGCCCACGTTGTCGAAGTAGACGTCGATGCCGTCGGGGGCGTGCCGGCGCAGGGCCTTCTTGACGTCGTCGGCGCGGTAGTCGATCGCCGCGTCGAATCCCAGTTCGTCGGTGAGCAGCGCGCACTTCTCCGGGCCTCCGGCGATGCCCACGACACGGCAGCCCTTGGCCTTGGCGATCTGCCCCGCGATGGTGCCGACCGCGCCGGCCGCCCCCGACACCACGACGGTCTCGCCGTCCTTCAGTGCCCCGACGTCCAGCAGGCCGAAGTAGGCGGTCATGCCGGGCATGCCCAGCGCGCCGAGATACGTCGAGGGTGGGGCGAGGGAGGTGTCGATCTTCATGGCGCCCCGGCCGTCGGAGACGACGTACTCCTGGACGCCGAACGTGCCGACCACGTGGTCGCCGGGCTGGAAGTCGGGGTGGTCGGACGCGGTGACCTCGATGACCGATCCGGCGCGCATCACCTCGCCGATGCCCACCGGCGGCAGGTAGGAGGGGCGGTCGTCCAGCCAGCCCCGCATCGCGGGGTCCAGGGAGATCACGCGTGTCCGGCCGGCGAACCGGCCCGGGCCCGGTTCGTCGACGGGCCCCGCACTGTGCTCCCAGTCTTCGGGTTTGACCTCGCCCACGGGGCGTGCTGCCAGACGGATCTGGCGGTTGGTCGCAGACATGGCGCCTCCTGTCGTCGCGGCTCTCCGCGACCATACCGACCAGTAGGTACGTCTGCCTCCGTGATATTCACCACACGCCGCTCCGCCCGGCGGCTGCCTATCGTTCGGAGGCCGCCGGACCGTCGGACGACCGTCGCCTTCCGGATGCCGCCTCGAGCCCAAAACGTAACGTCCGGCAGCCTTATCAGGCATTCCAACCAGTCGGTATCGTGCGCCGGCGCACCACTGCTCACCGCCCGCCCCCCACGGATCCGAGCCGCACCGGAAGGCCACGCGATGACACATCCCGACGACAAGTGGTACCCGCCGCCGGCACCGCCCGAGTGGCCGCAGCCGCGGACCGAGCCGTACGGCCGCTCCCCCCGGTACGAGTCGTACGGGTGGGACGCGGGGCAGCAGCCCTCCCCGTCCGGATACGACGACGCTCCGTACGACCGGTACGGGCGCACCCCCCGGCGGGAACCGTACGAGGCCCCTCGGCACGGCGCCGACCTCGCCGCCCTGCGCTCGGCCTACCGCGTGCTGCGCCGGGCCTCCACACTCACCGCGCTCGGATCCTTCGTGGTGTACGTGGCGCTGTCCTGCTGCGCACCGGACCTCATGGGGTCCAAGATGACCGGGGAGCTGAGCCTGGGCATGGCCCTGGGGGTGCTCCAGCTCGTCGTCACCTTCGCGGCGGTCTTCTGGTACGGACGCAGCGCACAGCGCTCGGTGGACCCGTTGGCCCGCACCGTCAGGGAACGGGCGGCCGGCCGGCCCACGGGGGTGGCCGGGTGAACGACTTCGGCTCCGGGACGCAGGTCACCGTCCTCGTCCTCTTCACCGCCCTGGTGACCCTCACGCTGCTGATCTGCGTGATGGCGGGACCGGACCGCGACGACCTGGCGAACTTCTACACCGGCTACCTCTCGCTGACCCCGTTCAAGAACGGCCTGGCCATCGCGGGCGACTACATCTCGGCGGCCACGGTGCTGAGCACCACCGGCATCATCGCGCTGGCCGGGTACGACGGCTACGTCCTTGCGGTCAGCACCGCCCTGTCCCTGGTGCTGCTGATGTTCCTGCTGGCCGAACCCCTGCGCAACGCCGGCAGGTTCACCATGGGCGACGTCCTGGCCCGCACCGTGCCCGGGCGGGCCGCGCGGGTCGCCGCCTGTGTGGTGACGCTCGCGGCGACCCTGCCCTTCCTGGTCGTCCAGCTCTCCGGGGCCGGGTCGCTGCTCACCTTCATCCTGGACATCCCGCACGGGGCGGGCGCCCGGACGGCGTGCATCGTCATGGTCGGCACTCTGATGATCATTTACGCGGCGCTCGGGGGCATGAGGGGAACCGCGCTCCTTCAGATGATCAAGATCGTCATCCTGCTGGGCACCACCGTCGTCGTCGCCGCTCTGGTCCTGCGCCGCTTCGACTGGAGCCCCGGAGCCGTGCTCAGGGCCGCCCAGCACGGCAGCGGCACGGGCCCGGCCTTCCTTCAGCAGGGCCTTCAGCTGGGCACCTCGGGCATCGACCGGCTGGACTTCGCCGGTCTCCAGGTCACCGTGGTCCTCGGCGTGGCCTGCCTGCCCCACATCACCATGCGGCTGTACTCCGCGCAGGACGTGCCGGCCGTACGTCGCTCCATGTCGTGGGCGGTCGGCACGGTCACCACCTTCTGCCTGCTCGTGATCATCGTGGGTACGGGGGCGGCAGCACTGGTGGGATCGCGGTCCATCACCGCGGTCGACCCGCACGGCAGGACGGCGGTGCTCATGCTGTCCCAGGTGCTCGGCGGGGCCCCCGCCTCCGCGGGCGCGACGGTCCTCTACGCGGCCGTGGCGGGCATGGTGTTCATCACCCTGCTGTCCTCGGTCGCGGGCATGACCCTGGCCGCGGCGTCGTCGCTCGCCCACGACCTGTTCGCCGAGGCGACGCGGCGGGGACAGGCGGAGCCGCGCACGGAGATGACGGTGGCGGTGTGGGCGAGCGTGGCCGTGGGAACCGTGGCGATCGGGCTCTCCACCCTGGTCCAGGACTGGGACGTCGGCGTGCTGACCACTCTGGCCGTCTGCATCGGGGCGTCCGCGGTGGCTCCCGCGCTGACCTACTCCCTCTTCTGGAAAGGCTTCACCCGCACCGGCCTGCTCGCCGCCCTCTACGGCGGTGCGGCCTGCGCGCTGGTGCTGATGGTCTTCTCCAAGGCCGTCTCGGGCACGCCGTCCGCCGTCTTCCCGAACGCCGACTTCCACTGGTTCCCGATGCAGTCCACCGGGCTGGTCTCCATCCCCTTCGGTTACCTGGTGGGCTGGCTGGGCAGCCGTCTGGACCACCGGCGCCGCGCAGCCGGGAGCCGGGAGAGCCGGCAGCTGTACGAGGAGAGCGAGGCACGTCTGCTGGCCGCTGCCGAGTGACCGGGCGCACTCTGCCGTGCACCGGCAACCGCGTGGCCCGCGACGGTCAGGTGAGCAGGCCGGCCAGTGGCTGCTCGGTCCACACGGTCTTGCCCTCGCGGCCGTAGCGGGTGCCCCAGCGTTCGGCCATCTGGGCCACCAGGAACAGGCCGCGCCCGCCCTCGTCGGTGGTGCGGGCGCGGCGCAGGTGTGGTGCGGTGTGGCTGCCGTCGCTGACCTCGCACACGAGGAACCGTTCACGGATCAGCCGCAGGGTCACTGGGCCGCCGGCGTACCGGTAGGCGTTGGTGACCAGTTCGCTGGCGATCAACTCGGTGCTGAACGCCAAGTGCTCCAGCCCCCATTCGGTCAGCTTGGCCGAGGCCAGTGCCCGGGCCCGGGCGGCGCTGGCAGGCTCCGGCGGCAGCTGCCAGGAGGCGACGTCGTCCGGTGGCAGCACGTGGGTGCGGGCGACCAGCACCACGATGTCGTCGCTGGGACGCGCGGGCACGAGCGAGTCGACCACTGCTTGGCAGGTGCGTTCCAGCGCGTCCGCGGGGCGGGTGAGCGCCGCGCACAGCTTGGCCAGGCCGATGTCCGCGTCGAGGTGGCGTTCGCCGATGACCCCGTTGGTGTACAGGCACAGCAGGCTTCCGTCGGCCAGGTCGATCTCCCGGGCCTCGAACGGCAGACCGCCCAGGCCGAGCGGTGGGCCCGCGGGCAGGTCGAGCAGGGCCACATGCCCGTCCGGGGCGGTCACCACCGGCGGCGGGTGGCCGGCGCGGGCCATCGAGCACCGCCGGGAGACCGGGTCGTACACGGCGTACAGGCAGGTGGCGCCGACGACCTGCTCCCCCACGGGCCGCTCGCCGATCGCCTCCTGTTCGGCCGCCAGCAGGGTGACCAGGTCGTCCAGGCGGGAGAGGACCTCGTCCGGTTCCAGGTCGAGGCTGGCGAGCGTGTGGACGGCGGTACGCAGCCGGCCCATCGTGGCGGCGGCATGGATGCCGCGTCCCACCACGTCGCCGACGACGAGGGCGACCCGCGCCCCGGACAGGGGGATGACGTCGAACCAGTCGCCGCCCAGGCCCGGGGCCGCGCTGGCCGGCAGGTACCGCAGGGCCACCTCGACGGCCGACTGGTCCGGTACGGCCCGGGGCAGAAGGCTGCTCTGCAAGGTGAACGCGGTCTGCTGCTGCTCGGTGAAGCGCCGGGCGTTGTCGATGGCGACGGCGGCGCGCGAGGCGAGTTCCTGGGCGAGGGTGAGATCGTCCGCCTCGAACGGATCGGGGTGGCGCGAACGCCACAGGGTCAGGACGCCCAGCACCATGCCCCGTGCGGCCAGCGGTACCACGATCAGCGAGTGGGCGGCCAGGTCCGGGGCGTGGGCGCCCTGGCGGCTCTCGGCCGAGAACGAGTCGGGCGGCAGGACCGGCTCCAGGACGGGACGCCCCTCGGTCAGGCATCGCGCCTGGGGCGTGTCGGGTGCGAACTCCACCGGCGCGCCGTGGGGGTGGGGCGGGCCGGGCTGCTGGGCGCCGACGCCGCAGGCCCCCACCCGTACCACCGGTCCCGCCAGTGACCGCGCCGGTTCCTCACCGCGTGTCACCGGCTGCAGCAGGTCCACCGACGCGTGGTCGGCGAGGTGAGGCACCATCACCTCGGCGAGTTCCCGGGCCGTCTCCGCCACGTCGAGGGTGGTTCCGATACGGCTGCCCACCTGGTCGAGAAGCGCGAGCCGACGCTGGGCCCGATGGCGCTCGGTGATGTCCTCGATCATCTCGGCCACGCCCAGGATGCGGCCGGAGGGATCCTCCATCCGGAAGGACGAGACCAACGCGACCCGCTCGCGTGCCGGATCCTGCTGGAGGCGGGCGAACTGCTCGGAGTAGATCAGCGGTCTGCCGGTCTCCAGCACCTGGCGTACCCGGTCCACGGCCCGGCGTGCGTCGTCGGGAAGGAGCATGTGGCCGGTGGGCAGACCCCGGAAGTCTGCCGCTGGGACGCCGGTGAACCGCTCGATGGCCCGGTTGACCCGCAGGACCCTCAGGTCGGGGCCGTGGACGACCAGGCCGATCGGGCACCGGCGGTACAGCCCGTCGAGAACCGCGCGGTCCCTTTGCCATTCCAGGACGTCGGCCGCGAGTGCCCCGGCGACGAGCCACTCGCGGACCCGGTCGTCGCGGGCGAACGCGTGCGCCCTGAGCCCCATCTCCACAAGCCGCCCGTCGCGGTGCCGCAGCCTGAGCCGCCCGAACCAGCCGCCGGTTCTCCGGCAGCTCGCCGCGGCCCGCCTGACGGCCGGCAGATCGGGCGGATCGACGAGGACCTCGAAGGCCGGACGACCGATGACGGCTGCGCCGGGATGACCGAGCAGCTCCTCGGCCCGCCGGTTCCATCCGGTCACGTCTCCCCGGTCGTCCAGCACCGCCAGGGCGGCGAGGTGCGGGGCGAACGGATCGTCGTGGCTTGCGCTGAACTCCGTCATCCGCTTCTCCACCGCTGGCTGACCTGCCGATACACCAAGCGTAGTGAACCCGCCTGGGCCGCGCCCGCGCCGCCGCGGCGCCCGGCCCGGCGGGCGGGGGTGATCACGGCCCGCCCGGCGGTCCCCCGGCAGCGGCCGGTGGACGCCGACGCACCGGCGCGGCCAGGGCTCCGGGCGCCGGTGGCGGGGCGGGGGCGGTCGCCAGGGTCGGCGCGTCGACAAGGGACCGCCCCCGCCGGCTCACTTCGCCGCCGGGCCGAACTCCTTGCGGGTGTCGACGGGCTTGCCGAACAGCTGCCACCGCTCGCCCTTGAACCGCATCAGCTGCATCGTCTCGATCGGGAACGCGTCGTCAGGCCCGGTGGAGAGGGTGACACCGGGCAGCAGCATGTCCACCTCGACGTCCTTCAGGTGGCGCACCGCGTCCCGCAGTCCCTCCCTGGTCGGGCACTTCATCGCGTCCAGTGCCTTGTGCAGGCTGGAGGCGACGGCCCAGCCGTAGGCGTTGAACTGGTTGGCCGGGTCGGCGTCGGGCGCGTACGTGTGCAGGGCGTCCTTGTACGTCTTCACCTCCGGGTCGTCGGCCCACTGCGGGTCGGCGGGGTCCTTGAAGTAGGTCGCCGAGACCACGCCCTGGACGTTCTTGAATCCGACGGGCTTGAGCACGGCGGCCGACGAGGACACGTTGTTCACGATGTGCAGCGGGTTCCATTCGGTGTTCTTGGCGTCGGCGGCGAGGGCCTGGCTGCCGAACTTCGGCGTGGTGACGTCGAGCAGCACGTCGGCCTTGGAGCGGGCGAGGCTCGTCATCTGCGCCGAGACGGAGGGAGCGGTGACCTCGTAGCTCTCCTCGGCGACCACCTTGATGCCGCTGCCGGCGACGGCCTTCTTGAACCCGCCGAGCAGGTCCTTGCCGAAGTCGTCGTTCTGGTAGAGGACCGCGACGTCGGCCTTCGGCTGCGCGTCCTTGAGGTATTTGGCGTACACCCGTGCCTCGGACACGTAGTCGGGCTGCCAGCCGATGGTCCAGGGGTGCCGCTCGTCCGTGCCCCAGGCGGAGGCACCCGTGGCGACGAAGGGCTGCGGCACCTTCTGCTTGTCCAGGTAGTCCCACACGGCTGCCGTGGACGGGGTGCCCAGGGTCTGGAACAGGGCGAAGACCTTCTCCTGCTCGACGAGTCTGCGGGCCTCCTCGACCGCCTTGGGCGGCTGGTAGCCGTCGTCGCGGACGACGAACTCGACCTTGCGGCCGTCTATGCCGCCCTTGTCGTTGACGTACTTGAGGTAGGTGGCCACGCCCTTGCTGATCGTGCCGTAGGCGGACGCCGGTCCGGACAGCGGGTAGATCCCGCCCAGCTTGATGGTCTTGTCGGTGATGCCGGTGGTCTGCTGGCCCTTGCAGGCGCCGCCGGCAGCGGTGTCCTGGGCGTCCTGCCCTCGCTGGCTGCTGCAGGCGGTCGCGGTGAGCAGGGCGGCGGTCGCGGCCGCGGCCGCCCGCAGAGCGGTCGTCTTGCGCATGTGATTCATTCCTTTTCCGTGCGGGGCGGTGCGCCCACGGGTTCGGCGTCGGCAACTGCGGGGTCCGCGCAGGCGTAGGTCGCGGAGGGGACGGACTCGGCCTGGGACTGCGGCTCCGCGTCGGGCGCGGCTGCGGTCCCGGGTGTCCGGTCGAAAGCGGCGCTGGTGCGGGACGGGCGACGGGCGACAGCGTCCCGGACCCGGCCCGGCAGACCGGCCAGACCCGTCGGGGCCACGAACATCACCGCGATGATGAGCAGGCCGAACACCACGCCCGGTGCCGCCTCGCTGACGTCCTGGGACACGCTCGGCACGTACATCACGAACGCCCCGCCCAGCAAGGGTCCGTACAGCGAGCCGAGCCCCCCGACCACCAGGCCGGCCAGCAGCGTGATGGACAGGACGAAGCTGAAGGAGTCCGGCGAGACGAAGCCGATCACCCAGGTGTACAGGCACCCGGCGACACCCGCGAACAGCGCGCTCCACGCGAAGGCGAGGGTCTTGTGCAGCGACAGCCGCACGCCCATGACCTCGGCGGCGCTCTCGTTGTCCCGCACGGCGAGCAGTGCCCGGCCGACCCGGGACCGCAGCAGGTTGCGGGCGAGCAGCAGGGCCACCGCGGTGACGGCGAGGACGACGAAGTACATCCACTGGTCCTCGGCCAGCCCGCTCCACGCCGGCGGCCGCAGCTTGTCCACGGTCAGCCCCATCGAGCCGCCCGTCACCGGTTCGAGCCGCTTGAGCAGGGGCGGCAGGAACACCGCGAACGACAGGGTGACCAGGGCCAGGTACAGGCCGCGCAGCCGCAGCGCGGGCACGCCGAACCCGAGGCCCAGCACGAAGCATCCGGCGGCCGCGACCGGCAGCGTGGCCAGGTGGCCGGTGTGGTACCGGTCGAGCATGACCGCCGCCGTGTACGCCCCCGCCGCGAAGAACGCGCCGTGACCGAGCGAGATCTGCCCGCCGAAGCCGACCAGCAGGTTCAGGCCGGACAGGGCCACGGCGTACAGGAGCACCATGGTCAGCTGGAAGACCTGGAAGGGGGCGAAGTAGAACGGTGCGCCGACGGCTGCCGCCGCCGCGACCAGCACGGTGAGCGCGGCCCGCAGCCACCGGACCCGGTCGGTGCCGGGTGCCGCTGTGATCGTGTTCATGCGCGCTCCACCGCCGCCCGTCCGAACAGGCCCTGGGGCCGCACCAGCAGCACCGCCAGGATGATCACCAGGGGGACGCCCACTTTCAGATCGGCACCGATGACGTCCACGTACGCTCCCGTCAGCGTCTCGGCGACGCCCACGAACAGACCGCCGACGACCGCGCCGACCGGGCTGTCGAAGCCCCCGAGGGTGGCCGCGGCGAACGCGTAGATCAGCACCCCGCCCATCATGTTGGGCTCCAGGAACAGCAGCGGGGCGACGAGCACGCCCGACACCGCGCCGACCGTCGCGGCCAGCCCCCAGCCGAGCATGAGCACCCGGCCCACCCGGATGCCCGACAGCCGGGCGGAGGGCGCGTTGCAGGCGACCGCCCGCATCACCAGGCCTATGGAGGTGTGCTGGAACAGCAGGTACAGCAGACCCATCACGGCGGCCACCACGCCGATGATCCCGAGCGTCGACCAGTCCAGGCGCACCCCGGCCAGGTGGAGCCCCCCGTCGGGGAAGGGCTGCGGAAAGTCCTTGACGGTGAAGGACCAGATCAGACCGGCCAGCGCGTTGACGAAGATGAACAGGCCGACCGTGACGATGACCACCGTCAGCTCGGGCGCACCCTGTACGGGCCGGATGACGATCCGCTCGACCAGCATGCCGCCGGCGAAGGACACCGCGAGGGTGACCGGCAGCGCCAGCCAGAACGGCATCCCGGACGCCACCAGCTGCCAGGCGACGTACGTCGAGAGCATGGCCAGCTCGCCCTGCGCGAAGTTGACGATCCCCGTGAACCGGTGGATCAGGACGAGGGCAAGCGCCAGGCTGGCGTACACCGCGCCGGAGCCCAGTCCTTCCACCACTTGCTGGAGAAGATCGGTCACGGCGCTCACCCGGCCTTCCGGGAGAGGACGGAGACCCCGAGGTACACCTCGGCGACCTGCCCGTCCTCGCGGATCTGTGCGGCCGGGCCGGACAGCACCAGGCGGCCGGCCTCCAGTACGTGGGCCCGGTGGGCGATGTCCAGCGCGAGCTGGGCGTTCTGTTCGACGACGACCACGGTGGTGCGTTCCTCCTCGTTGACGGCACGGACGATCTCGAACAGCTCGCGGGTGACCAGGGGCGCGAGTCCCAGGGACGGTTCGTCCAGGAGCAGCAGCGAGGGCCGCAGCATCAGCGCCCTGCCGATGGCGAGCATCTGCTGCTCCCCGCCGCTGAGGCTGCCGGCGGCCTGGTGGGACCGCTGGCGCAGTTTGGGGAAGTAGCCGTAGATCCGCTCCAGGTCGGCGGCCACGGCCGCACGCTCGGCGCGGCCCCGCCAAAGACCGGTGCGCAGGTGGGCGCCGACGCGCAGGTTCTCCTCGACGGTCAGGTCGTTGAAGGTGCCCCGGCCCTCGGGCACGTGCGCCACGCCGAGCCGGGCGGCCTGCTCGGGTGGGCGGCCCAGCAGTTCCGTGCCGTTCAGGGTGACCGAGCCGCGGCCGCGGACCATGCCGCACAGCGCCCGCAGCGTCGTGGTCTTGCCCGCGCCGTTGGGTCCGAGGATCGCGCACACCTCACCTCGGGCGACGGAGAAGTCGAGGCCCTGCAGCACGCGGGCCTGGCCGTATCCGGCGTGCAGGCCGGCAACCTTCAGGAAGTCCGGCTCCGCGGTCGCCGCGGCCTCGGCGCGGTCGGTGGTGGGCTCGCTCACGCCGCCACCCCCAGGTACGCCTCGATGACCGCCGGGTCGCGCTGGATCTCCTCCGGCGAGCCCTCGGCGATCTTGCGGCCGAAGTCGAGACACACGACCTTGTCGCACAGGCCCATCACGAACCCCATGTGGTGTTCGACCACCACGAGCGTGAGGTCGAACTCCTGGCGCACCGAGCGGACCAGATCCGCGAATTGGTCGACCTCGCCGTGGCTGAGCCCGTTGACCGGTTCGTCGAGCAGCAGCAGCCGGGGCCGTACCGCGAGCGCCCGGGCGAGTTCGACGCGTTTGAGCGTGCCGAACGGCAGCCCGGAGGCGGGGTGGTCGGCGACGTCCGCCAGGCCGAGCCGCCGTAGCAGGTCGTCCGCCCGGTCATGTAGTTCCCTCTCCTCCCGCCGGACGCGGGGCAGCCGGAGCGCCGCGGCGAGGTGTCCGGTGCGCCCCCGGCTGTGGGCCCCGACCATGACGTTCTCCCGGACCGTGAGCCGCGGGAAAAGGCCCAGGTTCTGGAAGGTGCGGGCGATGCCGCGCCCGGCCACGGCGTGCGGGGGGAGGGCCAGCAGGTCCTCCTCCTCGAACCGCACGTCTCCCGCGTCGGGGGTGCAGCGCCGGGTGAAGCAGTTGAACAAGGTGGTCTTGCCGGCTCCGTTGGGCCCGATGAGCCCTACGGCGGTGCCCGGCTCGACGGTGAAAGCGACACCGTTCAGTGCCGTGATCCCGCCGAAGCGCACGGTGATACCGTCGACCGCGAGCATGAGTGACGCCCCTTCCGACGTGCTGGGGGGTGGGCGAGCGTCACAGTAGGTGGGGGCGTTCCAGGCGCACATTGGGTGTGAGCACCCAACTTCCCGGTCGCCGAACTGTGCGCCGCGCACAAGTGCCGTCAGATGTCTCACACCGGGCCTGTTGACGGAGCACGAGGCGGACGGCGACGATCGGCGCCATGCCTAGCGGTCCCGCTCCGGGCGCTCCCCCACTCTCCGAACCGCTCCGCCGGGAGCGGCGGCGGATCCTGCACGCCGTCCACGACCGGGTCGAGGAGGTGGCGGAGACCGCCGTCGCTGTGATGCGCGCGGAGATCCCGTCGTACGCGCTGCAGGACGAGCGGTTCTTCGACGACGTACGGGGCCAGGTGCTGGAGCACTACCGGATGCAGTTGGCGGCGCTGGCCGGCGACCGCGACATGGCCCCCGAGGACCTGGTCTTCAGCCGTGCGGCAGCCATGCGCAGGGCACGCGCGGGGTTCGCCCTGGAGGACTGGATCAGTGCCTTCCGGGTCGGCCGGCAGGTGCTGTGGGACGCGCTGCTGGACTGCGCGGGCACCTCCGCCGAGGCCCAGCAGGCGGCGCTGTCCCTCGTCACCCCGCTGATGCGGTACGTCGACTACGCCAGCACCCATGCCGCGCAGGCGTACGTCGAGTACCAGCAGCACGTGGTGGCGGACGCGGACCGGGAGCGCCGGGATCTGCTGGACCAGTTGCTGTCCGGTGTGGCGCCGACGCGTGGTCCGCTGCTCGCCGCGGCGCAGGCGTACGGCGTCGGGCCGCGCTCGCCGATGATGGCGGTCGTGGCGGTGTGCGTCGGCGACACCTGCACCGGGGACCTGTCCTCGGCCGAGAACGGGTATGCCACCAGCGCGTCCATCAGCGTCGCCGGGCCCTGGGCCGGCAGAACCCTGGTCGTCGTGCGGCACGGCGAGGTGGTGGCCGTGCCCGTGGTCCGGGCCGGGATGAACGCGGAGGACATATGTGCCCACTTCGAGGCCGTGCAGCGGCGGCTCGCGCGGGGCGGAACCATGCTTGCCATGGGGATCAGTACGGTCGCAGAGGGCGCAGGTGAGCTGCCGCGCGCCTACCAGGAGGCGCGGGCCGCCCTCGATCTGGTGCCGGGCGGGGGTGGGGTGGCGGCGCTGCCGCGGCTGTCCCCGTTCGACTACCTGGCGCTGCGCGCCGACGACCTCGCCCGCCAGCTGGTCGATCCCCGGGTGCGGGTGCTGCTGGAGGAGGACCGCGGACGGGGCGACACGCTGGCCGCCACCATACGGGCGTTCGCGGCGGCGGACCTCAATCTGCGGCTGGCCGCCGAACGGCTGCGGGTGCACCACAACACCGCGCACTACCGGCTGCGGCGGATCGAGGAACGCACCGGCCGCAATCCGCGCCGGATCGCCGACCTCCTGGAACTACTGGTCGCCCTCGCCATCCGCGACGGGTCCGGGGAAGGTGAGGATCGCCAGTGAGCGGCATCGTGGAGTCCGCCGGGACCGAGGCGGCCCGTCAGCTGCCCGGCGGGCAAGGGGGCATGGGCCTTGCGGAGGGGGACGCGGGACAGAACCGAACGGTCCGGCGCGCGCTGCTGGACGGCGCGCTGGAGGTGTTCACCGAGCGCGGTTACACCGACGCCGGTCTCACCGAGATCGCGGCTCGCTCCGGCATCCCGGTGGGCAGCCTCTTCCAGCACTACGGCGGAAAGCGCGGGCTCTACCTCGCCCTGTGGGAGGAGTTCCGGGAGGAGCAGGAGCGCCGGACCGCGGCCACACTGGCCTGCGAGCGCGGCCGTGGGGTGGACGACCCCATCGCCCTCTTCGTGGCGGGAGCCAGGGCGTACCTGGAGGGCGCCTGGGACAACCGGCGGCTCGGCGGACTCCTCGCGGAGGACGACGGCCCCGCGGGCTTCGACGCGTTGCGCCGCCAGTGGGACCGCGCGTGGGTACGGCGCAACGCCCGGCTCCTGGAGGTGGACGAGCGGCGACGCGCCGGCCGGGTCCGGGTGAGCGTGCTGACCACCGTCATCGGAGGGGCAGCGCGCGAGCTGGCCGACTGCGGGGACGAGACGGAGGCCCGGGAGATCGTGGACGAGGTGTGCGGCATCCTGATCCATCTGTCGGCCCCGCCCGGCTGAGACGCCCGCGGGCGGCCGGGGCGCCGGGGTGTCTCGGCTCGACGACACCTCGCTCCCCGCCTGTCCGGCACCGCCGTCGCCTCGCGGGGACGGCAGCGGCCGCGGGGATGCGCCTGGCCGGGCCCGCCCCGGTCGGTGACCGGCTGCCCGGCGCGGTCGACGCCGAGGTGCCGGGCCGGCGGCTCACCGCCCCGGCGTCGATTCCGGTGGTGTCCGCGCTACACGCCCGGGCCGGCTCCTTGTCCGAGGACGAGCGCGTCGCCGAGGAGCTGCCCGCCGTCGATCACCAGCGTCTCGCCGGTGATCCAGCTCGCGGCGTCCGAGACGAGGAAGGCGACCGCCGAGGCGATGTCGGCGGGCTCCCCGATGCGCCTGAGTGCCGTCGCGGCGGACACGGTCTGCTCGTGTTCCTTCCACAGGGCCTCGGCCAGCTTCGTGCGCACCACCCCCGGTGCCACCGCGTTGACCCGGACCTTCGGCGCGAGTTCCAGGGCCAGTTGCTTCGTGAGGTGGATCAGTGCGGCCTTCGACGCGTTGTACAGCCCGATGTTCGCCTCGACGGCCATGCCGCCGACCGACGCGGTGTTGACGACCGCGCCGCCGTGCTCGCCCATCCAGGCCCGCGTGGCCAGCCCCGTCCACAGCACGGGAGCCCACAGGTTCACGTCGAAGGTCTTGGCGAACCGGCCGTGGTCCTGGTCGATGACGGGCCCGAAGGCCGGGTTGGTCCCCGCGTTGTTGACGAGGATGTCCAGGCTGCCGAAGCGCTCGAGCGTCAGATCGACACAGCGCCGGGCCGCTTCTTCGTCGACCGCGTGCGCACCGACACCGACCGCCGTGCCGCCGACCTGGGCCGCGGCGGCGTCCGCCGCCTCCTGGGTGCGGGAGGTGAGGACGACGTTCGCGCCTGCGGCGGCGAAGGACCGGGCGATCGCGAGCCCGATGCCGCGCGAGGCGCCCGTGACGACGGCGGTGCGACCGGTGAGATCCCGTCCTGTCATCTCAGCTCACCCCTGCCTTGTGGCCGCCGGGGTGTCCGTGCCGCCGGCGGTGGCCCCGTCGCGGTGCCGCCGCAGTTCCTGCCGGGCGATGGCCCGCTTGTGGACCTCGTCGGGACCGTCCGCCAGCCGGAGCGTCCGCAGCTGCGCGTACATCATCGCCAGCGGGAAGTCCTCGGTCACTCCGGCCGCTCCGTGCACCTGGATCGCGCGGTCGACGATCTTCAGCGCGATGTTCGGGGCGGCCACCTTGATGGCCGCGATCTCGGTGCGCGCCTCCTTGTTCCCGACCGTGTCCATCAGATGGGCGGCCTTGAGCGTGAGCAGGCGGATCATCTCGATGTCGATACGTGCCTCCGCGATCCAGTCCTGGATGTTGGACCGTTCGGCGACCGGACTGCCGAAGGTCACCCGTGACTCCGCACGCCGGCACATCAGCTCCAGCGCCCGCTCGGCCGCGCCGATGGCCCGCATGCAGTGGTGGATACGACCGGGCCCGAGCCTGGCCTGGCTGATCGCGAAGCCCTCGCCCTCGCCCTTGAGGAGGTCCTTGGCCGGCACGCGTACGTCGGTGAAGTCGATCTCGGCGTGCCCCTCACGGTCCTGGTAGCCGAACACGGGCAGGCCGCGCAGCACCGTGATCCCGGGGGCGTCGATCGGGACGACCATCATCGACTGCTGCCGGTGCGGAGCAGCGGTGGGGTCCGTCTTCCCCATGACGATGAGTACCTTGCAGTTGCGGTGCAGGGCGTTCGACGCGAACCACTTGCGGCCGTTGAGCACGTACGCGTCACCGTCGCGCTCCATCCGCAGCTCGATGTTGGTGGCGTCGGAGCTGGCGACACGCGGCTCGGTCATGGCGAAGGCCGAGGCCATCGTCCCGTCGAGCAGGGGCTTGAGGTACTTCTCCTTGTGCTCGTCGCTGCCGAACAGCGTGAGCACCTCCATGTTGCCGGTGTCGGGAGCGTTGCAGTTGCACGCCTCGGAGGCGATGTGACTGCGGCCCATGATCTCCGCCAGCGGCGCGTACTCGAGGTTCGTCAGCCCGGGACCCCAGTGCGGGTGCGGGTGGAAGAGGTTCCACAGTCCCCGCCTGCGCGCCTCCGCCTTGAGTTCCTCGATGATCGGCGGGTGGAAGTGCGGGTCACCCGACGCGCGCATCTGCTCGTGGTACACCGCCTCGGCGGGGTAGATGTGCGCGTCCATGAAGTCGAGCAGGTCCGCCTGGTATTTCCTGGCACGGTCCGACATCTCGAACAGGGACATGTGAACTCCTGACTGGGAGTGAGGGGATGTTTCGACGGCGGGTGTGCGCGCCTCCTGTATATTTGAATCTGACTTCAAGTTCAACTGTGGGGCGTGCGGCAGCGCGCGCAGGGGGCCGCCCGGCCCCCTGCGTCGGAGAGCGCAAAGAAAGAAGCACCCGGCGGAACCGGGTGCTCTGCGGGAGGCGGACCAGGCCGCCGGATCAGCGGTTGCCGGGGAACCGCAGGGCGTTCGCCCAGAGCCGGGTGACCGTGGACACGAGTGCGTCGAAGTCCACCGGCGCCTCTTCCTCCTGCCGCTCGCCGAGCACGAAGGCGTTGTAGGCCATGACGCTGACCATGCCCGACAGCGCGCGGGAGGCCATCATCGGATCGACCTCGCGGTCTGCCACGCCCCGCGCCTGCAGCTCGGCGATGCCCCGGGCATTGCGGCGGATGAACGCGTCAGCGCGCCGGCTGCGGAACTCGCGGAACTCGGGCTCCACTTGGGCGACCTGCTCGAGCAGGGCCATCAGCTTCGCGTTCCGTCTGTACGCCTCGAGATACGCGCGATTGCTCGCCTCGAGCACCGCATAGGGGTCGTCGGTGCCCTCCACCCGGCCCATGCCCGGGTGCATCATGTCCTCTTGCGCCTCCAGGAGAACGGCGGCAAGCACCTCTTCCTTGTTGGCGAAGTAGGTGTAGAAGGATCCCGCCGCGCATTGGGCCTCTTTGGTGATGTCGGTCAGGCGGGCGTCGAGGTAGCCGTCCCGTTCGAACACCTTCCGCGCGGCCTTCACCAAGGCGGCCCGCGTCCGCGCTCCGCGCTTCGTCGTGGGCGGCTCGCGAAGGTGCGAGAGGGGCGCCATGGGCGGTGCCTTCTCGCTGTCGAACTCCTCGGGCGCAGTAGTGTCCATCCGGGGACTCTACTTGAATCCGACGCCATACTCATAAACCCCGCCGTACGGGTGCTCAGTGGCGGCGGACGGCACCGTCGGCGGGCGCCGTGTCGCGGGTCAGAGCGGCACGGTCGATGGACCGCTTGAGGATCTTCCCCGACGGGCCCTTGGGCAGCGCGTCGACGAACCGGACGATACGCGGGATCTTGTAGGCGGACAGCCGCTCCCGTGCCCAGCTCGACACCTCGGCGGCAGCGAGCTGCGAACCGGGCCGCGCGGCGATGAGCGCGGCGACCTCCTCGCCGTAGTGCTCGTCGGGAACGCCGATCACGGCCGCCTCGACGATGTCCGGATGCTCGTAGAGAACTTCCTCGACCTCACCGGGGTAGACGTTGTAACCGCCGCGGATGATCAGGTCCTTGATGCGGTCGACGATGCGCAGGTCGCCGTCCGCGTCGGTTTCGCCGAGGTCGCCGGTGCGGAACCAGCCGTCGGGCGAGAGGGCCGCGGCGGTGTCCGCGGGACGGTTCCAGTAGCCGCGCATGACCGTGGGGCCCTTGATGTGGACCTCGCCGACGGTACCCGGCGGGCACTCGTTGCCCTCGATGTCGCGCACCTGGACCCGCATCCCCGGGACCGCCCGGCCGGTGTAGCCGGTCTTGCCGCCGCGGTCGATGTCGTTGAAAGTGCCGAACGCGGTGGTCTCGGTGAGCCCGTACCCCTCGAGGATGGTGCAGCCGAAGCGGGCCTCGAAGGCCCGGGCGATCTCCCCGGGCAGAGAGGCGCCGCCGGAGACGGCGACCCGGAGCTGGGCGAAGTCCGCCGGGTTCGCATCGCCCGCCGCGTGCAGCAGCGCGTTCCACATGGTGGGCACGCCGGCCATGATGGTGAGCCGGTCGCGGCGGAGCATCTCCAGCATCGACGCCGGGTCGAATCGGGCCAGCAACGACATCGAGCCGCCCACGGTCAGGGTCGCCATCATGACCGATGCCTGGCCGAACACGTGGAACAGCGGGAGTCCGGTGCCGGTACGGTCGGTGCTCGAGGCGCGGCTGCACTCGGCGCCGATCTCCCCGGCGGACAACAGGTTCCCTACGGTGAGTCGAGCCCCCTTCGGGCGCCCCGTGGTGCCCGAGGTGTAGAGGATCGCCGCGGTCTCGTCGCGGTCCCGGTCGACCACGCGGGCAGGGGTGGCTCCGGTGACCGACGCGCCCGGGGACAGCGTCCGAAAAGGCACGTCGAGCGCCGCTGCCGCCTGTGCGACGGCGGGGCCGAGGGCGTGCCAGGCGATCGCCCATGAGCACCCGGCGTCGCCGAGGACGTACTCGGCCTCGGACCGGGTGACCATCGTGTTGACCGGCACGACGACGCAGCCCGCGGCCTGGATCCCGAGGTAGGCCACCACGAACTCGGGTACCGACGGCGCCGCGAGCAGCACCCGGTCCCCGGGGGACAGACCCGCGGCGGCCAGGGCGCCCGCGTACCGCATGCTCGCGTCACGCAGTTGGAGGTAGGTCCACCGATCCGTGGCGCCGCGCAGTGCGACGGTGTCGGGAGCGGCGGCCGCGTGGCGGCACACGGGATCGAGAACATTGGTCATGGGTGGTGCCTTCCGGGATGGGAGCGGGTGGCGGTACGGGTCTCGCCCTCGCCGATCGGTTGACGTGGCCCGGCCTCGACATGGCCCCGGACGGTGCGGCCGGACGCCTGGGCGCACTGCGCCCTACCGGTCGACGGGTCGGTCGAACGGTCGGTCGGTCAGGTGGTGATCCCGAAGCGTTCGGCGAGTTGGCGGCGGGTGTCGGCGGCGCTGGTGTGCAGGACGCCCCCGATGCCGATCCGTGCCGCTCCGTCGAGGTTCTGCTGCAGGTCGTCGACCATGACCGCCTCCTCGGGGTCGATGCCGAGGCGCTCACAGGCGAGGGCGTAGATCCGCCGGGAGGGCTTGCGGATCCCGACCTCCCCGGAGATGACGACCGCGTCGGCTACGGCGGCGAGGTCGACACCGTCGTAGGTTCCGGTACCGAACGAATTGGAGACGAGCGCGACGGGGCGGCCGGCGGCTCGAAGGTCAGCGAGCAGCGCGAGCATGTCCCGGTCGATCGACATTCCCGCCTGCATCCGGGCCGTGAGCCCCTCGGCCGGTACGTCGGCGCCATGGAGGCGCAGACGCTCGGCGAATCCTCGCTCGAAGGCTTCGGTGCCGATACGGCCGCACTCGTGGTCGGCCAGGAGGGTGCGTGACGGCTGGTCCCGGGCGAGCAGGTCCAGCGGCAGGCGCGGGTCGCCGCCGAGCGAGGCGCCGAAATCGGTGAAAGCCCGCAAGACACTGGAGGTGATGACACCGCCGAAGTCCACCAGGACCGCGGTCCTGGCCCTTTCCACCACGTTCGACACGGTGTCCATCCCTCTCTCTCACGGTCGGTTCGCCGCCGTGCGACGCGACGGCGGTCACGGTTCTCCAGCAGGAAGGCGGTCCTCAGGCGACCTCGAACAGCCCGGCCGCGCCCATTCCGCCGCCGACACACATCGAGACCACCACATAACGCACGCCTCGGCGCTTGCCCTCGATGAGGACGTGCCCCACCAGCCGGGCGCCGGTCATTCCGTACGGATGACCGACCGAGATCGCGCCGCCGTCGACGTTGAACCGCTCCGGGTCGATGTGCAGTTCGTCCCGGCAGTACACCGCCTGGGAGGCGAACGCCTCGTTGAGCTCCCACAGACCGATGTCGTCGATGGTGAGGTCGTGCCGCTTCAGCAGTTGCGGAATCGCGAACACCGGACCGATGCCCATCTCGTCCGGCGCGCAGCCGGCAACGGTCATACCCCGGTAGACGCCCAGCGGTTCCAGTCCGCGGCGCTCGGCCTCCTTCGACTCCATCAACACCGACGCCGAAGCCCCGTCCGACAACTGGGAGGAGTTGCCGGCCGTCACGCTGGAACGCGCGCTGACCTGACCGTCGGGCAGCACCGGCGCCAGGCCGGCCAGGCCTTCGAGCGTCGTCGACGCGCGGTTGCCCTCGTCCCGGGTCAGGGTGACCTCCTCGTCCCGCACCTCTCCGGACTGCTTGTCGAGGACCTTCTTGACGCTGGGGAGCGCGACGATCTCCCGGTCGAACCGGCCGGCCTCCTGCGCCGCCGCGGTGCGCCGCTGCGACAGCAGCGCGAACTCGTCCTGCCGTTCCCGGCTTACGCCATAGCGTTCGGCGACGATCTCCGCCGTCTGCAGCATCGGCAGGTAGATGCTCGGCTTGTGCTCGACCAGCCAGGGGTCCGCCATGCGGTGGGTGTTCATGTGGTCGTTCTGCACCAGGGAGATCGACTCGACACCGCCGCCGACGGCTACCTGCATGCCGTCCGTGACGATCTGCTTGGCGGCCGTCGCGATGGCCATCAGGCCCGACGAGCACTGCCGGTCGATCGTCATCCCCGACACGGTGTCCGGAAGTCCGGCACGGAGAGCCGCCTGACGCGCGATGTTGCCCCCGGAGGACCCCTGCTGCACGGCGCAGCCGAAGATCACGTCCTCGACCTCGCCTCCCTCGAGTCCGGCGCGCTGTACCGCGTGCTCAAGGGCGTGGGCGGCGAGTTCCTGCGCCTGGGTGTCGTTGAACGCGCCGCGGTACGCCTTTCCGATCGGCGTCCGTGCCGTCGAAACGATGACTGCTTCCCTCATGTCGCCTCACTGTTTTCTGTTTGGTCCGGTTCGTCCGGGAGCTTCGCCGGCCGGGATTCCGAGCACCGTGCGCCGGGCTCGTTATAGTTGAATTCGGCGTCAGGTTCAACCGAGCGCCGGGTCTTGACAGCCCGCCCTGCTCCCTGGAGGGTACCGACCAGTCGGTACGAAGGGGTGGATCGTGACCCAGCTGTGCATCTCCACGGGTGCGGGCGTGTTCGACGCGATCGTGGCGGGTCCGCCCGGGGGTCGTCCGGTGCTGCTGCTGCACGGCTTCCCGCAGACGGGGCTGGTGTGGCAACGGCAGATCGCGGCCTTGGCCGCGCACGGTCACCGGGTGGTGGCACCCGACCAGCGGGGGTACTCCCCCGGCGCCCGCCCCCAGCGGCCCGAGGACTATCGCATCGGCCATCTCGTGGACGACGTGGTCGCCATCGGCGAGGAACTGGGCTGGGCGGCGTTCGACCTGGTCGGCCATGACTGGGGAGGCGCGGTGGCGTGGTGGACCGCGCACGCCCACCCCGGCCGCATACGCACCCTGACGGTTGTCTCGACCCCGCACCCGGGCGCTCTGGCCACCACCCTGCGCACCGACCAGGACCAGCGCGCACGCTCGCGCTACATGATCGACTGGCGTGACACACCCGCGACCGAGGAGCGCATGCTCGCCGACGACGCCCGGGAGCTTCGCGCCCTCTACGCCGGAAAGGTCCCGCGGGACAGTGCCGAGACCTACGTGCGGCACCTGTCCCGGCCGGGCGCTCTCACCGCGGCACTGAACTGGTACCGGGCCGGCCGTCCCGACGGCGCGATCGGCGTCATCGACGTGCCCACGCTGTACGTCTGGAGCACGGAGGACAGCGCGTTCGGCCCGGCCGCCGCGCGGGAGACCGGGCGGTGGGTCAACGGCCCGTACCGCTTCGAGACCCTCCAGGGCGTCAGCCACTGGGTGCCCGAGGAGGCGCCCGAGACGCTGAGCCGCCTGCTCCTGGAACACCTGCGCGCGCACGCCGCGCACGGAACCCGCAGCGAACGCCCCTTTCGCCGACTCCCCGATGAGGTGACCCCGTGAAGACAGCACGCGCGGCCTGGCGCCGCCTCGAGCCCGTACACGCCATGATCTACTTCGCCCCCGAGGCACGGCGACGGTACGCGGACCTCGGACTGAGCGGACGCGCCGGGTACTTCGCCTCCCGGAGCGCCCCGTTCGGCCGGGCGTCCGCCGAGCTGGTCATCTCGACCTTCTACAACTTCAACCCGGCCTTCGTACGGCAGGCGATCGACGGGGCCTGGGACGCGACGACACCGCGGCAGGTGCTGGACGCGCGGTACGCCGCGGCGGGCGAAGCCCTGCGGCGGGCGGGGATCCACGAGCTGCCCGCCCTGGACGAGGTCCTTGCGCTGGCCCGCCGGGCCGCCGAAGCGGCCCGCGATCACGCGCAGGGCCGCCCGCTGTTCGCGGCGCATGCGGCACTGCCTTGGCCGCAGGAGCCGGTACTGCAACTGTGGCACGCCCAGACGCTGCTCCGGGAGTTCCGTGGAGACGGACATGTCGCGTGCCTGCTGAGCGAGGGCGTCGGGGGCCTGGAGGCGCTGATCCTGCACGCCGCCACCGGTGAGGCGCCCGTCGACTTCCTCAAGGCGAGCCGCGCTTGGCCCGAGGAGGAATGGGCCGGCGCCGAGGAGCGCCTGCGCGAGCGAGGTCTCCTGGACGGCGACGCCCTCAGCCCGGACGGCGAACTCCTGCGCCGGCACATCGAGGACCGCACCGACCGCCTGGCCCTTCCCGCCTACGCCGCCCTGGGTGACGCCGACTGCGAACGCCTCGCCGAACTCGCCGGTCCCTTCGGCCGCGCCGTCGTCGAATCCGGCCTGCTCAAGCTGGGCTGACCAGGCCTCTCAGCCTTCTCCGTCCCGAACTCGACCTGCCGGCACGGTGGCCCTGCCCTGCGAGAAGGACATGGGCCCTTCGCCGTCCGCGTCTCCCGGGGACCGGACGCCGCCGTCAGCCTGGCGGGTGAACGGCCGGAGCCGGGCGTTCCGGCAGGCGTACGCCACGCTCCGGCGGGAATACCGGAACAGCGCGCCCGGTGAGGCGCGTACGGGGTGCGGCCAGTAGGGGCTCGGAGGGAAACGACTGCCGTCTGTCCGCGGTCGCTCACGCTGGTGCATCCTGGTCGGCGGGGCCGTGCGGGGCGGATGGGCCGGGAGGGAGCGGACGCATGCGTGCGACCGTGCTGGATGTGGTGCGGGGCGTCGTCGGTCAACACGCCCCGCAGGAACGGCAGTTGGTCGAGGATCTGGCGGGTCTGGACTACGGCCTGGTGGTACGGCGGCTGCGGCAGGCGTCCTCCGGCAGGCGGGCCGACCCGCTGGGCTTCGGCCTCGACGACATCGCGACCCTGGTCACGCCCTTGGTACTGCTGGTGGTCGACGAGGCGTGCCGCGCCGCCGTCGCGGACGGGACCGGCCGGCTGATGAACCGGGTCACGACCGCCCTCGGACGCCTGCGCCCGTCCGCCTGCCGCCCAGCCGCCCCGCCCGAGGTGCCCGACCTCGACCGGGAGCAACTGGCGTCCGTACGGCGGCGCGTGCGTGAGGAGGCGATCCGGCACGGCCTCTCCGACGCCGCCGCCGACGCCCTCGCGGACAGCGTCGTCGCACGGCTGGCCTTGGCGGGCACGGAGGACTCACAGAACGCCCAGTCGGGTGGGTCCGGTGACTCCGGTGAGTCGGGCGATGGTGGTGGTCGTCCAGCGGACGGAGCGGTCCGGTGAGCGGGAGCACGGAGGCGGCGGTGCCCCGCCAGGCCCCGGTGCCGCCCGCCCCCGACCCGGGCACGCTGCCCGCCGGGACCACTTTGCGCTTCCTCGTCCTGGTCGTCGCGATGGCGGTGGCCACGCTCGAGATGCTGAGCGGCATCCTGCGGCCGTACCCCGCCCGGAACGTCGAGTTCCTCTGCGAGTTCGCGGCGGGCTACGACCCGGGGGGCAACCTCATCGACAACGTGGCGCGGAGCAACGCCCAGGCAGCGGCGATCAGGGAGTGTGCCGAGGGCGCCCCCGTGACGCCGGAGTGGTACGGCCCGGCCGGCAGCGCCGTCGTCCTGCTGGCGGCCGCGGCCGTGTACCTCCTGCTGCCGCGCTGGAAGCGCTGGCGGCGCGGTCTGGTGCCGCTGCCCGGCCGGGACCCGCAGGGCGAGATCCGGGCCGAGGTCGCCCGGCTGGCCGGGATCGCGGGCGTGCGCACCCTGCCCGACCTCGTCGTCGACCTGACCGCCCTCGACGCCGGCGCGGTGGTCTTCGGCCGGGCGGGCAGGCGCACCCTCTGCCTCAACAACGGTCTGCTGCACGTCCGCCGCTCGGACCCGGCCCGCTTCCGGGCCGTGGTCCTGCACGAGCTGTCCCACCTGCGCCACCGGGACGTGGACATCGCCTACGCCGTGACGGCGCTCTGGCGGGCCTTCCTCGCGCTGGCCGCCGTCCCGTTCACCCTCATGGTCGGCGGGAGCCTCGTCGCGGCGCACTTCGGCTGGTTCATGGGCGCCGACGCCGTCTTCTGGCCCGCCGCCCGGCCGTACATGGTCAGGGAGATCGCGACCGCCGCGTTCCTGTTCCTGCTGGTCGTCCTGGCCCGCGCCGACACCCTGCGCCACCGCGAGCTGTACGCCGACCGGGGGGCCGTGGCCCTGGGTGCCGATCCCGGCGTCTGGCGGTCGCGGGCCGACGGGGCCGTGGCACGGGGCCGCCCGGCGCGGAGCATCTCGGCGTTGTGGCGCAGTCATCCCTCCTGGGAGGAACGGTGCCGCGTACTCGGGGATCCGGCGGGCCTGTTCGCGCTGACGGACCTGCCGTTGTTCCTGCTCGGCGCGGTCACCCTGGTCACCGGGAACGCGCTGAGCGACCTGTGGGACGAGCGTCCGGCCGCCTGGCTCGTCGGAGGCCTGGCGGCGGCCCTCCTGACGGTCTCGGTGTGGCGCGCGGCCCTGTATGCCGCGCACCGGGGCACCCCCGGCCCCTCGGGTGTGCGGGCGGGCTTGTCGCTCGGACTCGGCCTGGTCTGCGGGGAGTTGCTCTCCGGGGCGAGCATCGGCCCGGACTGGTGGCCCGCGCACCTGGAGCCCCTGCTCTTCCCGTTCCTCGGCGCCGTGGCCTACGTCTGCTGGCTGACCCAGTGCACCCGGCTGCACCTGCGGGACACCCGGGGCACGCCACGTGCGCTGCGCGCGGCGGTGCTCGTCGCGGTCGCCGCGGGATGCGTGGTGGCGGCGGCCGGCCTCGGCTGGTGGATGGGCGAGGGCCAGCTGTGGTCGGCCGGGAACCTGTACCGGGCGGGCGGTCTGGAGCAGCACGTCCGCGAGATCTTCCCCGGCCCCTGGGACCGGTACGCGCAGTACGCGACGGTGCTGCCCTGGATCGCCACGGCGCTCGTCAGCGCGAGCGTCGCGGGCTCGACCCCCTTGATCGCGGCGGCCGCCGTGGTGCTGTGGGTGTATCCGGCAGCGCTGCTGCTCAGGCGGCCACGAGCGACGGGGCTGCGGTCCACGGTCCTAGCCGGGCTGGCCGGGGGTGTGTTCGGCGTCGCCGCCGTGGCGGCGGTGATGGCGTACGTCCACTCCTGGCGCCCTCCGTTAGGGGTGCGGGGCATCGCCTTCGGAGTCGTCTACATGTGGTGGCGGACCGTCGCCCTGTGGGCCGGCGTGGCCGTGACGGCTGCCGTCGTCGCCGTGACCACCCGCGCCCACCGGTTACCCCGCGCCCTCACCGCCGCGGGCATCGCCCACATCGTGGCGCTGGCAGGGCAGTTCGTGCTCCAGTCCGCCGACGGCTGCCTGGGCCCGCTGCGGGTCATGGGCAACACCTGTCACTGGCTGCCCGACGCCTCGTGGTCGTTGACGGAACTCCTGGTGCAGACGGCCGCACCGGCGATGTTCGGCGCCGCCCTGGTCGCCGCCCCCCTGGCCCGGCTCCCCCGCGCCGAACGGCCTTCGGCGCCCACCGAGGCCGTACGGCGCTCCTGGCCGCTCCGGATCGCCGTCGGCGCCGTCGCGGTCCTGGCCGTCGCGTCGTCCGTCTTCGCCGTCCCTTCGATGACGGGCGACGGCACGGCCCTGGCGGCTCCCGACCGTCCCCCGGCCGCCGACACGAACGAAAGGGTGCGCAGCTTCCAGCTGCTGGCCTGGTTCAAGGCGAGCGGCCAGGCCGACATCGTTGCCCTGGCCTCTCGCTACACCGATCTCGGCACGTGGTTCAAGGAGTCGATGGACGCCGAGACCGGTGCCATCGACGGTGACGCCCTGCGTCCCGTCTGCACCGGTCTCGCCCGTGACACGAGCACCGCTCGGCGCCATCTGGGCGTACCCGACCCCGAACTGGGCCGCGCATGGTCCGCCCTGCTGGCCAAGAGCCGCGACGCGGCCCGCGAGTGCACGTCCGTGCTCGACTCCAAGAGCGACGACGTACGGCGGAACACGAAGATGGTGGAGCAGCTCTTCGACGCCTACGAACAGGCGAGCGACGTCCTCCCCACCCTGACGGACCGCGTCGACACGGCGCTGAAGCAGTGGCCGCAGTGGAAGGCCGGCTGATCACGACCAGCACGTGACGCGACCTGGCGGTGCCGTCGGGACAACGGAACGCAGCGCAGAGGCCGTTCGTCCCACACAGGACATCCCACCGGTCCCGCTGACAACAGTGCGCGGGTGAGCCGCTTCCTGGTGAAAGGAGTGCCCGTGAAGGCTGTTCCCCCCTCGCACCGCGTGCCGGACGGCGCCGGTGCCGCGCCGGTGCCGTCGGATCTGGCCGAGCTGCTGCGCGCCCAGCTCGAGGCCGTCGCCGACGAGGTTCAGGAGGAGGTCCGCCGCCAGGTCCCCGAGTACGCGCGGCCCGCGGACGGCCCCGACGGCAGAACCCTGCGGGCCGGAGTGGTGCAGGCCCTGACCTTGTTCGTCGACCACATCGCCGATCCGCGCGGCAACGGGGAGGCGATCGCCGCGACGTACCACGAACTGGGGCGCGATGCGGCGTCGCGAGGCCGCGGTCTGGGCGCGCTGCAGTCCGCAGTGCGCGTCGGCGGGCTGCACGCCTGGCGGCTGATGGGCCGTACGGCGGAGGAACTCGGGCTGGACTCGGCGGTCGTGGCCGCGCTGGGAGAGCTCGCGTTCCGGACCGTGCACGAGGTCGCGGAGGCGGCCGCGGCCGGCTACGCGGAGGCTCAGTCGCACGGCACGCAGGAGCTGGAACGGCGCCGCAGGCGCCTGCTCGACCTGCTCCTGGAGGAGGGACCGGTGTCCCGCGAGGCCGTGCAGGACCTGGCTCACCGCGCACGGTGGCCGGTGCCGCGGCAGGTGGCGGTCGTCGCGCTGGCGGCCGCCCCGGACCGGCGAGAGGAGGACCGGCCCCCGGCCGCGGCGGGAGCGCTGGTGGACATGGAGTCCCGGCCGCCGCGCATGCTGGTGCCCGACCCGGACGCCTCCGGCCGGTTCGCGGGCCGGACGTTCACGCTCGCGCTGCGTGGCCGGCCCGCCGCGATCGGACCGACGGTCGCGGTCACCGAGGCCGCCCCGTCGCTGCGCTGGGCCACCCGCGCGCTGGCGCTGATGGGCCGTGGGATCCTGCCACGCGAGGGCGTGGTGCGGTGTGCCGACCACCTGTCGACCCTGCTGCTGCACGCCGACGAGCCGTTGCTCGCCCAGCTCCAGGCCCGTGTCCTCGCCCCGCTCGACGCGGTCACGGCGGGGCAGCGCGCCCGGCTCACCGAGACGCTGCTGGCCTGGCTGCTCAGCGGCAGCAACGTGCCGGACGTCGCCGTCCGCCTGCACATCCACCCGCAGACGGTCCGCTACCGCCTGCGCCAGCTGGAGAAGCTGTTCGGCGACGCCCTGCACGACCCGGGCACCCGCCTCGACCTGATTCTCGCGTTACGGGCCGAGGCACGGGAACCACAGCAGGACTGATTCCGATACTCGAGCGGCGACAAAAACCCGTGGCACTTTCATCATCCCGTCCATAACGCCCCGCCGAGCACGCGGAATACGTTCGGGCCGTCCTTTTCACGGGCGCCTCATGCGCCCCACACGCGGAGGATCCCCATGCGTATCCGTTGGTGCCTCGCCGTGCTCTCGCTGGTCGGCGGGACCGGACTTGCCGCCCTCTCGTCATCCACGGCATCGGCCGCCGCCTGCACGGACATCCAGGTCGTCTCGGCTCGCGGTACCTTCGAGCCGGGCACGCTCGGCCTGATCGTCGGCGACCCGGTGTATGCGGCGCTGCAGAAGAAGCTGACGGGCAAGACCTTGTCCGGCTACGCGGTGAACTATCCCGCGGACCTCTCCCTGACCTCGGCCGCGCGGGGCAACGCGGATCTGGTGAACCACGTCAGGAACCAGGCTGCCGCGTGCCCGGATCAGAAGTTCGTTCTCGTCGGCTATTCGCAGGGCGCGAACGTCGTCGACAACTCGATCGGCGTCAGCAGTGCCGGCGCGGTGGTCGGCAGCCCCATCGTGGCCACCCTGCCCGCCTCGGTCGAGCCGAGGGTCAGCGCGGTGCTGCTGTTCGGCAACCCGATCCGGGCCCTCGGCAGGAGCGTCACCGGCACGTACCAGAGCCGCACCATCGACTTCTGCGCCAAGGGCGACCCCGTCTGCGAACCCGGCGGGGTCAACACACCGGCGCACCTCGGATACGCGGCGGACGCCGACGCGGCGGCCGCGTTCGCCGCGGACAAGGTCTGAGCCCTGAGACACCCGCACACACGCGGGGCCCGGGGGGAGGTCCTCCCGGGCCCTTCCGGCGTGCGCCGCGGTCGGCGGTCCGTCGGCGAACGGTTGTAGGCCGCACGGAACAGCTCGCGAAGGTCGGTGACCCCCTTTCCCCGCTATGGCCTCAGCCGAGCAGTTGCGCGCTGCCGGCCGGTTCGCGCCGCTGTTGTCCGTCGATGCGGTGCCGTTCGACGGACGAACGCCGGTACACCTCCTGTCGCACCCGCTGGATCTCACCGATGGGCCGGTGCTCCTCGCGGGCGCGCCACGGTGTGATCGAGGTGGCGTCGGCGGCCGTCAGGTTGTCGTCCCCGCCGATGTCCTGGCGCGGGAGGTCCACCCGGGCGACGGTCACCCAGCCGGACAGTTCCTCGGGCCACTTCACCGAGGTGTTGTCGACCGGCATGCGGGCCAGATCGGTGTTGAGCTGCACCTGGAGGTCGAAGGAGTGGTCCCGTTCCGCGGCCTCGGCCACGAGGGTGTGGCGGAACGCCTCGTTGTCCGCGCGCACGTCCACGATCCGGTGCGTGAGCACGGCCAGGGACTCGGCCGTCGGAACGGTACGGATCTTGGCGATGTGGTCGCCGTGCCGGAAGGCACCCATGCTGTTGTAGGTGTACGACAGCAGGTTCCTGCGCGGCACGGTGGTGAACGACAGCATGGCGAACAGTTCGTCCCACAACCAGCTGTCCGGATCGGTGAGCGTTCCCCGGCGAGTCAGGAAATCCGCCAACCAGGTCTTGCGGCGGGCGGGGTTCACCAGTGCCTCGGGCAGCTCCGCGAACAGGTCCTCGATGACCATGTAGTCGTAGGCGGTGTTCGCGAAGAAGACCTCGTTGTTGATCAGGTTGAGGTCGAACGTGCCGCTGTCCGGTTCGTCGTCCAGCAGTGAGGGGCCGGGCACCCCGAACACTTTGATGCCCATCCCGCACGCCGCGCCCAGCTGGTGGTCGGGGCGCTGGTGACCCAGGCCGTTGGAGTAGCGGACGACGGCGTCGTACACGGCGGGCCGGGCGAAGATGCCCTGGCCGTGGAATCCCGGGTTGTCACCGATGGTGACGGTGGCCTTGAGGAGGCCGTAGGTCTTTCCGTGGGCGGTGCGGACGGCGCGGCCGACGGCCTCGCGCTCCACCGAGGCGCGGGTGCGCTGCGCCACCTGTGCGACCACTGCGTCCAACTCCTGTCAACATAACTGCTAGTGGTGAATCCCACGTAGGCGAGCGCAACCCCGCCCGGGGACGGCGGGAGGGAAGCATGCGCGCCGGAGGGACTGCACCGAGCCGGAGGAGCGACGCCGCTACGTACGGCAGGACTTTGGCGCGCGGCAGGTGTACGAGTACCTCCTCACCGCGGAACTCCCTCCTGCCCGCGCCCCCGGCCCGCCGCACCGCGACGCGTGGGGGGCCGCGGCCGTGCGGCGGAATGCCGCGACGCGTCCGCCGCCGTGCGGTCGACGAGCCGGCGACGGCAAGCCCAGGCCGTACGATCCTGTCGCCATGAGTCCTGCTTGCGCGGCCGGAAGCCGGGCAAAGCCCCGCCTGCCCATGGAGGGAAACCCATGATCTTCATCACCGCCAAGTTCCGAGTCCGTCCCGAGCACGCCGACCGCTGGCCCGAGATCGCTGCCGACTTCACCCGGGCCACCCGCGCCGAGCCGGGCTGCCTCTGGTTCGACTGGTCGCGCAGCGTTGCGGACCCTACGGAGTACGTCCTGGTCGAGGCCTTCCGCGACGACGAGGCCGGGGCCGCGCATGTGCAGTCCGCGCACTTCGAGGCCGCGCAGCAGACGCTGCCGCCCCATCTGGCCGAGACGCCACGCATCGTGAACGCGACCGTTGCGCAGGACGACTGGTCGCTCCTCGGGGAGATGGCGGTCCCCGGACAGGAGTAGCCGCCTGTCGACAGTGGCCAGTTCAGCCAGTCGGGGACGTGCCAGTCCAATCTGCCATTGCGCTGCCGGGAGGAACGCGGGAGGCGGCCTGCTGAGTCACGACGCGACCGGCTCGGCGCGGCCCCCTCAGCAAGCTCATGGCCTCGGGAAGCGGCATCTTCGAGCTGCGCGCCCGGTCACCGACCGCGTTCGGGAGCCGTCCCTCCGGTCCGGGGCCGGGTGGGCGTCCGCAAGGCGAGGAGGGCGACGTCGTCGTCGTTGGCGACGGGACGGACCCGGCGCAGGAGCTGGTCGGTGAAGGACGCCAGGGGCCGGTGGGCGAGGGCGGCGGCGTGCCGGCGCAGCCGGTGCAAGCCCTCGTCGAGAGTGCGGCCCGTTTCCTCGATCAAGCCGTCCGTGTACAGGACCAGGGTCGAGCCGGGCGGCAGCAGGACGGTGGCGTCAGCGCGGGATGAGCGTACCCCGGCGCCCAGCAGGATGTTGTGGCCGTCCGTCAGGTAGTCGGCCAGGCCGTCGTGGGTGATCAGCAGGGGCGGTGGGTGGCCGGCGTTGGTCCAGGACAGTTTCCAGTGGCCGTCGTCGGCTTCCTCCACCCGAGCGAAGATCATGGTCGCCATCGCGACGTCGGTGATGTGCAGGACCGCCTCATCCAGCCGTTCGACGATCCGGCTGGGGGATTCCTGCTGGGACCATGCGTAGGCGCGCAGCATGTTGCGGACCTGGGCCATGCCGGCCGCGGCCTCCAGATCATGACCGACGACATCCCCGACGGCCAGGGCCGTCGCTCCGTCGGGCAGGCTGAAGGCGTCGTACCAGTCGCCGCCGACCTGCGAGGCATCAGGGGCGGGCAGGTAGCGCACCGTCATCTGCAGCCCTGGCACGCGCGGCATCTGGGGCAGCAGGTGGTTCTGCATGGTCTCGGCGACCTTGCGCTGGCGCTGGTAGAGACGGGCATTGTCCAGGGCGAGGCCGGCACGGCGGGCGATGTCCTCCAGCAGCGGAAGGTCGGCGATGGCGAAGTCGCCCGGTTGCTTGGCGCGTCCCAGGGTGAGGGCCCCCAGGACCTCGCGAGTGCTGCGGATCGGGGCGATCGCCGCGGAGTGGATGCCCGTGGCGTCGAACAGACGGCGCTGTTCGACCGCGATGCCGGAATCCGGTGACCCCTGATAGGTCTGCGGTCCGGCCAAGGTGGAGGCGACCCCGCGCAGGGCCCTCGACAGCGGCATCGGAGACTCCTCCGGGACCGGTGGCATCGGCCCCTGCAGTTCCTCGTGGTGCACCAGGTTGTCACCGTCCGCTTGGACGACGACGGTACGCCACACCTCGTCGCGCTCGGAGATCAGATCGATGACGACCCAGTCCGCCAGCCGGGGCACCACCAGGGCCACCAGCCGGCGCAGTGCCTCGTCGACATCAAGGGTGGAGGTCAGCCGCGTGGTGGTCTCCGCCAGCAGGGCGAGCCGTTCGAGCTCCGACAGCTGGGGGGCCGTCGGCTTGGGTTGCGGATCGGCTGCCTGCGCGCACCGGGTGTGGAAGAGGACGAGCGTGCCGAGTTCACCGTCGCCGGCTTCGTAGGGGGTGATCAGCCAGGAGATGGGCAACACGGAGCCGTCCCCGCCCAGGAAATAGCCGTCCTCCGCCTGCGCGGTGCGCCCGGCGTGAAACGCCTGTCGCATGGTGCACCGAGTCCTGGGCACGGGCTGACCGTGGGCGTCTCGGTGCAGCAGGTCGTGCGCGTCGCGGCCGAGAAAGTCCTGCGTGGGCCGGGCCAGCAATTCTCCGGCGCGGGCGTTGACCCCGACAATGCGGCCCTGCTCGTCCACCACGTAGGCGCCCGTCCCGATCGCTTCGAGCGCCCCGGTCAGCTCACCCGTCGCCGCCAGGGGCTGTTCCCCGTGAGTCTCCGTGTGCTCCGGCCCTGCCATCTCCTCATCTCCTTCACCTGCTGGTCGCCCGTCCGCCCGGGATGTTCATCACCTTGTCGCATCCATGATCCAGGGCTGTCACACCGGGTCGCGTCGACGAGGAGCGGGCCGCGTTTCCGTGACCTGATATCTGGCCGTTCACGTGGTGCCCGCCTTCATCCGGCGTGCGCGCTCCCGCGTGGAAGGGGGCCCACGTCGGCGTGGCGGCCGGGGCGGAGGACGGCGTGGCGTTGTCCCGGGCCGGGACCGTCGGCGGCTGCGAGCAGGTCGGCGACGGCTCCGGTGACGAATGCGTAGACGGCCTTGTGCAGGAGGTCCAGTACGAGTTCCCTACGGGGCCAGGTGGCAGGCGGAGCGCCCACACCGGTGGCGTTCTCGAGGATCTGGTCGTTGGTGATGCGGACCACGGTGAACTTGGCGGAGGCGAGCGGTCCGCGCAGTCCGGCCTGGGCCATGACCGAGCGCAGCACGCCGAGCACGGCGGCCTGACCGTAGTGCATGGCCCAGTTCACCGGCAGCGGCTGTGTGCCGGGGCGTTCCGGCAGGCCGGTCAGGCGCTGCAGCACGCGGGCGGGCACGTGGGAATCGGGCCGACCGGTGAGGGCCTGCTCGATCTTCTCCCCGAGAGTCATCACGACGCCACCGGCAATACCGGCGACCGGCCCCTGCCACAACGCGCGCCTGATCATGTCCGGGCGAGTACCCGACGGCGGCGTCATCACCCGTACCCGGCAGTCGCCCGCAGTGGGTGTGAGCCGCGGCCGGGCGGCGTAGCGGCTCCGTGGCTGGTCACGCCGCCGCACCCGACGGCAGCGTCACACCCGTACCCGGCAGTGGCCGCAGTGGATTGCGAGCCGGCGACCGGGCGGCGTAGCGGCTCCGTGGCTGTCACGCCGCCGCACCCGACGGCAGCGTCACACCCGTACCCGGCAGTGGCCGCAGTGGATTGCGAGCCGGCGACCGGGCAGCGTAGCGGCTCCGTGGCTGTCACGCCGCCGCACCCGACGGCAGCGTCATCACCGCCCGCCAGTCGGCCGCAATGCAGAGCTGCGGCGACCGGGCGGCGTAGCGGCTCCGTGGCTGGTCACGCCGCTGCCCACGACCTGCTCCGGGCGCCGGACACCCCCACTCCCCTGCCACGGCCGAGCTACCGGCCCCGACCGGCTCCTGCACCGCCGCCGGCAGCCGCCGCGGGGCCCCACAGGGCAACTGGTGAACCGTCGGCGGTCGACGGGTCGGCCCGCCTGGCGGACCCCTGCGGACGACCGTCTCCGACGAACAGATGGCGTCGGCGTCACGTGCCGGAGCGCCCGCCACCGCCCCGCTCGGAGCCCGCGGGACCGATCGCGTCCCGTATCCGGTCGTAAAGACTCAGCGGCACGCCCAGCATCGCGTTGCCCGGGGGACGCCGGGGAACCACCGGGTGGGGGTGCGTGGGCGCGGTCCGGCGCACCGTCTCCCATGCGGCTCCCAGGCGCCGCAGGTGCCCGGCCTCCATCGCGTCCTGCAATCGCGGGAGCAGAAGATCCTCCTCGTCCCTGATGTCCTGCCGGATGAGCGTGAACGCCCGCTGCACCTTGTCCTCGCGTTCCGGATCGCCGGGAGAGAGCCGTTCGATGTCGGCTACGAGATCGTTGATCTGCTGGTGCTCCTCCTCGACGCGGGCGGTCAGCTCCTCCCCGTCGGGGACCGAGCGGCGCACGGCCGGCCACAGCACGGTCTCCTCCGCGAAGGCGTGGCTGAAGACCAGCTGAACCACGTCTTTCAACGCGCGTTCCCGATCACGGCCGGCGCCGCTCCGGTAACACTCCATGAGGCGGTCGATCTCCGCGTGGTCGCGGCGCTGCCGCGCCAGCACGCTCCCCTGACCACCCAACTGCTCGAGCGTCTGATCCTTGATGCTTTTCGACATGGCTGTCCCCAGACCGGCCAGAGGAATCCCGCTTCCACGCGCTCTCGGCGCTCTTGACCACTGCTCATCACCTGTCCTTTCGACGGGCAGCCACTCCCGATTCGCCGCGCCCACGGCACGGACCGTCAGGGCTCGGCCGACCGGCGAAGGCGCGGATCAGTCACGTGTGGTCCTGTCCACCATCGCGCTGTGCATCAGTTGCAGCGCGTCTGCTCCGGCCAGCGCGCTGAGCGCGCCCATGACGGTGCGCGTCGCGCGCGGCCACAGCAACTGGCCGCCGGTCAGCGTCGAGGCCACCCACACGCTCATGCAGAACGGGCAGGTCATCAACTCGCCCACGGTTTCCTTGCCCGGCTCGGGCTGTGCTTCCTCATGCAGCTCGGCGGGGCCCTGCGGGCCGACGTACTGAGTGAAGGGGGCGCGCAGCGGGCTGGTCACCGACGCCTTGCTCAGCAGTCGGCTGAGTCGGAAGGTGGCCACGGATGTCAGCATCACGTCCCACGGCTCGGGGCGCTCCGGCAGCGGACGCCCGCTGAGCCGCACGGCCGTGGCCCAGAGCGCCGAATACGCTCCGAACCCCGCCATGGCCGCGAGATAGCCGCCCAGCGGCCGATCGTGCCCGGCGGAGTAGTTCCGGTGCATGCGCCGCAGCAGCCCGTTCGCCCGTCGCGCCAGGCGGCTGTCAAGTGCTGTACCCATCGGCCCGGACCCTTCCTTTCGCGCTCTTTTCCTGGTCGCCGTCCCGGCCGTGACGCACAAGGGCTGGCACATCGTCGACGCGACGCACGCACTCTCCGGCGGGGAACTCCGTCACCGCGCCGACCCGGTGCCCGATGTCGCGGACGATGTGCGGGACCTCTTCCGCATGCTTGGCACCGGACGCCTGGCGGTAGGCCAGGTGGCCGCCGAGCCCGACCGCGGGCAGCCCCAGGAAGCCGTAGATGCGGCCTGCTCCCGCCCGCCCCTTGGCACGGCAGGCGAGCGACGTCGCACACAGACCGACGGCCGCCGTGTCGGTGAGGGCGTGCACGAGCCCGACACGCATCTGCCGCCGGTGCAGCTCCGCCTGGTCGACGGCGCCCGCCGGCGCGGCAGGCACGGCCGCCGCCAGGCCCACGCCCACCAGCACGCCCGCCTCCCGGGGACGGCCGGGCCACAGGTCCGGAACACGCTCCAACGCGTCCGGCAATCTCGAGATCCGGTTCTGCCGCAACCGACGGCGACGGGGCGTTGTGCTCATGCGCGCCGGGTCCCCGCCGGCCCCTACGGCAAACGGAAGGACGACGTCGGTACGGACAGAGGTGGGATGGAGCGGCGGGCATCACCCACGTCAGCGCCTGAGAACGAAACGGATAAAAGAGTGAAAACGGGATAAGTGGATCGTCCCCGTGGGAACCCGGAAGCCCGCCGTTCTGGAAGGAACCGACATGAGCGACCCACAGGAAAACGAGTTGGCCCACCCGCTGGAGCAGGTCACCGGCGAGAAGGACGTCCATCCCGAGGAAGAGGAAGGCCGACAGCCGCAGACCGCGGCCGACGACACCGGGGACGGGGAGGACACCGACTCCGACGGCGGGGCCACATCCACCGAGCAGCCAGGAGCCTGACGACCCCCGTCGCCCACCAGGATGCTGCCGCGGCTCCGGCGGCGGCAGCATCCGCGCCACGGACCACGGGTAATGGCACAGGGCCGGCCCCGCAGGAGCCATCGCTGTCGGTGCGCCCGCCCGGCGTGCGGGAGAAGCCGGCATGCGGGACGTTGCTCTCGGGGCCCGGTGAACGCGTCAGCTCGATGCCCGCGTGTCCGCGTGATCCACCGAAGAACGTCCGCCTGTGGAGCACCCACGTGAAGCCGGTGTGCCCACAGGCGGAACCTCCGGGCGTAGCGGTTGTCAGGGCGGGCCCATGGCCTTGCGGACGGCGTCCTTGGTCCGGTCCATGAGGGCGGCTACCGGACCGAGGGCCACGTTCGCCGCGCCCGACTCGACACCAGGGTGGGGCCGGGTGGGAGCCATGGCTTCGGCGGCCTTGACGGCCTTGGCCATGGCGGCGAGGTTGGTGACGTCGGTGCTGCGGCGGATGTGGGAGAACTCGTAGCGTTCCTCCGCCCGGGCGTGTTCCTGTACGTCCGTGCGCAGTTTCATCAGCTGCGGCATGAACGTCGGGTCGTCGGTGTCCATCTCGTCCAGGACGGACAGCGTCTCCTTGGCCGCCTTCTCCTCGGCGAGGCGGTCCTCGACGACCTGCGCACCGCCGGACACCGCGCGTCGCACGAACGGATGCACCACCTCTTCCTCGGCGGTCTCGTGCACGGCCAGCAGGCGGACAAGGCGACGGAACGCGTCACGGCGCTCCTCGCCCTCGCTCCGCTCGACCTCGTCGAAAAGGTTGCGGATGTCGCCGTGCTGACGCATGAGCAGGGCGACGACATCGGTGTCGGGTGCCTGGTCGTCGCCGGCCTGGGGAGTGTGCAGTTCGGACATGCGAGGCCGCCTCACTTCTCGCGCTGTGCGGGGTCGGGGTGCTCACCCTCCGTCTGGACGCGGTACTCGCGGCCGAACATCGCGTCGTGCTCGGCCATGACCCGGTCGCTCGGGGGTTCCTCGCCCCCGTGGATCTGCTCCTGCATCTTCTCGAACCGCTCGTGGGCCTCCCGCACATAGCCCGCACCGAGAGTGGTCAGGTCCATTTGTGTGTCCAGCAGCTCGCGGAGGTACTGCTTGTTCGGCTCGAAGGTGAGCACGTTGGGCAGCTCCGGCGCCAGAACCTCCTGCGGCTCCCGTCCGTCGATACGGCGCATCAGGTCGCAGGCGGCGTGCAGGTGCTCCAGCTCCATGTTCAGGTGCAGCTCCCAGATCGCCTTGACCTTGGGGTCGCTCTCCTGCTCCATGAAGGAGTAGTACAGGTAGCACTCGTTGTACTCGTGGTTGACCAGTTGCTCCCACCACGTCTCGCCCGGGTCGACGAGGGACTCGTAGTGGGTGACGTGCTCCTCCTCGATGAGCCCGATCTCCTGGTAGAGCTGACGGGCGATCGGCTCCATGTAGGTGGGGCCGGTGTTCATGTAGAAGTTCATCGTCTGCTGCTCCGCCGACATGATCGTCAGCGCGTGCAGCTTCGACAGCGGGTCCGTCGTGTTCTTGTCGTACGGGTCGCGGACGTTGTCGACCGGATCGCGATGGTGGAACCTGGTGGGACGGCCCGGCATCACCTCGGTGAGGTTGTCGACGATCGACTCCGCCTTGCGGTGCTCGATCATCTCGTACAGGTTGGCGTACCGGTACAGATGGTCGAAGTCCTCCAGCACGCCGAACTGGTACGCCTGCTTGAGGTACGGGTCCGGCTCCATGCGCGCCACCCACGCCGTCAGGTCCACCGCGACCTGCTCGTAGGCGATCGTGGTCTCCAGCACCGACGAGACGCCCGGCAGCAGCCAGTTCACGACCTTCTGCTGCTGTGCCTCGATGTACCGGGTCCGCGCCAGCTGCCGCTTCACTTCCGGGTCGAGAGTGTTACGGGCGAGCTGGTGGCTGAAGAGGATCGCCTCGACCTCGATGCCGTTCATCGTGATGATGCGGCACCGGGTATAGGGGTCGCAGCGGTCGGGGTCGATCGGCTGCACGTTCAGCTCACGCCAATTGCGCAGCTGGCGGTCCAGCGGGATGCCCCGCTGCTCGAGTGGATTGAACGTCATGCGAGGGTGCCTCCTGAGGCAGGGCGATTCGTGCGCCGGCGGTGCCCCGCCGGGGGCGACGAGCACAGGTCTGCCATCGAGTCTGGGCACCACCGATATCTCCCGGCCACTCGAGACGCCCCCAGGGCGCGTGGTTCCCCCGGCCGGGCCAGTGGAGATGACAGCTCGGACGGCATAGGGCAAGGGCCGGATCGATGTCCGTGGACGGTCGTACGCGCCGGGTCGTCCGGACGCGGTGGGGGTGTGACCGGCCGGCCGGCGCCCGCGGTGCTGCACCCGTCGCTGCGCCCGTGGCTCGGTCTGATCGCGCCCGTCGCCGCGTTGGTGGTCGTCGTGCTCGGGGTCCTGTACGCCGGCCACAGCGAGCCCGGCAGGGTGGACGGGCCGAAGCACTTGTAGCTGTACCAGCCACACCAAAGCGAGTGTCCTGTTTGCCCGATTACTCTGGAGTGATGGAGTCGTACCCAACTCCTTCGGCCGGCGATCGCGGCGACCGGTCGCCGCTGGTCGGCGGAGTACGCCCGGAGATCCTTGCTTCCTGGCAGCGCTCGCAGTCGCTCGGCATCGACCGCGAGCGGGCGGCCCTGCCGATCAAGACCGACCTGGATCCCGACTCCCGGCTGATCAGGGCGGCCGCGCCGGTGCTGGCCCGCCTGTACGAACGGTTTTCGGGCGTGCCGGTGACCATGACACTGGCAGACTCACGGGCGAACATCCTGGACCGGTGGGGCGACCCGGCGGGGCTGAAGCTGATGGACGCCGCCTCCCTGGTACCGGGCGCCAATGTCGACGAGCGATTCATGGGAACCAGCAGCGTCAGCATGGTGCTGAGCACCAGGGCGCCCTTCGTGGTCGTGGGCCACGAACACTTCTTGCACGACCTCAAGGAGCTCACCTGCATGGCCGCGCCGGTGTGCGACCCGGTGGGCGGCACTGTGCGGGGCGCGGTCAACCTCTCCGTGCCCCGGGCGCTGGCCGACCCCGGCATGGCACTTGTCCTGCAGGACGCCACCGAACGTATCGGGGAACGCCTGCTGGAGTTGAGCACGGTCCGCGAGCTGGAGCTCACGAACGCCTTCCGCCGGGCCATGGAGAGCGGCGGGCATGCCGAGCTGGATGTCGAATCGGGGGAGCTGACCCGGCGCGGCGGACCGCCGCCCCGGCTGGCCACGCAGGAGCGGTCGATTCTGCTGGAGCGTGCCGTCGAACTGATCTCCTCGACCGGTGAGGCATTCGCCGAGGTGCCGCTTGCGGGCAGTCGCGTGGCCGTCCTGCGCCGCCGGGAGCTGCACCACGGCGACGCGGAGGGGGCGGCGGTCGAGGTCAGTTTCGAGGACACCGGCGGCACCGGTGCAGCGGGTCCGACTGCTACCGCGACCGCCTCCGACGGTCGTCGTGTGCCACTCCTGAACCGCCCCGCCGAGGAGGCGGGAGCGGACGTTCCCGGCGCGCCGGCGAAAGCGCACGCCGCCGCAGCGACCGACGCGTGGCTGCTGCTCGTGGGCGACCCGGGAGTCGGCCGGGTCGCCGCCGAGGCACGCGGACGGCTGGCCCTGCTGAACGAGGCAGGCGTGCGACTCGGCACCGCCCTGGACCTGTGGCGTACCGCCGAGCAACTGGCGGAGATCACCGTGCCGCGCTTCGCCGACCTGGTCGTCGTCGACCTGGCCGAAAGCGTCCTGGCCGGTGAGGAGCCTCCGCCCGGACCGCTGCGCCCCGACGTACCACTGCGCCGGGTGGCCGCCTGGGCCGGCGAGGACTCCCGCGACCTCCCGGTGGGCGGCGTGAACGAGCCGACCGGCTACCCCGCCGGTTCACCCCAGGCCCGGTGCCTGGAGACCGGACGGCCGGTCACGGACTCGGTGGTGACCGCCGCCCTGGCCGGGCACCCGACCGGCCAGGTGCACCCGGTCGGTTTTCTCGGCGAGGGCACGCACTCCTACCTGGGCGCTCCGCTGTCCGCGCGGGGCTCCGTCATCGGCCTGGCGGGGTTCTACCGCCGCGGCAGGACGAGGCGGTACGAGCAGGACGACCTGACGCTGGCGGGCGAGCTGGCGGCCCGTGCCGCGATCGGCATGGACAACGCCCGCCGCTTCCGCCGGGAGCAGCACGCCTCCCTCATGCTGCAACGCAGCCTGCTGCCGCATACGCTGCCGCGGCTGAGCACCGTCGGCCTCGCCTCCCGCTATCTGCCCGCGGACGCGAGGTCAGGCGTGGGCGGGGACTGGTTCGACGCGATCCCGCTGTCCGGTATGCGTGTGGCGCTGGTCGTCGGTGACGTGCCCGGAATCGGGCTGCAGGCGGCAGCGACCATGGGCCGGCTGCGTACGGCGGTACGGACGCTGGCCGGACTGGACCTGCTGCCCGAGGAGGTACTGGCCCACCTGGACGACCTCGTCAGCCGCGCACCCGACGAATCGGCCGACGATCAGGACCCGGCGACGGGGACGACCTGCCTGTACGCGATCTACGACCCGGTGTCCAGCCGATGCACCGCCGCGACGGCCGGTCATCCGCTGCCCGCTCTGCTGACGCCGGACGGAGAGAGCGAACTGATCGACCTTCCGACCGGTCCACCTCTCGGCCTCGGCGGGATTCAGCCGTACCAGTCCGCCACCGTCGATCTGCCGGCGGGCAGCCTGCTGGCGATGTACACCGACGGCCTTCTGAAAAGGAGCCGCGGCTACGAGGACACCGACGCGCGCACCGCGCAGCTGCTGGCGTCCCTGAACCTTGCCGGTCCGGAGCTGGAGGAGGTCTGCGACCAGGTCACGGACACCCTTCTCCCCGGCGGCCCGCACGACGACGTGGCTCTTCTGCTGGCCCGTGTGCACGCGCTGCCCGAGGACCGGATGGCGTCCTGGGAACTTCCGTCCGACCCCGCGGCCGTGGCCCGGGCCAGGGCGCTGACGCGGGCCCAGCTCGCCGCCTGGGGCATGTCGGAGCTGGACTTCAACACCGGGCTCGTGGTCAGCGAGCTGGTCACCAACGCTGTGCGGTACGGCGGCCGGGGGCCGGTGGGCCTGAGGTTGCTGCGCGACGACTCACTGATCTGCGAGGTCTCCGACCGCAGCAACACCTCTCCGCGCATCCGCCGCGCGGCCACGACCGAGGAGGGCGGGCGCGGCCTGTTCCTCGTGGCGCAGTTCACCAAGAGCTGGGGTGCCCGCTACATGCCGCAGGGCAAAACGGTGTGGGCCGAGCAGATTCCGCGGCCGGAGCAGCCTGCGCCGGAGACAGACGAGCAAGCACTGCTGGCCCTGTTCGACGACCCCGGCTGACCGGTCGGACCAGCAGCCGTACGACGGCCTGTCCTCACGGATCGGAACCGGCTCGCCCGACGCATACGGCTCCGTCGCCAACTGGCGCGGACGGCGAGAGGCAGCGCGCACGACGCGTCTCCACCAGCCGCGTCGGCGGGCTTGACGATACGGGCGCGCACGCTGCCCGTCGGGCCGCCGGAGACGATGATCCACTCCTCGTCCCGGCTCCAGGACCGGCTGAACCGGCCGAACCGTGATAGCGAAATTCGGATACGCCCCCTGGCGACCCTGCCGAAGCACTCACGGCGGCCCTTGACTCGCCGACATGGTGGACACGCGCACTCCCACACCAAAAACTATGGTGTCCCACCACATACGCCTCTGACCTGCAGATTCCTACGGTGTGGCGACACGCAAACGTCCCCGTTCGTAACGCCAGGAAGTGGTGCCGATGTCGTCGCCCGCAAGCGCTCCACCAGCTCCGCCCAACCTCCCCCGCATCGTCGCCGCCAGCCTCATCGGCACCACCATCGAGTGGTACGACTTCTTCCTCTACGGCTCCGCGGCCGCCCTCGTGTTCAACAAGCTGTTCTTCCCGAACTCCGACCCGCTGGTCGGGACGCTGCTGTCGTTCCTGACGTATGCCGTCGGATTCGCGGCCCGCCCGCTGGGGGCGCTGGTGTTCGGGCACTACGGTGACCGGCTGGGACGGAAAAAGCTTCTGGTGCTCAGCCTGCTGCTGATGGGCGGGGCCACCTTCGCCATCGGCCTGCTGCCCACGCACGCGACCGTCGGCACGGCCGCTCCCGTGCTGCTCACCGCGCTGCGACTCGTGCAGGGGTTCGCGCTCGGTGGCGAATGGGGCGGCGCCGTGCTGCTGGTGTCGGAGCACGGGGACGCGCGGCGGCGCGGCTTCTGGGCCTCGTGGCCGCAGACCGGGGCGCCCGCGGGGCAGTTGCTCGCCACCGGCGTGCTCTCGCTGCTCACCGCCGTACTGTCCGACGACGCGTTCGGCACCTGGGGCTGGCGGATCCCGTTCCTGCTCTCCGGGGTGCTGGTGCTCGTCGGTCTGTGGATCCGGCTGTCCGTCGACGAATCGCCCGTGTTCAAGGAGGCATTGGCGCGAGCCGAGTCCCGCCGGGACGGGGAGACGGAGAAGCTCCCGCTCGTCTCCGTGCTGAGCCACCACTGGCGTGACGTGCTCGTGGCGATGGGCGCCCGCATGGCGGAGAACATCAGCTACTACGTGATCACCGCCTTCATCCTCGTCTACGCCACCACCTCGGCCGGTGTCTCCAAGCAGACCGCCCTCAACGCCGTCCTCATCGGCTCCGCCGTGCACTTCGCGGTCATCCCGGCCTGGGGCGCGCTGTCCGACCGGGTCGGGCGGCGGCCGGTGTACCTGCTCGGCGCCGCCGGTGTCGGCCTGTGGATGTTCCCGTTCTTCGCGCTCGTGGACACCGGGTCGTTCGGCTACCTGATACTGGCCGTGACCGTCGGGCTCGTGCTGCACGGCGCCATGTACGCGCCTCAGGCCGCCTTCTTCACCGAGATGTTCGCCACCCGCATGCGGTACTCGGGGGCTTCCATCGGTGCGCAGTTCGCCTCGGTGGCGGCCGGTGCGCCCGCCCCGCTCATCGCGACCGCGCTGCTCGACGGTTACGGCAGTTCCACCCCGATCGCCCTGTACGTGATCGCTGCCGCGGTGCTGACCCTGGTGGCGGTGGGCGTGGCCCGGGAGACGCGGCACCGGGACCTCGCCCGGGTCGACGGCGAGGAGGGCGAGCTCTCCGACGCGAGCCCGGCCGCCGAGGCGCGGACGGTCTGAGCGGCGGGCCCGCTCCAGCGCGCACCCCGCCCCGCCCCGGCCCCCGTACGGCACGTCCGTACGGGGGCCGGCCTCTGGAAGGGGATCGCTGCCTGGACGGCTCACCGCCGGAGAAGGCCACCGTCCTCGCCGGGTAACCGTCCGAACCGGGTCACCGTCTGTCCGGTGCCGCCAACCGGTGCAGCCGCAGGGCCAGTTGGATCTCGAGGGCGCGGGCGGGGGTCTGCCAGTCCTCGCCGAGCAGCCGGCCCACCCGCTCCAGCCGTTGGGCGACCGTGTTCACGTGCACGTGGAGCGCGTCCTTGGTGCGGGCCGGGCTCATCCCGCAGGCGAAGTACGCGTCCATGGTGCGCAGCAGTTCCGTGCCGCGCCGCTCGTCGTAGTCGGCGACCGGGCCGATGGTGCGGTCGACGAAGCCGGTGACGTCCCGTTCGCCCGCCAGGAGCAGGCCGAGGAAGCCGAAGTCCTCGGCAGCGGCGCCGTCACCGGCACGGCCCAACAGATGCAGCGCGTCCAGGCAGCGGCGGCCCTCGGCGTAGGCCGCGGCGACCTTCTCCGGGTGCGCGGCAAGATCGGTGACGGGGGCCGAGGCACCGACCGTGACCGGCTGGTGGACGGCCGTGCCCAGGTGCCGGGCGGTGCGGCGGGCCACGTCCGTGGCGGTGGCGCCGGCGCCGAGCGGCAGCAGCAGGACGGTGCCCCCGTCCCGCGCGGCGGCCAGGCCGTGCCGGGTGGCGGCGAGGTGGGACGCGGCGGACCACAGCCGGCGGCGGGCCGCTGCCTCCTCGTCCGCGTCGGCCGCCGGGCCGTCGAGGCGTGCGGCGAGCACGACATGTGTGGCGTCCAGATCGGCACGGAGCCGGGCGGCGCGTTCACGCAGCAGCCGCGGGTCCCGGTCGCGGGCGTCCAGGAGGTCGTCCAGCAGCTCGCCCCGTACGCGCTGTTCCGCCTCGGCGGCGGAGCGGCGGGCGAGCAGGAGCAGCGAGGTCACCATGGCGGCGCGTTCCAGCGTGCGCTGGTCGACGGGGTCCATGGCCGGGTGCCCGCGCAGGACGAGGGCGCCGAGGAGTTCGCCGCCCGCGGTGACCGCGGCGATCCAGTCGCCGCCGTGCCGCACGGCGTGGCCCTCGGCGCGGGACGCCTCCAGCGCCCCGGCCGGTGCCGCGTCGGCCTCGGTGAACTCGACCGTGCCGTCGAGGACCTCGGAGACGGCCGCCGCCACGTCGTGGACCCCGCCGCCGCGCAGGACGAGTTCGGCGAGCCGGTCGTGGACCTCGGAGGCGCGTTCGATGACGGCGCTGCGGTCCCGGATGATCTCGTTGGCCCGTTCGAGCCCGGCCAGCGCGGCGCGGGTCTCGGTGAGCAGGTTGGCGGTGTCGATGGCGGCCGCGGCGAGCGCGGCGAAGGAGCCGAGCAGGGCGATCTGCTCGCGTTCGAAGACGCGGGCCCTGCGGTCGGCGGCGAAGAGCACACCGATGACGTGCGGGCCGAGCATCAGGGGCACGCCGAGGATGGCGACCAGGCCCTCGTCGCGGACCCCGGTGTCGATGGCGAGGGTGTGCTGGAACCGGGCGTCCTGGAAGTAGTCGTCGGTGACGTACGGCCGCGTGGTCTGGGCGACGAGCCCGCCCAGCCCCTCCCCCATACCGAGGCGCAGTTGCTGGAAGCGCGCGGACACGGAGCCCTCCGTCACCCGCATGTAGGTGTCGCCGCGCGCGGGATCGTTCAGGGTGAGGTAGGCGACGTCCGTGCCGAGCAGGGAGCGGGCGCGCTGCACGATGGCCTGCAGGACGGCGTCCAGATCCCTCAGCCCTGCCAGGTCGTGGGCGGTCTCGAACAGGGCGGACAGCTCCGCCTCGCGTCGCCTGCGGCCCTCCAGCTCCGCGCGGACGCGCAGGGCGAGCAGCTTGGCCTGCTCCAGCGCGGCGATCCGGTCGGCGGACCGGCCCTCGGCACGGGCGAGCAGCACCGGCTGCTCGTAGGCCTCCACGGAGGCGTCGCGGGCCAGCAGGTCGAGGTACTCGGCCTCGGCGCTGCCGCTGGGAGCCGACTGAAGGTGATCGCGAGACATGGTCACAGGATTCCGCATCCGCCGCCCGGCCCGTCAGGCCTGTGGAAAACTCCGGGGACCGATGCCGCCGGGCCGGTCAGTGTGCCGTCCATCCGCCGTCGAGCACCAGCGACGTACCGGTGACGAAGGACGCCTGCGGGCTGCACAGGTAGGCCACGGCCTCGGCGACCTCTTCCGGTTCGATGAGCCGCTGGAGCGCGCTGTCCTTCAGCAGGACCTCGGACAGCACGCGCTCCTCGGGGATGCCGTGCGCCTGCGCCTGGTCGGCGATCTGCTTCTCGACCAGGGGGGTGCGCACATAGGCCGGGTTCACACAGTTGGAGGTCACGCCATGGGGGGCGCCTTCCAGAGCCGCCGTTTTGGAGAGACCTTCGAGGCCATGTTTGGCGGCCACATAGGCGGACTTGAAGGCGGAGGCACGCAGACCATGGACGGAGGACACATTGATGATCCGGCCCCAGCCCTGCGCGTACATGTGCGGGAGGGCACCGCGGATGAGGCGGAACGGTGCCTCCAGCATCACGGTCAGCACGGTGTGGAAGACCTCGGGCGGGAACTCCTCGATGGGGCGCACGAGTTGCAGCCCGGCGTTGTTGACCAGCACGTCGGCCCCGGCGGCGGCGCGTTCGGCGGCGTCGAGGTCGGTGAGGTCGACGGCGTGCGGCACGACGGTGCCCGCGAGGTCTCCGGGCTGCTTCGCCTGCTGGGCCAGCTCGGCCAGGCCGGCCGCGTCGCGGTCGACGGCCCGCACCTCGGCCCCGGCGGCGGCGAGCCGCAGCGCGCAGGCGCGGCCGATGCCGCTGGCGGCGCCGGTGACGACGGCGGTGCGGCCGCCGAGGTCGAGGGCGAGGAGCTGGCCGTGGGGGCCCGGACCGGGCAGGGGGGTGGGCGAGGTCATGTGCCGACCCTAAGCGGAGCCCACCCCTCACCACATATGGTGACCACCCATACTTCAGCTCGCAGTCATAGGGTCAAACCATGTGGGTGCATCCGACATGGCCTGCTTGATCCGGAACACACCGAACTCGTGCAGTTCGGGCAGCGCGTCCACCGCGAACCAGCCCACCTCCAGCGACTCGTCGTCGTTGACCCGGGCCTCGCCGCCCACCGCCCGGCAGCGGATGGTGATGTCCATGTACTGGCAGACGTCCCCGTTGGTGTAGGTCACCGGCTCCAGGGCCTGGACGAGGACGATCCGCTCGGCGACGCAGTGCACCGCCGTCTCCTCGAAGACCTCGCGCACGGCGCAGGCGGCGGGCTGCTCGCCAGGCTCCGGGATACCACCGATGACCGACCACTTGCGGGTGTCGGACCGCCGGCCGAGGAGCACTCTGCCGTCGTCGTCGAAGACGATCGCGGTGACTCCGGGAAGCCAGAGCAGTTGGTGGTCGATGGAGGACCGGAGCGTGCGGATGAATTCGGGAGTAGCCATGGCCCGACCCTAACGGGACGGTCCGCGGATCCCCGTCGGACTCGGGTGCCGCACGACGGTCGTACGGTTACGCGCCACCGGCGCGCCGACCGCGCACACCTGAGCCGATCGCCCAGCCGATGCCGCCCGCCGCGACCAGCACGAGGGCGATCTCCGGCAGGACGCCCAGCTCGGTCGCCGGGGTCTTGGAGCTGCGCAGCGGCACCTTCTGGACGAGGTAGGCGGGTACGAACATTCCGGTCTTCTGGGTGATCTTCCCGTCCGGCATGATGAACGCGCTGACGCCGCTGGTCACCGGCACGGTCACGGTGCGGCTGTGTTCGACGGCGCGGATCCGGGACATGGCGAGCTGCTGGTAGGTCATCTCGCTGCGGTCGAACGTGGCGTTGTTGCTCGGCACGGAGATCATCTCCGCGCCGTGCGTGACCGTGTCCCGCACGGCCCAGTCGAAGGCTGCCTCGTAGCAGGTGGCCAGGCCGACCTTGACGCCGTCGATGTCGAAGACGCCCGGCTTGCCGCCCCGGCTGAAGTCCTGGCGGACCATGCCGGTCCAGTCCTTGTTGATCGCGCCGACGAGCCCGCGCAGCGGAAGGTACTCGCCGAAGGGCTGGATCTGCCGCTTGTCGTAGGTCTGGGTCGGGCCCTTGACCGGGTCCCACAGGACCTGCTCGTTGAGCAGCTTGCCGTCCCTCTCGACGACTCCGCCGACCGAGATGGGCACGCCGACCGCCTTGGCGGCGCCCTCGATGACGGCGGCCGCGTCGGGGTTGGCGAAGGGGTCGATGTCGGAGGAGTTCTCCGGCCACAGCACATAGTCGGGCTTCGCGGCCTTGCCCGCCTTGATGTCGGCGGCGAGCTTGAGCGTCTCGCGCGCGTGGTAGTCCAGCACGGCCCGCCGCTGGGCGCTGAACTCCAGCCCGGCGCGCGGCACGTTGCCCTGGACGAGCGCCACGGTCGCGGTGCCGTCCTCGGCCTTGTCGCTCACCAGCGCGCGGGCCGCGACCGCGCCGGCCACCGGCACGGCCACGCTCAGCAGCGCGGCCGCCGCCGCTCCGCGCCGCACGGCCCGGGTCCGGCGCCCCTCGACGATCAGGCGTCCCGCCTCGTACAGGCCGAATCCGCACAGCACGACCGCGAAGCCGAGCACCGGCGTGCCGCCCAGCGCGGCGAGCGGCAGGAAGACACCGTCCGCCTGACCGAACGCGATCTTGCCCCAGGGGAAGCCACGGAAGGGCACGCGCGCGCGTACCGCTTCCCCCGCGATCCAGACCGCGGCCGCCCACACCGGCCAGGCCGGCAGCCTGGAGACGGCGGCGACGCCTACGCCGACCAGGGCGATGAAGACCGCCTCGATGACGACCAGGGCGAGCCAGGGACCGGGCCCGACCTCCACGCCGGTCCACACCAGCAGCGGCAGCAGGAAGCCGAGCCCGAAGAGGTAACCGAGACCGAGGGCCGCCTTCCAGCCACGGCCGCGCAGCACCCAGCCGAAACCGGCGAAGGCGGGCAGCGCCAGCCACCACAGGGTGCGCGGCGGGAAGCTGACGTAGAGCAGCACTCCGCAGAGCGCGGAGACGGCGGCCGGGACCAGGCGCAGCAGCCGGCCGCCGAGCGCGCCGGGCGCGGGCGACGGCCGGAGTCGATCCGGCTGGTCCACGGAAGTTGCGGTGACGGTCACCCGGGTGAGTGTACGGCGGTCGCCCCGGCCGCCGACAACGCGGTCAGCCGCCGAACCGCCTCCGGCCACCCAGGTCACCGCTGGTCGGCGCCCCCTCCGCCCCCCCCGCGGCCGACGCGGGCCGCCCCTCGCGACAGTCACCGCACGGCACCCGCACCGACCCCCGGGGCAGCCACCGGACGGCACCCGCCCCGTCCTTCTCATAGGTCGCCGCTCGCCGCCCTCCCCGACCCCCGCGTCGACGCAGACCGGCATCCGCGGTAACCGCCGAACGGCAGCCGCAACGGCCCCGGCGACCGGCGCCGCCCGACACCACCAGGGCCCCGCCGGTCGACACATCGGCCTCCGCCGCAGCCACCGGACGGCACCCGCTCCGGCCCCCTCATGACTCGCCGGTCGCCGTCCGGACGTGGCACCGCTCCGCGCACACCACGGGCGCCGACTCCGGCGTACGGTCGGCAACCGGCCGGTCGGCAACGCAGGCAGGCATCGGTGCCGGAACCCGGTGGACATCACGGCGTTCCTCCGTACTCGTCCACAAACGGCTCGTCAGCCGTTACGGTGTGCCCAGCCTCGGCGGTGCGGCCGGACCCGGCGCACGGCCTTGGCCTGCCACAGGTCGGGGGACCGGGTGCGAGGGGCGACGGGTGGGGCCGACGGGGATGAGGTCCGCGACCGGTGCGGACGCGGAGAACGCCGGACGAAACGTTTCTGACGGTGCGGGCATGATGCTGCTCGGAGCCTGCGCGGGATGGTCGCTGATCACCGCGGCGGCCCACGACGGGCGGCCCGAAGGGATGCTGCTCGCGGTGCTCGCGGTGGCCGCCGGTTACGCCGCGGGCCGAGTCTCCGGGACGCTGCTGCCGGTGGCGGCGCCCGGCGCCGGTGCGGCGGCCGGGCTCGCGCTCGCCGTGGCGCTGCCCGGCCTCTCCCCCGGACCCCGGTACACCGTCCCGCTCGGGCACGTCGGCGCCACGGCCGCGCTGCTGGCGCTGGCCGCCGGGGCCGCCTGCTGTGCCGCGTGGGCGACGCCCGTACCGGCACTGCGGCTGGGGCTGCGGGCGCTGGCCGCCGCGACCGTGCTGACCGCGGCCGCCCTGGGATCGGCGGCCGGATGTGCGGCCGGCGCGGCCGTCCTGCTGTGCTCGCTCGCCGCGGGCCGGGTGTCCCGTCGGGGCGCGGGCCTGGCGGCTCTGGCCGTCGCGGCGGCCCTGGTGGCGGGGACGACCTGGGCGGTCGCCGCGGGCTGGTTGCCCGACGGCCTCACCGGGGCGCTCGCCGACCGCCTCACCCCGCACCGGGTCCAGTTGTGGCGTGACGCCCTGCGGCTGGCCGGCCGGGACAGCGGCCTGGGTGTCGGCCCCGGCCGGTTCGGCGAACTGAGCGACACGACGCCGCACACCCTGCTGTCCGACGGCAAACCGCACTCGGCTCCCCTGCAGCAGGCGGCGGAGCAGGGTTTCGTCGGGGTGTTCCTGTTGGCGGCCGCGTTCTGCTGGGTTTTGCACGCGCTGTGGCGCACTCCTCGCTCCACCCCGGTCGCCCTCACCGCCGGTGCGTCCCTGACGGCGCTGGCCGTCCTGGCCTCGGTGGGCAACGCGCTGAGCTTCACCACGGTGACCGTGGGCGCGGGGCTGCTGGCCGGATGGGCGACGGCACGGCCGTGGGCGGGCGACGACCCGGAGCCACACTTCTGAGCAGGCACCCGAAGGGCCGGCGGTGCGTCTTCACGCAGCCGGAGCCGCGCCCGGCAAACCGATCCGGACGGCCGTACGTCTTCGCACAGCCCGAGCCACGCCCGGCAAACGACCGATCCGGGCGGTACTACGCCTTCACGTTCACGCAGCCCGAGCCGCGCCCCACGAAGACCCCGTCCGAGCGGCTCGTCGCACAGTCCGAACCTTGCCAGGCATGGATACCCCCCTTTGTACGCGGGAGTTTTTCGGACCAGCGACCCGGCCGTTCGGGATCAGCGACCCGGCCCCGGCGTGTTCGTCCGCAGCCGGTCCCTGATGACCCGTACCGCCGACTCCGCGTTGTCGACGGTGATCGTGAAGGTGTGGCCGTCCCACAGGCGCAGCACGATGCCCTCGCCACGGCGTACGACGACCGCCGTGCCCTTCTCCGGGCGCCAGCGGTAGCCCCATCCGCCCCAGTGCCGGGGCGTGACGAGGGCGGTGAAGTCGGCGCCGGCCACGTGGGAGAGCGGGATGCGGCGGCGTGGCAGTCCGATGTGGCCGCAGCGCACCTCGACGCACTCCTTGTCGAGTCTGAGGTCGACGTGCACGAAGGCCAGTGTGCCGAAGATGACCAGCAGACCGGCCGCGATGCAGCCCACGACGGACATCACCAGCGGGGCGATGCCGGAGTTCCAGGTCGAGTCCACGGCCAGCTGGATGCCGAGCGCCATGCAGGCGGCACCGGCCAGCGCCAGCAGCCACTGGACGCGGTTGGTGGCGCGCCCGGTCCAGACGTCCGGGTGCCGGTCGTCGGCGTGGGGGTGGTCCCTCATGTATATGAGGTTACTCAGGTTTCGCCGCGCGGGGAGGGCGTAACGCACGGTGACTGGCCCGGGTGGGGGCATGGGCGGGACCGGAGGGGCCGGTCCGGTCCCCGGTCAGCGGACGGGGCTGACGGTCCGCAGGAAGCGGCCTTCCTCGTAGGCCAGGGCCGTGTCCGGAAGGGTCGCGTCGCGACCGCTGAGCAGCACCGTGAGGGTGGTGTCGGCGACGGCGGCCGGATCCGGCTCCGCTCCGATCCGGCGCAGGGCCTGGGCGGCCACCGCTCCGGCGGAGCCGTGCAGGATGAGCGGCGGGCGGCCGGGCCGCTGGACGGCTGCCCGGATGCGCTCGCCGACCAGTTCGTAGTTGGTGCAGCCGAGGACCACGGTGGTCACGTCGTCCGGGGTGCGGGCAGCGGCCGAGGCGATCGCGGCCTCGATGCCCTCCTCGTCCGCGTGGTGCACGGCGTCCGCAAGGCCGGGGCATGCGACCTCGGTGACCGCCACCCCCTGGGCGAACTGCTCGATCAGCCCCCGCTGATAGGCGCTGCCCGTGGTCGCCGGGGTGGCCCAGATGGCGACGGGGCCGCCGCCCGCGGCAGCCGGCTTGATCGCCGGGACGGTGCCGATGATCGGGAGATCCGGCTCGAAACGGGCCCGCATCGCCGGCAGGGAGTGCACGGACGCGGTGTTGCACGCCACGATCAGGACGTCGGGCTCGTGCGCGGCGGCGGCCTCGGCCACGTTGATGGCGCGCTCGGTGATGTCTTCCGGAGTGCGCGGTCCCCAGGGCATTCCGTCCGGGTCCCACGACAGTACGAGATCCGCGTCGGGCCGCAGTCGACGTACCGCGGCAGCGGCGGGAAGCAGGCCGATTCCGGAGTCCATGAGCGCGATCTTCACCCGGCCACGATAGACGATGCGCTCTTGCGGACCGGTCCGGTGGGGCAGACTGCGGCCGTGAGCGCCATCCTGTGGATCACCGCCGTATCACTTGCCGCCTGGTGCTGGCTACTGCTGTGCCAGGGCTTCTTCTGGCGCACGGACGTCCGGCTGCCGCCGCGCCGGGATCCGGACGAGTGGCCGTCGGTCTGTGTGGTCGTACCGGCTCGTGACGAGGCCGCCGTGCTGCCGGCGAGCCTGCCGTCGCTACTGGCGCAGGACTATCCGGGGCGGGCGGAGGTCTTCCTGGTGGACGACGGGAGTACGGACGGCACCGGGGAGCTGGCCCGCGAGCTGTCCCGGCGGCACGGCGGGCTGCCGCTGACGGTGGGCTCGCCCGGCGAGCCGCCTGCGGGCTGGACGGGCAAGCTGTGGGCGGTGCGGTACGGCATGGGACTGGCACACGCGCGTGAACCCGAGTACCTGGTGCTGACGGACGCGGACATCGCGCACGCGCCGGACAGTCTGCGCGAGCTGGTGGCGGCGGCCCGCTCCGGGGGCTACGACGTGGTGTCGCAGATGGCGCGGCTGCGCGTGGAGAGCCTGTGGGAGCGGCTCGTGGTCCCGGCGTTCGTGTACTTCTTCGCGCAGCTGTACCCCTTCCGCCGGATCGGCCGGAGGGGATCGCGTACGGCCGCCGCGGCGGGCGGTTGCGTCCTGCTGCGGGCCGGTACGGCCGAGCAGGCCCGCCTCCCCGACGCCATCCGGCACGCCGTCATCGACGACGTGGCGCTCGCGCGCGCGGTGAAGGGGGCGGGCGGCCATGTGTGGCTGGGACTGGCCGACCGGGTGGACAGCGTGCGGCCCTACCCGCGGCTGCACGATCTGTGGCGGATGGTCTCGCGCAGCGCCTACGCCCAGCTGCGGCACAACCCGCTGCTGCTCCTCGGTACGGTCGCCGGGCTCGCGCTGGTGTACCTGGTGCCGCCCGCCGCGCTGGTCGTGGGCGCGGCCGCCGGCAGCGCGGCGACAGCGGTGCTCGGTGCGCTGGCGTGGGCGGTGATGACGGGCACGTACGTGCCGATGCTGCGCTACTACCGGCAGCCGCTGTGGCTCGCGCCGCTGCTGCCGTTCACCGCCTTCCTCTACCTCCTGATGACGGTCGACTCCGCCGTGCAGCACTACCGGGGGCGCGGGGCGGCCTGGAAGGGACGCACCTACGCCCGTCCCGGCGCGGTGCCCGATGAGGGCTGAGCCCGGTCACTTGCGGCCGGGCGTCCAGTTCATGCCCCAGCCGTAGGCGTGGTCTATGGTCCGCTGCGGGCTCACTCCGCGCTCCGGCACCAGATACCGCGCCTCGCGCTGGACCAAGAGGTCGCCGCCCGTGTTGGTGATCAGCGCGAGCGCGCACACCGTGGAGGGCACGGTGCACTCGTCGAGGGAGAAGTCGATGGGGGCGCCGTGCTGCGGCTGGAGGGTGACGGTGGCGTGCAGGTCGGCGAAGGAGCTGGCGCCTTCGTAGACGGTGACGAAGACGAGGATGCGCCGGAAGTCCTGCTTGTGGTCGAGGTTGATGGTGAGGTTCTCGCCGCTGGACACCGCGCCGGTGCGGTCGTCGCCGTCGAGGTGGATGTACGGCGGCCGGTGCAGCGAGCCGAAGGCGTTGCCGAGGGCCTGTACGACTCCCTTGCGGCCGTCGGCGAGTTCGTACAGCGCGCACAGGTCGAGGTCGAGGTCCCCCCGTCCGCCGCCCCACCGGCCGCCCCAGCCCGAAAGCTGCTTGTGGACCTGCCAGTTGAGGTTCACCCGCATGGTTCCGGAGGTACCGCCCTGTTTGGCCAGCGAGACGGAGGGTGCCGCCTTGGTGAGGGTGACCTTGGACAGGCGAACCGGCTGGGCCGAGGGTGCCGGAGGGGCCGAAGGTGGGGGCGGCACGGTCACCGGCGGCGGCACCGGGGCCGCGGCCGGAGGCGGTGGTACGGCCGCCGGGGTGCTTCCCTTGGGCGGCTCGGCGTGCTGCGGTTCGTCCACGGTGATGCCGAAGTCCGTTGCCAGGCCTTCGAGTCCGCTGCTGTAGCCCTGGCCGACGGCGCGGAATTTCCAGCCGCCCTGGCGGCGGTAGAACTCGCCGAGCACGAAGGCCGTCTCGACGGTCGCGCCGGGGTTGTCGAAGCGGGCGGCCACCTGGCCGGTCGCGGGGTCGGTCACCTCGACGTAGAGGTCCGGGACCTGTCCGAACGTGCCGCCGTCCGCGGAGGCGGCGAGCACGATCCGCTCGATCGTGGTCTCCACGCGCGCGAGGTCGACGAAAAGGGTGTCGGTGACGCGTCCGTCGGCCGTCCGCTTGCCCTCGTGGCGGACCGCGCCGGAGGGGTGGGCGGGCTGGTTGTAGAAGACGAAGTCCCCGTCGGAGCGGACTTTTCCGGCGGCGAGCAGCAGCGCCGAGGCGTCGGCGTCGGGCACACCGGGTCCGGGGCGCCAGCCCATTTCGACGCGCAGGGCCGTGGCCGGCACCGGCGTGTTCGATCCCTTCGGCATTGACATGTCCGCCCCCATCCCGTGTCGGTTTCCGGGCGTCCCCGGTGGTCCGGTTCATCCCTACCCGCACAACCTATTCCCGGCTACGGCAGAGTCCCATGAGCGGCGCAGGAAGATCGCCGGTCAACCGCCGGTAACCCAGCAGGAACTCGGCTTTTGCGCGATCCAAACGTTGATCGGCGTCCCTTTTTGCCGAGTTCGATCGGATTGGGGCTCCCGGGTCACAGCCGACACGGAAAACAACCCTCTTATCGGTCTCCCCAACCAGCACATCGTGGGCTTAACTTATGTGCCATGACCTCCCCCCGCTCCACTTATGGTGGCGGCTACTACTCCGCCTCCTTCCCGGACACCCCGATCTACGACTCCCTCGTGGCCGAGCGGGGCACCCCGCAGATCGCCCCGATCCGGGTCCCCGCCGCCTACGACACGGGCAGCAGCCTGCCCGCCCTGCCGTCGGCACTGCCCGCCCTCCCGGCGGCCCCGTCCCAGCAGGCCCCCGCCGCCTACGGCTACCCGCAGGCTCAGCAGCCCGCCCCGCTGCAGCAGGCGCCCACGGCGTACATCCCGCAGCAGGCGAGCGCGCCGCGGGCGTACCCCGGTCCGCAGGCCCCGCAGCAGCAGCGCCCGATGGCGGCGGGCACGGGATACGAGGCCATGCGCCCGGCCGCGCCGCGGCCCGCGCAGCCTTCCTATCAGGACCCGTACAACAACCAGCAGTACCGCGGGTACTGACCGGCGCACTCCCTGGGCCGGCGGTGTCGGCTGGCACGATGGCGTCATGGAAAACGCCGAAGTGCAGTCGATCCACGTCCATCCGGTCAAGGCGTTCCGGGGCCTGTCACCCCGGGAGGCCGTGGTGGAGCCCTGGGGCCTGGCCGGCGACCGCCGCTGGACACTGATCGACGACGGGGGAAAGGTCGTCACACAGCGAGAGCAGCCGCGCCTCGCGCTGGCCGCCGCCGAGCCTCTGGCCGGCGGCGGCCTTCGTCTGTCGGCGCCCGGTCGGGCGCCGCTGACGGTCGCGGTGCCGGAGCCGGCGACGACAGTGCCGGTGAACGTCTTCGGCACGAAGGTCGAGGCGGTCCCCGCGGCGGCGGCCGCGCACGCCTGGTGCAGCGCCTATCTGCGGGCGGAGGTCCGCCTGGTCCACATGGACGACCCGGCCACCCGCCGCCCGGTCGACCCCGACTACGCCCTGCCCGGCGAGACGGTGAGCTTCGCCGACGGCTATCCCCTGCTGGTCACCACAGCGGCGTCCCTCGACGCCCTCAACTCCCTGATAGCCGAGGGCGACCGCGCCCACGAGGGCCCGCTGCCCATGAACCGCTTCCGCCCCAACGTCGTCGTGGCGGGCACCGAGGCCTGGGCCGAGGACCACTGGTCGCGGCTCTCCATCGGCGAGGTGGTCTTCCGGGCCCCGAAGGCCAGCGGCCGGTGCGTGGTGACCACCACCGACCAGGACACCGCCGTACGCGGCCGGGAGCCGCTGCGCACGCTGGCACGGCATCGCAGGATCGGCGGCAAGCTGGTCTTCGGCCAGAACCTCGTGCCTCTCTCGCGCGGCACCATCAGGGTCGGGGACCCGGTCCGGGTGCTGGACTAGCGCACCCGCGGCTCGCAGACAGGTCCGGCGGCCGGGAACACGGGGCCGGGTCCCGGTCGTTGGGACGGCATGAGGAATTCGTGAGAGGCCGCGTCCGCCGCAGGTGGCGGCGGACGTGATGTCGCGGCAGGGGACGTGATGTCGCTCTCTCTCGGCCGGGACCGAGGGGCGAGCGCCTGCGCGGGGGGCTATGACGGTGCGAAAGGGGGTGGGCAGATGCGGGCACTGAGGGGGCTGTGGCGCTGGCGGCACAACCCGCTGTGCCGTGCGACCGATCTGGCCGAGGCATGGGTGGCCCTGGTCGCGCTGGTGCTGATCGCCGTGGCCGCGCCGTTGATCGGTTGTCTGGTCGGTGCCGCCGCCCAGGACGCGCTGCAGCGGTCGGTGCGGGAGCAGCAGCACACCCGCCACCTCGTCACGGCCACCGTGGTCCGTGACCTGGGGCGAGTCCGGCTGGAGACCGATCCCGACACCGGCACCTCGCACGAGGCCCGCAGCCGCGTCGTGGCCGACTGGTCCGCGCCGGACGGCATCCGGCGGCACGGCCCGGTCCTCGCGGACCTGAAGTCCCCGCATCCCGGGGACCACTTCAAGCTCTGGACGGACCCGCACGGCCGAATAACGACCCGCCCGCTGGACTCCCCGACGGCGACGACACACGCGGTGCTCGCCGGGGTAGGCGCGGCCCTCCTGGTCGCGGCCCTGGTCGAGGGCGGGCGGCGTCTGGCCGTGTGGCGCATGGTCCGCCGCCGGTACGCACGCTGGGACCAGGCCTGGGACCGGGCGGGCCCGGACTGGGGCAAGGCGGGCACCGGCAGCTGACGGCCTTCCGGCTCTGGTCAACCCACCGTGCACGCACACGCTACGGTGGACCGGCCGACGCGCTTTCGGCGACGACCCGCGGATGAGCGCATCCCAGGGGCGTACGGGTTCTCGAGGGCGCGAACGCGCTCGGGTATCCGGGGGTCGGGCCCGCTCGCGGTCCCGGCACCGGCGGCGACGCCCCGACGGGAGCGAGCCATCAGTACGACGAGGTGGGGGCACAGCAACGCCATGGCACAGGGCACGGTCCAGGTGACGCACACCGGTACTTCGCGGTGGCGGCGCCGCACGGGTGAGTACGCATCGCTCGCCGCCGCCCTGGAGGCCGCCGCCGACGGCGACGTCCTCACGATCGCCCCCGGCACCTACCGGGAGAACCTCGTCGTCGCCCGGGCGGTGACGCTCCGTGGGCCGGAGGGCTCCCCCGGCTCGGTACGGATCGCACCGGCGGACGGCGTGCCGTTGACCGTGCGGGCCTCGGCCGTGGTGCAGGACCTGCATGTGGAGGGCCAGGACGCGGCCGCGCCGGCGCTGCTGGTCGAGGAGGGCACGCCCGAGCTGATGGACGTCCGGATCGTCACGCGGTCCGCCGTCGGCATCGAGGTGCGCGGAGGCGCCCGCCCGACCGTGCGCCGCTGCACCGTGGACAACCCGGCCGGCATCGGCATCGCCGTACTGGACGGCGGGGGCGGGGTGTTCGAGGAGTGCGAGGTCGTCGCGGCCGGACAGGCGGGTGTGGCGGTCCGTGGTGGCGCCCATCCGCGCCTGGAGCGCTGCCGTGTGCACCACGCCTCCGGCACCGGGCTGACCGCGACCGGCGAGAACTCCGCGCTCGAGGCGGTCGGTTGCGAGATCTACGAGGTGCGCGGCTCCGGGGTGCAGATCACCCAGCGGGCCACGGCGCACCTGACCGACTGCGATGTGCACCGCACCACCGCGGACGGTGTCACGCTGGACACGGACGCGGTGCTCACGCTCGCCGACTGCCGCATCCACGACATCCCGGAGAACGCGGTCGACCTGCGCTCCCGTTCGGTGCTCACGCTGACCCGGACCACGGTCCGTCAGTTCGGGCGCAACGGCCTGTCGGTCTGGGACCCGGGCACCCGGGTGGACGCCAACCAGTGCGAGATCTTCGACAGCACCGGTGACTACCCGGCGGTGTGGGTGAGCGACGGCGCCACCGCGGTCCTGGAGTCCTGCCGGGTGCATGACGTGCCGGACGCGCTGTTCGTGCTGGACCGGGGCTCCCGCGCGGACGTGGTGGACAGCGACCTGTCCCAGGTGCGCAACACGGCCGTCTCGGTGAGTGACGGGGCGACCGCGCAGCTCGACGACTGCCGGATCAGGGACGCGGCCACCGGCGCGTGGTTCCGCGACCACGGCAGCGGCGGCACGCTCAACAACTGCACGCTGGACGGCACCCAGACGGGAGTGATCGTCACCAAGGGCGCCGACCCGACGATCGAGCGCTGCACGGTCGACTCCCCCGCCGAGGCCGGCTTCTACGTGTCGGCGGGCGGTCGCGGCAGCTTCCTGAACTGCCGGGTGACCGGCAGCGGCGGTTACGGTTTCCATGTGATCGACGGCTGCCGTACGACGCTGCGCAAGTGCCGTACGGAGCGGTGCGCGCGCGGCGGTTACGAGTTCGCCGAGGCGGGGCCGGACACCGGGTCCGGGACGGGCCCGGTCGTGGAGGACTGCACCAGCGACGAGAGCGGCAGCCTGCGGCCGCCGGCGGCCCATGAGACGGCCGTGCAGACGGTGCCGCAGTCCCCCGGCCTGCTCGGCTCGATCCCCGGGCAGCGCACCGGCGACCAGGAGCCGTCGGTGGCCGCCGCGGAGCCGGCGCAGCCGGTGCGGGCGTCGAAGGACGTGCTGGGGGAACTCGACGCGCTGGTGGGCCTGGAGAGCGTCAAGCGCGAGGTGCGGGCGCTGACCGACATGATCGAGGTGGGCCGGCGGCGGCAGCAGGCAGGTCTGAAAGCGGCCTCGGTCAAGCGGCATCTGGTCTTCACCGGCTCCCCCGGCACCGGCAAGACGACGGTCGCCCGGCTCTACGGCGAGATCCTCGCCTCGCTCGGTGTCCTGGAGAAGGGACACCTGGTGGAGGTCTCCCGGGTCGACCTGGTCGGTGAGCACATCGGTTCCACGGCGATCCGCACCCAGGAGGCCTTCGAGCGGGCGCGCGGCGGTGTGCTGTTCATCGACGAGGCGTACGCGCTGTCCCCGGAGGACGCCGGGCGTGACTTCGGCAAGGAGGCCATCGACACGCTGGTGAAGCTGATGGAGGACCACCGGGACGCGGTGGTGGTGATCGTCGCGGGTTATACCGCGGAGATGGAGCGCTTCCTCTCCGTCAACCCGGGTGTGGCCTCCCGCTTCTCACGCACCATCACCTTCGGCGACTACGGCCCCGAGGAGCTGCTGCGGATCGTGGAGCAGCAGGCCGACGAGCACGAGTACCGGCTGACGCCGGCTGCGTCCGAGGCGCTGCTGAAGTACTTCACGCAGATCCCGAAGGGACCGGCGTTCGGCAACGGCCGTACCGCCCGCCAGACGTTCGAGGCGATGGTGGAGCGGCATGCGAGCCGCGTCGCCCAGCTCGCCGACCCGACCACCGACGACCTGACCCTGCTGTACGCGGAGGATCTGCCGGAGCTGCCTTGAGCAGCCCGCTCGTCGCAGCAGCGAGCAGGTCCTCGACCGTTGCGGGGAGCACGGGGCCGCCCGCCTCACTCCGGCGCGTCCGGACCCGGGCGCTGCCCCGGCAGTTCCGGGCACAGGCGGGCCAGCAGCCGAGCGCGTTCGCGGGTGAAGGCCGGGTCCGCCTGGTAGTCGGAGTGGCCGTGGATCGGGGTCGGCAGCGGGTGGTCGGGGGTGCGGCCGTAGGCGAGGGGGTCCGCGAGGGGCTCGTGGTCCACCGGCGGGGCGCCGGGGACACGGACGGGGCCGCCGATGGGGTCGGTCGGGCGGTGGAGATTGCGCCAGCAGGCGACGTCGCGGTGCAGCGCGGCGAGCGCCGGCGGGCCGAAGTGAGCCGGGAACCAGCGGCCGTACAGGCGCTCAAGCGGGGAGCCGTAGGTCAGCAGGGCGACGCGTCCGCGTACCGACGGCGTCAGCTGCCAGGCCGCGGCGGCGGCGAGGACGCTGCCCTGGGAGTGCCCGGAGAGGACCAGCCGGCCGCCGGTGCGCTGGATCCAGGTCGCCATCCGCCAGGTCAGGTCCGGCACCGCGCGCTCGGCGTAGCAGGGCGGCGCGAAGGGGTGGGCGGCGCGCGGCCAGAAGGTGCCGACGTCCCAGAGGATGCCGATGGTGCGGCGGGCCGAGGCGTCTTTGTAGGCGCGCCTGCCCCAGGTGACGAACAGCAGGAAACCGAGCCCGATCAGCCAGGAGCCCACGGCCTGCGAGGTCTCGGCCAGGGCTTGCACGGCGTGGTGGGTGCGGTGGGCCGCGCCGCCGGGGGTCTTTCCGGTGGCGAGGGCTCCGGCCAGCGCCCCGGCGCCCAGGAGCAGTGTGGTGATGGTGAGCACGGCGAGAACCAGTGGCGCCCGGTCGGTGAGCGTGGCCATGGCGCGGGCGTGGGCGATGGCGCGGGTGCGGGCCGGGTCCTCGGGTTCGCCGGGGTGCTCGCGGCGGACCCGGTCGCGTTCGGCGCGGGCGAGCCGGGCGGTGCTCAGGGCGAGCCGGGCGGCCAGGAGCAACAGGACGGCGAGGAGGGGAGGGATCGCGGACGCCTGCCAGGTGAGCAGGACGGGTGGCCCAGGCAGCAGGGCGCGGGTGCCGTCCAGCCAGTCGGCGACGCGCTGGGCGACCCCGCCGGAGATCACCCCGCCGAGTGCGCAGGCGAGCAGCGCAACGGCCGGGCCGCCGAGGCCGCGCAGTCCGGCGCGCGGGTCGGGACGGCGCCGGTACAGGTCCCGGGCCACGGCGGCGAGGGCGACCACGAGGAGCCCTTGGACCAGCATGAGGGCGCCGAAGGCCGGGTTCCCGGGCAGCCGGCCTGCGGACTGCCAGCCGGGCCGGGACCAGCCGGCGTACACCAGGGTGAGGAGCAGCAGGGTGAGCGCGCCGAGCGGCAGGAGCCGTACGAGGTGCCGGTCGAGCCGCTGGTCGAGGCGGTTCTCGCTGCGGCCCCGGCGGCAGACCACGCCCACCGCCGCACCCGCGCAGGCGGTCAGGGCCGCGGGCAGCAGCCGGCTGAGGGCGTCCAGGGCGGCGGGTCCGCCGGGACGGTGGTCGAAGCGGACCGCGGGGAGGGCGACGGCGGCGGCCACGGTCAGCAGGCCTGCCGCGGTGTGGGCGGCGCGCAGCCGGGCCACCAGGCGGCGCCCGTACCAGAAGCCGGGCCGGGCCAGGGCGCTGGCGTCGGTGGCCGGTTCCGGGTCGCGGGACATCGGCTGGTGGGACTCGTACGCGTTCCAGGTGCGGTGGGAGAGGTACCAGAGCAGGCCGGTGAGCGCGGCCGGGACCACTGCGGCGAGGGCGAGCCGGCGACCGGGCGCGCTCCACCAGCCGCCGGCCGGGCCGGGCGCCAGGAAACCCAGCCAGGAGTGGCGGCGGGCGCAGGCACGGGTCCCGGCGCACTGCCAGGCCACCAGGTCCAGGGCCACCTCGCAGGCGGCGGCCACCAGCAGCACGGTCAGGGTGAGGGCGGCCAGGCGCACGAGGAGTCCGTAGAGCCGGACGGTGCGCTGCCGGCCCGGTGCGGCGGGCCGCATCCAGTGGGCGAGGTTCACCACCATGAACGGCAGCAGCAACAGCCACAGGGCGCGGCTGCCGTCGCCGGAGGTCAGGTTGCACCAGACGTACGCCTCCTGGACGGGCCCGCGCCTGGGGCGGCTCCCGGCCCCGGCGTCCGCGGCGCGCCGGAACACGGCGGCCGTGTCGTCGCCGGTGATCCGGACCGTGCGCGGATCACCGAGCATCTTCTCGGGCGTGGTGCCGCCGACCCCGTGCACGAGGAGCTCGAGGTCGGTGTCCGGCTCGTGCCGTGGCTCGGTCGATTCCTGCCCGGTGGGGCGTTCCTGCGCGCGTTCCACTGTTCTCGCACTTCCCCCGTGCCGCCGTGAAGGGTTGTGTCGGTGCGCGCTTCAGGATCTCCGGTTCCGCGGCGGTGTACACGCGTCGTCACGGAATCTCCCCGATCCGTGTGACGAGGGGAGCGCCCGCGACCGGAGTGGCATGTGCGCATCGTGTCAGGTGGGTGGCGCAACCGGTACCGACCCGTGAAAAGATGGGACGCCCGCGCACTTCAGACAGCTGGTACGTCCTGGTCGGAGCAGGTGCGCCGGGCGTGTCGGACGGTTGACGGCGAAAGGACCGGAGCGTACGTGAGTGAGAATCAGAACCTCCTCGCGGAGCAGCGCCGCGCCCTGATCCTGGACGAGGTCCGGCGCCGGGGCGGTGTGCGGGTCAACGAACTGACCCGCAAGCTCGGCGTGTCCGACATGACCGTGCGCCGCGATCTGGACGCGCTCGCCCGCCAGGGGGTGCTGGAGAAGGTGCACGGCGGCGCGGTGCCGGTGGTCGAGCCCAGCACCCACGAGCCGGGGTTCGAGGCGAAGTCCGGCCTCGAGCTGACCGCCAAGGAGGACATCGCCCGCGCCGCCGCCCGGCTGGTCGCCCCGGGCACGGCGATCGCCCTGTCCGGCGGTACGACGACGTACGCGCTCGCGCAGCACCTTCTGGAGGTGCCCGATCTGACCGTGGTGACGAACTCGGTGCGGGTCGCGGACGTCTTCCACGCGGCACAGCGGACCTCCGGGCAGCGGCAGGGCGCGGCCACGGTCGTGCTGACCGGAGGGGTGCGCACCCCGTCCGACTCACTGGTGGGTCCGGTGGCCGACCAGGCGATCGCCGCGCTCCACTTCGACCTGCTCTTCCTGGGCGTGCACGGCATATCGGTGGAGGCCGGACTGTCCACGCCGAACCTCGCGGAGGCCGAGACCAACCGCCGGCTGGTGCACTCCGCGCGCCGCGTCGTGGTGGTGGCCGACCACACCAAGTGGGGCACGGTGGGCCTGAGTTCGTTCGCCGCGCTGGAGCAGGTTGACACGCTCGTCACGGACGCGGGCCTGCCCGCCGATGCGCGCGCGGAGATCTCGGAGCATCTGCCGCGGCTGGTCGTGGCGGGCGAGCCCGAGCCGGAACCGGACGAGGAATTCTGACGGTGCGTCAACTGCGCTGACGGCCGGCGCCCGTCTCCCGCAGGGGACTTCACGAGGGGCTGGCCGCCATGGCTCACCGTCTGCGCCCGCGGTCGGTACGCGAGTTCGTCGGACCGCTCCCGTACGACTGGTGTTCGTCCGGGACATGGCTGCCGCGCCGGAGGCGGTCTTCCGGGCCCCGGACGTCAGTCGGGCCAGACGCCCGTTGCCAGCAGGGTCTCGATCGCCTTCGTGTAGGGCGTGATGTCCAGGCCCTGCTCCGCGAGCCAGGCGTCCGAGTAGTACTTGTCGAGGTACCGGTCGCCGGGATCGCACAGCAGGGTGACCACGCTCCCCCGGCGCCCTGCGGCCACCATCTCGGAGACGATCTTCAGCGCGCTCCACAGCCCGGTGCCGGTCGAGCCGCCCGCCTTGCGGCCGATGGCCCGTTCCAGCGCGCGTACGGCGGCCACGCTGGCCGCGTCCGGGACCTTCATCATCCGGTCGATCGCGCCGGGCACGAAGCTCGGCTCCATCCGCGGCCGCCCGATGCCCTCGATCCGGGAACCGCAGTCGCAGGTGACGTCCGGATCGCCGGCGGTCCAGCCCTCGAAGAAGCAGGAGTTCTCCGGGTCGGCCACACAGACCCGGGTGTCGTACTGCATGTAGTGGACGTAGCGCGCGAGCGTCGCCGACGTGCCGCCGGTGCCGGCCGTGGCGACGATCCACGTCGGCTCCGGGAACCGTTCCAGTTCCAGCTGGCGGAAGATCGACTCGGCGATGTTGTTGTTGCCGCGCCAGTCGGTGGCCCGCTCGGCGTAGGTGAACTGGTCCATGTAGTGGCCGCCGGTCTCCCCCGCGAGGCGGGCGGACTCCTCGTACATCTTCCGGGAGTCGTCGACGAAGTGGCACTGTCCGCCGTGGAACTCGATGAGGCGGATCTTCTCGGCGCTCGTCGTGCGCGGCATCACCGCGATGAAGGGCACGCCGATCAGCTTCGCGAAGTAGGCCTCGGAGACGGCGGTCGAGCCGCTGGACGCCTCGATCACGGGGCTGTCCGGGCGGATCCAGCCATTGCAGAGGCCGTAGAGGAACAGGGAACGGGCGAGCCGGTGCTTCAGGCTGCCGGTGGGATGCGTCGACTCGTCCTTCAGGTAGAGGTCGATGCCCCACCGCTCGGGCAGCGGGAAGCGCAGCAGATGCGTGTCCGCCGAGCGGTTGGCGTCGGCCTGGACCTTGCGGACCGCCTCTTTCAGCCAGTCGCGGTAGGCGGCGTCGCTGCGGTCGACGTCGAGGGTGGCGCCGGTCCGGGCCTGGGGGACGATGCTCACGGCGGTGCTCCTTACGCTGGGCGCAGACGGCGCTGCGCACGGCCGGCACCTCGAGCATAGGCATCTTTCAGACCGCATCCCACCTGCATAAACGCATCTTTGAGCTGCCCAAAGACGCCCTGGGGAAACGGGCGTGCGAGGCAACCGGGGGGCGCATTGGCGGGAGTGCTCCGGCCGGCCGTCGCACGCGTCCCGTGCGTACTGGTGCTCCACGCCGCATCGGGGCAGACTGCACGCGTCGGGACGATCGTCCCGAGCGGGGGCGCACACGGGATCACGGGAACACGCGCAAGGGGGCGGCGAAGGATGGCGGAGCCGGAGTTCACGGCCACGGGCGTGCGGATCGGCAAGCGGCTGCGTTCGCTCACCCGCGCCGGGCAGGTCCGGATCAACGACGGCAGGCTGGAGTTGCTCACCAGCTACGGCAGCGAGATCGACAGCGCGCCGGTACAGGCGGTACGGGCGTCCAAGCCGTGGTTCGCGCCGGACGACCGGGCGCTGGCCGACCTCAACGGCAAGCGGTACCTGCTGACGCTGGGCGAGCACGACCCCGCACCGGGCGAGCCGGGGCCGCCTGCGGCGCGGCGGTTCATCGAGGCGGTGCGCCGGGCGGCCGGACGCGGCGGCTGAGCGACCTGGTGTCGCGAACTCTGCGCAGCGGCCCGTCGCGGCGAGTTGCGTGCGGGCATCCGCTGCGTCACGCTGGTCTCACGTCACTCTGGGTTTACCGGCGATAACGCTGCGAACCAGCCGCCGGCCACGACAGCAGGCGGACGTTTGGACGCAAGCACCCTGCTGGATCCGTTGTTCTCCGTGTTCTTCCGGTGCCTCCGGACCTCTACATCGGGGAGTCGCAGCCGTGATCAGTCACCCAAGCAGGCACTGCACGGTGGAGCTCCAAGCCCTGCCGTCGCGGATCGGCCAGGTCCGCAGAATCGTATCTGCGCAGTTGCGCTACTGGCATATGGACCCGTTGATAGACCGGGCCGCGCTCGGTGTGACGGAGCTGCTGAGCAACGTCCACCGGCACGCCAGGCCCGACAAGTCGTGCACCGTCGAGCTGGAGTTGCTGCCGGACCGGCTCACGGTGTCGGTGCGCGATCACGATCCGCGACTTCCGGTGCCGGCCGAGGGCACGGACGCGACGGACACCGGCCCACTGGCCACCTGCGGTCGCGGGTTGGCGATGGTCGCCGCGATGAGCGAGAGCTGGGGTGCGCGGCCGGACGGCGAGAACGGCAAGGTCGTGTGGTTCACGCTGCCCGCCCCTACGGCGGTACGCACCCACGCGGCCCGCACGCCGCGCCGCGCGGCGGAACGGCAGCCTGCGGCGCCCCGACCGGCCGAGGCGCGCCCGGCACGGGCACCCGCCCCCGTGGCGGCCACGGTTCCGGTGGGCACGAGGACTCCGGGCAGCGCGAGAACTCCGGGCGACACCGGTACACCGGTAGGCGCAGGCGCTCCGGTCGGAGCAGGGGCTCCGGTCGCTGCCGGATCACCCGCCGGTCCGGACACTCCGGTCGGGGCGCGTGCACAGCGTCCGGTCGGTGCGGGGGCTCCGGTCGCTGCCGGATCACCCGTCGGTGCAGGGACTCCGAGCAGCGCGGGTACAACTGTCGGCGCCGGTACACCTGTACGCGCGGGTACACCGATCGGTGCAGGGGCTCCAGTCGGTGCAGGCGCTCCCGTCGGTGCAGGCGCTCCCGTCGGGGTGCGGGCGGGGGCTGCCGGGCCCGCCGTGGCCCGCGCCTCGGAGTGACGGCCTGGCGCCCCGCCCCACGTTCTCGGTGCCCGGTGGTCGTCACTCCGTCGCGATCGCCCGCAGACGTCCAGGCGGGCCGCGCGCCGGGTGGGGCGCGGGCCGGCGAGGGCTCCGGCCGTGACGCCGATCAGCGCCACCACCGCGAGGTGCGCGGGCGGGAGCGCGAAGGCGCACGCCGTGTCGCTCCAGGAAGCCGCCCCGGCCTAGTCCGCCCACCGCCCACCGTGCCGAAGGCGGCGACCAGGACCGACTCCCAGCGGACCATGGACCGCAGTTGGGCGCGGGTCTGGCCGACGGCCCGGAGCAGTCCCAGTTCCCGGGTGCGCTCGTGCAGGGCGAGGGTCAGCGTGTTGGTGATGCCGAGCAGGGCGATGACCACCGCGAGGGCGAGCAGCGCGTAGACGAGGGTGAGCAAGGGTGGACTTGCCCGAGCCCGAGGGGCCTACGATCGCCGTGAAGCGTCCGGCCGGGAAGGCCACGTCCGCTGTCCAGGGCGCGTGCGGCAGTGTCGCCGCCGCCGTACACCTTCACCGCGTCCACGACGCGGTCCGCGGCCCACACTGCGGTCGTCGTGGTCATGCCGCACCGCCCTTGCCGAGGCGGCCGAACTGCTCCTCCAGGACGGACAGGCGGCGCCAGTACTCGTCCTCGTCGATCTCGCCGGAGGCGAAGCGGCGGCCGAGGACCGCGAGCGGGGAGTCGCCCGTGGGGCGGCCGCCGTCCATGGAGCGCCAGGGTCCGCCGCGGCCGCGCCAGGCGGTGCGGCGCAGGAAGGTGACGGCGCCGATCACGACGGCCGCCCAGATCAGCGGGAAGAACAGGATCCAGGGACCGGGTCCGCCGTCCCAGTTCGCCAGGGTCTGCATCTCGGGTCATCTCCCTCATGGGTTCGGGTCTCGGGTGATGTCCCGAGGCTCCCTCCGCAGGGGGGCCGGGGTCGTCGTGCGGCCGACGGCAGTACGCGTACCTCCCGGGGAGTACGTGGGTGAGGGACCGCTGCTCCCTACGGACTGGCGGTCTGTAACTACTAGTATGTACAGTGACCGCATGAGCACCTCGGAGCGACTGATCGAGTCCACCCGTGAGCTGCTGTGGGAGCGTGGGTACGTGGGCACCAGTCCCAAGGCGATCCTGGAGCGCGCGGGCGCCGGACAGGGCAGCATGTACCACCACTTCAAGGGCAAGCCGGATCTCGCCCTGGTGGCGATCCGGCGCACCGCCGAGGAGTTGCGGGCCACCGCCGAAGGTGTCCTGAACGGTCCGGGCACGCCGTACGAGCGGATCGAGGCGTATCTGCTGCGCGAGCGCGACGTGCTGCGCGGCTGCCCGGTCGGTCGGCTGACCATGGACCCGGACGTGATCGCGAGCGACGAGCTGCGGGCGCCGGTGGACGGGACCATCGCGCGGATCCGGGAGCTGATCGCCGAGATCGTCGAAGAGGGCAAGCGGCAGGGGCAGTTCGCGCCGGAGCTGGACGGTGAGGAGATCGGCGCGGCCGTCGTCGCGACCGTGCAGGGCGGCTACGTCCTCGCCCGTGCGTCCGGTTCGCCCGCCGCCTTCGACGCCGGTGTCCGGGGCCTTCTCTCGCTGCTCGCACCCCGAACTCCCGGACAGGAGAACTGAATCACGTGCACATCACCAGACGGCGTCCCGACACCCGGCAGGGCCCGGCGGAGAACTTCACCGGCACGGTCCGGCTGGACGAGATCGCCGCCCCCACGGCCCCGTCCCGGCTGCGCATGTTCGACGTCCACTTCGCGCCGGGCGCCCACACGGCCTGGCACCGGCACCCGCACGGGCAGGTCCTGCACGTCCTGGAGGGCGAGGGACCGGTGCAGCGAAAAGGCGGTGCGGTGGAGGAGATCCGCGCGGGCGACATCGTGTGGATCGAGCCGGACGAAGGGCACTGGCACGGGGCCGGTCCCCGCACCTTCATGACCCACCTCGCGGTCGTGGAGGCCGCCGAGGACGGCACCACCACGGAGTGGGACGCCCACGTGTCGACGACCGAATACCCCGCCTGAGCCGGCGCGTCACTACGGAAGGACCCGCCTCATGCACGCCATGCAGTACGAGTTGACTCTCCCGGCCGACTACGACACGGACATCGTCCGCGCACGGGTCGCCCGCATCGGGCACCGGCTCGACGACTGGGACGGCCTCGGCCTCAAGGCCTACCTCGTGCGCGAACGCGGGTGGCACGGCTCCCCGGTCAACCAGTACGCGCCGTTCTACCTGTGGAACACCGTGGAGGGCATGAACCGCTTCCTGTGGGGCGGCGCCTTCCAGGGGGTGGTCGACGACTTCGGGCGTCCCGCCGTACGGCAGTGGACCGGGCTCGCCTGCTCCGAGGGCGCGGGCTCGCGCGCCGCGTTCGCCGTGCGGCGGCGGGTGCCCGTGCCGGAGGGGGCCGAACTGTCCGTGCTGATGGAGGACGTGGCCGGTGAGACGGAGCGGCTGGCCGGTGAAGACGGTGCCGTGCTCGCGGCGGCGGCCGTGGATCCGCACCGCTGGGAGCTGGTGCACTTCTCCCTCTGGGAGCATGACACCTCCAAGGCCGTCGGGGACGTCTTCGAGGTGCTGCACCTGTCCGCGCCGGGCCGCGACCGGCTCCGCCGCGGACGGCAGTGGTGAGCCGCGTCCGTACGGTCCTCGGTGACATCGGCCCCGACGAACTTGGCGTGTGCGACTCCCACGATCATCTCTTCCTGCGCAGCCCGCAGTTGCCGGGGCGGGAGCTGGACGACGTCAGGGCCGCGCGTGCCGAACTGGACGCGTTCCGCGCGGCGGGCGGAGCGGCCGTCGTGCAGTGGACGCCGTACGGCATGGGACGGCGGGCGGCGGACCTGCCGGAGCTGTCCCGGTCCACCGGGGTGCGGGTCGTCTGCGCCACGGGCCTTCACCAAGTCGCCCACTACGACGACGAGTTGCTCGCCGGTCTGCGCGACCGGCTGGCGGAGGTGTTCGTCTGCGAGCTGACCCAGGGCATCGGCACGAGCGGTGTGCGGGCTGGACTGATCAAGGTGGCGGGCGGCTTCCACGGCCTCGACGCACACGCCCGCTGGACCATGACGGCGGCGGCCGAGGCGCACCACGCCACCGGCGCCGCGATCGCCGTCCACCTGGAGCTGGGCACCGGTGCGCTCGACGTACTCGACCTGCTCTGCGGCGAGCTGGGGGTTCCCGGTGACCGGGTGATCCTGGGTCATCTGAACCGCTTCCCCGACGCGGTGGCGCAGCGGCAGGCCGCCGAGTCGGGCTGCTGGCTGGCGTTCGACGGACCGTCCCGCGCCCATCACGCCACCGACTGGCGGATGCCGGAGACGGTACGGGCCCTGGTGGAGGCCGGGTTCGGGGACCGGCTGCTGCTGGGCGGGGACACGGTGGTCGCCGGGGCACGCTCGGTCGACGGCGGCCCCGGGATGCCGTACCTGCTGCGCCGGCTGCGGCCGCGGCTGGCGGAGGCCGTCGGGGCGGAGCTGGTGGACCGCATCCTCACGGAGCACCCCGGCCGGGCGTTCGCGGCCGACTGGAGGTGAGGACGCTCGCGGTCGAGCCGGAGTGGGGACACTGTGGCCCGATCGTGCGGATCTCGGTCCATCCGGACGGCTTCCGCGCCGGCCGCCGTCCGGACGACGGAGAGGGAAGAACCACAGGACCACAGGACCCAGGACCACTGGCTCACGGTCCTGATGTCTGCGCATGACCGCCCGGCACCGGCACGCTTCCCGGTCGGGCTGGGCGTCCTCAGGACGGGGCCACGGCGGCCGCTCGGGGCGGTGCCGCGGAGTCGGGCGGCTCAGGTGCCGGTGTAACGGCGTACGACCGGTCGCAGATAGTCGACGTGCGGTCCTCCGAGAGCCGCCAGAGCGGCGGGCGAGCGGATCAGCTCGATGCGGTCGAACTCCGGGTCGACGCCGCGTGCTGTCTCCGCCCCCACCAGCGCCGCGTACCGGTCCCGCAGTTCCCGCGCCGGGCGCGGCGGGGCGACGAAGAAGACGCCGACGCTGCCTCGCGCGCCGCGGGCGGTCAGCCAGCGGGTGAGGGCGGCCGCGGAGGTGTCGGAGCCGATCTCCTCCGCCAGCTCGCGAGCCGCGTGCGCGCGCAGGTCGGCCAGGTCCAACTCTCCGTCTGTCTGCGGGGGTTCGACGGTGCCGCCAGGCAGCTGCCAGCGGCCGGGAGCAGCCGTCGAGGGTGCCATCCGGCCGATCAGCAGACGCCCGTCGCCGGTGGGCTGAAGCACGGAGACGAACAGGGAGGAGCACACGGGCGCCCCGGGCACCTGGCGCAGCGCCCGGTACCGGTAGGTGGCCCGCGCCCAGGACAGCAGCAGACCGTCGTGCCCGTCCCGCTCCAGTCCGGTCAGCACCGCCACCGGGCCGTCGAACAGCGCCGGGTTGGCCCGTACCGCCTCCTCCCACACGCGGTCCATCGCCGAGCGGTGCCGTGACGACAGCTCCGGTGCGGCCGTCTCCACGAGCCGGATACGCGTGGCGGGCAGGAGTTCCACCTCGGACGCCTCGGGAAGCGGGGAAACCGGGGAATCCGCGGTGTCCGTCACCGCAGTGCCCCCAGTGGGTCGTCCAGTACCGGTTGCCAGGCCAACTCAGCGGCGCCGACCAGGCTGTTGTGGTCCAGGGTGCACGGCAGGATCGGTACGCCGCCGCTCTGGCCCCACAGGCTGCGGTCGGCGACGACCGCTCGCAGGCGGCCGGGGTCGGCGTCCAGGAGGGTGCGGTGCAGGCCGCCGAGGATGATGCGGTCGGGGTTGAGGATGTTGACCAGTCCGGCGAGCCCGAGTCCGAGGCGGTCGATCAGGGCCTGCGCGGCCGTGCGGACGGCCGGGTCGGCGTACTGGGTGCTCAGCAGGTCGTTGGCCTGCTGGAGCAGGGACACCTCGGGGCCCGGCTCGCGGCCCGCCTCGACGAGCAGGGCCAGCGGGTCCGCCTCGACGTCCAGGCAGCCCCGGCTGCCGCAGTGGCAGGGGCGGCCCTCCGGGTTCACCGTGAGGTGGCCGACCTCCAGGGCGAGGCCCGAACTGCCCGTGTGCAGGCGGCCGTCCAGGACCAGGGCGCCGCCGACGCCCCGGTGCCCGGTGGCCACGCACAGCAGGTCCCGGGCGCCCCGCCCGGCGCCGTGCCGGTGTTCGGCGAGCGCGGCGAGGTTGACATCGTTGGCCGCGAACGCGGGGCCGGTGATGCCGGCGGCGCGCACACACTCCTCGAAGATCCGGCGGACGGGGGCGCCGACGGGCCAGGCCAGGTGCAGGGGGTTCAGGGCCAGGCCGTCGGGTTCGGCGACGGCCGACGGTACGGCGAGTCCGGCGCCGACGCAGCGGCGGCCGGTCGTGCGCAGGAGTTCGGCGCCCGCCTCCACGACCGAGCCCAGCACCTTCGCCGGGTCGGCGTCGACGGTCTCGCAGCCCGGCGCCGTCGCGACGATCCGCCCGCCGAGGCCGACCAGCGCGGCCCGGAAGCCGTCGGCGTGGACCTGCGCCGCCAGGGCGACCGGCCCGTCCTCGGCGATCTCCAGCCGGTGCGAGGGGCGGCCCTGGGAACCGGCCGCCGCGCCCGGCCGGGCGTCCACCCGGATCAGGCCGAGCGCCTCCAGCTCGGCGGCCACCGCGCCGGCGGTGGCACGGGTGACGCCGAGTTCGGCGGTGAGCACGGCCCGGGTCGGCGCCCGCCCCGTGTGCACCAGCTCCAGCGCGGGGCCCAGCGCACCGCGCCCCCGGTCCAGCCGCGCCCTCGAGGTGGTACTTTCCCCCGCCGTCCGGGGATCCGCCTTACCGCTCATGAGGGCGAGTCTCCCATGATCCGCACCCCTGATGACCGACGCCGCCGACCACAGGCCGCGCAGCCGAGCCGGTCCCCTGGGTACGGGCACCGGCCGCTACAGGCCGCTCACCCGCAGGGTGATGTTCAGGCGGCCGGTGAGGTGCAGCCAGGGTGGGGCCGTGTTCGGGTGGACGCGCGGTACGCCGTGGTACGCGAGCCGGGAGGGGCCGCCGAAGACGAACAGGTCCCCGCTGCGCAGCTCGACGTCGGTGTACGGCTTCGCACGCGTCTCGGTGTTGCCGAAGCGGAACACGCAACGGTCGCCGAGGCTCAGCGAGACCACCGGGGCGTCCGTCTGCTCGTCGCTGTCGCGGTGCATGCCCATGCGGGCGTCGCCGTCGTAGAAGTTGATCAGCGCGATGTCGTACGGCCCGGCCGGGACGGTCCGCGGGCCGAGCGCGTCGGCCACCGCGCGGCGGGCCAGCTCGTCCAGCCAGGCCGGGAACGGCTTCACGGGCGCTCCGTCGCCGTCGACCGCCGTGCGGGCGTAGCCGTACGGGTACCAGTGCCGGCCCAGGCAGACCTGGCGCGCGGTCATCGTGCCGCCGCCCGGGGTGCGAACCGTGCGCAGGCCGGCCGGGGGCCGCGCCCACCGCCGGCAGGCGGCGACCAGCTCGCGCTGCCGTTCGGGGTCGAGCCAGTCCGGGACGTGCACGGCGCCCGGCGCGACCTCCGCACGCTCCCTGGGAAACAGCTCCGCGTCCACGCGCTCCATCCTGCCGCATGCCCGCCCCACCGCCCCTGATCTGCGGCTCCGCTAGCCTGGACGCACGATGAGCGACCGTATGACGACACCGTGGGGCGAGGTCGAGCTGACCCGCTTCCCCGAGGATCCGCGCGACCGGCTGCGTGCCTGGGACGCCTCCGACGCGTATCTGCTGCGCCACCTGGCCGAGCAGCAGGTGCCGCTCACGGGGGCGGTCGTGGTGGTCGGGGACCGCTGGGGCGCACTGGTCACGGCGCTGGCGGAGCACGGGCCGACGCAGATCACCGACTCCTTCCTGAGTCAGGAGGCGACCCGGGCCAATCTGGCGCGGGCCGGCGTCGAGCCCGGTGCGGTACGGCTCCTCACCACGCAGGATCCGCCGCCGGAGCGTGTGGACGTGCTGCTCGTGCGGGTGCCCAAGAGCCTGGCTCTGCTGGAGGACCAGTTGCTGCGGCTGGCGCCCGCCGTGCACACCGGCACGGTCGTCGTCGGCACCGGGATGGTGAAGGAGATCCACACCTCCACGCTCCAGCTGTTCGAGCGGATCCTGGGCCCGACCCGGACCTCGCCGGCACAGCAGAAGGCACGGCTGATCTTCTGTACCCCGGATCCGGCGCCGGAGCGGCCCGCCAACCCGTGGCCGTACAGCTACGCGCTCCCGGAGGGAGTCGGCGCGGTGTCGGGGCGCACGGTCGTCAATCACGCGGGCGTCTTCTGCGCCGACCGGCTCGACATCGGTACCCGCTTCTTCCTCCAGCATCTGCCCGGTCCGGGCGCGGGCCGCGTGGTGGACCTCGGGTGCGGCAACGGCGTGGTCGGTACGGCGGTGGCGCTGGCCGACCCTGCGGCCGAGGTGCTGTTCGTGGACGAGTCGTTCCAGGCGGTGGCCTCGGCGGAGGCGACGTACAAGGCGAACGGGGTGCCCGGGCACGCCGAGTTCCGGGTCGGGGACGGGCTGGCCGGGGTGGCTCCCGGCAGTGTGGACCTCGTTCTGAACAACCCGCCGTTCCACTCCCACCAGGCGACGACCGACGCGACGGCCTGGCGCATGTTCACCGGGGCGAAGCGCGCACTGCGGCCGGGCGGTGAGCTGTGGGTGATCGGCAACCGGCACCTCGGCTACCACGTCAAGCTCAAGCGGCTGTTCGGGAACTGCGAACTGGTCGGCAGCGACCGGAAGTTCGTCGTGCTGAAGGCCGTCAGGCAGAGCTAGCGCGCACGGCCCGCGGGGAGGCGCCGAGTTCCCGGCGGCAGGCCTTGTTGAAGGTCTGCAGATCGGGGATGCCGACGGCGGCGGCGATCGCCGGTATGGACAGGGTCGTGGCGCGCAGCAGGTGGTGGGCGCGGTCCAGTCTGCGGCGGCGGACGTAGCCGACCACCGTGTCTCCGGTCGCGGCGCGGAAGAGGCGGATCAGGTGGTTGTGCGAGACGCCCGCCACCCGGGCGATCTCCGGCACGCTGAGCGGTTCGGCCAGGTGCGCCTCGATGTGGGCGACGGCCGCGCTGAACGCCGGGTGCGGTCCCGGCCGTTCGCCGACGGCGGGCGTCAGGTGGGCGACGCGCCACAGCGCGGCCCACACCTCGGCGCGGGTCCGCTCGGGCGAGGCGGGTACGGCGGCCACCGCCTGCCGCAGCAGAGCGGTGATGACGGTGCGTTCCGGTCCCGTGTCCTGCACGACGGGGATCGTGCGGAGCGGTCCGGCGGCCGGGATGCGCAGGTGCGCGTACAGGTGCTCGGAGCGGCCCCGGTACCGGTAGTGGACGGTCGTGGCGGGCGGTACGAGACTCACCCGGCCCGGCCGCAGGATGTGCGGGGTGCCGTCCACGACCAGCTCGGCGTCGTAGCCGTACAGGTGCAGCTGCCACAGCTCGGGGAGCCGGAAGACGTCCGTGCGGCTCGCGACGCCGTGCACACCGACTCCGGCGGCGACCACGTCCGGCGGCTGTCCGAGGTGGAGGGTCGTCAGGCGCATGATCAGCCGGGGATCCGGGAGAGGACACGGATGATCCGGGCCACCTCGCGGGCCATCGCCTCCCGGCCCACGCTGAGGTACTTCCGGGAGTCGACCGCCTCCGGGTGCGCGGCGAGGAACTCGCGGATCGCCCCGGTCATGGCGGCGTTGAGGGCGGTGCCGACGTTGACCTTGGCGATGCCGCGGGCGACCGCCGCGACCAGCCCGTCGTCCGGCACACCGGAGGAGCCGTGCAGGACGAGCGGGACGGCCAGCACGGCGGACAGGCGCCCCAGCAGGCCGTGGTCGAGGGTGGCGCTGCGGGTGGTCATGGCGTGCACGCTGCCGATGGCGACGGCCAGGGCGTCGGCCCCGGTCCTGGTGACGAAGTCCCGGGCCTGGTCGGGATCGGTGCGGGCGCCCGGCGCGTGTGCGTCCAGCGCGGGCCGCCCGTCCTTGCCGCCGACCTGCCCCAACTCGGCCTCGATCCACAGTCCTCGGGCGTGCGCCCAGTCGACGGCGGCCCGGGTCGCGGCGAGGTTGTCGGCGTACGGGAGGCGGGCCGCGTCGTACATCACCGAGCTGAAGCCCGCACCGGCCGCCTGGCGCAGCAGGTCGTCGCTCTGTACGTGGTCCAGGTGCAGCGCGACGGGTACGGCCGCCCGCTCGGCGGCGGCGACGGCCGCGCGGGCCAGCGGCAGCAGCCGACCGTAGCGGAACTTGACGGCGTTCTCGCTGACTTGGAGGACGACGGGCGCGTCCGCCGACTCGGCGCCGGAGATGACGGCTTCGATGTGTTCCAGGGTGATGACGTTGAACGCGGCGACGGCCGAGCGGGCTTCGGCGGCACGGGTGACCAGCTCGCCGGTTGACGCGAGAGGCACGTGAGGTGTCCTTCCGGGACGCGGGGCGGCGGGTTCAGGGGGCGAGGATCACCGAGCGGGTGAGGTGGCGCGGCTCGTCGGGGTCGAGGCCGCGGGCGGCGGCGACGGCGACCGCGAGGCGCTGGACGCGGACGAGTTCGGCGAGCGGGTCGAGCGCGCCCTCGATCCACCTCGCGCCGGTGGCGCGGACCTGTTCGGCGAGCCCGTCGGGCGCCTCGCCGAGCATCCAGGTGGCCGTGCCCTCGGTGGAGACGCTGATCGGGCCGTGCCGGTACTCCATCGCCGGGTAGGCCTCGGTCCAGGACAGGGAGGCCTCACGCATCTTCAGCCCGGCCTCGTTCGCGAGTCCGACGGTCCAGCCGCGCCCCAGGAAGGTGAACTGGGTGCAGCCGACGAGTCCTCGGGGCAGAGAAGCGGCGAGGGCGGTGCGCGCGTCGGCGACGACGCTGTCGGCGTGCAGGCCGAGGTGTGCCCGCAGAAGGGTGAGGGCGGTGGTCGCGAACCGGGTCTGGACGACGGATCGCTCGTCGGCGAAGTCCAGGACGACCAGGTCGTCGGCGGCCGTCATGACGGGGGTGCCGGGGTCGGCGGTGACGGCCGTGGTGCGTGTGCGCCCCTTCAACGCGCCGAGCAGTTCCAGCACCTCGGTGGTGGTCCCGGAGCGGGTGAGGGCGAGCACCCGGTCGTACGACCGCCCGTGCGGGAACTCGGAGGCGGCGAACGCGTCGGTCTCGCCCTGTCCGGCGCGCTCGCGCAGGGCGGCCACCGCCTGTGCCATGAAGTACGAGGTTCCGCAGCCGACGACGGCGACCCGCTCCCCCGGCCCCGGCAGCGCGTCGCGGTGCCGTCCCGCCTCCTCGGCCGCCCGGGTCCAGCACTCCGGCTGGCTGTTCAGCTCGTCCTCGACATGGGTCATGCCCACACCCTCCCTTGCTGATCGTTCCTGCAAGATATAGCGATCTTTTGAGCACAATCAAGCATCCGAGCGCAAGGTGGGTGCGCTAGGGTCACCGGGAGACGCAGAAAGGGAGCGGGAAACGATCGGGGTACGGTCGCGGAATGATCGGCGAGCGATCGGGGACGCCACCGACGCCGCCGTCGCAGACCGCTCGGGGACCGATCGCAGAACGGAGGCCGCGGATGTCCCGGGACGCCCGCTGGAAGGCGCTGCTGGAACTGCTCGTCGAGCGCGGCCGGCTGGAGGTCGAGGAGGCGGCCACCGAGCTGGAGGTGTCGGCGGCCACGATCCGCCGGGACTTCGACCAGCTCGCCGAACAGCAGATGCTGGTGCGCACGCGGGGCGGAGCGGTGGTGCACGGGGTGTCGTACGAACTCCCCCTGCGTTACAAGACGGCCCGCCGCGCCTCCGAGAAACAGCGCATCGCCAAGGCGGTGGCCGACCTCGTCGCGCCGGGTGAGGCGGTGGGGCTGACCGGTGGTACGACCACCACGGAGGTGGCCCGCGCACTTGCCGTACGCGGTGACCTGTCCACCGGGTCGCCTGCGCTCACCGTCGTCACCAACGCGCTCAACATCGCCAACGAACTCGCCGTGCGGCCCCAGTTCAAGATCGTGGTGACGGGCGGGGTGGCGCGCCCGCAGTCGTACGAACTCATCGGCCCGCTCGCGGACGGGGTGCTCGGCCAGATCACGCTGGACGTGGCGGTGCTGGGGGTGGTCGCGTTCGACGTCACGCACGGCGCGGCGGCGCACGACGAGGCGGAGGCCGCGATCAACCGGCTGTTGTGCGAGCGCGCCGAGCGGGTGGTGGTCGCCGCCGACTCCAGCAAGCTGGGCCAGCGGGCGTTCGCCCGGATCTGCGGGGCGGAGCTGGTGAACACGCTGGTGACGGACACGGCGGTGGAACAGGAGACGGTGCGGCGGTTCGAGGACGCGGGGATCCGGGTCGTGGCGGTGTGACGGCCGACGGCAGGTTCAGAACGCGCCGAGGTCGGCCTTCACGAACCCCTTGCCGCGCTGGTCGTTGCAGCCGGCCAAGGGTCGGTCGGCGGGGTCGGGCCAGCTCTGCGGGGCCTGGAGCGCCACGCTCACCAAGGTCAGCAGAAGGTCTACGTCGCTCGCGGCGTCGAGGCGCAGGGTCACCCACTGCGAGCCCGGCACGATCCTGATCGCCCCCGCGCCCTTGAAGTCCTTGGCGAACCGGCGGATGGCCCGGTCGGTCAGTCGCAGATCGACATCCCGGTCCGAGTGGAAGTGGGCTATCTCGCCCTGGGCCGAACTCACCGCCTGCCCCAGTCCGCAGCTCGGTGCGGCCTGCTTCAGGTCCGGCCAGGTCGCCAGTTGCGCGAACGCGCGCGAGGCCAACGTCATGGGCCCATCATGGCGCGCTCACCCGCCCGCAACCAGCTTGTGGACAAGCATTAACCGACCTTTGTTCGCCGCGGAACACGCCCCCATCCCACACGAGCGTTCACGCTCCGCACAGGCAACCCGCCGGCCCCCGTCGCCGCGAACCGCCGTGACCGTCACCGCCCTTGCGGGTCCACCCGCGCCGAACCGACGGGCGCCGGTGAGGGACTGCTTCTCGCAGAGGCCGCCTGCGAGGCCGAACACGTCCTCGAGGATCGGGAACCGGGTCGCCGGCCGCCCACCGGCACACCTTTTGCTCGCCCTCCCACCTCTTGCTCGCCCTCCACGGCTCGCCCTAGGGTTGACTTTGTGTCGCTAATAAACAAAACCCGTACGCACAGCGTAGTGCCGGGCCAGGGTCTTGCCGGGCTGCGCGCGGCGATCACCGCTTTCTTCGCGCTGGACGGCTTCATCTTCGCCGGATGGGTCGTGCGCATCCCCGACATCAAGCACCAGACGCATGCCTCCGCCGGCGCCCTGGGGCTCGCCCTGCTGGGCGTGTCCGCCGGTGCCGTCGTCACGATGACGCTCATCGGCCGGCTGTGCCGTCGCTACGGCAGCCATCCGGTGACCGTCGTCTGCATGGTGGTGCTCGCGTTCAGCGTCGCGCTGCCCCCGCTCACCCACTCGGCAACGGCACTCGGCGCCGTCCTGCTGCTCTTCGGCGCCGCGTACGGGGGTGTGAACGTCGCTTTCAACAGCGCCGCCGTCGATCTGGTGGCCGCCCTGCGCAGACCGGTCATGCCCAGTTTCCACGCCGCGTTCAGCCTGGGCGGGATGATCGGCGCGGGCCTGGGCGGACTGGTCGCCGGTGCTCTCTCCCCCGCCCGTCATCTGCTCGGTCTCACGCTGATCGGGCTGCTCGTCACGGCGGTCGCCGGCCGCGTCCTGCTGCGGCACGAGCCCCCCGCACCGGCGGACAGTACGCCGTCGGCGCAGGCGGGGACCGGCGGCGGGGCGCGGCGGACCGGCGGTCGTGGGCTGGTCGTCGTCTTCGGGCTGGTCGCGTTGTGCACCGCCTACGGCGAAGGTGCCATGGCCGACTGGGGTGCGCTCCACCTCCAGCAGGACCTGGCGGCGTCCTCGGGCACGGCGGCCGCCGGGTACGCGTCGTTCGCGCTGGCCATGACCATCGGCCGGCTGACGGGGGCGGCGCTGCTGGCGCGCCTCGGCCGGGCACGGACCGTGATCGCCGGCGGTGCCGTCGCGGCGGCCGGCATGCTGCTCGGCTCGCTCGCCCCGTCCGCGTGGGCGGCGCTGATCGGCTTCGCCGTCACCGGACTCGGGCTCGCCAACCTCTTCCCGGTCGCCGTGGAGCGTGCCGGTGCCCTCGCCGGCCCGTCCGGCGTCGCCGTCGCCTCCACGCTGGGCTACGGCGGCATGCTCCTCGGGCCGCCCGCGATCGGCTTCATGGCGGACTGGTTCTCCCTGCCCACCGCGCTCACCAGCGTCGCCGCACTGGCCGCCGTCGCCGCGGCCATCGGGGTGTCGACCCGGCGGGCGATGGGCGGTTGACGTCGGCCTCCCGCGCGGCGGGTCCCACGGGCCGGAGCGGGCGCGAGGCGGCAGTCGGTGCGTGAAGGAGTGCGGTGCACCGCGTGCACCGCCCCCGATCCCGCAATGTCCCCCGCGGGGACGTTCGGCGCAGCGGCCCTGCGCCGTCGCCGCCGGGTACGGCCACGCGGCGCCGGAGAACAATCACCCTTGAGCGCGCTCCATCCGGCACACTCGCCCCATGGAGACTGCCGAGTTCCTTCATGCCCTGGACCGGGAGGGCCGGTTGCTGGCCGCGGCCGCCGCGGAGGCCGGGCCCGACGCCAAGGTGCCGTCCTGTCCGGAGTGGCAGGTGCGTGACCTGCTGCGGCACACGGGGGCGGTGCACCGGTGGGCCGCCGCGTTCGTCGCCGACGCGCATACCGCGCCCCGGCCCCTCGGTGACCCGCCGGACCTGGACGGTGCCGAGCTGGTGGCCTGGTACCGCGACAGCCACCGGCTGCTGGTCGACACCCTGGCCGGTGCTCCGGCCGACGTGGAGTGCTGGACCTTCCTGCCGGCGCCCGGCCCCTCGCCGCTCGCGTTCTGGACCCGGCGGCAGGCGCACGAGACGACCGTGCACCGCCACGACGCGGAGGCGGCGCACGGGGGTACGGCCACACCGATCGCGCCGGACTTCGCGGCGGACGGCATCGACGAGTTGCTGCGCGGATTCCACGCCCGGCCCAGGAGCCGGGTCCGCACCGAACGGCCGCGGGTGCTGCGGGTGCGGGCGGTGGACGCGGGGGCGGACGCGGTGTGGACCGTACGGCTGACGACCGAGCCGCCGGTGACCGTGCGGAGGGCGGCAGGGGAGGCCGAGGCCGAGCTGTCGGGCCCCGCGGACCAGTTGTACCTGGCGCTGTGGAACCGGGCGCCGGTCCCGGCCGTGACCGGGGATCGCGCTCTCGCCGATCTGTGGCGGGCTGCGTCCGGGATCTGAGGCCCGTCAGTCGACCTCGTCGAGCATGCGGGCCAGCACCGCGCGCTGCACCGGCCGCACCTCGCCGTGCAGCGCGTGTCCCTTCGCCGTGAGCGCCACGCGTACCCCGCGCCGGTCCTCGGCGCACATGGCCCGCTCGACGAGGCCGTCCTTCTCCAGGCGGCCGATGAGCCGGGACAGCGCGCTCTGGCTGAGGTGGACCCGCTCGGAGATCTCCTGCACACGGTAGGCGCAGCCGCCGTCCGCCGCCGTGCCCTCGGCCAGCAGGTCGAGGACCTCGAAGTCGCTGGCGCACAGGCCGTGTCCGTGCAGTGCCCGGTCCAGCTCGCACTGGGTGCGGGCGTGCAGGCCGAGGATGTCCCGCCACTGCTCCACGAGCGCCTGCTCGGCCTTCTTCGCCGCCATGAGCGCACGGTAGCAGAGAAGAGAGTTTGTTGCATCGGAATTAAATGCTCTTGCATTCAATGCATATGCATGTAGTCTCCTCGGCATGACCTCTCCGCTCACCACCTCCGCCGCTGCGTCATCGGCGGTCCGCTGGACTCCCCGGCTGTGGGGCACTCTGCTGGTGCTGTGCGCCGCGATGTTCCTGGACGCGCTGGACGTGTCGATGGTCGGCGTCGCGCTGCCGTCCATCGGCTCCGATCTCCACCTGTCCACGTCGACGCTGCAATGGATCGTCAGCGGCTACATCCTGGGATACGGCGGCCTGCTCCTCCTCGGTGGCCGCACCGCCGACCTGCTCGGGCGGCGCCAGGTGTTCCTGGTGGCACTGGCCGTCTTCGCGCTGGCGTCCCTGCTCGGCGGGCTGGTGGACTCCGGACCGCTGCTGATCGCCAGCCGGTTCATCAAGGGCCTGAGCGCGGCGTTCACGGCACCGGCCGGCCTGTCGATCATCACCACGACGTTCCCGGAGGGCCCGCTGCGCAACCGCGCCCTGTCCATCTACACCACCTGCGCCGCCACCGGCTTCTCCATGGGCCTGGTGCTGTCCGGGCTGCTCACCGAGGCCAGCTGGCGCTTCACCATGCTGCTGCCCGCGCCGATCGCCCTGATCGCCCTCGCCGCCGGCCTGAAGCTGCTGCCGCGCAGCCCCCGCGAGGAGGACCACGACGGCTACGACATCCCGGGCGCCGTCCTCGGCACCGCGTCGATGCTGCTGCTGGTGTTCACCGTCGTCCAGGCGCCCGAGTCCGGCTGGACCTCTGCCCGCACCCTGCTGTCCTTCCTCGCCGTCGCCGTCCTGCTGACCGCCTTCGTCCTGGTCGAGCGGCGCTCGCCGAGCCCGCTGATCCGGCTGGGCGTGCTGCGCGCGGGCAGCCAGGTACGCGCCCAGCTCGGCGCGATCTGCTTCTTCGGCTCGTACGTCGGATTCCAGTTCCTGACCACCCTGTACATGCAGTCGCTGCTCGGCTGGTCGGCGCTGCACACGGCGCTCGCCTTCCTGCCGGCCGGTGCGCTGGTGGCGGTGTCCGCCACGAAGGTCGGCGCGATCGTCGACCGGTTCGGCACTCCCCGGCTGATCACGACGGGCTTCGCGCTGATGGTCCTCGGGTACGCGCTGTTCCTGCGCGTCGACCTCGACCCGGTGTACGCGGCCGTCGTCCTGCCGTCCATGCTGCTGATCGGCGCGGCCTGCGCGTTGGTCTTCCCCGCGCTCAACATCCAGGCCACCAACGGGGTCGAGGACCACGAGCAGGGCATGGTCTCCGGGCTGCTGAACACCTCGATCCAGGTGGGTGGGGCGATCTTCCTGGCGGTGGTCACCGCCGTGGTCACCGCGGGCGCTCCAGCGCACGCCACCCCGCAGGCCGTCCTCGACAGCTACCGGCCCGGCTTCCTCGTCGTCACCGGCATCGCGGTGGCCGGTCTGCTCATCAGCCTCACCGGTCTGCGCAGCCGACGCGGCGGGCAGTCGGTCGTCGTCGCCAAGTCCACCGTGGGGGAGGCGGAAGTGGACCGCGTACCGGTCCACGACTAGGGCCTGTTCCGACCATCCGCGTCGTCGCCCGAAGGGCGGACGGGAACGGTCGGACGGCCCCAGGGGGACCGCCTCCGAACGTGCGCCCGGTGGGAGTTGCCGCTCCGCCGGGCGCACGGCTGCGCACCCGCCGGGCTCACGCGCGCGGACGGGCCGTACCGTCCGGCGAGCGGCTCAGCCCAGCCAGCCCGGTCGTACCAGCCCCGACTCGTAGGCGAGGACCACGAGTTGCGCGCGGTCGCGGGCGCCCAGTTTGACCATCGTGCGGCTCACATGGGTCTTGGCCGTGAGCGGGCTGACCACCAGGCGGCGGGCGATCTCCTCGTTCGACAGGCCGATGCCGACCAGCGCCATCACCTCCCGCTCCCGCTCGGTGAGCCGAAAGAGCGCGTCGGCGGCCGCCGGCTCCTTGGAGCGGGCCGCGAACTCGGCGATCAGCCGCCGGGTGACGCCCGGCGACAGCAGCGCGTCGCCCGCCACCACCGCCCGCACGGCGCGCACGAGTTCGGCCGGCTCGGTGTCCTTCACCAGGAAGCCGGAGGCGCCCGCGCGAATCGCCTCGAAGACGTACTCGTCCAGTTCGAAGGTGGTGAGCATGATCACCTTCACGTCCTTCAGTTCCGCTTCCCCGGTGAGGCGCCGGGTCGCGGCCAGGCCGTCCAGCAGGGGCATGCGGATGTCCATCAGGACGACGTCCGGCCGCAGTTCGCGTACCAGCCGCAGCGCCTCCTCCCCGTCGGCCGCCTCCCCGGCCACCGCGAGGTCCGGCTGGGCGTCGAGCAGCGCCCTGAAACCGGCCCGCACCAGCGACTGGTCGTCGGCGAGCAGTACCCGGATCACTGGTCCTCCCTCAGGTGCGTCGGCAGTACGGCGAGCACCCGGAAGCCGCCGTCGGGGCGCGGGCCCGCGTCGATGGTGCCACCCAGCGCGGCCGCCCGCTCCCGCATGCCGACCAGCCCGTTCCCGCTGCCCCCGGCGTCCGCGCCGGTCGCGGGGCCGTCGTCGTCGATCCGCAGCCGCAGCGCGCCGCCGTCGTGGGCGAAGCGCACACGCGCGTGCCGTGATCCGGAATGGCGTACGACGTTGGTCAGGGCCTCCTGCACGATGCGGAAGGCAGCCAGGTCGGCGCCGGGCGGCAGCTGCGGCGGGCCGCCCTCGATCTCCACGGTGAGGCCCGCGGCCGCCGCCTGTTCGACCAGCTCGGGGAGCCGGTCGAGGCCGGGGGCGGGGGCGCGCGGCGCGGCACCGGGTGCGCGCAGGGTGGCGAGGACCTGACGCACCTCCCCGAGCGCCTCCTTGCTGGCGGCCTTGATGGTGGTGAGCGCGGCCCGCGCCTGCTCGGGGTCGCTGTCGAGGAGTGTCAGCCCCATACTCGCCTGGACGTTGATGACGGAGATGCTGTGCGCGAGGACGTCGTGCAGCTCGCGGGCGATCCGCAGCCGTTCCTCGTCGGCGCGCCGCCTGGCCGCCTGGGCGCGGTCCGCGCGCTCCCGCGCCCACTGCTCGCGGCGCACCCGGGCCAGCTCGGCCAGGGCGACGACGGCGAGCACCCAGGTGGCGATGACGATCTCCTGGGTGAGGCCCGCGCTCTCGTCCCCCGCGGGCGGGAGCCGGCGGTAGAGCCAGAGAGCGACCAGCGCGTGGCCGGCCCACAGCAGCCCGATGGCCGCCCAGGCGGCCCGCCGGTGCCCGGCGACGAGCGCGCTGAAGCAGGCGACCGCGACCGTGAGGAGGACCGGGCCGTACGGGTAGCCCAGGACCAGATAGAGGAGGACCGTCGTCGCCGTGCCGAAGGCCACGGGCACCGGACGGCGGTGCCGCCACAGCAGCAGGACCGAGGCGATCAGCAGCAACGCGCGCCCGTAACCGTCGAGCTGTACGCGGTGCTGCTGGTCGTGCGCGGCGAAGTGGGTACCGATCAGCACGAACGCGGTGAGGAACGCGGTCGAGCGCCACGGCAGCCGGGCCCGGTGCACCTCGGGATCGCCCGGGCGGTTCCACCAGGGAGGCCCGTAGCGCCACCAGTGGGAGGGACCGCCCCCGTGCTCCTCTTCCATGCACGCCACGCTAGACGCCGCCGGGGCGCGAGGGCGTCAGCCGGGCGGCGTGATCACCGGTACTCCCCGGGGAGTACGCGGCTCAGGCCTGCACCAGGCCCACCCCGCGCGCCAGCTGGGCGACCGCGTGCCGGAAGAACGTCTCGCGGTCCTCCACCACCCGGTTGAACTGCCCGAACAGTTCGAACCCGATCAGTCCGAACAGCTGCGCCCAGGCCGCCACCAGCGACGCCGCCACCTCGGCCGGCAGTTCGGGGGCGAGGTCGGCGGCCATCCGCTCGGCCTCGGGGCGCAGGTCGGCCGGGAGCGGCGGGGCGGCGAGACCGGGGCCCCGGTGGGCGTCGCGGAGGATGCCGATGAGGACCAGGCCGACGCGCGACGCGGCCCGGACGGTGGTGTCGGGGGCGGCGTAGCCGGGCACGGGCGAGCCGTAGATCAGCGCGTACTCGTGCGGATGGGCGAGCGCCCAGCCGCGCGCCGCCTCGCACACCGCCGTCCAGCGTTCCCCGGGCGTGGCGTCGGACGCGGCGTCCCGCGCCTGTTCCGCCGCCTCACCGAGGGAGTCGTAGGCGTCGATGATCAGCTCGGTCAGCAGCTCGTCACGGCTGGGGAAGTAGCGGTAGACGGCCGACGAGACCATGCCCACCTCGCGGGCGACGGCTCGCAGCGAGAGCTTGGCCGCGCCCTCGGCCGCCAACTGCCTGCGGGCGGCTTCCTTGATGGCCGCGGTGACTTCGGCCCTGGCCCGCGCTCGGGCGCCCTGTGCGGTGCTCATGCCAGCAGTGTGCCACGGAGCAAGAGCGGTGCACACAAGAGAGAGCGGCGCTCAATAAATAGAGCAGGGCACGCGAACAAGAGCGGCGCACGGAAAAGAGAGCACCGCTCTTGCTCCGGAGCACCCGTCTGCTCCACACTGGAGTGGAGCGAGAGCACCGCTCTCCCGAACCGTGGGGGTCACCATGTCGTCGTCTTCGCCGTACTACCTCAAGGGCAGCCCGCTGAACGTCCGCCTGAACAGGGTGATCGGCTGGCTCGCCCGGCACGGGCTCAGCCTCGCGGGCACCGCCGAGATGTCCGTGCCCGGCCGCAAGAGCGGCAAGATGCAGCGCATCCCGGTCAACCCGCACACCTACGACGGCGGGCAGTACCTGGTCTCGGCGCGCGGCCACTCCCAGTGGGTGCGGAACATGCGGGCCGCCGGCGGCGGCGAACTGCGCGTCGGCCGCAAGGTGCGCACCTTCACCGCGGTGGAGCTTCCCGACGCCGAGAAGCTCCCCATGCTGCGGACCTACCTGGACAAGTGGGGCTGGGAGGTCAACCAGTACTTCGACGGGGTGACCGCCACGTCCTCCGACGAGGAGATCGTCGCCTGCGCCCCCGACCACCCCGTCTTCCGGATCACCGTCACGAACTGACGGGCTCCTCCGCCGGGGCGGCCTGCCCCCGGTCCAGTGCGGTCAGGGCCCGCTGGGCGAGCGGATGGGCACGGACCATCTCGCCCAGCGAACTCGAGCCCTGCGTGATGTCCTTGAACGCCTTCCACGCCGGACGGAAGCCGGTGAGGGCCGCGTGGAAGAGCCCGGGACGCTTCTCGAAGACGGCCAGCATCCGCTTGCCGACGCTCATCTCGACGCCGAGCCCGGCCTTGATCGCGAACGCGTAGTTCAGGGCCTGGCGCCGGGCGTCGACGGCGTCGTGGGCCTCGGCGATCCGCACCGCCCACTCCCCCGCCAGCCGGCCCGAACGCAGCGCGAAGGAGATGCCCTCGCGCGTCCACGGCTCCAGCAGGCCGGCCGCGTCACCGCAGACCAGCACCCGGCCGCGGGAGAGCGGCGAGTCGTCGGCGCGGCAACGGGTCAAGTGGCCGGAGGAGATGGCCGGTTCGAAGCCGGACAGACCGAGGCGGGCGATGAAGTCCTCCAAGTAGCGCTTGGTGGCCGCGCCTTCGCCGCGCGCGGAGATCACGCCGACCGTCAGCGTGTCGCCCTTCGGGAACACCCAGCCGTAACTGCCGGGCATGGGACCCCAGTCGATGAGGACCCGCCCCTTCCAGTCCGTGGCGACCGGCTCCGGCACCGGGATCTCCGCCTCCAGGCCGAGGTCCACCTGGTCCAGCTTCACACCGACGTGGGCTCCTATGCGGCTGGCGCTGCCGTCGGCGCCGACGACCGCGCGGGCCAGCACCGTCTCCCCGCCCTGCAGGACGACGGCGACCGTACGCCGGTCCGGCACCGCCGAGCCGTGCTGCTCGACGCGCTGCACCGTGACGCCCGTACGCAGCTCGGCGCCCGCCTTCTGGGCGTGCTCGACGAGCTGCTGGTCGAACTCCGGCCGGTTGATCAGCCCGAACAGCATCTGCTTGGAGCGGCGGGTGCGGGTGAAGCGGCCGTTGTTCGAGAAGGTGACCGCGTGCACCCGGTCCCGGAAGGGCAGCTCGAAGCCGGGCGGCAGTGCGTCGCGCGAGGGGCCGATGATGCCGCCGCCGCAGGTTTTGTAGCGGGGCAACTCGGCTTTCTCCAGCAACAGCACGCGCCGCCCCGCGACCGCCGCCGCGTAGGCGGCCGAGGCCCCCGCGGGTCCCGCGCCCACCACGACGACGTCCCACACCCGCTGCACGTCGTCCGCCGAAGAGTTCTCGCCGCTCACGATGGTCTACTGCTCCGATCAAGCCGCTGCCGTAGTGTCCCTCGCATCCTACGGCGGCCGTCGCCGCAGGCCACTGTGGGAGTATCGGGGGTACTCACCCCGTTCAACGTCGCACCCACGAGGAGCGTGCCCATGTCGTCGAATCCGGTCGCCGAGACCGTCGCCTCGCTGCTGCCCCGGGCGAAGGCGGAGCTGACCGAGCTGGTCGCCTTCAAGTCGGTGGCGGACTTCGCGCAGTTCCCGAAGAGCGAGAGCGAGGCCGCCGCGAGCTGGATCGCCGACGCGCTGCGCGCCGAGGGCTTCGTCGACGTGGCCCTGCTGGACACGCCGGACGGCACCCAGTCGGTCTACGGCTACCTCCCGGGCCCCGAGGGCGCGAAAACGGTTCTCCTCTACGCGCACTACGACGTGCAGCCGCCGCTGGACGAGTCCGGCTGGACCACCCCGCCGTTCGAGCTGACCGAGCGCGACGGCCGCTGGTACGGCCGCGGGACCGCCGACTGCAAGGGCGGCCTGATCATGCACCTGCTCGCCCTGCGCGCCCTGAAGGCGAACGGCGGCGTCCCGGTGCACGTGAAGGTGATCGTGGAGGGCTCGGAGGAGCAGGGCACGGGCGGCCTGGAGCGGTACGCCGAACAGCACCCCGAGCTGCTGGCTGCGGACACGATCGTCATCGGCGACGCGGGCAACTTCCGGGTCGGCCTGCCGACGGTCACCACCACCCTGCGCGGCATGACGCTGCTCCGGGTGCGGATCGACACCCTGGCCGGCAACCTGCACTCGGGCCAGTTCGGCGGCGCCGCCCCGGACGCGCTCGCCGCGCTGATCCGCGTCATGGACTCGCTGCGCGCCGAGGACGGCTCGACCACGGTCGACGGGCTGGACGCCACGGCGCGGTGGGACGGTCTGGAGTACACCGAGGAGCAGTTCCGCGACGACGCCAAGGTGCTGGACGGCGTCGGGCTGATCGGGGACGGCTCGGTCGCCGACCGCATCTGGGCCCGCCCGGCGGTCACGGTCCTCGGCATCGACTGCCCGCCGGTCGTCGGCGCCACCCCGTCCGTGCAGTCCACCGCCCGCGCCCTGATCAGCCTGCGGGTGCCGCCGGGCGTGGACGCGGCGGAGGCCACCAAGCTGCTCCAGGCGCACCTCGAGGCGCACACCCCGTGGGGTGCCCGGGTCACCACCGAGCAGATCGGCCAGGGCCAGGCGTTCCGCGCCGACACCTCCAGCCCTGCCTACCAGGCGATGGCCGACGCGATGGCGGTGGCCTACCCGGGCGAGACGATGCAGTACGCCGGCCAGGGCGGCTCGATCCCGCTGTGCAACACGCTCGCCGGCCTGTACCCGCGGGCGGAGATCCTGCTCATCGGCCTGAGCGAGCCGGAGGCGCAGATCCACGCGGTCAACGAGAGCGTGTCGCCCGAGGAGCTGGAGCGGCTGTCGGTCGCCGAGGCGCTCTTCCTGCGCAACTACGCGGCGGGCTGACCCTTCTGCCGGCGGCAGAGGGCCCTCGCCCGCGGGCGGGGGCCCTGCCTACGGTCGGCGCATGGACGTCATCGAACTGCTCCCCCGCCTCCACCTCCTGCGCTTCCCGGTCGGCCAGGCCTATCTCTGGCGCGACGACGACGAGCTGACGCTGATCGACGCCGGAGCGCTCGGTGCCGGCCGGACGATCGCGGAGGCGGTCACGGCGCTGGGGCGCGCCCCCGAGGACGTACGGCGGATCGTGCTGACCCACTTCCACGAGGACCACGCGGGCGGGGCGGGTGAGTTCGCCGCGCTGAGCGGTGCGGAGGTGCTGGCGCACCGGCTGGACGCACCGTTCGTCCGCGGAGAACTCCCCGGCCCGCCGCCGCGGTTCGAGGAGTGGGAGCTGCCGGTCCACGCGGCGGCGGCCAGGCACCTGCCCGAGGGCACGCCGGTGCCCCCGCACGCGGTCACCGGCCTGTCGGACGGCGACGTGCTGGACTTCGGCGGCGGCGCCCGGGTGCTCCACGTCCCCGGCCACACCGACGGCAGCATCGCGCTGTTCCTGCCCGACGAGGGCGTGCTGTTCACCGGGGACACGGTGGCGGCCTCACCGGTCGACGGGTCGGTGATGCCAGGGGTGTTCAACCTCGACCGCCCCCAGCTCCTCGCCTCCCTGGGCACCTTGGCGGACCTCGACGCGGAGGTGGCCTGCTTCGGGCACGGTGACCCGGTGGTGGGCGACGCCGCGGCCGCTCTGCGCGGCGCGGCGGCCGCGTTCTGATCACGTCCCCACGCGGCGGCAGGTCAGCCGAGCGGCACGCCGGCCTCCAGATAGAGGGCGGTCCCCCGCTCGCGGGCGCGCAGGGCCCAGCGCAGCCGCTCGTAGCGGACCGGCGGGAGCAGCTCGGCGGCCTCCTGCTCGCCGGCGAAGCGCCAGGCCCGCAGCTCCGGCCCGGGCAGCAGCACCCGGGAGACCTCGCCGGGCTCCAGCCTGCCGCCGTCGAACAGCAGCCGCAGCCCGCCGAAGCCGGGCGGCGCGGGCCGCTCCCAGTCCACGACGAGCAGCCGGGGCACCTCCCGCAGCTGTATCCCGGTCTCCTCGGCGACCTCGCGCATGCCGGCCCTGGCCGGGGCCTCGCCGCGCTCCACCACGCCGCCGGGGAACTCCCAGCCGGGCTTGTAGGTGGGGTCCACGAGCAGCACCCGGTCCTGCTCGTCGAAGAGCAGGACCCCGGCGGCGAGCGTCTCGGCGGTCGGCTCGGGGGTCTGCACGATCTCGCAGGCGGGTACGGCACCGCTGCCGACGGACTCGGCGATGCGCACGGCGGTCTCGTACGGGGTGAGGGCGCTGGTGTCCACGAGGTGGGCGTCGGCGGTGAGCCAGGAGGCGAGGGCGGCGCGGTAGGGCTCGATGTGGTCGTACGACCACTGCCGTACCCGCAGCTCGCCGTCGGGCAGGTCCGGTGGGACCTCCCGGCCGGCTGTCCGGGCGCGCAGGATCGTTTCGGCCGGGGCGAGGACCAGGTGGTGCACGGGAATTCTGCGGGCGGCGAGACCGCCGAAGATCTCGTCGCGGTACTCCTGGCGGAGCAGGGTCATGGGTACCACGAGGGTCCCGCCCAGCTCGGCGAGCATCCCGGCCGCCGTGTCGACCACGAGCCGGCGCCAGATCGGCAGGTCCTGGAAGTCGCCGACCTCGGCCAGGCGTTTGGCCGGCAGCAGGTGCGTGAGCGCCGTGCCGACGACCTCGGGGTCGAAGAGCGTGCTGTTCGGGATCAGTTCGATCAGTTCCCGTGCGGTGGTGGTCTTTCCCGCACCGAACGCGCCGTTGATCCAGACGACGGTCACGGACTCCCCCTCTTGTGTCGGCCCCCTGTGGCTTGCCCGCTCCACCCTGCCACGGAAACCCCGCCCCGGTGAGGGCGCCCATACGGGAGTGCCGGTCCCCCCCCCGCGGCGGGGACACCGGCACACTCGCCGTACGCCGTCGGACCTCACTCCTGCCCGAGGGCGTTGTCGTCGACGGAGAAACTGTCGTGGCTGACGAGCTGACCGGCCGTGTCGAGGGTGTCCGCGACGTTGAGGTCGCCGAGGGGCCCGGCCTCCGCGGCGTGGGACGGGGTGACGGCGGCCACGACGAATCCGGCGGCGAGGGTGGCGAGGGCGAGCATGCTGCGCTTCTTCATGCGCTGATCAACTGCGGAAGCGGCCGGGGGTCACGCGGATCGCCACGGTTCCGCTCCGGAGCACGGCGGACGGCGGGCGTCAACGGCGGGCAGCGGGCAGCGGGCAGCGGGCAGCGGCGAAATCCCGTGGCTCCGACGATCATGCCGCGGCTATCGTCCGGAGGCCTGCATCGCGGTGACCGCCGCATCGTTCGCAACCCCGGTAACCGGCCCTGACCGCCGCGACCGCCCAGGAGGGCACAGCCATGACCGGCCCCCGCTCCACCACGACCCTCTGGCGTCCGACGGGGCCCGCGGAGCTGGAGCTGGTGCGCGAGCTGGGGTGGCGGGCGTGGCCGCCCCGGCTGCCGGAGCAGCCGATCTTCTACCCGGCCCTCAACGAGGACTACGCGATCCGGATCGCCCGGGACTGGAACGTCAAGCACGACGGCGCGGGCTTCGTGACCCGGTTCGAGGTCGACGCGGAATTCCTCGGCCGCTATCCGGTCCGGCAGGCGGGCGGCGAGACGATCCTGGAGCTGTGGGTTCCGGCCGAGGAGCTGGAGGAGTTCAACACCCACATCGTCGGCCGGATCGAGGTCGTGCACGAGTTCCGCCGGGACCAGGAGCGGGTGTGAGCGGTTCTTTTGGCTTCCACGGACGGGCGGCGGCCTCGTCGAGGACGTCCTGCGGTCGGGCGAGGGCGCTGCCGGAATGTCCGACGCTGAGCTGCGGGTCCCTCGGGACTGACGACTTGCACGCGTGCTCAGGTGCTCGCCGACGGCTCCACCTAGGGGGCGGTCGTGGATCCGGCCGGCGCCGGCCCCTGGCGCTCGACGGGCCCTCGGTCGCCGGGCCTGGGCACCGGCTGCCGGCCCGGCTCAGCGGCAGGCTGACGGGCTGACGGGGCAGCTCGGCGCTCCTGCTGCCGTCCCCGCCCGCCTGGCCCCAGCCGCCCTTGGCCTCTTCCGACCTGCCGCCGGTTCGGCTACGAGGCCAGATCGCCCGAAGCCAACACATCCGAACGTCCGAGCACGTCGGCACTGCGAAATCGTCCGCCTGTCAAGGGTTTTGACGGGATATCGTCCAAACCCGACGCACCTCTTCCAACAGAGTCGGACAGCTTCTACCGTGAACGCGCACCGATGACGCGTACATGCAGTCCCGGGTGGCCGCATGCCGTCATCCACCTTTCGCGAGTCGGAGGAACGTCAACGATGCGTCACCCTCACACCCGCACAACCCGTCGAAGAGTGGTCGGAGCACTCACCGCGGCCCTGCTGTGCGCGGGCGGTCTCGCCGCCCCCGCCCTGGCGGCTCCCGCGCAGGAGCCCGCCGCGCCCGCCCTGGCCGACGGCCTCGCCCTCACCCCGCCGATGGGCTTCAACAACTGGAACTCCACGCACTGCCGTGCCGACTTCGACGAGGCCATGGTCAAGGGGATCGCGGACCTCTTCATCGACAAGGGCCTGCGGGACGCGGGCTACCAGTACGTCAACCTGGACGACTGCTGGGCGCTGCCCGACCGCGACGCCAACGGCAAGCTGGTGCCCGACCCGGCCCGCTTCCCGAACGGCATCAAGGCCGTCGCCGACTACGTGCACGCCAAGGGCCTCAAGCTCGGCATCTACACCAGCGCAGGCACCAAGACGTGCAACAGCGCGGGCTTCCCCGGCGCCCTGGGCCATGAGGAGAGCGACGCCCAGCAGTTCGCGGACTGGGGCGTGGACTACCTCAAGTACGACAACTGCAACAACCTCGGCGTCGACGCCAGGACGCGCTACCGGACCATGCGCGACGCGCTGAAGGCCGCCTCCGCGAGGACCGGCCGGCCCATCGTCTACAGCATCTGCGAATGGGGCGAGAACAAGCCCTGGGAATGGGCTTCGGACGTCGGTCACCTGTGGCGGACCACCGGCGACATCAGCGACAGCTGGAGCTCGATGCTGTCCATCCTCAAGCAGAACCTCCCGCTCGCCCCCTACGCCGGACCCGGCCACTGGAACGACCCCGACATGCTGGAGGTCGGCAACGGCGGCATGACGGACACCGAGTACCGCTCGCACTTCTCCCTCTGGTCCGTCATGGCCGCACCGCTGCTCATCGGCACCGACCTGCGCAAGGCCTCCCAGGCGACGTACGACATCCTGGGCAACAAGGAGGTCATCGCCGTCGACCAGGACCCGCTCGGCAAGCAGGGCACGGTCGTCTCCTCCGCGGGCGGGCGCTGGGTCGTCGCCAAGGAGATGAAGGACGGCAGCCGCGCGGTGGCCCTCTTCAACGAGTCCGGCACCGCCCAGCGGATCGCCACCAGCGCGAGCGCCGTGGGCCTGCCCGACGCCGACGCCTACACGCTGCGCGACCTGTGGCAGCACCGCGGCTACAACACCGCCGGCACCATCGCCGCCACCGTCCCGGCCCACGGCACGGTCCTGCTGCGCGTCGCGGCCGACCCGGACTGGGCCGCCCGGCCTCCCGCCGTGGAACTCGGACTGGACGGCAGCCCGTTGCTGGTGGCGGGCGCCCCGGCCACGCTGACGAGCACCGTCACCGACCTCGGGCGTACGCCCGCGCGTCAGGTGTCCGTGTCGCTGACCGGCCCCCAGGGATGGAGCGTGCGCCCCACATCGGCGACCACGGCCGCCGCCCTCGCCACGGGCCGGTCACTGAGCACCGGTTGGCGCCTGACCACCCCGGCCGGGACACCGACGGGCTCCTACGGCCTCACGCTCGAGGCGCGCTACCGCTCGCCCTCGGGTCAGCGCGTGACGAGCACCCTCGCGCTGACCGCGTCCGTCGTCCTGCCGCCGCCCTCCGGGACGTCGTACCTCAGCGACCTGCCGTGGCTGTCGGCGACGAGCGGCTGGGGGCCGGTGGAACGCGACACCAGCAACGGGGAGAGCGCCGCGGGCGACGGGAACCCGCTCAGCATCGGCGGGGTGACGTACGCCAAGGGGCTCGGCGTGCACGCACTGAGCGAGCTGTCCTTCTACACGGGCAAGGCCTGCGAGAAGATCACCGCGGACGTCGGGGTGGACGACGAGAAGGGCGCCAAGGGCACCGTCGCCTTCGAGATCTGGGCGGACGGCACGAAGGCCGCCTCGACCGGTGTGCTGACCAACGCGCAGCCGGCCCAGCCGGTCACCGCCGACGTCAGCGGCGCCCAGGTGGTCCGGCTGGTCGTCAGCGACGGCGGGGACGGCGTCGACTCGGACCACGCGGACTGGGCGGACGCCCGCCTGAGCTGCTGAACCTTGCGATCAGACGCTCGCCGCGGTCGCGTCCGGCCTGCGGGCCAGCGCGGCCGCGGCGGCGCCGACCAGGCCCGCGTCGGTGCCCATCTGCGCGGGCACGACCGTCAGCCGCCGCACGAAGGACAGGGTCGCGTAGTCGGTGAGCGCCTTGCGCAGGGGTGTGAAGAGAACGTCACCGGCCTTGCCCACGCCCCCGCCGATCACCGCGATGTCGATCTCGACCAGGGTCGCGGTGGCCGCGATGCCGGCGGCCAGCGCCTGGGCGGCCCGTTCGAAGGACGCCACGGCGACCGGATCGCCCTCGCGTGCGGCGGCGGACACCGCGGCGGCCGAGGTGTCGCCGTCGGAGCCCGGACGCCAGCCCTGCTCCAGGGCCCGGCGGGCGATGTTGGGCCCGCTGGCGATGCGTTCCACACAGCCGCGCGAGCCGCACGGGCACAGGTCGCCGTCGAGGTCGACGCTGATGTGGCCGATGTGCCCGGCGTTCCCGGTCGGGCCGGGGTGCAGCCGGCCGTTCAGGACGAGACCGCCGCCGACACCCGTCGAGACCACCATGCACAGCGCGTTGTCGTGGCCGCGGGCGGCACCCTGCCAGTGCTCGGCCGCCGTGATCGCGACGCCGTCGCCGATCAGCTCGACCGGGAGACCACCGGTGGCCGCGCGCACCCGCTCGACCAGCGGGAAGTCGCGCCAGCCCGGCACGTTCACCGGGCTGACGGTGCCCGCGCAGGCGTCCACCGGGCCGGCGCTCCCGATGCCGATCGAGCCGGCGCGTCCCCACAGGGGCGACCCGCCGAGGTCGCCGAGCACCTCCGCGACGGCCCGCATGACCGTTTCGCCATCCTGTTGAGCGGGCGTGGCGCGCTGGGCCCGCGCCAGGATCCGTCCGTGGCCGTCCACCAGCGCGCCGGCGATCTTGGTGCCGCCGATGTCGAGGGCCGCCACGAGGTCGGTGTGCATCAGAGTCAGATCTCCCCGTTGAAAGCTCGAGAACCAAAGAGGGGCAGGCCGGTCAAGCGGTGGGGGCGCAGGCCGGAGACAGCGGTGGACAGTCTCTCTCGCATCTGACAACGTTGTCCAGGCTCTATGCTCGACGCCACATCCTCATACAAGCCCATGGACCGCCGCACCACCCCATGGGGGAACACGGCCAACAGGACAGGACAGCGCATCGTGCCCGAGACCACCCGCCGCACAGACCGCCATTCCGGGACCCGCTACGGCAACCGCCCGACGATGAAGGACGTGGCGGCACGGGCCGGCGTCGGCCTCAAGACGGTCTCCCGCGTGGTCAACGGCGAGCCCGGCGTCACCCCGGACACCGAACGCCGCGTCCAGGAGGCGATCGACGCCCTCGGCTTCCGCCGCAACGACAGCGCCCGGGTGCTGCGCAAGGGCCGCACGGCGAGCATCGGCCTGGTCCTCGAGGACCTCGCGGACCCGTTCTACGGTCCGCTCAGCCGCGCGGTGGAGGAGGTGGCCCGCGCCCACGGCGCCCTGCTGATCAACGGTTCCAGCGCCGAGGACCCGGAGCGCGAGCAGGAGCTGGCGCTGGCCCTGTGCGCGCGACGGGTGGACGGCCTGGTGGTGATCCCGGCCGGGGACGACCACCGCTATCTGGAGCCGGAGATCAGGGCGGGCGTGGCCACCGTGTTCGTGGACCGCCCGGCCGGGCGGATCGACGCCGACGTCGTCCTGTCCGACAACTTCGGCGGTGCCCGTGACGGCGTCGCCCATCTGATCGCGCACGGGCACCGGCGGGTCGGCTTCATCGGTGACATGCCCCGGATCCACACCGCGGCCGAGCGACTGCGCGGCTACCGGACGGCCATGGAGGACGCGGGGATACCGGTCGAGGACCACTGGATGTCCCTCGGGGCGACGAACCCGGAGCGGGTGCGCCGGGCGGCGGAGGAGATGCTCTCCGGGCCCGACCCGGTCACCGCGATCTTCGCCGGCAACAACCGCGTGACGGTCACCGTGATCCGGGTCCTCGCCGAGCGGCCCCGCCCGGTCGCCCTCGTCGGCTTCGACGACATCGAACTGGCCGATCTGCTCCAGCCGGGCGTCACGGTCGTCGCGCAGGACGCGGCCGCGCTCGGCCGGACCGCCGCCGAGCGTCTCTTCCGCCAACTGGACGGCAGCCTCGTCGCACCGGAGCGCATCGAGCTGCCGACCCGGCTGATCACGCGCGGCTCCGGCGAGCTGCCGCCGGCCGACTGAGCCGCGCATGGCCGGCCGCACCCTGGCGGAACTCGGCCTCGCCGAGGCACCCCGTGACCATCCGCTGACCTATCCCGGCGCCTGGCCCGCGGACTCCGGGCTGCTGCACGGCGACCGGATGCTGCCGCTTGAGCGCCTGGTGTACGCCGACCGGGCCCCGGTGCTCGCCGTCGGCTCCAACGCCTCCCCCGCTCAACTGCGGCACAAGATGGCCGAGTTCGGGATCGACGGTGCCATCCCCATGGTGCGGACGCGGGTGACCGGGGTGGACGTGGGCGTCTCCGCGCACGTCAGCCGCATGGGCTATGTGTCCGCCTCTCCCGTCAAGTCACCCGGTGCCTTGCGGGAGTTGTTCGTCATCTGGCTCGACCGCCGGCAACTCGAGGTGATCGACGCCAGCGAGGGCGTGCCGCTGCCCGACGGCAACTTCCGGCGGGTCTGGCTGCCCGCACCGGACGTGTCCGTCGAGCTCGCCGACGGCCAGGTCCTCCCCGGGGTGTACTCCTACGTCAACCGGCACGGGGTGCTGCGCAACGGCGACGGTACGCCCCGCCGCCATCCCGGCCAGCGTGCGATCCTCACCCAACTCCTCAGGGAATCCGCCGCGTTGCGGGAACTGTTCGGGGTGACACCGGAGGAGTTCAGCGCCCGGGCGCGCGGTGACGCCGCACGGTGCGCACGGGGCACGCGACTGTTCGCCCACCACAAGTGGGTGACGGCATCGGGACTCGAACCGTACGCCGACGGCCGGGGGCCGTGGGAGCACGGTCGTCCCTGACGCGGTCCGGCCGCCCACCGGTTCCGTCGCTCCGGGCCCCCGAGCCTGCGATCCCGTTTCCGCCGGCCGGTTTCCGTTGCCCCGGGGACACCGTTGCGCCGTTCGCTGAGTGGTGTCCCCGAGTGCGGCCGCTACTTCGCGGAGGCCGTCAGGTCGCCTCGGCGGGGCGCCGCGAAGGATTCCAGGTCGGCGCGGGTGAGGCCGGTCAGACGGGCCACCTCGGCGATGTCGAGGGCGCCGCAGTCCAGGCCGCGCAGCAGGTAGCCGCTGAGGGCCTTGGCGGTGGCGGGCTCGTCCATGACGTCGCCGCCGGTCCGGTTGGCGTACCGGGTGAGGCGGGCCGCGGCCTGCTCGAAGCCCTCACGGTAGAACGCGAAGACGGCCGCGTAGCGGGTCGGGATGTGGCCGGGGTGCATGTCCCAGCCCTGGTAGTAGGCGCGGGCCAGCGCGCGCCGGGTGAGGCCGTAGTGCAGGCGCCAGGCGTCGTGGACCTTGGCGGTCGGGCCGACGGGGAGGACGTTCGTCGAGCCGTCGGACACGCGGACTCCGGTGCCCGCGGCCGCCACCTGCATGATCGCCTTGGCGTGGTCGGCGGCCGGGTGGTCGCTTGCCTGGTAGGCGGCGGAGACGCCGAGGCAGGCGCTGTAGTCGAAGGTGCCGTAGTGCAGTCCGGTGGCGCGGCCCTCGGCGGCCTGGATCATGCGGGCGACGGTGGCGGTGCCGTCGGTGGCGAGGATGGACTGGCTGGTCTCGATCTGGATCTCGAAACCGAGGCGCCCGGCGTCCAGACCGTGGGCCTTCTCGAAGGCCTCCAGGAGGCGGACGAAGGCGCTCACCTGCTGGGGGTACGTCACCTTGGGCAGGGTGAGGACGAGACCCTCGGGCAGGCCGCCGGCCTCCATCAGACCGGTGAGGAAGACGTCGAGGGTGCGGATGCCCCGGTCGCGTACCGCGGCCTCCATGCACTTCATGCGGATGCCCATGTACGGCGCCGCCGTGCCGTTCCGGTACGCCTCGGCGATCAGACGGGCCGCGCGGGCCGCCGCCGCGTCCTCCTCGGCGTCCGGGCGGGGGCCGTAGCCGTCCTCGAAGTCGACGCGCAGGTCCTCGATGGGCTCGCGCTCCAGCTTGGCGCGGACGCGGGAGTGGACCGGCTCGGCGAGGTCGTCGGGGAGGCCGAGGACGGCCGCGAAGGAGGCCGCGTCCGGGGCGTGCTCGTCCAGCGCGGCGAGGGCCCGGTCGCCCCACGAGCGCAGAGTGTCGGCGGCGAAGGCGTCACCGGGGACGTAGACGGTGTGGACGGGCTGCCGGGTGCCGGGGTCGCCGGGGTAGCGGCGCTCCAGCTCCGCGTCGACCGGCGCGAGGGAGGCGCTGATCTCCTCGCTGACGGCGCCCGCGAGGCTCGTCGCCACCCGCTCCTGCCGGCCCTGCTCCTGCTGGCCCTGGCCCATCCCACACCCTCCATTTTCCGCTCTACGGAATCAACAATCCGTAGAATGAAGGTATCCGGCATGGTTCCCGCTGGTCAACACCGTGTCCAGCATGCACCGAGGCCCCCGTGACCGCGCTGGTCACGGGGGCCTCGTACAGCGAAGGCGAAGCTCAGCCCTTGCGGGTCTTGATCTCCTCGGTCAGCTGCGGGACGACGTCGAAGAGGTCGCCGACCACACCGAAGTCGACCAGCTCGAAGATCGGGGCCTCGGCGTCCTTGTTGACGGCCACGATCGTCTTGGAGGTCTGCATACCCGCGCGGTGCTGGATGGCGCCGGAGATGCCGTTGGCGATGTACAGCTGCGGCGAGACCGACTTGCCGGTCTGGCCGACCTGGTTGGTGTGCGGGTACCAGCCCGCGTCCACCGCGGCACGCGAGGCACCGACGGCCGCGCCGAGGGAGTCGGCGAGCGCCTCGATGATCGAGAAGTTCTCCGCGCCGTTCACGCCGCGGCCGCCGGAGACCACGATCGCGGCCTCGGTCAGCTCCGGGCGGCCCGTCGACTCACGCGGCGTGCGGCCGGTGACCTTCGTGCCGGTCGCCTTGTCGGAGAAGGTCACGGACAGGGCCTCGACCGCACCGGCGGCCGGGGCGGCCTCGACGGCGGCCGAGTTCGGCTTGACCGTGATGACCGGGGTGCCCTTGATGACACGGGACTTGGTGGTGAAGGACGCGGCGAACACCGACTGGGTGGCCACCGGGCCCTCGTCGCCGGCCTCCAGGTCGACGGCGTCGGTGATGATGCCGGAACCGATGCGCAGCGCCAGGCGGGCGGCGATCTCCTTGCCCTCGGCGGAGGACGGGACCAGCACGGCGGCCGGGGACACGGCCTCGTGGGCGGCCTGCAGGGCGTCCACCTTGGGCACGACCAGGTACTCGGCGTACTCGGACGCGTCGTGGGTGAGGACCTTCACCGCGCCGTGCTCGGCGAGCGTGGCGGCGGTGTCGGCGGCGCCGTTGCCCAGCGCGACGGCGACGGGCTCGCCGATGCGGCGCGCCAGGGTCAGCAGCTCCAGGGTGGGCTTGCGGACGGCACCGTCCACGTGGTCGACGTAGACGAGGACTTCAGCCATGGGATTGCTCTCCTGCGTAACGAAGTTGAGGGGCGGTCAGCGGGGGCGAGCCCTTAGATGAACTTCTGGCTCGCGAGGAACTCAGCGAGCTGCTTGCCGCCCTCGCCCTCGTCCTTGACGATCGTGCCGGCCGTGCGGGCCGGACGCTCGGTCGCGGTCTCGACCTTGGTGAACGCACCGTCGAGACCGACCTCCTCGGCCTCGATGTCCAGGTCGGACAGGTCCCAGGACTCCACCGGCTTCTTCTTGGCCGCCATGATGCCCTTGAAGGACGGGTAGCGCGCCTCGCCCGACTGGTCGGTGACGGAGACGACGGCCGGGAGCTGCGCCTCGAGCTGCTCGGAGGCGGCGTCGCCGTCGCGGCGGCCCTTGACCGTGCCGTCCTCGACCGAGACCTCGGACAGCAGGGTGACCTGCGGGACGCCCAGGCGCTCGGCGACCAGCGCCGGTACGACACCCATGGTGCCGTCGGTGGAGGCCATGCCGGAGACGACCAGGTCGTAGCCGGCCTTCTCGATGGCCTTGGCCAGCACCAGGGAGGTACCGATGGCGTCGGTGCCGTGCAGATCGTCGTCCTCGACGTGGATGGCCTTGTCGGCACCCATCGACAGGGCCTTGCGGAGCGCGTCCTTGGCGTCCTCGGGGCCGATCGTCAGAACGGTGACCTCGGCGTCGTCCGCGTTCTCCGCGATCTGCAGTGCCTGCTCGACCGCGTACTCGTCCAGCTCGGAGAGCAGACCGTCCACGTCGTCGCGGTCGACAGTCAGGTCATCGGCGAAGTGCCGGTCGCCAGTGGCGTCGGGCACGTACTTCACAGTGACAACGATCCTCAAGCTCACGCCGGCTCTCCTACTGCATCGTCATTTCCTGGCTGCCTCTTGCAGGCAGCATAGGCGCCTGAAGCGGCCGATCCCGGTCGGGGCGTCCGCGCGCTTCGACCGAAACATTACTCGTCAGTACACCCAGTTCATGCCCGCTAAGCAAGCGCTTTGAACTGTGACCTTCGCAACGCAGCGTAACCGGAACCGGACGGCTTCGCAGGAGAGGGTGGCGTGATCAATCCCGCAGGCCGTTGAAGCGGCCCTGGTGGTAGAGGAGGGGGCGGCCGGACCCCGAGGGATCACCGAGGACGACCTCGGCGAGCACGATCCGGTGATCACCGGCCGGGACGCGCCCGACGATCCGGCAGACCAGCCAGGCGAGCACGCCGTCGAGCACCGGTACGCCTTCCGGGCCCTCGCGCCAGGCGGTCGGCGCGCCGAAGCGGTCGGCGCCGCTGCGGGCGAAGGTGGCGGCCAGCTCCCTCTGGTGCTCGCCGAGGACGTGCACGCCGACATGGTCGGCCTCGGCCATCGCGGGCCAGCTGGAGGCGCCGGTGCCGATGCCGAAGGAGACCAGCGGCGGGTCCGCGGAGACGGAGGTGAGGGAGGTTGCGGTGAAACCGACCGGGCCGGAGTCACCGCGCGCGGTGATCACCGCCACACCGGCGGCATGCCGGCGGAAGGTGGACCGCAGCAGGTCGGGGGAGGCGATCTGGCAGGTGCGGAGGCCGGGGGTGGCCGTCATGGAGTTGTCCTTCTGCTGGAGGTCACGTGCTGGGCCGTCGGTGCTCAACGGCCCGGACAGGTGGCGCTCGCGGTGCGCACGAGGTCCACATGGACCCGCTCGTGGAGAAGGATGTCGGTCGGCATACGGTCAGGCTGACGATAGGTGGTGCGCACAGTCAAGTACGGTCGGGGATCCGGGAACCCCCGCACCGCCTCCTGAGGCCCCCTCATACAACCTCCCCCAGTGCCGCGATGACGTCGGCCTTGCGGGGCTGTCCGGTGGCCCGTCGCACCACCCGGCCGTCGGCGTCGAGCACCAGCACGGTGGGCGTCTTCTGGATCCGCAGGTCGCGTACGAGGTCCAGGTGGGCCTCGGCGTCGATCTCAACGTGGGTCACGCCGGGGACCATGCCGGCGACTTCGCCGAGGACGCGCCGGGTGGCCCGGCAGGGGGCGCAGAATGCGCTGGAGAACTGCACGAGGGTGGCCCGTTCGCCGAGTTCGCCGCCCAGCTCGGCCGCCCCGAGCCGCTTACCGTCGTCCCGCCCGCGCACCCACGTCCTCCCGCTCCGCCGCTTGTGCGGCACTCCCTCGAGCGCTCGCCGCGACGAACACCGCGACGCGCACCACCGGTCCGGTCATCATCTGCACAAGCATTCGGGAGACTGCGAAGATTCCCGGGTTTCGAGGCGGGATGTAGGCCGACGTGACGAGGATCTCGCCGCCGCGGGGCACCAGGACTGGCTACCCGTCCGTTCTTCGGGCACGATCTGCGAGACGCCGTAAACCTACGGCTGCGTAACTTGACCGCCGGGATCCCCTTTCCCGAGCAGAGCAGAAAGGGTCCGCCCCGCCCATGGCAGAGCTGGTCTACCGTCCCGTCATCGGATTCGCCAAGACGATGTTCAAGGTCTGGGACCTGAAGATCGACTGCCAGGGGTCGGAGAACATCCCGCGCTCGGGCGGCGCCGTGCTGGTGAGCAATCACATCAGCTATCTGGACTTCATCTTCAACGGCCTGGCAGCCCTGCCGCAGAAGCGCCTCGTGCGCTTCATGGCCAAGGAGGCCGTCTTCCGGCACAAGATCTCCGGCCCGCTGATGCGCGGTATGAAGCACATCCCGGTGGACCGCAAGCAGGGCGAGACGGCCTACGCCCACGCGCTGGACTCGCTGCGTTCCGGTGAGATCATCGGGGTGTTCCCGGAGGCCACGATCTCGCAGTCCTTCACGCTGAAGAGCTTCAAGTCCGGGGCGGCCAGGCTGGCCCAGGAGGCGGGCGTCCCGCTGGTCCCGATGGCGGTGTGGGGCACGCAGCGGCTGTGGACGAAGGGCCAGCCCCGCAACTTCAAGCGCAACCACCTGCCCGTCACGATCCGCGTCGGGGAGGCGGTCGAGGCACCCCGCGACCAGTACGCCGGTGCCATCACCCGCCGGCTGCGCGAGCGCGTCCAGGAGCTGCTGGAGGCCGCGCAGCGCGCCTACCCGGGCCGCCCCAAGGGGGCGGAGGACACCTGGTGGCTGCCCTCGCACCTCGGCGGTTCGGCGCCGACGGCGGAGCAGTTGCGCGCGGCCGAGGCGCTCTGACACCCGCGCACGGGGCGCCGTTCGGCGGCCGATAGGGTTCGCGGTCGTAACGGGAGAGCCCGCGGCTCTCGTGGAACGGCTGCGCTACGGGGGCGTGTCGATGCGGCGCTGGATGAAGGCGGCGGTGGCGGCGGTGGCCGTCCTGGGACTCGGCGGCTGGATCGCCGCGCCGTACGTCAAGGACCGGTGGCTGGTGCGCACCGCCTGCGACGGGGCACTGCCCGCCGGTGCGGTACGGCAACTGGCCGTCGGCGGCGGCCACTTCACCGAGGCCGACACGACGTCGCACCCGCGGCTGGGCGACTACGGCTGCAGCCTGCACTTCGAGGGCCGGGGGGAGCACACGCTGGTCGTGCGGATGGCGGCCTACGTCCGGCGCGACGACCAGGACAGCGCGTTCCTGGCCGCCTTTCCGCAGGAGGCGTTCGCCGCCCTGCACCCGCTGCCGCGGCATCTGCCCGGGTTCGTCGACTCGTTCGGCGACTTCCAGTTCCTGCTGCACTGCCCGGACCTGGGCAAGGACGCCGAGGGCCGGCCCCGCAGGCTGCTGGTGAGCGCCGTCGTCGGTGACGCCACCGCCCGGACCAGCCACGCCGTGTACGAGACGGTGATCCCCCTCGTCAATTCCGCTTCCACGCGTCTGGGTTGCGGCGCGGAGCCGCTGAAGGTGCCGAAGGGTGATGTGGCACCACCGGACCGGGAGAAGGAGCCGAAGCCCCTCCCGGTCCGCGAGGCGGCAGGCACCGCCTGCGGCTGGGTGGCCGGCGCCCGGCTGCCCCAGGCCGCCCGGTGGCAGGTGCGGATCCTGATGAACGACGCCGCACCCGCCGGGCGCTGCGATCTGATCAGGGGCGGCGAGACCTCCGAGTCCGGGAAGAACCTGGACTTCGCCGCCTGGTACGGCGACTGGAGCAACCGCGTGGTCTCCTACGACGGCGTACGCCGGCCCCTGATGGCGACCGCCCGTTGCGCCGGGGAGGCCGCCAACTTCGCGGTCAGCGCGCCGAAGGACATTCCCGGCGTCGGCCGGGAGGAGCAGCGCGGGCTGCTGCGGGCGTTCGCGCGGGACCAGGTCGAGCGGCGCGGCTGCTTCGGGCTGCGCTTGACCGGCTGACCGGCGCCCAAGGGGTCCGGCCCCTTCCCGGCGTCACAGCGGCCCGTACCGGAGTGCCTTCAGGTAGGCGTCGTCGAGGAGTTGCCGCATGGCGTTCGCCCGCTCGTCCGGGACCTGCCGGGCCTCGGCCCAGGCGTCCAGCGTGCGGAACATCTGGTCGCGCCCGTCCATGAGGTCACCGCGCACCGGCCCGCTCACCGGCCTGGCGGCGATGCCGCTCATCGGCGGCCGGCTGGTCAGCTGCCGGCCGGCCGCCCGGTAGGCGCCCCGGGTGTACCGGCGTACCGCCGCGTCGAAGGAGGCCAGGTCGGCGATGCCGCCGTCGCGGGCGCCGCTCGCCCTGGCGCCCAGCAGGGTGCCGATGCGGCCGGCGATGTCCTCGAGGTCGTTGTCGGGCCAGGTGGTGGTCCTGGAGGTCAGCTCCCCCCGGTCCTTGCCGGGGTGGAAGTCCGGGTCTCCGCCCTGGCGGGTGAGGCGCTCCAGGTAGTGCGCGAGGTAGGCGCGCTCGGCGTCGTAGAGGATCGCGAACGCCTGCGGGTCCTCGGCCAGTCGGCGAAGAGCGGCCGCTGGTCGGTGGTCACCGTGCCGGAGTAGTCGAAGCCGAAGTCCGGGTGGGCCTCCCCGGGAGCGAGGGAAACGGCCGTAGCGGGTCCAGCCGGACGCGTCGGGGGTGGCCGACGAGCCGGGAACCGCCGGGGTGTTCGCGTCGGGCTCGTCGGCGTCGAAGGCAGTGGTGTCGACGACGTATCCGGCGAGCATGCGGGCCAGGCCCGGTGCCGCGCCGGGTGGCACGTCGGCCCGGTGGTACACCGCGGCGACCGCGTAGACGACACGGGCCTGGGCCGGAGTGTGCGCCCTGTCGGGAGCCGGGGCCCGGGTCGCGGCGTCCACCACTCGGCCGAGTGACTGGCCGCCGTCGCCGCACAGGGCGCGGGTCGACAGGAGTGCGCGCACCGCGTCGAAGCGGGACATGTCGTCCTGGGGGTCGAGGGCCCGGGTCGCCGCCGCGGGGTTCTCGGCCAACCTCCGTGGGGAGGCGGGGAGTTCCGCGCAGGAGGGGGCGCCACCGGCGAGCGTGAGCGGCACGGCGACGGCACCCGCGACCAGGGCCGCCGCCACGGCGAGGGCGGGCAGCCGGTGCTTGCGCAGCCATGCCGGCCGACCGGCGCGCTCACCGGGCTCCACGCCCCCGGCCGAACCCGCGGCACCTTCCCGGCCCACGGACGCGGCAGGTGTGCCCCCGCCGCCCGCGGATCCGGCGGCGCCTTCCGGGGCGACGGACGCCGGACCGCTGGTCCCACCCGGCGCGGCGGTCGTATCGGCTGCGCCGTCCTCGTTCTCCGCCGCTCCCCCGTCACTCATGGGCGGGAGACTAGCGAGTGCGACGGGCCGCCGGTCGGGCGGGGCCCAGACCATGACCGGGCAGGCACCTCGCCCCGTGCGCAGGGACCGAACTTCTCGAGCGGCTCGGCAGGTGCGGCGCCCCGCGGTCTGCACCTCGGCTGGCGCCGTTCCAGCGGCGGCAGGTCACGCGGGCGTCGTCGCGCCACACCACGTCGCCGGGATCGGAGTACGCCTCGAGCGCGTGAAGGTCATCCCCCTCGACTCAGAGTGTGTCGGGGAGCGTCTTCCAGAGGTACGGCCGGTCCGGGGCCGCCTTCAGGACGTCCAGGACGACCGGGTGCGGTTCGGCATACAGGACGGGATGGTCCAGCTCATCGGAGGCAGGGTCGGGGATCCAGGCCAGCCGCTCGCCGTGGAGGGAGAACTGCGCGTCCACGCCCGGCTTGTTGCCGCGGGGGTCCTGGCGGTGCCAGGCACCGTGGAAGCGGACGGCGACCAGCCCGTGCACCGCGTGACCGCCCTCGTCGTCACCGAGGCGCTGGTAGCAGAGGGCGGTCGGGATGTCCTCGGCCCGCAGCAGAGCGGCCAGGGCGTGGGACTTGGCGTAGCAGATGCCGGTGCGCAGGGTCAGCACGTCGGAGGCGCGCCAGGTGACGCGGAGGTCACCGGAGTCCTGGGAGTGCGGGATGGCGTCCCGAACGAATTCGAAGGCGGCGCGCGCATAGTCATACGAGTCGGCCGCGCCCTCGGCCAGCCGGGCGGCTGCCTCCCGGACCACGGGATGGTGATGGTCGATGACGTCATCTGCCGCCAGGTAGGCGGAGAGATCGGCGGTGTTCTGGATCAGCTCCATGGCCGCAGAGCATAGGAATGCGATCACCCGAACGTCAATGACTTTTCAGGCGACCGCATACCTATGCATACGCGGGTTAGCGCGCCATCTCCTCCTTGAGCGCCGCCACGAAGGTGTCGACGTCCTCCTCCGTGGTGTCGTAGGAGCACATCCAGCGCACCACCCCGGCGCCCTCGTCCCAGAAGTAGAACCGGAACCGCTTCTGCAACCGCTCGCTCACGTCGTGCGGGAGCTTGGCGAAGACGCCGTTGGCCTGCACGGGGTAGAGGACCTCCACGCCGTACACCGCGCGGACGCCCTCGGCCAGCCGCTGCGCCATCTCGTTGGCGTGCCGGGCGTTGCGCAGCCACAGGTCCTTGGCGAGCAGCGCCTCCAGCTGGACCGACACGAAGCGCATCTTGGAGGCGAGTTGCATGCTCATCTTGCGGATGTGCTTCATGTGGCGGACGGCGTCCTGGTTGATGACCACGACCGCCTCGCCGAACACCGCGCCGTTCTTCGTCCCGCCGAGCGAGAGGATGTCGACGCCGACCGCGTTGGTGAACGTGCGCATCGGCACGTTCAGGGAGGCCGCCGCATTGGCTATCCGGGAACCGTCCAGGTGCACCTTCATGCCGCGGGCATGGGCGTGCTCGCAGATCGCGCGGATCTCGTCGGGCGTGTACAGCGTGCCCAGCTCGGTGCTCTGGGTGATCGAGACGACCTGCGGCATCGCACGGTGCTCGTCCTCCCAGCCCCAGGCCTGCCGGTCGATCAGCTCGGGCGTGAGCTTGCCGTCGGGCGTGGGCACCGTCAGCAGCTTCAGGCCGGCCATGCGCTCGGGGGCGCCGCCCTCGTCGACGTTGATGTGGGCGCTCTCGGCACAGATCACCGCGCCCCAGCGGTCGGTGACCGCCTGGAGCGCGACCACGTTCGCGCCCGTGCCGTTGAAGACCGGGAAGGCCTCGGCGGTGGACCCGAAGTGGCTGCGGATGATCCGCTGGAGGTTGTCGGTGTAGTCGTCCTCGCCGTAGGCCACCTGATGGCCGCCGTTGGCCAGGGCCAGGGCGGCCAGCACCTCGGGGTGGGCTCCGGCGTAGTTGTCACTTGCGAAACCGCGGACCTGCGGGTCGTGGTGGCGACGCGCGTCGGTCTTGGGAGGGTTCACGGCTTCTCGGTCAGCCACAGGCGGGTTCCGTTCACTTCGGCGGGGGGCTTGCTCCAGACGCCCTCGATGGCCTCGGCCAGGTCCTTGACGTCCGTGAAGCCCGCGAACTTCGCGTTGGGGCGTTCGGCGCGCATCGCGTCGTGCACCAGCGCCTTCACCACCAGGATGGCAGCAGCCGAGCGCGGCCCCTCACCGCCCTCGGCGACCCCCGCCTTGCGGAAGCCGTCGGCCATGGCGAGCGTCCAGGCCTCGGCGGCAGCCTTGGCCGCGGAGTACGCGGCGTTGCCCGCCGTCGGCTTCGACGCGCCGGCCGCGCTGATCAGCACGTACCGGCCGCGGTCGCTGCGCTGCAGCCCGTCGTAGAAGGCCAGGGAGGTGTGCTGGACCGTGCGGATCAGCAGCTTCTCCAGCAGGTCCCAGTCGGCCAGGTCCGTCTCCGCGAAGGTGGCGCTGCCGCGCCAGCCGCCGACGAGGTGGACCACGCCGTCGATGCGGCCGAAGTCCTTCTCGATGCGCGCGGCCCAGTCCTGAGTGGACCGCAGGTCGAGCAGGTCGACCGTCTCACCGGTGACCGTGGCGCCGCCGCGGGCGTAGCGGGCCGCGTCCACGGCCTCGGCCAGGCGCTCGGGGTTGTTGTCGGCACCGACGACCACCGCGCCCGCCTCGGCGAGCCGGACCAGCGCCGCGTGCCCGGCGGGCCCGCCCGCGCCGGCCACCGCGATCACCGCACCACTGAGAGACCCGTTCCCCACCATGTTCTTCCCCTTTTGCGCAGTGTTCCGGAGGCGGTCGCTCACGCGGCGATCCGCTCGGCGCTGTCCGCCGTGATGCCCTTGGTCGAGGCGATCACATTCTTCAGCTTCTTGGACAGGGCCTCATAGAACATGCTGAGCGGAAACTCATCCGGAAGCACGTCGTCCACGAGCTTGCGCGGCGGCTGGGTCAGGTCCAGGGCGTCCGGACCCTTGGCCCACTTCGAGCCGGGGTGCGGGGCGAGGTAGGTGGCGACCAGCTCGTAGCCGGCGAACCAGTGCACGAGCTTCGGGCGGTCGATGCCGTCCTTGTAGAGCTTCTCGATCTCGGCGCACAGCTGGTTGGTGACCTGCGGGGCGCGCTCCCAGTCGATGGAGAGCTTGTTGTCGGTCCAGCGGACGACGTCGTGCTTGTGCAGGTAGGCGAAGAGCAGCTGGCCGCCGAGGCCGTCGTAGTTGCGCACGCGGTCGCCGGTGACCGGGAAGCGGAACATGCGGTCGAAGAGCACCGCGTACTGCACGTCACGGGCCTGCGGGACGCCGTCCGCCTGGAGCTTCACGGCCTCCTTGAAGGCGGTGAGGTCGCAGCGCAGCTCCTCCAGGCCGTACATCCAGAAGGGCTGGCGCTGCTTGATCATGAACGGGTCGAACGGCAGGTCGCCGTGGCTGTGGGTGCGGTCGTGGACCATGTCCCACAGCACGAAGGCCTCCTCGCAGCGCTTCTGGTCGTGGACCATCGCGGCGATGTCCTCGGGCAGCTCCAGGCCCAGGATGTCCACGGCGGCCTCGGTGACCCGACGGAACCGGGCGGCCTCGCGGTCGCAGAAGATGCCACCCCAGGAGAAACGTTCCGGCGCCTCGCGAACGGCGATGGTCTCCGGGAAGAGCACGGCGGAGTTGGTGTCGTAGCCCGAGGTGAAGTCCTCGAACGTGATGCCGCAGAAGAGCGGGTTGTCGTAACGCGTGCGCTCCAGCTCGGCCAGCCAGTCGGGCCAGACCATGCGCAGCACGACCGCCTCGAGGTTGCGGTCCAGGTTGCCGTTCTGCGTGTACATCGGGAAGACGACCAGATGCTGCAGGCCGTCCCTGCGGTTCGCGGCGGGCTGGAAGGCCAGCAGGGAGTCCAGGAAGTCCGGGACCTCGAAGCCGCCCTCGGCCCAGCGGCGCAGGTCCTTCACGAGGGCCTGGTGGTAGGCGGCATCGTGGGGGACGAGCGGGGAGAGCCGCTCGACCGCGTCGGCGACACGCTCGACGGCCGCCACGGCGTCGGCCCGCTGCGGGGCATCCTCGGCGTCGAAGTCGATCGATCCATCCTTCGACTGCCACGGCCGGATCCGCTCCACGGCATCCTTGAGCACGGGCCAAGCCGGGTGCTCAACCACCCTGTTCAGCGAAGAAACCTGCTCCTCCGCACCGGCCTGCACAAGAATTTCCGTCATGTCCCATCCTCCACGGGAGAACCTCGCGTATGGACACCGTATGCATACCCGGTTTCAGCCAGCAAGAGGCAACCCTGGAAATTATTCTGCCCAACCCCTTGGTCACCGATGTTTTTCCTGCCGTAAACCGTGACGACGCTCACTTCCACCGCACCTAGGAGGGAACGGAGTGGTCGCGACCGGGTCGAACCGGACAGTCAAGGGCTGCGGGAATCGCCCACGCCAGGGTGACCTCGGGAGCGGATACCGGCCAGACCGCGCCCGCCACGCGCCCCGATCACCCGCGCACATGCGGGTTCATCGCGGGTCCAGGCCATTAGGCTGCGACTCTGCCCGCGCGGACGACGGCGTCCGCCCGTCCCGCGCGTGCCGAGCCGCCGTCGACGGAAGCGAGTCGAACCTTGAACTTCCTTACCATCGGTCACCGCGGGGTCATGGGTGTCGAGCCCGAGAACACCCTTCGTTCCTTCGTCGCCGCGCAGCACGCCGGCCTCGACCTGATCGAACTGGATCTGCATCTGAGCAAGGACGGCGCCCTGGTCGTCATGCACGACGCGGAGGTGGACCGGACGACCGACGGCTCCGGGCCGATCGCCGAGAAGACCCTGGCGGAACTGCGCGCCCTGGACGCCGGCCGCGGGGAGCGCGTGCCGGTGTTCGAGGAGGTGCTGGACGCGGTGAGCACGCCGGTGCAGGCCGAGATCAAGGACGTCGCGGCGGCCCGGGCGCTGGCCGACGTCATGCACCGGCGGGACCTGGTCGGGCGCGTGGAGGTGTCCTCCTTCCACGACGAGGCGGTCGCCGAGATCGCCCGGCTGGTGCCGGGCGTGCGTACCGCACTGGTCGCGAGCCGCTACGGCACCGACGTCGTGGACCGGGCCGTCGCCGTGGGCGCCGCGACCGTCTGCCTCGACATCCGCCGGATCACCCTCGAGATCGTCGAGCGCGCGCGGGCGTCCGGGCTGCGGATCATCGGCTGGGTGGTCAACACGCAGGACCATCTGCGGCTGGTCCGGGCGCTGGAGCTGGACGGCGCGACGACCGACTATCCGGAGATCAAGCGCACGGGCCGCTTCACCGCGTGACCCGGCGCCCGGTCCCCGGGGTGAGCGTCACACCAGCGACTTGACCAGCAGCTCGAACTGCAGGTCGTCGCGCTGTGGAACGCCGAAGCGCTCATCGCCGTACGGGAAGGGGGACATCGTTCCCGTACGGCGGTAGCCGCGGCGCTCGTACCAGGCGATCAGGTCGTCGCGCACGGAGATCACCGTCATGTGCATCTCGGTGACGCCCCAGGTCTCGCGGGCCTGGCGTTCGGCCTCCGCCATGACGGTCTTGCCGAGGCCCGCGCCCTGCAGGGTGGGGCTGACCGCGAACATGCCGAAGTAGGCGTGGTCGCCGCGGTGTTCGAGCTGGCAGCAGGCGACGATCCGGCCGCCCTGCTCGACGGTCAGCAGCCGGCTGTCGGGCGACTTGATCACCTCCAGGACGCCCTCGGGGTCGGTCCGCTGACCCTCCAGGATGTCCGCCTCGGTGGTCCACCCGGCCCGGCTGGCGTCCCCGCGGTACGCCGACTCGACCAGCGCGACGAGCGCGTCGACGTCGGCGTCGGTGGCGTCACGGAAGGTGAGTCCGGTGGCGGTGTGCATGGGGCGGTCTCCGATCTCGGGCGTGGCTGAGCCAGGGATGAGCGTAATGCTGCCACTAGGCTCCGCACGCATGGTGCACGTACTCAGCGGCCGGACACTTCTGCGGCCCACCGACCCCGAACGTTCCCGCCTCTTCTACGGCGAGCATCTGGGACTCGCCGTCTACCGCGAGTTCGGTACGGGCCCCGAGCGCGGGACGGTCTACTTCCTCGGCGGCGGATTCCTGGAGGTGTCCGGGCGGTCCGAGACCCCGCCCTCGCCCGCCGTCGCCCTCTGGATGCAGGTCGAGGACGTGACGGCCGCGCACGAGGAGCTGCGGGCCAAGGGCGTCGAGATCGTCCGGCCGCCGGTGAAGGAGCCGTGGGGCCTGGTCGAGATGTGGATCACCGACCCGGACGGCACCCGCATCGCCCTGGTGGAGGTCCCGCCGGACCATCCGTTGCGTTACCGGCCGGGGCTCTAGGGTCGCCGACCGGGGGGCTGGGGCCGCCGACCGGTGGTGTGCGGGCCGGGCTGGCCGACGCCGGGCGGGCCGAACTGTGCCGGGCGGTGCCGGGCCGGGCTGGCCGGTGCCGGGCCGGGAGGGAACGCCGTGCTATGCGGTACGGCGGCGCGGGTACGCCGGTCCCGGGCGGGTGGGCCGGAGGGTTTCGGATGGCCGGGCCCGGGAGCGGAGGCTAGCGTGCGGACAGGGGCTCTCCCGCGCGGGAGAAGGCCGCTTTCCACACGGCAGGCCGCTCCGGTTCTCCGCGGCGGACCGCCCCGGCCGGAAGGAAACCGCCATGAAGTTCGACAAGCCGGTGACCGGCGGTCCCTGCTGGACCGAGCTGGGGACCGGCGACCTGGAGGGGGCCAAGCGGTTCTACACCGAGTTGTTCGGGTGGCGGCCGGAGACCGACCCGCGGCAGGAGGCGGGCGGGTACACGGTGGCGCACCTGGGGGACGCCGCGGTGGCCGCGCTCAGCCCGCTGTACCAGGAGTCCCAGCCGGTAGCGTGGAACGTCTCCTTCGCGGTGGCCGAGGCGGACGCGGCGGCACGGCGTGTGGCGGAGGCCGGCGGGGCGGTGATCCTCGGGCCGATGGACGTCTTCGACGCGGGCCGGTTCGCGGTGGCCGTCGATCCCACGGGGGCGGTGTTCCAGCTGTGGCAGGCGCGGTCCTTCCCGGGCGCCGGGCTGTTCAACGCGCCCGGCACGCTGGGCTGGGTCGAGCTGGCGACCCGGGACACCGACCGGGCCCTGGCCTTCTACACCTCGGTGTTCGGCTGGAGCGTCAACGCCGCGCGGTGGTACACGCAGTGGGGCGTCGACGGGGAGGACTTCGGCGGCATGGCCGACATGGGCGACCGGTTCCCGCCGGAGGTGCCACCGCACTGGCTGCCGTACTTCGCGGTGGACGACGTGGACGCGACGGCCGAGGTGGCGGCGCGGGCGGGCGGTGCCGTGGTCGTGGCTCCCGTGTCGGTGCCGGACGGCCCTCGCATCGCGGTGCTGCGGGATCCGCAGGGCGCTGCGTTCGGAGTGCACCGGGCGGGCGACGAGGGCTGAGGCCTCTGCCGACCGGCTGCCCGGGAGCGCGCCCAAGCCTGGCGTCGAGCGCTGCCTGTTCGGGGTTGGACGTGCTTCGCGGGGTTCACGGCTGCGCTGCACCCTGCTGGGGCCGACCCCCGAGCGTCGTCCGCATCGTCTCGGCGACCAGGCCGGAGCAGCCGGCGGCCGCGAGCACCGGCGTACGGCTGGACGCGGACGCGGTGGCACGACTGGACGAGGTGAGCGCGGAGCCGCTGGGCCCACCGCACGCCTTCCTGCGGGAACCGCCCGTCACCCGCGACGTCTACGGCGACCGTCGGCAGGACATCGACGACCGCCGCTCCGCGCAGCGCCGTACGGCGTCCTCAGACGGGCCCTAGGCGCGCAGTGCGCCCATCCGGCCCTCCAGGCGGCTCAGCAACTCGGACAGCAGGGCGGCGAGTTCGCCCTGCCCCTCGGGGGCCAGTACGGACAGTACGGCGGTCTCGTAGGCGAGTTGCTCGGGAAGGATGCCGTCGACCAGGTCGCGGCCGGCGTCGGTGAGGCGGAGATGGGCCACGCGGCGGTCGCGGGTGTCACCACGCCGCTCGATCAGCCCGCGTTCGGTCAGCTGCTTGACCCGCTTGGTGACGGCGGCCCCGGAGGAGAAGGTCTCCCGGGCCAGCTCGCCCGGGGTCAGCTCGTGGCCGGTGCGGCGCAGCGCGCCGAGCAGGTCGAACTCGGAGCGGCTGAGGCCGGCCCGGCGCAGCGGCGCGTCCTCGGCCTGCTGGAGGAGGGCGGCGCAACGGTTGATCCGGCCGATCACCTCCATGGGCCCGGTGTCCAGCTGCGGGTGCACGGCCCGCCACTGCCGGACGACGGCGGCGACCGTGTCGCTCTGTGCGGCGCCGGCCGCGGGAGGCGCGTGCGGCGGTCGTACGCCGGCCGCGACCTCGTGCTCCGGTCCCGTACCGGGCGCGTCGCTCCCCGGTGCCGGTTCGCCGTTCGTCGCCGTCATGGCCGTATGTCCTCCGTCGTCCTGCCGGGGTCGTGGTCCTGCGGCACGAGGCCCTGCCGTCGTACCGTCGCGGCGAGCGTACGGTGCCCGGACTGCTCGGTGAACACGACCCGCTCCTCGGGCAGGGCGCGCTGCCACCACTCGCCGGAGGCGGCGTCTGCCGTGGCGCGCAGGTCGACCAGGGCGGCGGCGAGGGCGCGGCGGGCGGACTCCAGGGCGCGCGGCGCGGGGTGCGGCTCGGCGAGCAGGCGGGCGGCGTTCTCGCGGGCGCGTTCCGCGGCGGTGAGTGCCTGTCCCAGGCGGTCGCCCGCGCGGCGGTTGGTGACGGCGACGGCCGCGACGAAGCCGGCCAGCGCGCCGACCAGGGTGTCCGCGACGCGCTCGGTCATCAGCTGTCCCGGGTCCTGGGTGCGGGCGAACTCGGTGATGAGCAGGGCCATCGGGGTGACACAGACGCTGCCGAGCCAGTAGTTGCGGCCGATCAGTGCCTCGGCGCCGAAGTTGAGGGCGAGGCAGCACAGGACCAGGGCGGCCGGGTGCAGGTGGGCGAGCGGGGCGAGTGCGGCGAAGGCGAGGACCCCGACGAGGTTGCCGACGACGCGCTGGACGCCCCGGCTCCAGGTGAGGGTGACGTTGGCCTGGTAGAGGGAGGCCGCGGTGACCAGCGCCCAGTAGGGGCGGCCGACCCCGAGCGCGAGGGAGGCGTAGCCGGCCAGCGCGCAGCCGATCGCGGTGCGTGCGGCGAGCGGCGCGAAGGGGGCGAGGCGGTGCCGCAGCGGCCGGCGCGGCTGGGCGCGTTCGGCGTCCACGCCGAGGAGTTCGTCGGCGGACTCGCGGGGGGACTCGACGCGCGGGATCCGGCCGGTGCCGCGCAGCTCGCGGGCCCAGGCGCGCAGCCGTGCGGGGTCGGCGTCGGCGGGAGCGGCGAGGGCGACCTCGGCGCGGACGAGGAGCTGTTCGAGGGCGCGCCGGGTGCGGTCGGGGCGGGCGCCGGCGGCGAGCAGCGACTGCCAGGCGGCGTGGATGGCGGCGGCGCTCGCGGCGCGAGCCCGGGCGTGGCCGTGGGCGGTGCCGCGGGTGCTTGCGTACGCGGCGGCGGTGTTCAGGGCGGTCGCGGTGGCGCGGCGCTCGGGGCCGTGCGGGCGGAGCAGTCCGGGTGCCATGCCGACCAGCCAGGCCCAGGCGCCGGCCGCCAGGGCCAGCCCGACGTGTCCGGGCACCTGGCCGGGGGTCTGCGGGGCGAAGAGCGAGGCCGAGCTGATGAAGGTCAGGACCACGTTGCCGGGCGGTCCGACGCGGGTGGCGTCGCACAGGGTCTTCTGGGCGGCCGCCATGAGCGCGCCGACCGTGACGAGGACGACGGCGTCGGAGGTGAGCGATGCCGCGAGCAGGGACAGGGCCAGGCCGCCGACCATGCCGAGCACCACCCAGGCCAGGGTCCGGGCGCGGGCGGCGTAGGGCCGGTTGTGGCCGTAGAGGGCGCACAGCGATCCAGCCATCGTGTACATGGCGAGGTCGAGGCGGCCGAGCGCCAGCAGGGTCAGGTTCGGCGGGGCGACCGAGGCGACCACGCTCAGCGCGGGCTTGAACCAGATGTCGGAGGGCCGCCCCAGGCGGAGCACTCCGGCGAGGGGAAGACGGTGGGGGGTCGCGCTGCTCATACCATCAAATTTAGCATGTGTTTCACCCGTAAACGATATGGCCGAGCCAGCACCCTCACCGTGCGTGCTCCGCCCAGTGCTCCCCGTGTACACCCTTGCGCTCGCGTGCGCTCCGCGTGTTCTGGGCATCGCACCCTCGACCGACCGTCGAGCGGGGAGGTGCGCATGCACGGACCGGTGTCGGCAGCCTGGCTGCTGGTCGCCCTGTGCGTGGCGACCGGGGCCTACTGCCTGCTGCGCATGCGCAGCGGCGTCGAGGAGCAGCGCCGGGCAGCGGGCGGCGAGGCGCTGATGGGCTTCGGAATGGCCGTGATGGCCGTACCGGCGGCGGTGTTCACACCGCCGGGGTGGGCGTGGCCGGTGTACGCGGCCGTGTTCGGCGCGGCGGCGCTGCGCACCCTGTGGGCCGCGCGCAGCAGCCCGCACCATCTGCACCACCTGGTGGGCACGGCGGCCATGGTCTACATGGCGGCCTCGATGGCCGCGTCCCCGCCCGCCGCGCACCATGCCCACGGCGGCTCCGGGGTGCCGCTGCTGACCGGGGCGCTCCTCGTGTACTTCACGGGCTACGTGCTGCTCTCGGGCGCCCGGCTCGTACCCGCCGCCGGCACCGGCGTGGCGACCGCCCGCTGGGGCGACCGCCCGGAACTGGCGCGGGCCTGCCGGCTGTCGATGGGGATCGCAATGGTGGCGATGCTGCTGACGATGTGAGCCCCCGCGCTCTCTACCTGCGGACCAGCAGCGTTTACCTGGCAGAGCACAAAATGGCCGTAGCGGAAGTTTGATGTTCATCGCCAAAGTTAGCGGCTTCGCGCGTTGATCATCTCCCATTCGTCTCCCATTTCCCACACGAACTGAGCTAGTCGCCGTCCAGGCTGCGTAAATGAAAGGACCGGACCCGGGATCGCCTTGCGCACCTTGGGGGTAGCTGGGATCGACTCCGGGTCCGGCCCGTGAACAACGAATGCCCCGCACCACAGAGCGGCGGTCACGGGTTCACTCGCTTGAGTGGGTCCACGGCGCACGCTGCCGAACACCCACTCCGATCCGCCTAGACGGCAACCGAGGGGTACGCGGTTTCTCTGGCGGATCCTCCGGCGCCAGCGGGAACCTGAATCCCGCGGTGCCGAATCCTTTCTTCAGTTGTCGACACCGGCTTCGCTCGCCGCTGGATATATCCAGCTGACAAGCCACTCCGTAGCGTCAGACCTCTCGCCAAGATCGACTAGGGGTCTGGGTGCCGGAAGCCCGCTACCGGCGGATCGCCGCTGACATCCGCCGCCGCATCGCCGCCGGAATGTGGCGGCCGGGTGAGCCCCTGCCTTCGCGCACCGAGCTAGCTGCCGAACTCGGCGTGCACCCCCAAACGGTTCGCCTCGCCTACGTCTTGCTACGCCGCACCGGCGTTCTCGAAGGGGAGGAGCGTAAAGCAGTGTATGTGGCGCATCCTCCTGCTATGCGCACTCTCACTGATCCGGATGCGCCGTGGCCGCACGCAAGTGAGACCACCGACACCCGTCCGCGTCCCGCCACAGCGGAGCTTGCGGAGCGCCTTGGGGTCCACCCGGGCGTGATGCTGCGGCACGAGACTGTGGAGTGCCTCGACCCGGGAGGCCGCTCGGCGATGCTGGTTGTGTCGTGGTGGCGCGGCCAGCGCCGGCCTCACGCGTCGTACACGGCGGAGGTGGGCACAGTGGAGCTGACTGAAGAGCATGCGCATGCCCTGGGCTTGCTGGTGGACGCTCTGGCATTTCGGATCATGCGCACTCGATTGGATCACGACGGCCGTCCTTTGGAGACTGCTGACCTCATCCTGCCCATGGATCGCTGGCTGATCCGGATCGCACCGCAGCAGCCATGAGCGTGTCAGCGGCATAGTCCGCTTCCGCACTGACTATGAGTCAACATGAACTTGATCCGTAAAGGAAGCCTGGAGTCCGGATATATCTGCGTGAAATTTGCGCGCCCCGTGTGAACATGTCACCGTCCGCATAGGCTCTGGCCTGGGCTTTCCCGACAGGCAACGGTTAACGCCCGTTCATTGCCTGTCAGGCACAGGTCACGACACCTCGTCGGCCAGGCGCCGGTAGGCGGCGTCGCACTCGTCGCGGTGCACCCGCCACAGGCCGAGCGCCTCCTCACACCGGCCACCATCAACGCTTCGGCAGACGAGGCAACCGGCGGTGTGGGTCCGGTAGGCGGCCCACGCCTGCTGCAGCGGGCTCAGCTCGGCTCGGACGGATTGGTCCGCAGCGGCGGGTTCGGGTCTACGCTCATCCATGCCGGCGCTCCACTCCAGTCGGCCATGCCCCCGGGTCGTGCTCTCGACCGCGGGGGTCCTTACTGTCCTGATCAGACGGTACCGCTACACACTGCTCTATACCGCTGTATGGAGCTACCTGAACGGCTGGGCTGCGGTGGGCCGCCCTAGCTTCGAGTCATGGGTGATCAAGAGCCGGTGGTGGATCCGTCGCGGCCTGTGTACGTGTGGCGGCAGGTCGCCGACTGGATCGCCGGCCGCATCGACAGCGGTGAGCTGCAGCCCGGCGCGCGGCTGGAAGGCGAGCGGGAGCTGGCCGAGCAGGTCGGTGTCGCCGTGGGTACCGTGCGGCGGGCGGTCGAGGATCTACGGGAGCGTGGGCTCCTCGTAACGCTGCCTGCCAAGGGAACCTACGTCGTCGAGCGCTCGAACTCCTAGGACGCTGTCAGAGCGGGCGCCTAGGATCGTGACCATGTCCACTGCCCCGCCTTCGGGTTACCTGCGGCCTGCCGCCGCGGTGAATGCGGACATCCGCGCGCTGATGCTGCGGGCTGGCGGTCGGCTGCGAGCAGAGGACCGGCCGGTGTATCAGCGACTCGTCGACGAGTGGAACCAGGCGACCGCACGAGAGCGGACGCTCGGGGAGATGGCCACCGCGGCGTAAGATCCGCACTCGTGAGCGACATCGAGTTCCCCGACGACCTGATCCAGCTAGAGAGCGCCGCCTGGGAGGCCCACCAGCGGGGCGTGCTCACCGCTGGCGAGGCCGCCGACGTGCAGGCCGCGATTACCGCGCACGCCGAAGCGACCGGGCTCGACCGGTACACGGTGGAGATGGCACTCAAGAAGCTCGTCCGGCACCCGGCGACTGAAGCGACCGAAGCCTGACAGCAGCCCGCCCCGGCTGCATCACGGCCGGGGCGGTATCAGCGCCAGAGCACGGGCTGATGTTGCTACGAGCTTACGACTCGCCACTGACAACGCCGGGGCGCTGCGTCAGCTGGTGGTCGTCGACGGGTGGCGCCTCGCCGTACACGTCGGGCCAGCCGTCCTGTTCTTGGCCCTCCGCCGCATCCTCTTCTTCGATCATGCGGCCAGGATGGCAGACGGCTACGGCTCCTCGGGCCAGCTCGTCAACACGGTGCCGGTCTCCTCGTCGGTGAGGGCGACTCGGGCGTCAGGCATGCTGCCGTACTCGCCGATCCAGCGCGTGAACTTCCGCCGCGCGGTCGCCTCGCTCCCCCACCAGCCGTGCTGCACCGGCCGGCCGCCGGAGGTGAGCAGCAGGTGGTAGCGGCCGGGGCCCGGGTTGCTTGTCACAGGCGCCATCCTATTATCGAACGCGTGACCGATTCACTGTCCCGCCTCGAGCTCCTTCGCTTCCTGGAACGCGTCCAGGAACAAGACCTCGAGCGCACCCGGCGGTGGATCGCAGAGGAGGAACGCCGCCAGCTCGAGCGACAGCGCGGCGAGCAGGCCCGGCCGCCGCAGCCCGACTGGGTGCTGGAGCTCGGGCTGAACCGGGACGCGCCCGCGGTGTACGTGCATGAGGGCGGCTGCTGGAACGCGGGCAAGCGGTCGAATGGCGTAGACCGGTCGACCGCGCTCCGGGCCCTCGTCGAAGGCGTCGCCGCCTGCCCTCACTGTCGGCCCGACAGCGCGCTCGGCTATCTGGAGGGATAGCAAAGGGCCCCACCGCTCGCAGCGAACGGCAGGGCCCGGGGGTTCCACCTGGGGAGGGGGAACCGGTACACACCATGCACCAGGAACCGGCCAGCGCGAAAGAGATCGGCCACGAGAATCTGCCGCACGCGACAGTGCCCCGCCTCGACGGGGGAACGAGGCGGGGCACTGAGGCCAGTGTGGCACGGCCGCCTTCCATCGGTAGCCGGGACGCGCGTACCGTTTCCGCACCCGGAGATGAGGGAGGCGACGTGAGCGACACCGGCTGGGGCTGAGCCCTCGGACAGCAGAACGCCCCCGCAGCCGGTCGGCTGCGGGGGCGTCTTCGTACTCAGGCGTCGTTCTGCTGCAGCCGCTCCCCCAGCTTGGCGGCGAGGGCGTAGGCGGGGTGGTTGTCGAGCTGGCGTCGGCGCCGGTTGTATCGCTGGGTGGTGCGCGGGTCGGAGTGGGACACCGCGTCCTGGACGTCCTGGAGCGGCACTCCGTTGGCGAGGTTGTCGGTGATGAACTGGTGCCGCAGCGTGTGGGGCTTGATACTCGCGGCTTGCGGGATGCCGGCGCGGCGGGCGAGGACGCGGAGGTGCTTCCACACTTCGGGCTGTGTCCAGCGACGACCGGAGTCGGTAATGAACAGCGGGCCGTCGGTGCGGTCGCTGAGGTAGGCGAGGAGTGCGTCGAGGGCGAGCGGCGGTACGGGGGCGGGTCGTTTCTTGCCGCCCTTCTGGGTGAGGGGCAGGGTGCGGTGTCCTCGGTCGTAGCCGAGTTGGTCGGCGTTGAGGGAGAGGAGTTCGTCGACGCGGGCGCCGGTGAGGTAGAGGAGCATGACGAGGGCGTAGGAGCGGGGCGCCCAGTCGGCGGCCGTCTGGATGAGCCGGGTCGTCTCCTCCTCCGTCATGCCTTCGGTCGGGCTGTAGTCGGGGTCGACGTAGGGCCGGTTGACGGCGGCGAACGGGTCGGTGTCGACGGCTTGGAGCCGGGCGGCGTAGGTGTAGAAGCTCCCGGCGGCGGCGAGGGCCTGCGCCTGCGTGGTCTCGGCGGGCGGCCGTCCGTTGCGGATGGGCGTCTTGGCGAGGTGCTTGGCGTAGGCGTCGGCGAGCGGCAGTTTCGCCTGGAGCGGGTGGATGCCGGTGGAGCGCGCGTACTCCTCCCACGCCTTGAAGGTGCGGACGTAGGCACGTCGGGTGTGGCGGCTCTTCTGGCGGGCGATCCATCCTCCGGCGATGGTGGGGAGCGGGTCGCGGTCGCCGTAGATGGCGGTGAGGTGGTCGGCGAGTTGGCTGGCTTCGTCGGGCCAGTCGTCGCGTGGGTCGTGCCGGTCGGTCGAAAGCTCCGCCGACGGGCGCGGAACGAGGGCGGTCACCGCCGGGCGGCCTGGATCTCGTCGGCGGTGACCGTCTCGAAGTGCCACCACCGGCCGCCCTCCCACTGCTCGATCTTCGCGGCATCAGCAGGGCTGTCTCCTCCGAGGCACGTCCGGACGAACTCGAAGGTCTTCGCCTCACTGGTGAACGAGGAGGTGGCTGTCACCTCTGGTCCGGTCACGGTCACCCGCCACGGCTTGGACGGCTTCCTGGTGGTCATGGCTGACATCCTCTCAGTATTGGATAACTGTCATTATCAACCACAGAGTTGGGTGATCGCCAGCACTTCCAGCACGACAAAGGGCCCCGCTCCACGAAGGAGCGGGGCCCTGGCGTATGGCATGTTATCGAGAGCAGAGCGGCCCAACTCCGGCCCGGACACAGCAGAACGCCCCCTCCCGAAGGAGGGGGCGTTCGTCAGTCTTCGTCGTCGTCCACCGGCCGGGCCGGCGGTTCACGGAACGGCCAGCGCGACAGCCAGAACGGGCGGTCGTCATCGTCGGGCCACGACGGGCCCGGGGCAGGATCCGACATGAGGGCCTCCTATCCGAGTCCGTAGTTGGCGACGAGCTGGCGCAGGCCGGGGGTGTCCTTGCTGGTGAAGTCGCCGCCGCCATCAGCGGTGTCGTAGCCCCCGAGGCCGGGCGCGCACATTACGGGCAGGTAGCCGTAGGTGGTGCGCACGCACTCGTAGTCCTCGACGGTGCCGTCACCGTCGACATCGGTGTTGGGATGGTCGAGGCCGACGAGGTGCCCGATCTCGTGCGTGATCGCGTTCTTGACCTTCGCCGTGTTGGCTGTGCTGTTGGAGCTGAACCACGCGGTGGTCGACCAGTACTCGGAGTCGATCCACGTCCAGCCGCCCCACGCCGCGTGATAGTCCTCGCTGCCGGGCCGGTTGGTGTAGCAGTTCCAGGCCTGCGACATGCCCTCGACGCCGGCGGGCCGGTACTTCACGCCGAGGATCAGGTGATGCTCGGCCGGACAGCTGCCGACGGACGGCGGCGACTCGATGGTCGTGGTGACGGTGAACGTGGTGCCGGTGACCGCGGTCAACTGGTCGGCGACGGCCTGCGCATACGGGGTGAGCCGACTGCGGGAGGTGCTGTCGGCGAAGGTGAACAGGTACGGCTTCGGGCTGAGGCTGTGGATGCCGTCCTCGGTGGCGATGCGCCAGCCTGGTCCGGAGTAGACGAGGCCGGCGGCGTGGGTGCGGCCGGGCGCCAGAGCCAGCAGCAGAGCGGCGAGGAGAACGGGCAGCAGGGTGAGGCGGGCGTGTGCGTACATGGGACTCCGGGAATGACGAAGCCCCCGCCGGCGGGCGGGGGCTGGATGGGGCGGCCGGTCAGATCGGGCTGTCGAGCAGCTCGTAGATCGGTGGCGGTGGCGGCTCGGGGTCGGCGACGGGCTGCTCCGGGATGACGCCCATCTCCTCGAGGGTGACCGCGTCCGCCGCGGTCTCGTCATGCCGCGGCTGCGCCGGGATCAGTTCCACGCTCAGACTCCAGTTCGGTTGTACTCGTCCACCAGCGGGTGCGGCGGCTCCGGCTCGATCCCCGCCCGGTGCATCTGCCGCGCCCACCGGTCCGTCGTTGACGCGAACGCCCGGAGCATCGCCTCCAGCCTGGACATGCGCCCCCGAAGCTGCCCGTTCTCCTCGTCGACCCGCTTCACCGTGGCCTCCAGTACCGCAAGGTTCGCGGACTGCTGCACGGGCGCCGCGTTCGCGCGGGCTGCCGCTTCCGTGGCGGCGGCCGTCGCCCGGGCAGCGTCCCGCGTAGCACGGGATATCCACCAGCTGCCCCCACCGAGAGCACTTCCGGCGGCTCCAACAACTGCCGCCCATTCGCCCACGTTCATGCGGCCTTGCCTCTCTGGGGCCGCGGAGCTGGGGGGACCGAGTACTCGGGCACCGTGGCCGCCCAACATATGACCCCGATGTGTGAGGTCAGGTACCAGAGTGCGACGAATCCGCCGCGGGAGTAACCGTCGGCGAGGACGGCGTAGGTATAGGCGATGGCCCACACCGTGGGGGGAGTGAGTGCGGCGAGGAAGCCGGCCCTGTCTCGGCCGATCTGCAGGAACGCGGACCCGAAGGTGATGAGGCCGCAGATGATCCACAGCCAGGACCAATGCCGGAGGTCACCGAAGCGGGTGAGGAGCTGCAGGCCGTTGTCGTTGGGTGGCGTCAGCAGAAACGACAGGCCGTAGCAGGTTTTGCCGGTGCCGAGGATGAGGAGGAACACGCCGCGACGGCCCAGGGCCTTGTGGAGCCGTCGGGCCGCACGGCACGGCATCAGACCGGCGTCGGGCCGGCCGGGGCCGGCGGGTTGGACGGGGTGACCTGGGCGCGGGTGAGCAGGGTGAGCGCGGCGAGGACGACACCGTTGATGGCGCCGACCGTGCCCTGCGACACCTCGAAGCCGAACGTGCCGACCAAGACCGCACCCGCGGCCACCACGGTGGTGAAGGCCTGCGGTGCGATCGGACGGGTCATCGCAGCCGCGGCGGCTCCGAGGACAGCGGTGACGAAGGCGACGATGCCGCCGGCCATCTCCGCGGTGAGCGGGGTGACGCCGAGGCTGACGATGAGGCCGAGGCCGGCGGACAGCGTGTTCAGGACCGCGACCGGTTCGCGTCCGAAGATTCTCATTTTTCTGCTTCCTGTTCGGCGCGGCTTGCCTTTGCCGCGGAGAGATGAGCCGCGCCGTTCGCATAGAGCGACATGAAGGCGACCCAGGTGACGCTGTCTTTCCAGAGCAGCAGGGTGGGGATGATGAGCAACGCCCAGACGCCGGCCATGCAGTAGTGCAGGGCGGCCACGCGCTGCGGGGTGAAGACGTTGCTCACGTCAGGAGGCGTCCGGCCCGGTGACGTCGACGCTGACCTTGACGACGGCGTCGGCGATGGCCTTCTGAACGGCGGCCACGACGGCGGCAGTGTCGACGTTGCTGCCGACGAGCTGAGCGAGCTTGGCGATGGCCGCGGACTGGGCGGCCTCGGTCGCGGCAATCTTCCCGAGCCGCGACAGGATCTCCGTCTGGACCGAACTGAGCGTCCAGGTCGGATTGCTGGCCGCGGCGCCGGGCACGACGATGAGGCCGTCCTTCTTCAGGACCGCAGTGGCGATCTCGTCGGCGGTGGGCATGTCGTCCTCCTGAGCAGTGCCGTTCTTGGCGAGGGAGAGGATGGCGGCGATAGGGAAAGCGCCGGGGTCGCCGTGGTCGTTCTCAGGTACGTGCTGGTGGCCGCAGTGCCCCTTGAAGTTGGTCCACTGGGTGCCGGTCATGCGGACGCCGTTGGCGCCGTAGGAGCCGGGGTAAGCCTTGAAGGTGAGGCCGCTGGACAGGGGAACGCCGTGGTTGTCGTGGGCCCACTTGGCGAAGGCGGCCAGGTCGCGGATCGCCCAGTCAGGCAGCTCGGGCGTGTACAGGTGGGCGTATCCGGCCTTCGTCCATCGGTCGTGGGTGGCCGGGTCGCAGGTGCCGACGATCTCCACCTGGCAGGCGTTGAGCGTGTTCGTCTCGACGCCTCCGGCCTTGTTGACGAGGGCGCGGGCGGAGACATCGAAGTCGAAGTGCTGGTACCAGACGAGGCGTTTGGCAGCGAAGTCCGGCTTGGCGGTGAGGTTCGGGGCCACCGATCCGCCGGAGTAGTCGGGCAGGCTCGTACCTTCGGTGGTGTGCCAGACGATGACGTTGGACTCCATGGCAGAGCCCGGGTACTTCGAGCCGTACCAGTAGGCGGTCGACGCGCCCGGATAGCGCTGCGGTCCACTCTTGGCCATGCGGGCCCCCTTCTGCGGTGCGGTTAGAGGCTGACGAAGCAGCCGTTGAAGCCGATCCAGGGCGGCTTGACGGTGCCCTCGGGCTGCACGCCGGTGCCGAACACCTTGAGGAAGCCGTTCGTCTGGACATCCAGTTTCAGCGTGATGCGCGCCGAAGAGACGTCCGAGCAGGGGATGACGATCGTGCGGAGCGACGTCGGCCGGGCCGAGGTGGGCAGGGCGCTGGAGTTGAGTACGCCCCCGTTGGGGATGTCCGTGCCGGAGTAGGTGACGCTGACGGCGCCGCGGAACATCAGCGTGTCCTCACCGAACATGTTGACCCGCCGGTACTGGAAGGTGCCGTTGCTGTTGCCGTTGTGAGCGAAGCCCGATACCAGCGAGACCGTCGTCCAGGCCTGGGTGCCGGAGGCGATCGCCACCCAGGCGGTGCCGTCGTAGACGGTGAGCTGCTGCTCGCTGTTCAACCAGGCGGTCATCCCCGCCACGGGAGCGGTGAGCGTCGCGTTACGGGCGGTGGCCGTGGCGAACCGCATCACCGTCTGTCCGGTCATCTTGAGGAGAACCTCTGAGAGAACCTTCAGGTCCGGGACGTCGCCGTAGTCGAGGCCGCTGAACCCCTGGCCGTAGCTGTCTGATAGAGGCACACGGCCCCCTTCCTAAGCGAGGCGGGTGACCCGCATGAACGAACCGGCCGCGAGGCGGGTGGCGCTGGCGTTGGCCACCGCCTGCGCCCACTGCAGGGCAACCGTGCCGGCGCTGGTAGTGAAGACCGTGCCCGACTCCATGGCGAAGACCTGGTTGACGGTTGAGTCGCGGTCGCCGTAGGTGGCGGCCGTGGTGAAGTTGTGGACACCCCACCTGCCCTGGCCGCCCGACGAGGTACTGGAGAGGACGGTGCCCTGGTCGGCGCCGACAGCGGAACGGACGCCGGTCGCGCCAGCGGGCGTCGTCCACGCGGTTTTGAAGCGGCCCGCGGCGCTGCCGGACACCTGGTCGATGGCCGTGTAGTTGAGTTCGAACTTGACTCGGAACACGGCGTTGGCGTCCAGCGGCATGGTCAGGTCGGGGTCATCGGTGAACGTCGTCGTCGACGCCCGGTTCGTATCTGAGGGCTTGTACGCGTAGCGGGTGGTGCCGATGGGCCAGGCTGCGGTGGCCACTCGGCCGGCCGCCCACCAGTTGCCGCTGCCGGACTGGACGAGCAGTACCTGGTCGCCGACGGCGGGCTGCTGGTAGGTGTCCAGGCGGCGGGCCCGGATGCTGCCCACGTCGACGGTGCCGGCCGTGATGCCCACAGCGGTGACGATGCCGGACTGGACTTCGGCGCGCCGCACGTCCGGGTCGGTGCTGCCTGCCTGGCGGGAGGCTTGGGAGATGCTCTGGGCGACGCTGAACCCGTCCGCCATCAGCTGTCCTGCTTTCCGCCGATGGTCTGGATGGTGATGGAGTCCAGGCCGAGGCTGATCGAGAAACTCTGCACCTGCTGGAGTTCGCGGCGACCGTCCTCGTAGGTGACGCGGAGAACGTCGCCCGGTTCGAGGCAGGGATTCGGCAGGCTCGTGAGGGTGACGGTCGCGTTCGGTTTGATCGCGTCCCGCAGCAGCTTGTTGGCGGCGCCCTGCGCGAGTGAGCTGTTGATCAGGGTGGCGGAGCTGTAGAACTTTGGCACGCGCCCGAACGGCCCGTTGACGTAGGTGGGGCTGGTCGGGTCGGTGTCGGAGGCAGTGCCGGTGACGGGCGGGGTGTTGTCCTCGCTGTTCTCTCCGGTGGCGACGACCACGTTGTACATGCCGTCCCGGGAGAAGGATCGGTTCGCGGAGATCAGGACGCCCTGCTCCCCCGCGTCCACGTCCCAAGCGACCGGCGCGGTCAGTAGGTCCGGTAGCTCGGCGATGATGAACTGGCCGTCCGCGTCCGCATACACCTCCGCGCCGATCGCGGTCGCGCACTCCTGCACCGCGTCCCACCGGTCCCCCTGCGTATCCCAGGTGCGGGTGCCGATCGTCGCATCCGACGCCCAGTTGACGACGACCGCGCCGGGGATGCTGTCCTGGATCAGACCGGTGATCGCTGTGACCGCGGCCGTGCCTCCGCGGGTGGTGTACGGGGTGAGGAACTTGTCGTCGGCGATCACGGCTTCGAGGCCGGACCCGTCGATGGTGACCGGGCCGAGCGCAGGGTCGCCGCTGATCCTGTCGATCCGGAACAGACCCAGCGGCACGGCCTCGATGGTGCCGTCGCCGTAGATGATGCCGCGCCGGATGCGCAGCCGCGCCCCGTACACGGCGAGCTGGTCGGTCGGTGTCATCGGCAGCAGGCTGACGTCGGGGACCGTCACGCTGCAGGTGCGGCGCACGGCGTTGCCGCGGTCGACGGTGACACTGCCGTCGGTGTGCGGCAGGTCGATGACGACGCCGTCCGTGCGCAGCAGCTGCACCTGCGTGTACGGGACGTGCGACTCCCGTAGCGCGGGAAGGAACCGGGAGGAGGGGGCCGGGTACATGCGCCTCCTCCTTTCAGCCGTCGGCGCGCTGACTCAGTGCCAGGTCCAGCACGGTCGCGTAGCGGCCGAGCAGACTGAGCACGGTCGCGTTCTCGATGGCGACGTCCCGCACGGTCCACGTCGGCGAGCCGGCCATGCCGCCGGTGGGGCGGTCGACCTCGGTGAGCGGTAGCGTCCACTCCCGCCAGGCTTCAGGCGCATAGGTGGTGACGCGCGGGAAGGCGGTCTCGCCGACGGTCACGTACACGTCCGACTCGCCCATGCCGGGTGCCGACTGCCACAGCAGCACGTTGCCGGTAGCCAGCAGGAACCGCATGGCCTCCCGCTCATCATCGGACTGCGTCCAGACGACCAGCGATCCCTCGCGGCCGGACCGGACACCGGAGAGCACGACCGCGTTCTGCCGGCCACGGGGCCGCATCACGTTCTGCTCGATCGGCTGCTGCCAGTCCGGCGCCTTCTGCACCATCACCCGGCGGTTGAGGATCGGCCTCGCCGGGTCCTTCAGCCAGGCGTAGTTGGCGTCCCCGGGGTCGAGGGTGACCGTGGACGTCAGCCGGTACTCGGTGAGCAGGCCGGTCGTCGCCGAGTAGAACTCAAGCCGGTAGGAGAACGGCACACCCAGCGGCGCCTCGTAGTCGGTGACGATCGCCGTGTCGTCCGTCGATGTCACCTGGCTGAGCAGCCCTGATGCCCCGCGGACCAGGGTCTTCGAGCCGTCACCCAGCACCCGGTACACGGTCATCAGCCGGGTGGTGTCGATCTCCCGGATGATGAGCTGTGCCGACGCCGAGTCGTCGTCCACGGTCAGTGTGGACTGCGGCAGCACTTGGTAGAGGTTGACGCCGTCGATCTGCAGGATGCTGCTTGCCGCTGTCGCGGTCAGTACGTAGTCGATCTGTGCGGACACCGCGTTCGCGGGAGCGGTGGCGTCCGACTGAATGGTGTACCAGAGGCCGTCGCTGGGGACCGCCACGCTCGACGACGTGTAGGTGCTGATCAGGGCATTGGAGCCGTCCAGCCACCGCACGGACGCTACAAGGCTCCAGCCGCCCGCGGGGCGCTTCACTGCCGTCTTCAGTCGCCAGTTCACCCCGGGCGTCACCTTGTAGATACCGGAGCGGATCGTACTCACTGTGGCCGTACTGCTGGTGACGGTGAGGCTGTAAGAGTTATCCGCGCCTTGCGCACCCCACGGCGTGGACCGTGCCAGCGTGGCCACTCCGGAGGGGACCGTCCACGCCCCCACCCCTTGCTCAAAGTTGCTGTCGGCGTAGGTGACGACGTTCGTGCTTGAGGTGCTGCTGGTCGGGGTCGTGGTCCGGACCTTGACGACGGCGCCTTCCGAGCGCATCACCTGTCCGGCCGTTGCCCCTGTGATTCCTACGGCCAGCGATGCCGTCACTGCACCGGCCGGGGCCACGGCTGACGCGACCTGCCGGTACCAGCCTGTCCCTGGTGCCGCCAGTACAGACTGCGTCGCGGAGATTTGCGTGCCGCCGTTGTTGTAGAAGCGAAGCTCGACCCAGCACGCCGAGCCGCTGGTCGGCGGATTGAGGTACGCGTACCCGAAGTACTCGGTGCCCGGGGTGATAGCCGGACGTTCCACGCACAGCGCGCTCGCATTGCCGTTCGCGGTGACGGTCAGCGTCAGCGTTTCACCGCCGGAGTAGTACCAAGTGATGGGCCACGACACGGCGGGGGCCGTCCGCGAAAGCGTGCAGTTCGACTCCGCCGCCCACGAGGTGCCGTTGATCTCCTGCTGCTCGGCGTCGAAGGACAGCAGGTTCCCGGCGAACCGCAGTGGATAGCCGAGATACGCGTTCTCGAAGAGAACGATCTGGTTCGATGCGGTCGCCGTAGCGGAGACCAGCACCTGCGCGCGGGCAGCGTTCGCCGGTGCCTGGCCGCCCACCGAGATGCGATGCCACGACGTCGACGCGGCGGCCGTGGTCAGCGACCACGTGATGCTGATCTCCGCGCCCGCAGAGGTGAGCCAGCGGATCCCGATCCGCTCCGGGATCGTCGAGCTGCTGGCGTCGGCGAAAGCCCAATACGTCTCGCCGACCTTCACCGCGTATGACGAGTAGGTGCGGGCCTGCATCTCCCCCGACGCGGTCGCCTTCATGCTGACGACGCCGTCGCCGTTCCGGCCACCCGATCCCAGGCTGAGCGTGGCATTCAACTTCGCCGTCCAGCCTGAGGTATTCGGGTCGATGGACTCCGTCGTCGCCGACAGGAAATTCCCGGGGATCGCCACAGGTCACCCCCTCGGTCGTGCGCCCAGAGCCGTCATGATCTGCTGGTTGTTCTGGGCGACGACCTGCTGCGCCTCGCCTCGCACCCGGCCGAGGAACTCGCCGCTGTCGAGGTAGAGGTCGCCCTCGAAGTGTGACGGCCCCGAAGTACCGTCACTACCGCGCACAGCCGCACCCTGGATGGCAGACCACTGTTGCGGCGTGAGCACGGCTTCCGGCTGGCCGAGCCCGTTGTACATGAGGTTCATGCCAGGGGGCATCCACCCCCCGCTGTCGTAGCCGCCGGCCCGGTTGTACGCCCGCGGCAGGCTGCGGTACGCCCCGAGGGCGTACTTCATCGAGGCGTACACGTTGGCGAGGGGGTCGACGGAAACGCCGTACAAGAACGGTCCCTTGCGCCGGTACTTTCCGGCGTAGTGCTGGAAGGTGCCGCGGATCACCTGCATGAGGCCGACACTGGGATGTCCAGCCTGCCAGTTGGAATCCCACTTGTTGACGATCGTGGGGTTGCCGCCAGATTCCTGCTGCATCCTGCGTAGCGTGATATTGGTGTACGAGAGCGGCTGACCGACCTGGCGCAGCGCCTGCTGCACTACGCCGCGCCACTGTTCGACGCCCTTGCTCGGGCTGTACTTGACGTTCGGCGTGGACCGCTTGTCGCCCTCCTTTCCCGCGCCGATCAGCTTGGCGACGGCGCCCTTCATCAGGTTCTTCAGGAGTCCGACGAAACCGACGTTGCCGCCGGGGATCGCGTTGATCAGCGGGTTGACGACGTGGTTCACGCCTGCGCGGACGGCTGAGCCGAAGGTGTCCTTTAGCCAGCTCGCACCCTTCTTGATCTTGTCCCAGCCGCTGGATAGCACGTCGCCGATGCCGTCGAAGATGCCGCCGTCCTTGAAAGCCGGCAACCCGAGAGCCCGCTGCACGCCACTGACACCACCAGCGCGGGCTGCGGCATTCATGGTGTGCACGTAGCCGGGCCCGACGGCCCGCGTCCATTCTGGGCGCATGACAGCCTCGCCACCGGACAGAGCCGCCAGGTGTACGTCCCGACCCGGCGTGTAGCCGGGGAGGATGCCGCCGGTTTCGAACTTCAGCGGGTCGAGGTGCTTGCCGCCGAACGCGTCGGTGACGAGGTTCCAGACGCGGCGGATGCCGTCGTTGTACACCACGTCCACCACGTACTGGACCGGGGTCTTCGCGTACCCCTTGACCTTGTCAAACCCCTTCTTCACGCCCTTCGCGGCCTCGGCGAACGAGTCGACGATCCCATCCCGCAGAGTGTCGGCCCACCCGGGGACGGTCTTGGTGAAGAAGTCACGAATCGGGTAAAGCGTGTTCTTCTTGATGGCCGTCCAGGCATCCGAGATGCCGGAAGTGATGGCATCCCAGTGCTTGATGATGTAGACGACCGCCAGACCGATCGGGCCCGACAAGGCGCCCAAGATCCACGGCCAGTTCTTCTTCACCCAGGTGAGCACTGTCTGGAAGGTGTTCGGGATCGTCTTGGTGAAAAAGTCGACAAAGGGGCCAGTGAACCAGTCGATGACGGCCTGCCCGCCAGCTTGGATGTTGGCCCAGATGACCTTCACGGCATCCCGGAAACCTGCGCAGTGCTCCCATAGAGCCAGGACGGCCAGGACCACACCTGCGATAGCCAGGGCGATCCATCCCCACGGGCCAAGGGCCATCACGAGGTTGAAGGCGGTCATCGCCCCGTTGAGAATGAGTTGCCAGAGAGCCCACAGCCTGGTGGCCACGAACAGGCCATAGATGGCCGGGACCAGCCCCGGCACATTAGTGGCCAGCCAGCCGATCGCTTGCGCGGTCCCCCCGATCACCTGCAGCAAGGGGCCGGATACTGGCTGCAGAGCCGTTCCGATCGCGAGGAACGCTCCCGCGATCTTTCCCAGGGTGTCGGCGATCAGCGGTGCATGCTCCGAGGAGTACGACAGGAAACGCTCGAACTCTGGGGAGCCCTTCAAGCCCTTGCCCCAGGCGGCGAACTTGCCGGTGATCGACTGCAGGTGGCCGCTGATCCCATCCATGTGGGGCAGGAACGCGTCGATAATCCCGGCCATGCCGGTGATCACGTTGCCAAACGCCACGCCCAGGCCAGTGATGGCCGGCTTCACGCTGCCCTGCAGATCCTTCTTGAAGCCCTGCCAGAACGGCGTCTTAATCTGCTGCGAGAAGCGGTCCTGCAGCCCCTTGATGGCGTCTGCCGCCTCCGTCACGAAGGGGGTGAGGCCAGGCAGGGCGTTCTTCAGTCCGATCAGGGCCTTCGTGAAGATCGGCATCACGGTCGGCTGGAGAGACTTCGACCAGGCCCCGAACGCACCCTTCAGGTCCGTGAAGGCGTTGAACGTGTCCCGGGCGGAAGGGGTGAGCTTTGCCAGCTCCTCCTGGTACTTGGACTGGGCAATCGCCGCCTGATCCACACCGCCAGCCGCCGACAGAGACGCCGACTCGATCTGTCGCTGCGCCGAGGTCACCGCATCAGCGCTCGACTGCTGCGTCTGCACGACCCGCTCCTGCGCGCGGGCAATGGTCTCGGCACCCTGCCGCTGCGTCTCCGCCACGTTCTTCTGCGCCTCGGCCAGCTTCCCCTGGGCGTCAGCAATCGCCCGGCTGTTACTGACCTGCGTCTTGGTGACGTTGTCCTGCGCCGCCTTCAGCGCAGCAGTCTTGTCGGTCACCTCCTGCTGCGACTGGGCCAGCCGGTCCTGGGCGTCCTTGACGGTCGTCGAGCCATCGACGCCCGCCTTGTTGGCGGCTGCTGTTTCTTCCTTGAGCCGCCGCGTCTCGCTGGTCTGCTCCTTGAGCCTTTGCACCGCCTGGTCGTAGACGAGCAGCGCCTTCTGCTTGTCCAGCTCGGAGGATTTCGCGTTCTTCAGGACCGCGTCACGGGCAGCCGTCGCCTCCGTCAGGGCGATCTCGGCGTCCCGTTGCGACAGCTGCGAATCCGTCAGCCGGTTGTTGAGATCCTCGAGTTGCTGCGCGGCCTCCTTGCGGGCGGCCGTCAAATCCAGCTGCGCCTGCCGAGACGCCTTCTGTGCCTGCGCCAGGTCGCGCTCAGCTGAACCCACCTGCGCGTTCGCCTGCCGCATACGGTCGGCAGCCTGATCGTATGCATCCGCCAGCGATTGACGCGCCGCCTTCACCTGCTGGGCGGCCTGTGCGTTCGCCGCAGCGGCCTGCCGCACCGCATCCGACACGCCTCGCTCGGCGTCGGCGATCTGCCGGGCCGCATTGCGGCGGGCCGTCGCCAGCGCCTGCTGTGCAGACGCCAACTGCAGGGACCGCTGCGCCGCCTGGCTGGCAGCCTGACCGCCCCGCGCCGTCGCGCTCGTGGCCGCGTCCTGCGCGGCCTTCTGCGCCTGCATCACTGTGGCCATCTGCTTGAACGCGGGCAGGGCGACCAAGCCGACCGCCCCGACACCAGCCGCCGCCGCCACGCCCGCCGCAGCAATGGCACCCAGCCCGGCCGCAACCACCGGCAGCACCGGCAGGATCGCCGGCCCGAACGCCAGCGCCGCCGTCGTCAGCAAATTGAAGTTCGCGGCAGCCGAGTGCGTATCGACATCCACATCAACCGACTGGCCGTCGAGCCGGTTCACCTCGGCCTGGAAGGCGGCCAGCTGAGCGGACGCAGCCCCCGCATCCACCCGCACTGCGACATCCGCATCCGATGCGGAAAGCCGCTGCAGTCGTTCCTGCAGTCGGGCGATAGCCGCATTGGCTGTCTCTGTGGAAACGTCAATGCCGATCCGGGCGTCCGCCAGGGCACGCATCTGCGCCCGGATCTGGTAGATCTCCCGTTCGGCATCCGACGAGTCAGCCCGGAGCCGTACCTCGGGCAGGCTCGCCAGCGCGGCCTCAAGGCGGGCCCTGAAGGAACGTGCGAACGTGGACCCAGTCGACTGGCCCTGCCGGGCAGCAGCAGGCTGGGCCTGCCGGCCGCCGTTCTGTATGCCCTGGACGAACGAGCGCGCAACGTGCGATGTCAGATAGCGGCCGATAACTCGGCCGACCTCGTCGCCGACCTCGTTCGCGGCCGGCACGAGCTGCTGCTGCAGCCGCTGGCGGACACCTTGAGCGTTCGGGACGACATCGACCTCGACGGATCCAACACTGATGGCCACGGCGCCTCCCTCCGTGGCGCTATGCCGCGCCCCCATTGATCAGCTGGAACAAGGCTTCCGCCCCCGCCTCGGACAATGTCGGCTTGGGCCGCGGAGGACGTGATCCCGGCCGCTGGATCGGCTGCGGCGGGTCAGGTCGCTGCGACTTCTTGCTGGTGTTCGCGCAGATGAGGACGTACTCCACGCGGGCCACGCGGTCGGCAACCGTCGCCACGAGCTGCTCAAGCTTGGACCAGCTGTCCTTCTCCGGTTCGCCCTTCTCTGCCTGCTTGGCCAGCTCCTCCTCGGGCATGGCGTTCCGCAGGGCGGTCCAGGTGGCCGACTCGGATGGAAGATGCTGGATCAGGATGCGCAACCGCCGCCACGACAGCCGGCCCCTGTGGACGTCCAGCAGGTCGACGCCGTTGTAATAGCGGAGCACGTCCGCTTCTACCGCCTCCGCGTGCTCCTCGACGACGGAGCGGGTCCACGCGATTTCCCCAGGCTCTCACCCGACCGCTGGGCCGCGTCGGCGGTGAACTCCAGGAACTCGACGATCGTCGGATCGAGCTCCTCGTACAGCTGATAGTCGTCCGGATGCAGCACCTTCTCAGCGAATGCGTCGAGCTGGCCTGCATTGAGCAGGCGCTGCCAGGACGTCCGCCAGGCGGACGGAGGGACGATGAGCACCTCTTCACCGCACAGCTCGGCCGCGATGTAGTTGCCATCGGCTTCCATCTCCTGCGCCTCAGCCTCGGTGACGTCCGGCTCGTCCGGCATCTGCTCGGCGGCCGGCCGCGAGGGGCGCGATGCTGCGCGGGCCGCGGTGCGCGGCTTCCTGCTGGTGGTGGTACGCGTGTTGGCCACGGCGCGGGCTCCTTCTTTCGGTGGCGCGGGCAGGGGAATGAGGTGGACGGGCCGGGCCCGCGCCAGGGTGGCGACCCGTCCACCAGCTCAGGACCCGGTGGGAGCGGGCGTTGCCGGGACGATGTCCGAGTGGTAGACCGTATTGCCGGCCGCGTCCGGGTAGGCGGTGACGGTGATCTCGTAGCCGGACATCTCGTCCTGCTTGAAAGTGACGTCACTCCGGTCGCTGACCTCGCCCTGGGGGACGTAGAAGCCACGCGCGTTCGAGCCGTCGATGACGACGAACCACCAGGCGCGGCGGTCGGGCTGCGGGCTCGCGGTCTCCGCGAAGCTGGTGAGGCCGCTGGTTCCGTCGGGGCTGAGGTCGCCGGCCGGGATCCGATACATGATCGACTGGACGGCGACGCGCGTGGTCTCCCACAGCGTCAGCTGGAACGTCCGCACGCTCTTGGTGATCTGCGTGCGGAAGGGGGAGGTCAGACCCCAGGGGGTGAACTCCTGGCTGTCCTCGTCGAAACCGTAGACGAGGCCGTCGTCCGAGATGGCGCCGAGCGGCTCCCACGGAGAGACGGGCTGCGTCAGCGGCGAGTCGGGGGCGGTGGCGCCGGTAGCAGCCACCCAGCCGCCACCGTTGGCGCCCACGATGGTGAGGTCCGCCGCGCGGGTGATGTTGACCATTGGGTCTCCAGACATGCGAAGACCCCGCGATCGGCGGGGTCGGTTACCAGGGTCCGGCGCGGGCCCAGCCGGTCAGGAGACCGGATGACAGTAGATCTCGTAGGTCGCCCCGACACGGCGGAGCGACGTGTTCTCGTAGGGGCGGACGACGGGCCGGGAGATCGTTTCAGTGCGGCCGAAGACGGCATTGGTGGTCTGGGATCCGCGGAGCACGGTCAGTACCAGCGTCCGCACGGTCTTGGCGAGGTCGATGGCCTCTGCGCGGGTCGAGTGGTAGACGTCAATGTCGACAAACGGCCGGTCGAGGCGGAAGCCGTCGTCGTCGCCGCCCACCGCCTGCACCTGGACGGTCGGCAGCTCATTCAGCAGGTTGTTGTCTAGTTCGTCACGCACGACAACATCGCTGCCGAGCCGAGTCTGCAGCCAGCCGATCAGCTCCAACTCGACGTCGACTGATCCGACGTCAGCCATTGCGGCCACCGATCTGGGCCGCTCGCAGAAGCACGTGATGAGCGGGGACCTTCTCGGTGCCGTACTCCACCCAACGGGCGTAGTAGGCGCCGTTACGGACGTAGGCCACGGCACGGTCGCGGTTACGGCCGCCGCGGGCGGTGCTGTCGGTCTCCCACGAGGCCTTATAGCGGCCCGCGTCAGCGCCGTGCATATAGACCGGAGAGATCGCCTCCGCCGCCGACTTGATGACCTCAGCCCGGCGAAGCATCTCCGCACGCATACCAGGCATGCGGAGCATCTGGCCGATCCCTTTGCGCTTCATCTTGAACCGTGCTGCCATAGCCCCTCCACAACTCGAGCCACTGGGGGCGGACATGGAAGTACAGGGTGCGCTCGGCACCATCAGCTTCGACGGAGAGTGGATCACCATCACGAAGAAGGCCCTCGGCTTCAGGCCAGCACCCGTGCGCATCCGAGCCGCCGACGTCATCTCGACACGGCTCAAGCGCGGCAACCCTTTCATCAACGGCTACGTGCAGTTCCTGCTGCCGGGCAGCAGTGGAGCCGGTGAGCACCAAGGCCTCAAGCTCGGCGGCCGACCCTCATACGAGGACCCTCACAGTCTGTCCTTTCGGTACAAGCACAACGCCGCTGTCGAGCAGCTCGTCGCGGCAGTGGAACAGGCCCGCCGCTAGCCGGTAACCCGGTCCGCCGCGAACTGCACCGGCCCGGACGTCCCGGTGAATGGGGAGCGTCCCCAGTCGCCGGGCTCGCCCGTGATGTCGCAGACCACGCCGCGGATCCGGGCCCTGTCCGTGGTGCGCAGGACCGTCCCGGCCGGGGCGTACACAGTCCAGCCGACGATGACCGTGTCCCGGCCCTGTTGCTCCGCGCCACCCACCGCAGGTGTCTCTGCCCGCGGGGTGACGACGCAGCCGTGCACGTCGAAGGACTCGTCCGGGCCGGGAAGCGGGTGGCCGCGATCGTCCCGGCCCGGCGAGGGGCCGGTACGCAGGATGCGCACCGTCTCCCCGAACGGGTACGGGGCCGGCATCTACACCCACCCCCAGCCCGGCTCGTGCTCCAGACCGGGACCGTAGTCGTCATCGATTGGATAGGTCGGCGACGCATCGGCGGCAGCTGGCGTCGGATCCACAGTGAACGCACCACCGCGGCCGGCCAGCGACTTCAGCGCGGTCTTGTCGCCCTTGGTCAGGTAGAGGCCGCCAGAGCCCTGGGGACGCTGCACGGACATCGGGCCGATCGTCTCGTAAGAGACCTGCTGCGGGTTGACGTAGGCCCGGCCCGCCACCGACAGCACCACCGCAGTGGCCCGGTCCGGCAACGGCTTCACCACTGTCTCGCACAGGGCGACCGCCTGCTCCAGCAGCAGATCGGCACGATCCCCGTTGATCTCCGGCAAGTCCAGGTAAAGGCCCAGCTGCTCAGCCGTCGGCGGTACGAACGTCATCGCTGCCTCCTAGGCCAGGGCCTCTACCGCCTCGCACCAGGCAGCCAGCTCCTCGGTCGGGTCCAACTCGGACGAACGTGCCCGAGCCCGCTTCGACGCGAGCCGATACTCCGCGGGTTGCATCAGCTTGCGCAGCACCGCCTCGTAGCCGTCGGCATCGTTGCGGTCGACGAACACGCCGGCCTCACTAAGCGCCTCGCACAGCCCCGGGGTGGGATGCGCAACGACCGGGATGCCGGAGGCGAGCGCCTCGACACCAGCCCGGCCCCATGACTCGTAGGACGACGGCATCAGCAGGACCCGTGTCTTGGCGTACACCTGCTCCCGCATCTGGCTGCCCGGTATCTGCTGCAGCACCTCGACGTTCGGCAGATCAGGGAGGATCTGTTCGCCGTAGGCGCCGGCCACCGCCAGGAACTCCGTGTCGGGCATACGGCGGGCCAGGGCCTCCAGCACCTTGCCGCCCTTTTCGACGTTGCAGTTGATGAGGGTGACCTTCGTGCCCGGCTTGGTGCGGTACTCGTCGGCGAACACCGGGGGCCGCACGATCAGCGTCCGCTCCGGGCGGACGGCCTTCGGGTACTCGGCGTAGAACAGCTCCGCCTCGTAGGCCATCCACTTGGAGTTGAAGACGGCCAGCGCGGTGCCGCCCGATGCCGCGTCGCGGAACGTAGGCCGGTGGGTGTTGTGGCAGATCGCCACCACCGGCTTGCCGTAGCCGCGGGCCAGCGCCGTGGTCGACTGAACATTCTCCAGGTGGCTGACCAGGACGTCCGCGGTGCGCACGGCCGAGGCGAAGTCCAGGCGGGCCTGGAGCGGCACCACGTGGACTCCGTCCAGGTCGTAGGGCTGCCCGTCCCCCGAGTAGCGGGACAGCCACACCTGCACATCGTGGCCGCGCCCGACGAGCGCCCGCAGCATCGAGTGGACCATCCACTCCGCCCCGGCGTTGTGGCGCGGCGGGTAGCCGTGCAGCCGGGCAATGATGCGCATCGCCCGGCCCTGGCCCGGTCCGGTCACGAAGCGCCGGCGGTTGCCACGTACCGCACGAACGCCTCCGGGTCGCCGAGAACGAAGCCGTAGTAGGCCTCCGCCAGCAGCAGCACCAGGTTCTCCTGGAACGCGGAGTGCACGCCGCCGTCCTCGTCGATGTACGTCGCCTCGCGGCTGATCTTGACGGAGATGTCCATGCCCACGCCGTAGGCGGCCTGGGACCAGTCACCGCCGATGGCGCGCAGGCCCGAGTCGACGGAGGTGGACTGCCGGCGCACCTTGCCGGAAACGCTGCGGGAGTAGGCGACCGGCTCACCGACCAGCGTGCCGGCCAGCGCGGCGCCGGTGCCCGGCTGGGTGGTGTCGACGAAGATGGGCTGGCCGGTGGTGTCGGTGGCCTTCAGCAGCTTCGGCTTGAGCCGGTTGTCGGCGACGGTCCCTGTGTAGTCCCAGTCGTCGTCGATGATTTCTTCCATGCCGTTGACCAGGTCGGTCCAGATGCCGCCCGTGGCCTGCCCGGTCGTGCCGAGGACTACCTCCTTGGTCGTCATGGCCAGGTAGTCGGCGAAGGGGCCGGTGGCGCCCTTCATGGTGCGGCCGTGGATCGTGGCCCGGTCGAACGCCCGCGAGAAGGCGGTCGGCAGGTCGTTCTGCAGCTGCGCCCACAGACCGGCCGCGTTGGACTCGACGACCTCCATCGCGACCGGGATCAGCACCGCGATCTTCTTGCCGCTCATCTGCTTGATGTCGACACCGCCCGTGGACAGCGGCTTGCGGCCGGCCTGGTCCACCCAGTCCGCCGTGGGGACGTCGAGCGGCACCGGCACCGCGGTGTTCGCGGACATCGACAGCGGCACCCGCCGGGCGAGGCTCATGACGGCGCTCTGCTCGACGGACTTCTCGAAGATGGGGCCCACCAGGGTGGGCGGGAGGAACGTCGGGTCGACGTCCGACAGCTTGATGGGGTTGGTGTGAGCCATGGAGGGCTACCTCTCTCAGCGCCCCCGAGCGAGGGCGCCCTTCATGAAGGCGTCGAAGACGGCGCCGGGTTCGGAAGTGGATCGATTGCCGTTGCCCGAGGAGCCCTGTGTGCGGTCCGAACGGGGCACGCGGGGGGAGTTGTCGACCGGCTTGGCCAGGTGCGGCTTGCGCTTCAGCAGCTCGGCGAGCCCGTCACGAATGCCGTCCGTGTCGATGTCGCCTTCGTCGCTGACGAAGGAATCGAGGTCGAGGAAGGCGTGTGCATCGTCCGGGTCGGCGAACTCGGCCGCCGCCAGGGCCCGCACCTCCGCGCGTACCGCCCTCTGCTGCACGGACCGGATGCGCTCCTGCGCTGCGGTGAGCTGCTCGCCCAGCCGCTGAGCCTCGGACTTCTGCGCGTCCTCCAGCTCCTGCGCCTTACGGGCAAGGGGTTCGAGCTCGCCTGCCTTCGTGCGGTACTTGGCCGCCTCCCGGCGCAGCTTCTCGATCTCCTTGCGTGCCGCATCCGGGTCGGCCCACGGGTCCGTCGGCTTCTGCTCCGCCTCCGGGGCGGCCTCAGTCTCCGGCGTCTCCTGCTCGACCTCTGTGGTCTCCTCGTTCTCGGGCATGGTGAAGTCGCCCTCCAGGGGCTGAGAAAGGCCACCTCCAGGGCAGCCACGGGTGGTCAGTTCGAGCCCGGCAGCGGATTGCTGTCGTGCTCGGCCAGCGCCAGACGGAACCGCCTGAGCTGGTCACCGGAGTGAAGGGCCGCGTACTCGCGGTAGATCCGCTCCCACTCACGCGCCTGCGGGGACAGTTCGAACTGCTGCCCCTTGAACACCGGGATCACGCCGCAGTGGCAGCCGTCGTGCGCCCGGAAATCTGCTGTGTCCTGCTTGTACACCGCGCCGCGAGCGGCCAGGAGCTTGCAGAACGCGCACGCGCCCAAGGCCGCCGAGCGCGCCCATGCCGTGGCCTGCCGGTCCTGCCGCACCGCCTCCTGGACGGTGCCCCGGCCCGTGTCAGCAACGAGCTTCTGCGCCACCTGCTCGGACTTCTTCTCCGCCTGCGCCAGCCGCACATCCATCGGCTGTTGCTGCGCGTCCGTGATCTGCGGGTCATCCGGGTCCCGCGGCCACAGATCCTTCGTCGCCCACCGCAGTGACGCCTCCGTCTGCTCCTGCGGCGGCGGTTCAACGACCGGCACGGTGAAGACTCCCGGCACGCCGGCCGCTTCACGCTGCGCGTCATAGAAATCGGCGGCCAGATGCGAAGAGGTTCGGGCGTACTGCTCGACGACCGCGTTCATCGCTGCCAGCCAGTCCGGCACTGATTCCCTCAGCCGCGAGGGCAGGATCAGACGGCGAAGACCGCGGACGTCCCGAATGAGTAGCCGGGTCAGCCCGAGCTGGGCGGCCCGGTACCGGCCCGCGGCGTCACTGCTGTCCGAGACCGTCGTCGCCACCGGTCACCTCCGCCGTAGCGGGTAGCGGGGTGCTCTGGCCGCCGAGCGCGGCCAGGCGGTCCATCAGTTGGCCGCCGGCCGCAGCGCCTGCGCTACGCCGCCGGTCAATCGCGACCCGGCGCCGCTGGTCCTCGGTCAGCCCCACCATCTCCAGGACCACATCCGAGTCCGCGGGCAGGATGCCGGTCTGTACCAGCTTCGCAGCCGCATCCACCTGGGCGGCGAGAGTGGGCGTCGCCGGGTTCCGCCACACCGTCTCGATGCGGCGTTCCTTCGGCGGCGGCTCGCCGTCGCGGAACCACAGTGCCAGCCGCATCGCGTCCCGGTGCGTCGCCGAGAAGCGTCGGATCCGCCGCTCGGCCTTCTTGATCTGCGTGTTGTCCGCGTATCGGATGGCATCCGCCGAAGCGGGGTTGTCGCTGGTGTAGCCGAGAACGTGCGGAGCCACACCGAGCTGCGATGCCATGATCCGCGCATACAGGTCGATGATCTTCGTCTGGCCGGACGGGTCATGGGCGGTGAACGCGCCCACCGTCGGCACGTCGCCGTTCTCGTCCCGCTCCAACGCCAGCACGCGGCCGATGTACGTCTCCCAGGCCGACTTGGTGTTGCCCTCCGCGTCCTGAAATGCCGACTCGGAGGCCCCGAGGATGTAGCGCTGCGGGGCCCCGAAGAACTCGGCAGCCACCTCGATACCCATCAGCCGCCGGCAGGCCGCGTCCGTGATCGCCATGACCTCGGGCGTGATCTCCGACCTGCCGACGCGGTCAGCGGTGCGCTGCCGATTCGCCATGCGCAGCACCGGCACCATGCCCAGGTTGTGCAGGTCCCGGTCGAAGACCTCCCAGCCATCGGTGGTCTCCGCCGCGTACACCGTCTGATCTTGCAAGTACAGCGTCGCGATCCGCACGCCGTCCTCGACGGACTCCCGCAGGGCCGCCGTCGCCATCCGCAGCCGTGCGTCCCAGAACATCGTCATGTCCAGGGGGCTTTCGAATGTGATGAGCGGCGGATCGCCCTCCTCGCCCGACCCTACGGCCACGTACTCGCGGCCGTAGGTGAGCGCGTCCAGGTGGGCCAGGCTCGACTCGTCGTACAGGTCGTTCGACTCGGCGATCTCCTCCAGGTCGGAGGAGTCCGAGCCGTCCGCCCAGCGGAACGCCTCCAGGTCCAGGCGCTGCTCCAGGGACTCCACACCGATCCGCGGCCAGCCGATCACGGTATGCAGGCGCTGCAACTGCGGCGGAATGCTGATGCCGAGGTCGCGGACGATCTGCTCACCGTTGAAGTAGGCGTCCAGCAGCTCCAGCTTGAACCGACAGCCGAGCAGATCGGTCCGGAGGGTGGTCAGCAGTTGCCGTTCGTCGTCCGACAGCGTCAGCAACGGAAGTTCAGGGATGGCCATCGTCACCGCAACACCACCACCCTTCCCTTACCGCGCGCCCGCGAGCGCTTCGCCCAAGCCGGAGAGTTCATGACCATGCGGCGCAGCATCCGCGCGCCGATCGCGCACACCGCCAAGTCGACCTTCCGGGCCGACTCACGGTGCTCCTTGCCGATCGTGTAGCCCCACGCGTTCGTGCGGCGCCGGGCGTTCGAGATGTGCTGCCGCAGCATCTTGTGGCCGTCGTGCGGGACCTGTCGCTCCAGCACGTCCCGGTAGAAGCGGTCCACCGCCTCGGTGAACGCCTGCTGCCGGCGCCGGTCTCGCATGTCCCACATCACCGCGTGCTGGCCATGCCCGGAAGCCACCGCCTTCAGCTTCAGCCGCTTGCCGTACCGCTGCGCCCACGCGTCGATGTAGCCGTCCCAGTAGCGCTCGCCGTCCGCGTCATCCTGGCCGGCGCCCGGGTCGGCGAAGAACGCGAGAGGCTTGTAGCGGGCGAAGACCTGGTCGACGACACCGTCCACCTCCTCGCGCGGCACCCGCCACGGCCGGTCGCCGGGCCAGTTCGCCGGCCGCTGCCACACGCCGAGCGTCGTCACGAAGCCGTCCGACAGGCGACAGCCGACCAGGCCGGTGGCGTCGTCACTCTTGGAGCCGTCGAAGAACAGGACGATCTCGTCGCCTTCTTCTAGGCCCAGGCCCTCGTGTGGGTTCGCGTCCCACTCATAGCGAGCCAGGAACGCGTCCTCGGCCGCCACGATCTGGTTGAACCAGAACCGGCGGGACCTGCTGGGCGGGTTGCGGACGTCGAGGATCGACGCCTTCAGCCGCTCGATGTCCAGCCACGTCGAATCCCCGCGCACCGCGCGCAGCGTCGGTTCAATCCACGCCTCCGTCAGCTTCGCCTCGGCCGGAGCCTCCAGGCTGTCGTAGAACAGACCCGTATCGGCCGCCCGGCCGGCCTCCGCCGACTCGAACGCCTCCCGGGTGCGCTCGGCGACGCTGTCCTCACCGGGCTCGTAGGCGTTCGTGTCCGCCAGCGTCCGCGCCTGACCGTCCGCCGACTTGGTGGCGTTGCGCTCGATGACCGCGGCCATCTCGTGCCCGCCGTTCGACTCCACCCAGTGGTGCGTCTCCCCCATCGAGGTGAACGTCGGCCTGCCGCCCTCCAGGGCCCGCGGCGACGAGGTGACCGCCTCGATACGGGCCCGCCCCTTGTCGGCATAGATGATCTCCTTGCCGAGATCGATCCGGTACTCCTCAATCGCCCGCTTCGACAGGATCGACGGGAACAGCGTCATCGTGTTCCGCGTCTGATCCTGCGACACAGCGGCGATCTGCACCCAGGCCGCCGGATGCTGCACCCCGAGCGGCTGCCCCGCCGGCACTCCCCACTCATTACCATCGTCGGCGATGCCGCCGAACCGGCAAGGGCCGACGAACTCGAATGCCGACCAGGTCGCCTTGACCGGGTCCTTGCCCCAGCCCTTCAACCTCTGCAGCACGCCGTCCCGCCACAGGAACCGGTTCGTCACCGGATCCATGGCGTACCACCACAAGGTCAGGCGGGCCTGCTCAGGGGTGTACTGCCACGGTTTCCCGGCGTAGTGCTGGAGGTAGGTCGCCGTCCAGGCAAGACAGTGCCAGCCCAGCGTGTACTCAGGGAGGATGAACCGCCCGTCCGGGCCACGCTTCCACGTCGGCCCGATCGTGAAAGGCGCGACGACCTCCGGGACTTCCTCGTCAGCCACCCGCGAGGTCACGGTAGGCATCCAGCGGCTTCACCGCAGCCAGCTGCGGGCCGGCCGGCTTCCGCTCCAGCTCGATCCGCGCCCGGCGCCGGTCCCCCTCGGTGGTGAGCAGACGGGCCATCACGCTGTCGAGCGCACTGACGTACTGCCCGTTCGGCGGCCGGTCCGAGGAGAGGCCACGCGACATCAGCTCCGCCGCGTACCGGGCCATCGCCCAGTCCGACGGCTGGTAGAACGCGGCCTGCCCCGACTCCTGCAGCGACAGGTACCAGTCGGTCGCGATCGGATGCCACAGCGGATCGGGCTCCGGCAGGTCCGGCAGGTCAGCCGGAGGGCCCGACGGGGCCTTGGTGATCGAGTCCTTCTCGTCCTTGGAGCGGTGCCCCATGCGCTCCTCGGAGCGCTTGCCGATAGGTCCCCGTGCACCCATGTCGACCTCCAGGGTCTCGGTGCGAGCGGCCCGCCTCCAGGGCGCAGCCATGATCATCAGATGGCGCGCCACCAGGGCGGCCGGCCGCCCTAGGAAACCCGGGCGGAAAGTCAGGTGCTATACGGCCCCGATCCCTGAAGATCGGGGGGAGGGGGATCGCCCCCCGGGTTGATCAAGCGCAGGCCCGCTCGAAGTTGATCTCGCGAGCCTTCAGGGCGACGCCGGCCAGTGCCCTGGCGTGATCATCCGTCGACGTGATCGCGATGCTCGCAAGCACGTCAGCGAAGAGATCATCTTCCAGGCTGTGTTGGACCTCGAAGTCCGGTGCTGCATCGGCTATGGCCTGCACACGCTGCCGCACTTGGGAGACATCCATGCGCGCCTCCCTCGGTGCCGTGGCCCCGTGGCCGGCCGCCCTACCGGCGCCTGGCGGTGGCCCCACGCATGGCCTTGGCGTGCGTGCTGGTGGCCATGCCTGTGGCCCTGATGTGGAGGAGCTGGCAGTAGCCCTTGGCCCTGGCTCCCATGTACTTGTGCAGCTGGCGTGTGCAGCGCGTCCAGTCACCGGGTGTGCCCCAGCGAATCTTGGCGGCGCCGGGCCCGCTGGACCAGTACCGCCTGAGGGTCTCGGCACCGCCTCGCTTGCTCCGGCTTCCTCGTCCCTTACCTGCCACAGTGGATCACTCCTCTTGCGGCGCGGGCTCCTGCTCTCCGCCTACCCGCTGGATGGACGCTCCTTGCCCGCTGGGGATGGCGAGGCACACGCCGTTGGTGTCGGAGATGACGGCCCAGCCGGCGGTGAAGAACAGCTCCAGGTCGTCGCCCTCAACGAGGACGTCGTCCCGCTTCTGGTCGCGGGGGTGGACGATGAGGTAGCGCGGCATGGTCACCTCAGTCCGGGGTGCGGTTCGGGCGGCCACTTCCGCCCAGGCCGGGGGTTTGCGCGCTGGGCGTCGTTGCCTTCCCTGCTGGACTTGAGTCCGTGGCAGGTGGCACAGACGCCCTGCAGCCGGTCCTCTGCGTGGTCGTCGGTCTTGGCCTGGACGTGGTCGCAGTGGGTGCTCGGCCTGACGCCGCAGATCTGGCAGGTGACATCCCTTGCCAGAACCCGGGCGCGGATCTGCTTCCAGTTCCCGGGGAGTCTCGCTCGTCGATCAGATCCGCGCCACTGGCCTGACATGTCACCCCCTATGCCGCTCGCCTCCCGGCCTGCCGCGCCAAGAGCTCTGGGGCGTATCGCTGCAGTATCTCTACCGCCCAGGCGACCTTGTCTCCCACTCGCTGACCAGCTGGCTGGTAGCTGCTCCACAGCTCCAAGTTCTCAAGCCGATTGTCCTGCTTGTCACCATTGATGTGGTGAACATTCTCGTCGCGCGTCAGGCGTCGCCCGAGTGCCTTCTCCATCACGTATCGGTGTTCGGAGATTCGGCGGCCCTTCACCATGACCATGATGTAGCCGTTGTTCCCCTGCCGCCTAGGCGTGCCGTCCCCCGATAGGGCGAAAGCAGGACCCGGCTCCCCATACTTGTAGTACCGCTGAAGATGCATGCCGCAGTAACCGCGGGCGCGATGCGGCCTAACACATTCGTCCACCGAGCACTGCCGCTTACCGCCGTTATCCTCCGGCGTGCCGGTACGAAGCAGCCTGCTGTAGTGCGTCGGGCAAAGGCCACGACTCTTCGCCGCTATCTGGCACCCTTCGTGTGCGCACCGCTTCGGCACTGCGAGAGGCCGGCCTTTCAGCTTGAGGGGGTCCCCCGTCTGACGCCAACGCCCATAGTGCAGTAGACACCATCCACGAGCGCGCGATGGGCTTTCACAGCCCTCTATCGAGCAGACCTCCCGCTCAGGCCTTTCGGCCGCAAAGAGGGGATCACCGAAACGCTTGAACTTCAGGTAGTGACGATTGCAGTACCCCAGAGCACGGTGGGATCTGTCGCAGCCCTCGATGCTGCATGTACGTTTAGACACGTCGATCTGCTCTCTTCAGGTCGGCCATGCCCCGGGATGGTTGCCGCCATCGCCGGGGTCTTCGTCTCAGTCTATCCGCCAACGCGTCCCAAAAGTGGAGCAACTGCCCCACTCGCAACGGCAGTTGAGCTCAACGGCGGCCGCTCACACGCGCCGGCTCCACCACCACACCCCGAGCGTGTCGCCGCGGTACGACTCGGTCCGGCCCCCGAGCTGGGCGAGCACGCCGTCCATGTCGTCAGCGTCCCAGTGGTGGACGTGCTCCTCGTAGGGGTTGCCGTCGACCTCGCCCTGAGGGGCTTCAACGATCGGGAGCGACACGAGGATGTTCCACGCGCCGGCCGCTTCCGCCTTGTTCAGCAGGGCGACGGCGTCTTCGCGGGGCATGTGCTCCAGCACGTCACCGAAGATGACGAGGTCCCGGTGGAAGAGGTGCTCCTCGGACTGGCGGACGTCTTCGATGTGGATCTCGTCGTACATGGCCCGGGTCTTCGTCGACTTCAGCTTGTACTTGGCGACGTAGGGCTTGTGGATCTCGATGGCCGTCCACCAGATGCCCTTGTGCTCGGGCCGAAGCAGCTTGGCGTAAGTACCCTCGCCGGGTCCGACGTCGGTCACGGTGTTGGGCTGGTGGCGCGTGAACCGTTCGAGGGACCAGTCCTTGCCCTCGGCAATGCTCGTCGGCATGGCGGCCTCCTGGGTCAGGCGGTGGTCTGGTCGTCGATGAGGCCGACCTGGTCGAGGGCGGCGAGGAGAGAGGCGAGGGCTGCATTGCCGCCGCGGGAGCCGTTCACGATGGGCCGGCCGACAGGGGCGGCTCCGTAGAAGCCGAGCTTGTTGCCTGCGCCGTCGATGCTGTGCACGCGCGCACCGAAGGGGCCCGCTTTGAACTGGGCTTCGGCCATGATGTGCATGATCGCGGCCCCGGCTTCCCATCGCATGTACGTGTTCTGGGTGCCGGAGAAGTCGGCGTTCGGGAACGTCGACCAGTACCAGTCGCTGCCACCGGACTCGGTGTCCAGGTTGCCGCCTGACGACCGGAACCGGTAGCCCTTGGCCGGTGCGGTGTTGGAGTCGCGGACAAGGAGGTCACCGGCATCGGTGAGGTTGCCGGTGATGGTGAGGGATCCGTCGTCGCCGATGGTGACCGTGGAGTTCTGCAGCACCTTGCCGGTGGCGCCGTCGAAGCGGGCTATCGCGTTGTCGGTGGAGGTGGCGGGTCCGCCGACTTTTGCGGCAGCGGAGCCTGCGGGGTCGGCGCCCACGTCGGCTGCGTCGAGGTCGACTGCGCCGATCTGCCCGTTGACCGACAGCACGAGGTTCGTGGCGGGGTCTCCGGGGTCGCCTTTGTCGCCCTTCGGCCCGGTGTCGCCTTGCGGTCCTTGGGGGCCGACGAGGGAGGCCAGCCACTGGGTGACGGTGCCGGTGTAGCCGGTCTCAACGGCGATCTCGTAGGCCGACTTGCCGGGTGCTCCGACGGTGCCGCCACCGGGCGCCTGGGTGGGCACGAGACTGGCGAGCTGGATGGTGGCCCCGTCGGCGCCGTGGATGTCTGCCCAGAATGCGGCGCGTTTGCCGCGGGACGGTTGGACGTCGACGTACCAGCGCCATCCGGCTGGGGTGATCCCTGCCGCATCGTTCGGGATGAGCTGCACGGTGAACTGGCCGTCGATGATGTCGACTTTGCCGCCGCCGGGATATACGGCGTGCCGGGTGGCGTCGGTGAGGATCGCGCTCGGGGTAAAAACGATCTGTCCGCCGTAGCCGGTGCCGGCGACCGCGGAGGACAGCGCGCCGGTCAGGGTGACCACGGGGGTGCCGGAGGGGAAGGGCATGGTCACCTCCCTGCGGTTTGAGTCCCGCCGTCCGGGACGGAGAGCGGACGGCGGGACGATCAGGCGGCGCGGGCTGCTTCGCGTTCGGCGAGGATCCGCTTCACGTCGTCGAGGTCGGGTCGGTTGAACAGCGCCGGGATGCCGCGGCCTTGACTCGGCAGCGCCGCTTCGAGGAGCCCGCGGTGCACCCACTGCCGGATGGTGGATTCGCTCACCTCGGCATACTCGGCTGCCTGCTTGGGGGTGAGCAGGTCCTTCGGGTAGAGGTCGTAGATGCGGCTCATCACACCCCCTGACATGCGAAAACCCCCGCCGATTCTGGGCGGGGGCTCGTGTTGTTTTTGGGCGCAATGCGCTCAGGCGCCTCTAGTGTTACAGCAGGTCAGGGGCTATTGCAAGTAGATCCCTAATCGGGGATCGGCGGGAGTCCTTGCTCGGCCCGGATCGCGTTGATAAGCCGCATCAGATCGGCCCCTGGTTCGAACCACTCGCCATGCCGCCGGAGGTCTGCGAACTTCGCGTGCGGCTGAGCTTCCTCGGTGTAGCTACCCAGGCACTTCGCGAGGATCGTGCCGTTCAGCTCCTGGGCTCGGCGGCGAGGGTTCAGTGTGGTGCCTATCTTGATGAGCCGCTCACGCCGCATGAAGTACACCCAGCCCTCGCCGGAGGCAGTCGGCTGCCTGTAGCTGTCGAGGGACCGGTTGACGTCGTCGATGGCGACGGAGGCGTCGAGGACCGCACCCCAGTCGAAGCGGACGATGAGGTGAGCGAGCCGGTTGACGGTCTCCCGCTCGTGCTCGGCGCAAAAGCGGAGCGGCTCCGCTGTGGTGGCGCCCTCGGGGCACCCGGAGAACCAGCACTGCCGATATGCGGGTGCGGCGCTGGCGATCCGTATCCGGGTTCCGCAGCCACAGCGGTAGGCGCCGAGGCCGGCTCGCCCGTCCAAGCTCATGGTTCGCCCGCACCCGCAATTGACGGTCAGTTCCTGCATCTGCTGATTCTCCTAGGCGCCACTGACAACGGCGGTTGGCCTTACTGCTGGTTGACGGTCTGGGCGCTCGCGCCGCGAGTCACGTCCATTCCCAGTTCTGGCGGGCTCGGGCGGCTCGGTGGGCGGCGTCTCCGATTTCGGTGGCGAGGCTGCCCCAGTCGGCGGGCATGAGCCGGTGCCGGGCTGCTTTGTGGAGGAGGTCGCCGATGCGGCCAGCTCGGCGCGGCGGGATGGAGGCAACGTCGTCGAAGGTTCCGTCGAACAGGTCGGCGATCTCGCGCCACTCCCTGCCGGTGAGGGTGTTGGCGAGGTGCTGGCCGAGGTTGGCGATGGTGAGGGCGGACCGGGGGCCGCGAACTCCGTGGCTGATGCTGATGCCCATAGTCAGCCCTTCCTGAGGTGCTTGAACCGCTTGGGGAGCCGCTTGCCGGCGTCGATGACGGCCTGGTTGAGCCGCAGGTATTCGTCCGTCTCGTGGGTGATGCCGTCGGCGGCTTCGCGGGCCGCGTTCTCATAGAGGGCGGCTTCGGCGTGACGGAAGGCGGCGAGGAGCCGGTTCTCCTCGGCGTACTCCTGGATGGCTTCCTTGCTGGGCTTGGGCATGGTGATCTCCTTAGAGGTTGCGGTTGTGGGCGAGTTCGGCGGCGCGGTCGAAGGCGAGGAGGACGGGGGCGGCGCTGGTCTGCTGGGCGTTCCAGGACGGGATGGTCTCGGCCTGCCAGTGGCGCTTGATGGCTTCGAGGAGGAGGAAGCAGGCGTCGTCGGCCTGCCCGCGGTTGGCGGCCTCGCGACGGATGGCGCCGATGGGGCACCGCCGGCCGTCCTCTTCGACGAGGGCTTCGCGACTCCAGCCGTCGGTCTGCAGCCGGATGCCGGCCCGGTGCAGAAGCTGCGCAAGCGGGGTGCGGTACGGCGCGGGGATGGCGGTCTGCGGCAGCTGCGGCACGGTGATGTCGGCCGGCTGCTCGGCGGGGATGTGGGCGGTGTTGACCTCGTAGGCGACGGCGGCCTGGTTAAGGCGGGCGTCCATCTCGTGATGGGCGAGGGCGAGCCGGTCGTCGAGGGTGAGGGCGGCGGGGCGGGTTGCGGGCGCGCGGGTGGTCGTGGTCATGTGGGGTCGCCTTCTGCGCGGTGACGTGTGGATGGGTGGCGGGGCGCCCCTGGGTTGCTGGCAGGCGTCGAGGGGCGCCCCGGCAGAGTTAGTCGGCGATGTCGGATACGAGGCCGCTGGGGTCGATCGTGACGACGGCCGCGCAATCGCCGCAGGTGTAGCGGCGGTAGTCGCCGTCCTTGTCCTGGCCGGTCATGTCGCTGTCGCAGCAGACGGGGATGTCGTCGCGGTCAGTGTGGTCGCCGATGGTGAGGTCGTAGCCGTAGCTGGTGGTGGGCACGTCAGTCCTCCGGGTAGGTGGTGAGCGGGGTCAGCGGCCGAAGCGCCGCTTCTTCGGGTCGGGCATGTCGGCGACCTGCTTCTCCAGGCCGCGGAGTTCGGCCTCGTCGAGGTGGCCGACGTAGCCCTTGGGGAGCGGTCCGGCGACCTGGCGTCCGGGGGTGGCGAGGTCGCGCATGCCGGCGGGGGGCTGCTCGTAGACGGTGCCGCACTGGCCCAGGAGCCCGGAGACAGACAGGTGACCAGTCATCCATTCGCCGGTGATCCTGGACTGCCGGTCGAAGGTGTGGGCGGTATAGGTGTGGCTGTCCTCGTAGCGGGCGACGCGGGTGGCCATCTCGTTGATCGTGTAGACGGTCGTGCCCTTGCGGATGAAGCGGTTGAGGTCCTTGGCGCCCCGCTTGGTGGGCTCCCAGGTGCGTCCGGCCATGAGTGGTCTCCTGCCTGATGTGTTGGTTGGTTTGCCCTGCTTTGGGTGGTCTGCCGGGTGGTCGGCGCCCGGTCGCTGCGGCTTTTGTGGTGGTCTGTCACCCGGTCGAAGTCGCGTCCACCCGGTCGGTTGACCGGGGCTGGGCTCCAACCGACCGGGCGGCATACCGGGTCATACCGGTACGAGACCACTCGCCGACCGGGTCTCGACCGGGCGGTTTGCCCTACTTACCGGCGGCCTCGGCGAGCTGCTCGCGGGTGTAGCCATTCGGGTTGGCCAGGCCGTCGAGCGGGCCCAGCTTTCGGGTTCCGCCCGCATCGGCCGCGCGGAGCCGGGCCTGCAGATCCGTCTCGGTCAGCTCCTGGTAGCGGTCAGGACGGTGGGCGGCCAGCAGCTCGACGAGCCGCTTGGTGCGGGCCCGGTCCACACCGTCCGCGTCGAGGACCGCGATGCAGTCGGCCAGCAACTCGGCGCCCTTGGACGCCTGGTCGCTCTTGCCGTACTCGGCGGCGAAACCGGTCAGCGTGCCGGCGTCGATGCGCAGCTGCCGGCCGCGCATGCAGATCTCCCGGAACTCGGGGATCGTCATGAAGTCCGTCTTGAGGGTGATGTGGCCCTCCTCGCCGCCCTGGTCCAGGACGACGACGCCCTTCTGCGCGTCGAGCAGCATGTGCGGTGCGGCGCCTGCGGCGACCGCGTCGTTGCCGAGGACCATCCGCGAACTCTCGGCACCCTTGACGCGGAAGCAAGCTCGCTTGCGGCACACCTCTCGCAGCAGGGTCGGCACGCTGGTGGCGTCCGGGCGCTGGGTGATGAACAGGCCCATGCCGCCCACGTACCGGCTGACACGCACGAAGCGGGCCATCGTCTCGACGAGGACGTCCTTGCCGCTGCGGCCTCGGTCCTTGGCGTCCGGATCGTCGTCCGTCTTGATCTTCATCATGGCGGCGGCGTCCAGCAGCTCCTGCAGCTCATCCACGACCAACAGCGTCAGGCCGCGCTTCCACTCCTTCGCCAGTTCCGGAGTGAGCTTGCCCTCGGGGCAGCGCTCAGGGTGCTCCTCCGATAGCTGCTCCAGGCGTTGACCGATCTGCTGCATGTCAGCGATCAGTTCGTTGAGCAGGTTGTAGAAGGCGAGGATCTTCTCGGGGGTGTTGCCGGCGACGTAGGAGTGGGCGAACTGCTTGGTGCCGACCCAGTCGGGCCCGGCCTTGCCGGTGGCGATGTGCACCGTCATGTGGGGATCCAGGGCGGCGGCAGCAGTCACCAAGCGGGCCAGGAAAGACTTGCCGTAGTCGGGCAGACCGCCGAGCAGGATGGAGCACCACACCAGTTCCAGGCTGTGCCGGGCGCCGCGCGCGTCAGTGCCCAGCGGCACACCGTACTGCCAGAAGTCCAGGCGGTCCGCGGTGAGCAGGGGAGAGGGGACCGGCTTGGAGCCGTAGGGGTTGGCCTCGTTGGCGACCCACAGCACGACCTGGCCTTCGTGGCCGTCCTCGGAGGTGTCGGCCCGCATCTCGATCTGGGACTTCTTCACCCTCATCGAGGAGGCGAGTTCTTCGGCGCGGGAGGTGGCGGCGGCGGCCTTCATGCCGCGGGGCAGTTCGATCGTGGCGGTCCAGCCTGGCCCGGCCGGCTGGATGATGCCGACGACGTGCGTCTCGTCGCGCTGCGCTTCGGTGATGATGCCGGCTTTGACGAGCGCGGTGATCAGGTCGGCTTCGCCGCGGATCTGGGCTTCGTCTCGGGGGGTGGCCGGGTCCTGAGGCAGTTCGACGGTGCCGATCTGGCTGCGGTTGCGGCCGTGGAAGGCTCCGAGGCCCCAGGCGCCGAGGCCGGCCAGCAGGTCGAGCCAGAGGCTGCCGGTGACGACACCGACGCCTACTCCCCCAGTGACCACGCCGGCTGCGGCTGCGGTCTTCGTGAGGTAGCTCTTGCGGTGCTCCTTGTACTCCTCGCGGTATCGGTCGGCCTTCTGCTTCCAGGTGCCTGCCACGTTCGGGTCACCGGCCGCGTCACGCACGGCCTGGTCGGCGTCGGCGATCAGCTGCGGGTAGTGGTTGTGGTACCGCTCCAGCCAGCGCCGGCCGAGCTGCCGGTAGCCGCGGAAGGTGTGCGGCAGCAGGACGACGGAGGCGATCTGGTTGGTGCGCTCGGCGACCTTACGGACCGATTCCAACGGCTTCCGGCCGGCGGTCTCGTCCTTGAAGACGGGCGTTGCGGCGGGCGGCGGGACCAGGGTCAGCGTCGGACGCTCGTCGTACAGCGGGGTAGCCATCAGATCTCCTAGTGGGCGTGGCCGTTGACGGCAGGGATGCGCCGGGGGGAACCGCCGCGTTCGCGGGCGGCTTCGTTCTTCGCGATGGGGTGGAACGGCACCGCGTCTCCCTTGGTGCGACGGTGCGGCGGGGGCGCCTTGCGGCCGTCCTTCTGAGCCGCCTTCTGTGGCTCCTTGACGGCGGGGGGTAGATCGGACGCGACCTGCGAAGATCCAGGCGCTGAGAGCAGCGCTGAGGGGGCTGGGTGGAGCCTCGTGAGGAGACGCCCACGGACGCTTATCGGCGCCCCGTTCGCTTCGTCCATCGCCTCGGTGAGGGACCGGCGGGAGGCGACCTGCTGGGCGTGCAGCGCCGGGGTCATGCAGGGGGTGTCTGTGCCGTAGAAGATCTCCCATGCGGCAGCGAACGCCTTCTCGAAGTCGAGCGTGCCGTAGGGGGCTGCGGACACCAGTCGCTCGGCGAGCTGCACGACGTCCTTGTGGTGGCTGCGGCGCCGCCTCTCGTGCTTGGCACGCGCCTTCTCCTCGGCCCGCCGCTTCTTCTCCGCCGCGTCGAACGAGAGCGTGGTGACCCACTGGCGGACCTCGAAGAACAGCGGGCCCATCAGGGACACTGCGGCGAGGCCGTAGCCGACGGACGGCGAGGTCTGCACCCCGTAGCCATAGTTGATCCATGCGGCGTAGCCGGCGGCGGACAGACACAGGCCACGCAGCAGCCACCGCACCCACGCTGGGAGCTTGCGCTCGTCGGCGTAGGCGACCCCGGCAGCCATCACCCAGGCGGCGCCCTCCAGCGCGAACGGCAGGGGCAGCAGCATCAGGGAGACGCGGACGAAGTGCGCTACCTGCGCGGGCAGTGAGGCGAGCGCGGAGGCGGCGACGAGAGCGAGCGTGCCGCGCCGGTACACGTTGCCCGGTGTCAGCGCCTTCTCCCGTCGGGCCGCGCGGGCGGCACGACGCTGGGCGCGGTCGCGGCGCTTCTGCGCCTTCTCCTCACGCTGCTCCTTTCGGTTCTCGCGGCGTTCGGTGCGGCGCAGCTGGGCGCGGTGTTCCTCGTCGCGGCGCTGCTCGGCGCGCTCCTCACGCAGGTCGGCGCGGCGCTCTTCTCGCCAGCTGCTCACGGGGATCAGTCCTCTCGGGTTAGTCGATGCGTTCGACGGTGACGATCAGGTCGCGGGGGTCGGTCTTCGCGGCGGCGATCCGGCGGTTGAGTTCGGCCTGGTCGTAGACGGCGATCGAGTTGGTGGGCGCCTTGGTGACCGGGTCGACGGGCTTACCGGTGCGCGACGTGGCGGTGAAGATCCAGGTCGGCATCACTCGGCCCCCACAACGACGGGCGCGGGCTGGGCCTTGCGCAAGGCGAGGTAGCCGAGGCCGAGCCAGATCGGCCCGGGGATCAGACCGGCGATCACGGCGGCGCCGGCAAGAGCGGCGGCGATCGGGGCCGCGGCCGGCGGCCATAGGCCGATCGCGATCAGGTACACGCCCAACAGGGCGATGGCGATGACGCGGAGGAGCATGGCGACCTCTTCGGGGTCGGAACGGATGGTGGGGGTTGCTGCGCCAGTTCTCCTCACCGCCCGTGCGAGACGGGCGGATCGGGCAGCCGGTCAGAGACCGAGGAGGTGGTACGGGAACGAGTCGTTCTCCAGAGGAGGCAGGCTGAACCAGCCCCACTTGGAGAGCAGCCGCCAGTGAAAGGCGAGCCGGGGCACGCCAAGCTCCAGCAGCGCGACCGCGCGGTGGTGACCGTCGCCGACGTACACCCAGCCCGTCTTGTCATCGACGTCCAGCCAGATCGGCGTCTTCAACCCGCCCCGGGCAGTGATCTCGGCCTTGTACCTGTCGACGGTCTCCCGGTCCCGGCCACGCGCGAAGTGGCGGTGGGCGTGACGCCACTTCGCGAAGTCCTTCGCCCGGATGGCCTCGTCGGTGAGGAGCGCCGTCGACAGCTCGCCGCGGTACGCCATCAGGCAGCCGCCGGCAGGTGCAGGCCGTCGAGTTCGTCGACGAGGCGCGGGCCGAGTGGGGTGACTGAGTCGACGGCCTCCGCGTGGTCGCGGATCAGCGCCCGCGTCTCCGGGTCGGCCTTGGCGTACTGCTCGATCAGGCGGATACGGTCCTGGATAGACATGGCTGTGGTTCCTCACTGGTCAGGTGGGGCTGGGATGGGGGTGGGGTGCCGCGGCCGGCGTGGGCGTGGGTGGGCACCGGCCGCGGCGGATCGGGGGGTCAGCGAGTCGGGTGCTCGCTGCGGTCGTTGACCTCGCGGAGCTTGCGGAGCATGCGCTCGTACTCCTCGGCGCTCACTGCTGGCCGTCCGGGTTGTGCTCGTCGAAGACTTCGAGCAGCTGCTTCACCGCGATCTCCAGGCGGCCGAGCGTGCGGGCCATCTCCCGGGCGTCGGACATGTCCAGCCCCCCGGCAGCGGCCAGCTCCTTGCGGGCGACCCGGACCCGGTAGCGGTCGAACGGCGTCAGATCGAAGGGGACAGCCACACGACCGACAACCGCCTGGGGCTCATCCACCCGGTAGTTGACGAAGCCGGTTGCAAGCCGCTGCTCGGTTTCCGTGTCGGTGACAGCCACTCGCAGCAGCCGGCCACCATCAGGGGTCTCACCCACCGCGCGGATCACCTCGTCGGCCTTCACTTGCGCGGCGGTCAGACGCTCGATCTCGTCGGCCATCGTCACCACCCCCGGATCTTCAGCACCCGGCGGCGCTCGACCGGCTCGGTGGGCAGCGGCGGCAGATCCGGCGTCGGCTCGACGCGGCGGAGGTCGATCGTCTTCTTCTCGTCGGCCATTAGAACCACCGCCGCTTCTTCGGCAAGGCCACCTCAGCCTCGGCGCGGGCCGCCGTGGTCCTCAGACCACGCGCCCGCTCCTGCAGTCGGTCGGCCTCACGCTGGGCCTGCGACGCCTTCTTCGGGTCGGAGTAGTCCCGGCCCCGACGCCCATACACGTCGGCGGTCATCTGATGGGCCTCGGCCTTCTGCTCGGCCTCGTAGGCCATCTGCCGCAGCGCGGGCGCCTGCCGGGACGCCCACTGCTGCTCCGGCGTCGCCAAGTCCTTGAACCGGCGCCCCATCACGCACCGCCGATCAGGTGCAGCTGGCCGGCGGCGGCGAGCACGGTGCGGGCGGCGGCCATCAGATCCTCGGCCGCAGCCAGGCTGTCCGCGTCCAGGTCCGTCATGCGACCCGACTCGGCGAGGTGCGCAAGCTGCGCGGCGTGCACGGCAGCGGTCTCGTACTGGGTGACCGCCTGGATCAGCGGGAAGCGGGACTCGACACGAGCCATCGCGTCGACGGCGTCCGGCGGCAGCGGGGCGGTAGGGGTCTCGGGCGCGATCGTCACCGGAACCACCGCCGCTTCGGCTTCGGCGGCTGACGCATGGCCAGCATGTCGCCGTAGAAGCTCTCGTTCAGGCGCAGCCAGAACGCCCACAACTCCTCGGACGGGGCCGTGTCGCACAGCGCCAGGGACTCGTCCGCCAGCTCGGCGAAGATACGGGCCAGGGACTCGCTGTCCGTCGCCTCGTGCAGTGCGGCGGCCAGCGGGGCGAGGTGCGACGTCGTCGGGGTCGGGGTCTCGGCGCTCATGCGACGACCTCCTCAACCACAGCCGCGTTGTGCAGGCGAGCCGTGCGGGCCAGGCCGCGGAGCTGCAGGGCGAACCGGATGAGGTCGTCCGCGAACCGCTCGGCCATCTCCGGGGTGTGCACGTCCGGCAGGCCACCGGTCTCGATCCCGATGTGCGCCTGGCGCAGCCGCGGGTCGGTGGACGCCGGGTCGGCCTGCAGCATCGCGTACATCAGCAGGTCGCCGTTCGGCTTCAGGAACGAGGAGATACCCACGTCCTCGGACGCCGACGTATGCGTGATGTCCTCGAACATCGTCGGGACGGCGAGGTGGTCCTCGACGCACCAGGTCGGGCACTCGATCGGCGTGACGTGCGCGGTCTTGCGGGTGCCGATCAGGGCGGGGACGAGACGGTGACCCGGCTTCAGCGCCGGGAAGGCGGTGACGGTACCCAGGCTGGCCTGGGTAGACTGCTGCACATCCATGAGGGGACCTCTCAACAGTTCCTCGTGGTAGGGCCGGCCTGAGAGGTAGGAGTCTCGGTGTCCGGCCCGATCTCTTGTTGTGCGGCGCCCGCGGACTGGGTCCGGTAGGAGTGGGCACAGCTAGTAAGCCGCGAAGCCGTGGGCTTTGCGTCTACTTTGTTGCAGGACCACCATGGCACGGGGGGTGTGCCCCCTGCAACATAGTGGACGAAGAATCTTGTGGCGCGTCTAGTCGGTGGACATCCACCCGTGAGAACATCCAGGGCATGGCAGCGAATACCCCGACCCTGAATGAAGCCGAGAAGGCGCGGTGGCTCCGCAAGCTGGACAGAGCTACTGCCGCTCACGAGAAGACGCGGCAGCAGCTTGATGAGCTGATCGCCGACGCCCGGGCCGCTGGCATCACGCTCACGCTGATTGCCGAGCACACCCCCTACAGCCGAGAGTGGGCACGAAGGATCGCTGCGCGCGTCCACACCGACCGCGGCGGGACGGAAGCGGCGGCGGACGAGTAGCTGCCAGGGCCAACTTTGCATGCCCTTGAGTCAACCGGTGCCGCGCCAGAGCTGCCATGACCGTCCGGTGCAGCGCCGATGCAGCAGGAGTGCACTCACAATGCAGCCCGCCCGAAACGATCAGGTAAGGGGCGAATAGTGGACGTCATCGACACGTGGACCGGTCGCCGAGCGTGCGCTCTGCAGCAGGCCCTACGGATGACGAATGACGGCTTTGCCGACCACCTGGGGGTGGCGGTGCGCACGGTGGCCAGCTGGCATTCGTCGCCGGACATCGTGCCGCGGGCTGAGATCCAGTCCGCCCTGGATACCGCCTACGAAAGGTCGAGCCCGTCGGTGCAGCGCCGCTTCAGTCTCCTGATTCGCCCCAAGCCGAGCGCCGTCGAGGCCCAGGCCCTTCGCGTCGCCATCGCCGTGGTCGTCCGCGACGACGACGTGCTCCTCGTCTGCAGGCGCGGATCGGACTCGCTCAGCTGGCAGTTCCCGGCCGGCGTCGTGAAGCCGGGCGCCTCTCCCGCGGTCGTGGCGGTCGAGGAGACTCACGCGGAAACCGGCGTCCGCTGCACCGTGCGCGAGCAACTGGGCTCGCGCATCCACCCGGTGACCGGTGTGGTCGCCGAGTATCTGAGCTGTGAGTACCTGATGGGTGACGCCGCGAACAGGGACCCCATCGAGAACGCCGAGGTGGCCTGGGTCCCCCGCAAACAGCTGACCCGCTTCATCCCCGAGCAGTCCATCTACCCGCCCGTCCTGGAGGTACTGGCATGACCGAGACGACGACGAAGCCGGGGATCTCCGCGGCGATCATCACCGATGGCAACCGTGTGCTCATGGTCCGGCGCCGCGTGAAGGAGGGTGAGCTCAGCTGGCAGTTCCCGGCCGGCGGCATCGAGCCCGGCGAGACGCCCGAGGAGGCCGCGGTGCGGGAGACGCTGGAGGAGACCGGCCTCAAGGTCGAGGCCGTGTCCCTGATCGGCCAGCGCGTCCACCCGAAGACCGGCCGGGAGATGAGCTACACCGCCTGCACGGTGGTCGACGGCGAGGCGCACGTCGCCGACGAGGACGAGCTGGACGCGGTCGCCTGGGTGACGCTCGCCGAGATCCCCGAGTACGTGCCCTACGGGCTGTTCGGGCCCGTGCAGGACTACTTGTCCACGGCCTTGGCGGGAGAGTGAGAAGCTGCCGTGGCTGAACTGAAGCGCCGTCGTCGCGGCAACAGCCTGATGTCTCCGGAGCGTGCCGCAGAGATCGAGCGTCAGGTGAAAGCGGAAGTCCGGCAGCTACTTGGGGAGGTACCGTCTGAGACTGCGGCTGACCCTGCTAAGCGGCCTGTCCGGTACCAGCCGTACAAGACGTACCTGATCACAGCCGAAGGACTGTCGTTGGGGAAGATCGGCCGAGCGAAGGATCCTCGCACTCGTCTGCGGCAACTCCAGACGGGGCAGCCCGTGGAGCTCTCGCTCGCATGGGCGTGCGACGGCGACTTCGAGCAGGCACTGCACCGCAGGTTCGCCGACAACCGAGTGCGCGGCGAATGGTTCGATCTAGCCTCTCTAGGCAATCCGGCCGAGATCTTGGATGCCGCAGTCGCTGAGATCAGAGAAGCGCGCGGTTACTGACCCCTCCGCCCCCGGCTTCGGCTGGGGGCGTTGTCGTGCGCCCTGTCGTGCGCCCTTGTCGTCGCGGACCACTGCCCTGACCGTGGTCTGTCAGCGGGGTGTCGCATGGACGAGAGGGGCGTCGCGTGGCACGTAGGTGGGATGACGCGGTCGGTCGACTGCTGCTGCATACCGCGGTGGTGTTGCATCGCACGGTGGCGGGTCGGGATGCGCGGGAGCGATGGCGGGCTCGGCGGGATTGGGCGATCCGGGCGGCGCGCCGGAAGGGGGTGCCGATCGAGGAGCTGGCCGGGCGGATGGGGCTGTCGGCGGGCTGGATCCGGCAGGTGCTCGCCGGGCGGCGGCCCGTCGAGCCGCCGGCGGTGGAGGAGGCGGCGTAGCCGGACATGCATGAAGGGCCCCACCGGTTCCGCGGTGGGGCCCTTCGTCATGCCGTGAGCCACTCCCAGGTCTTGGGCTCGATGCTCTCGTCGTCGTCGGCGGTGTCGAGCCAGTCGTCGAAGTGGTGCTGGCAGAGGGCGGTGGTGCCGCCGTGGTGGTGGGTGAGCCGGGCGACGGCGGGTCGGCATTCGGGGCGGCGGCCGTCGATGCTGATGCCTTCGAAGAGTTGGCAGTTCATGCAGCAGCCCTCCGGGTGGGTGTGAGTCGGAGCATCTCGGCGTGCCCGTGCCGGGTCTGGCAGCGCCGGCAGTCGACGTGGTCCATGTCCAGTGAGACGCGGAGTATCTGCCCGCAGTGGCAGGCGACGGGGACTTTGACCGGGGGCTTCTCTTCGCCGGCTGCGGTGCGGCAGCGGCGGACGATCACCCATAGCTCATCTGCGAAGTCGGCGAAGGCGGGGTGGTTGGCGGCGGCCCAGTTGAGGTTGAACCTGAGGGTTCCGACGGCGTGGTCGAGGCGCTGCTGGAGGGTGCCGGTCTCGTCGACGGTGGCTCGGCCGTGCTGTTCCCAGTCGCGGACCCAGCCTTCGAGGGGGCCGAGGACAGGCCCTCGCTCGGTCATCGCGTTGAGTACCTCCAGGCGGACCGGGAGCGGGGCTGTGCGGCTGCCGGAGACGGCTGGCCCGCCCGAGCCGCTGCCAGGGTGGAGGCTGTCGCTGAGCCGAGCGTAGAGCCCCTCAGGTCCGGCGAGAGCGAGCAGGTTGGCGGCTACGCGTTCGGTGCAGGGCCGGCAGGTTTGCTGCTCGGTGTCGTACAGGCCGGTGGCGCAGACGGTGCACTGCTGGGTGGGTGCGTCGTTCACGGCGGTGCCTTTCGTGCGGGGCGGTGCGGGGCGGCTCAGCGGGGCTGGATGTCGTGGGCGAGGCTGATGACGAGGCGCATCCCGGTGAGGGCGAGGATGCGTTCGGCCCACGGGATGGTGAGGACGGCTCGGCCGGTGAGCATCTGGTTGACGTGCTTATTGCTGAGGCCGAGTCGGCGGGCGGCTTCGGCCTGACTGATGCCGCGGGTGAGCAGCGCGGCGGCCACCTGGGCACGCAAGTCTTGCTCGGCGCTCACGGCTGCTCCCGGTAGCGGTGGTCCCAGGCGAGGTGGGGGCGGAGGATGTCGAGGGCGCGCTGGACGTCGGCGCGCTGCGGCGGGTCCGGGGCAGGGGCGGTGGGTGCGGCGAAGACGGTGTCGGCCAGCGGGTCGTAGCGGAGTTCGCCAAGGACTCGCTGCCATCCGCGGCGTATGAGGTCACCGATGGCCTGGTCGCGCCAGGCGATCCACTCGTCGGCTTCCTCGCAGGTCTGGTCGGGGTGGGGCGGCATGTGGCGACCGCTGTCGCAGGTGGGCATCCAGGGGCTGATGACCTTGATGCCGTCGCGCGGCTTCGTCTCGGCGGGGGCGTGGTCGCAGGGGCTGGGGGCGGGGCCGATGAACAGTTCGGCGGGCCCGGTGTGGTCGCCGAGGGTGATGTCGACGATGCCGATGCTGGTGAGTTCGCTGACGCGCAGCCCCTGGCAGTCGGGGCAGAGGTCGAGGTGGGTGTGGTCGCTGGTCACAGCCAGTCTCCTGTGATCTGAACGTCGGCGATGCGGTGGTACTGCTGGGCGGTGAGGCCTTGGTGCCGGAGGTCGCGCCAGCGCGGGTCCGTGGGGTCGGCGAGTTCTTCGGCGCCGCGCTGGCACAGCTGCTCCCAGTCGTGCCAGAGGGGGTCGCAGTCGCCGAGGGTGAGCTGGTCGGCGGTCACGGCTGGTCCCGGTTGTACTTCTGCTGCCAGTAGGCGCGGTCGGTGAGGGCCTCCTCGGCCGGGGTCGGCTCGGCGGCGATCGGGCACTTCGGGTGGTGGCCGCGCTGCCGCATGAACGACCGCGGGCAAGTACAGGTCGGTGCGGCGGGCAGCTGGTGGGCGTCGCAGTTCTTCCCAGGTCTCATGAGCAACCTCAGGCAGGTGCAAGCCGGTCGGTCGTCGCTCATGCTGCTGCCTCTCGTTGCTGGTCTGGGAGTTCGAGGTCGTCGAAGCGGATGAGGGTCCGCCGGAGTGCGATGACGACGGCGTGGGTGCGGGAGCGGGCGCCGAGGCGTATCTGTGCCTCCTTCAGCCGCAGGTGGACGCCTTGTTCGGTGCTGTTGAGGCGGGCGGCTATCTGCCGACTGGTGTAGCCGGATGCGGCGAGGCGTAGGGCTGCGATCTGGCCGGGGCTGAGGGGTTTGCCGTAGTAGCCGGGCGATCTCACGGCTGCCTCCCGTGCTGCTGTCGGATGTGGCCGCGGGGGTCGAGGATGCCGTCGGCGATGGCGAGTTGCCGGAGGGCGCGGCGGAGGACAGAGCGGAGTGGTTCGCGGGTGCGGCGGTAGGCGGCGAGGATGCGGGCGCTGCCGTCGTCGGGGATCCACTGGATGCGGGCGGGGGTCATGGGCTGTTCCTGTCGTCGGACTTCAGTGGCGTTGTGTGGGCCCGGGAGGGGGCGGACCCTCCCGGACTGCGTTCGCGGGCGTTGAGTGGCTTAGGCGGGCGTACAGCCGCCTTCCTGGCCGCCGTCGTCGGCCACGCCGGGGCAGGGTCGGGTTTTGCCGGGGCTGATCTCCCAGTGGTGCGGTGGGTGCGGGGTGTTGGTCCATGCGGCGTCGGGGCAGCGGATGGTGGACGCCTCCGTCTCGGGCTGCCCGGACCGCGCCACGGCGGCGGGAGCCTCCGCGCGACGGGGCACGCAGTCGCCGGAGTGGCCGGGCTGGAGTTGGCACCACCAGTCCCGCCCGCTGGACATGCCGCACTCGACCCGGCCGCCCGTCTCAGCCTCGCCGTCCTGTGTCGGGTCCTGCTGCGCCACGCGGGTGGCGTCCTCGGCGGCGCGCCGCAGCAGCTCATCGAGCGCCCCCTTCGTGCCCGGGTAGCCCTTCGCGATGACGAAGTTCCGCAGGTGCTCGGTCGGGAACTCCACCTCGCACGTCTGGTCGCAGTACCGGTGGTCGCCTGCTGCGTGGTCGCGTTCGGTCTCCTCGCGGTCCGCGCGCTGCTCGTCCGTCTCGGGCTCCTCGCCCTCGTCCTGCTGCGTCTCGCTAGCCAGACGACGCAGCCCGAGGATCACGTCGCGGACGCCCGTGTAGTACCGGGGGTCAGAGCTGTGCTCGGCTGCCGCACTTGCCAGGATCGTCTCGTATCGGTCGGCGGCCCACAGCAGGACGGCGGCCTGTTGGTCGGGCGCGGGCAGCACGGCGGGCAGCACGGCCTCGATGACACGCTGCCGGGTGGCCCACGGCAGATGGTGCGCGGTCCCCTGGAGGGAGTCGAGCGCGGCGTCGATCCGCTCCCGCAGCGTGTTCCGGTCGGTGGCGGGCGTCGGGCCAGCAGGAGCGGCGGCAACGGTCAGCCTCGGCAGCAGCCAGGCGGCGGCCTTGCGGTAGTCGTCCCGGATCTTGCTGCCGGTCTGCTGCCAGGTCGGGTGGTCGGCACCGTAGACATGGACGTCGGCGGAGCACAGCATGCGCGCCCACACTTCGATGGCGGCGGTCGGGTCGGTGTCGGTCACGGTCACTCCTGTGGCTGGTGCGGGCGGTCGGTCGTGGTGTGGGAGGCTGGGGCCGGCCCGCCGGTGATTGGTGCACCGGCGGGCCTTGCCGTGGGTGCGGTCATGCCGCTGCGCGTTCGAGCCAGAAGCCATCGCTGTGCTCGTCGCGGTACGCACGGCCGACGGTCCAGCCCTGCAGCCGGGCCAGGTCCTGCCACGTCCACCGGCGAGCGACGGATGCCCAGCCGTCTTCGGGGCGGTTCACCAGGTACGGGCTGCCGCCGGGCCCAATGCGCACGAGGACACGGTCGGTGAGCGCGGTCAGGGTGAGCGGGGCGGCCTTGAAAATCGGGCAGGCGTCGCACCTCCCGTCGGCGATGCAAGGGCCGTAGCCGCCGTAGTGGGCGCGTCGGGTGTCCTGGGCCTCTACGAGGTGGCTGTAGTCGCGTGGCCGGAGCGCGCATTCGTCACCCGCCAGGCCTCCCATGGACGCGAGAGACAGGCGGGTCCATCCCTTCCCGTCGGGGCCGCCGTTCTGATGGGCGGGAGCAGCGAGGTGGATCGGCATCATGCGGCCCTCGCTTCAGCGATCAGCCGGTCGATGAGGATGCGGATGGTGTCGGCGCTGTAGCCGTAGTCGGTGAGGGCGTGCTCGATGACGGGGCGGACGCTGCGGTCCGGGCCGGTGGGCTGCTCGGCGGGCTTGTCGGTCACGGTGTTCCTCCTGGTGGTTGGTGTGGGTGTGGTCACGGCCGGGCGGCGCGGTGGCCGGCGAGGGTGAAGGCCTCGCAGCCGGGGCAGTCGTCGATGTGCTCGGGGTTGTCGCTGTCGTCGGCGACGACGTGCGCCACGGCGGCGGCAGACACGGCGGCGTGGGCAGTGCGCGGCTGGCCGCAGTGCTTGCAGTTGGCGAGCCGGCGCTTGGCGTCGCTGACGCCCTGGTACTCCTTCTCGAAGCCGGGGCAGGCGGCGGCGTCCTCGCGGGCCCACTGCTCCTCGCGCTCGCGCAATCGGCACTCGACGTCGAACGCGCTCTCGTGGTCGCGGTCCTCGCGGCACTGCGCGGCGAGCTGGGCGTAGCTGTCGCGGACCTCGTCGCGCTGCTTCTCGACGGCCGGGCGTTCCAGCTCCCAGACGCGGGCGCGGAGGCGGCGGATCTCGTCGGCCATGGCCTTGACCGTCTCCGGGCTCATCGCGGCGATGAACGCGGCGTCGGCCTGAACCTGCGCCCAGTCCTCCTCGGCCGTCCACTCCCGGTGGGCGGGGTCGTTGTCGAGGGGCTCCTCGTCGAAGCGGCAGATGGTGCGGCGGGCGCTGTAGCCGGTGCCGGTGTCTTCGAGGTCGGCGGCGATCTCGATGAGGCTGTCACCGCCGTACTGGTAGACGCCCCACGGTCCGGGAGTGGCGGCGTCGATCACGGTGTCGATGGCGTCGAGGTTGAGGGGCTGCGGGTCGTGTGGCATCGGGTCTCCAGGGGTGATCAGGGCGGGCAGTCAGGCGGTGGGCTGGTCGGCGACGCGCTCGTGTTCGCCAGACAGGCACAGGACGCAGAACTCCGCGTCCCGGCCGGAGTGCTGGACGCGCTCGGGAGCGGCGATGCGAGGCTCGATGTAGGTCCGGCCGCGGTTGTAGTGCGGCACCGGGTCGACGGCCGGGACGGGGACGGTTGTGCTTGCGTCGATCTCCTGGCCGTCGAGCCAGTACGAGACCGGCACCGCGCCCTCAGCGTCTTCGCCGTACTCGACTTCGAGGCCCGCCTGCTTGCGCAGGGCCAGCGGAACGTCGGCGGCCTCCTGGAAGGTGGCGGCCTCAACCTTGAAGCCTTCCGGTTGCGGCAGGTGCTCGAACGCGTCGCGCAGCTCGGTCAGGCAGGCGACCATGCGCTCCTGCCACTCGATCGGCATGGACTGCATCAGCGTCCGGTGCAGCACCTGGTAGTTGCAGTAGCTGAGGCCGAACCAGTCGTGGATCGGGCCGTCGGTCGGGTGAGTGGCCATGGCGTGTTCCTTCGTGGTTGTGGTGTGCGGTGGGTGCGGTGGCTTGTGGTGCGGGGCCTAGGCGGCGGCCACCCGCCGGTGCTCCTCCGGCAGGTCGGCGTCGCAGTAGAAGCCGATCGTCAGGTGCATGCCGTGATCCTCGACGACCTTCCACACCGCGGTATCGATGCAGGCGGGCCGGCCGTCCTGCTCGCGGCGGAAGTTGGTGGTGCAGTCCGCGAGGTCGGTGAAGTCGGGCAGCACCCAGCCGGCGGCGCGGTGGTGGACGCGGACGTCCGGGCCGTCGTCGGCGCTGGCTTCCTCGGTCTCGGCGGCGGGCTTGCAGTCGTCGTGGATGTAGGTGGGGTCGCCGGCCTTGATCCCGCAGGCGCAGCACTGCAGGAAGTCGCCGGACTCCTGGGTCTTCGGGTCGAACCAGCTGCCGAAGTGCAGCAGCTCGGTGGTGCCGCAGTCCTCGCAGACCATGGGGCCGGTGTAGCCGTGGCTGCGGGCGATCTCGGTGGTGGTCACGGACGGGTCCTTTCAGGCGGCGGGGTAGGCGCTGCGGTGGCGGCTGGTGATCCAGGCGTGGCCGCAGTCGGGGCAGCGGTAGGCGCTGCGTATCTGGGTGTCGTCCGTCCGCTCGCGGCGGGGTGGGACGTTGCGGCGGCAGCAGCGCGGGCATGTGTCGGTCACCAGATCGCTCCCGTCTCGCTGTAGCCGGTGATGGGGTCGGCGTCGATGGGCTTGTAGGAGATCCACGGCCAGCGCTCGCCCTGCTTGATGAAGTGGGGCCAGTCGCGTTCGTCGCGGCTTCCGCGCCAGGGGACGACGCGTCGGCCGCGGGCGCCTTCGACGTTCTGCGCGGACTTCTCGTCTTCGACGGGGCGAAGGCCGAAGCCGAACTCGGGCCAGCGCATCCACAGCGAGGAGCCGAGGGGGCGCAGGGAGCGGGGGCCGAGGTTGTTGCCGTGGGGGGCGTGGGCCTCCATGAGGACGGCGCAGCCGGCGGTGGCGCGGGCCTCGTCGATGACGACGGAGACCTTGCGGGCGAGTTCCTCGTCGTTGGGGTTGCCGGCGTGGAGTCGGTAGACGGGGCCGATGATCAGCACGTCGGGTTTGATCTTTTCGACGCGCCGCATGGCCCAGGCGCGATCGGCCGGCCTGGTGAGGTCAAGGCCCTGCGGCCGGCACTCGATGTGGAACTGTCCGCGGCGCACCGGCTGCTCGAGGCTCTCGGCGGCAGCCAGGAGGGGCCGGAACTTGCGGCGGGAGGCGGCCTCTCCGTTCTCGCAGTCGAGGGTGAGCACCTTGACCGGGTCGATGATCTCCCAGGTGCGGAACGGGTGAATGCCGGCGGCGAGGGTGACGGACATCTGCCGGAGCAGGGTGGACTTGCCGCCGCCTTCGGACGCGGTGAGGATCAGCCGGTCCTGCCGCTCAAGGAGGCCGGGGACCACCCAGTCGTAGGTGTCCTCGTGCTGAACGAAGTCGAGGATGTCTTCGACGGGGAGGTCTTCGGAGGCCATGCCGCGGTCGCGGAGGTCGCGGGCTTCGGTGACGACGCGTTCGATCAGGTCGCTTGTCTCGCCGCTGGTGTTGTATCCGGCTTGGACGGTGCGGGTGCCGAGTTCGATGAGTGCCCGGCGCAGGCCGCGGTCCTGGACGATCTCCGCGTAGTACTCGCCGTTGGCGGCGGTGGGGACGGCGCGGACGAGTTCGTACAGGTACTGGGTGCCGCCGGCCCGCATGAGGTCGCCGGTGTCGGCGAGGTACTTGCCGAGGGTGATCTGGTCGACGGACAGCCCGCGCGAGTGCATGTGGGCGATGGCGTTGAAGATCAGCTGGTGGCGGGGCTGGTAGAAGGCGGCGGGCTCGACGACGTCGAGGACTTCCATGAGTGCCGTCTTGGAGAGCAGGCAGGCTCCAAGGGCGCCCTGCTCGGCTTCGAAGTCCTGTGGCGGGACGCGCTCGAGCGGGATGTCCGCGTAGTCGGGCTCGAGGTCGGTGGTCACTTAGAAGATCCCCCTGTCTTCAGGGCTCTGGCCAACGGCGCGCAGCTGCGGCCGGGATCGGTGGATGGGGCTGCCGTCGGCGGGCTTGGGTGGGAGTTCGCTCCAGCCGCGCATGAAGTAGCGGGCGGAGTCGACATGAGTGCGGTCGGCGGTGCGGCGGGCGTATTCGACGAGGGCCGGCACGCCACACTTGTTGATCAGGGCCAGTAGCGGGAACCACTGGTCGCCCTTGAAGGGCCAGCGGACGATGACCCCGCTGGCGCTCATGCTGTCGATGAGGGGCCGAGCGGCGTCCGGGATGCCGTAGGTGGAGTCCTCAACTCGCTCTCCTTCGTGCATGAGGAGAGAAGGAGAAGAGGAAGAGGGGGTAGCCGTGGCTCCTTCAGAGTGAGCCACGGCTCCTTCTGAATGAGCCCCTGCTCCCCCTTGGGGGGTTGAAGGGGTAGCCCCTGCTCCCCCTTGGGGTAGCCCCTGCTCCCCCTTGTTCTCGGAAGGGGTAGCGGTGGCTACCCCTTCGAACTTGGGGACTTCGAAGGTCATTCGGATGCCGGGGACGGCGTACAAGACGCGGCCGTCCTTGCCCTTGCCGATGGGAACTCGAAGCTCCCATCCGGCGCCCGCCAGTCGCTTAAGGGCGTTGCGGACGACGCTCGCATCCTTGGCCCCCGTCCACAGCACCAGCTTTTCGAGAGGCACCGAGCTGCGCCGGGTTCGCTCGTTGGCGTCGTCGGCGATCTCCAGCGCGACTGCGCGCTGCAGGCCGGTGATGTCCGGCCCAAGCGCCTCGCGCAGTTGCCGGCGGAGCTCGTAGCCCATGGGTCTCTCTTCTCGGGAAGCGGCGTGCGGATGGGGTGGGGTGTGCTGCTGGTTAGGGCCGGTCGCGCGGCCGGCGGCCCGCGGTCACGTGGCCTTCTGGGTGCCGGTGAGTCGGTAGCGGCGGTCGGCTGCAGCGTTGGCGGCGCGGCAGATCTCGCAGCGTTCGCCGTTCTTCAGGTGCCGGCGGTACATGCGGGGCTCGCCGCAGACCGGCTCGGGTCGTTTCTGCCTGATGCGGCTCTTGGGGTGCGGCCCGGGCGTCCATCCGTTGGCCCGCCAGCCGGCCACGGTTGAGGGGTCGGAGCCGATGCGTTCGGCGATCGTCTTGGTTCCGTAGCCGCGGCTGTCGAGGATCCGTGCGGCGTGGATCTTTTCGGCGCGGGTGAGCTTGACCGGCTCGCCGTTGAGGGCGTACTCGATGGCGATGTAGTCGAGGTCGTTGTCCGGGTCGAAGGTGTCCGTGGTGGAGGCGTACAGGCGCTCACGGGCGCCTGCGCCGACGCGGTTGCCGTTCACGCCGCCTCCTTCAGGTACGGGGCGGCTGCGGCGCTCTCCGGCGTCCGGTTGCGCCGATTCCCGGTGGTGATCTCGCGGGCGATGTCCCGGACGTAGCTTTCGGCCATGCCGAGCCGGGCGGCGATGTCGGCGTGGGGCAGGTTGAACGTGATCAGGTGGGCGATCTCGGCTCGGCGGAGCGCGCCGAGTTGGTCCCTGCCGAGCTGCTCGTCGCTGACCGCCGGGGTGAAGTTCGGGTCGTCGAAGTCGTCGTCGTCCCAGTAGGCGGCGCGGGCCCAGTGGTTGGCGGCGGCCCGGGCCCGGGTCAACCGGGCGTTGACAGGGCTGACTCCGTGCTCTTCGGGGGCGAGACCGTCGAGGTCGGCGTACAGGTGCCGGACTGTGTCAGCCGTGGAGAAGCGAACGGTGTCGGCTTTGTTCCTGAGGAGGTAGGCGGTGTACCCGGTTCCGGTGTTGAGGCGGCGGTCGAGTTCCTTGCAGGGCCAGCCTTCGGCGTTGAGGGTCTGCAGGCGTCGGAGGGTGCCGAGGCTGGGTACGTGGGCGCCGTTACGTGAAGGGCCGTCGATCTTGGGCGGTTGGATGGTGAGGATGCGCGTGGCGGTGGTGTGCCGGACGGTGCCGCCCAGGCGGATGATCTGGTAGAGGTGCGCGGGTGACAGCTTGGCCTGGGCGCGAATTTCCAGGTCGGTCATGCCTGCGGCGCGGAGTTTCCAGATGTGGCGGATCACCTTGCTGGCGGTGACGATTCCTCCGCGCCCGGTGCTGCGCAGGTACTTCCATCGGCGCGCTTCGGCGGTGGCGGCGTCGGTGCAGGGCCGGCAGGTGCAGCCGCGGCGGTAGCGGCGGGCGTCCCCGTGGTCGAAGGCGTCGGCGGGGATGGGCTGGCGTCGCTTGACCGTGGTGGTCACGACTCGTTCTCCTTCCGGGTTTCGGTGGCGCGCATGATTCGGCGGCAGGTCCACAGGGCTTCGGTGTCGGTGCCGGGCTGGTTGTCGGGGGCGGCGGGGAGGCGGGTGCGTTCCCGCCAGAGGGTGCGGAGGGCGATGACGGCGCCGGGGGCGACGAGGGCGAACGGGATGAGGCGGGCGATCACTGCCGCCTCCCACGGATGAGGAGGTCGATCGCGGCGCACGCTCCCCCACCGACGGCACCAGCGGCGAGGACGAGGAGGGCGAGGAACCAGCGCGGCAACTCGATCAGGTCGGCCATCACGCGGCCTGCTGCTGGGTGCGGGCGGCCCGGCGGGCGGCTATGGCCCGGCCCTTGTCGGTGAGCTGCCAGACGGCGATGCGGTGCGCGTGCGTGTTGGCCTGGGTGGACGGCACCATGCGGCCGGTGTGGGCGATGATCCCGCCGGTGCGGAGGCTGTTGATGGCGGCACCGAGGTAGCCGTGGCCCAGCTCGGGCAGCACGTCGCGGAGGTCGTTGCAGGACCACTCGTCGTAGCGCTGGCCGAAGTGGAAGACGGCCTGCTCGACGAGGAACTGGTCCCAGGAGGACTGGTCGGCGATCTCCTCCAGCAGGAAGTCCTTCTCCGCGGAGGCGAGGCGTTCGGCGGGGGTGAGCTTGCGGGCCATAGCGGGCTCCTTGAGGCTGTGGTGTCCTGGAAGCCGGCCTCCCGCCTGATTGCGGCGGGCGGGAGGCCGGGTAGTCGGTCAGTCGACGAGTTCGCCCTCGACGGGCTCGTCGTCGTAGTCGGGGTCGGCGTCGTCGAGGACGGACGGCTGCGGCGTCGGCGGGGCGCCGGCCGCGGTCGGTGCGGCGAGTTCACCGGCGACCTCGGCCTGGGCGCGCAACTGCTCGCGCATGTACTCGGCGGAGGTCGGCACCCACTTGGCCAGCTGCCGGACGGCGCTCTTCAACCACATGGCTTCCTCGTTGGTCTGCCACGGGCTGTACTCGGAGTCCTTGGAGTCGGATTTGGCGCGGATCTCCATGACGCGCTGACGGTTGAGGACGACGACCTTGGAGACGGCGCCGTCCTTCATGACGGCGTAGGCGTACACGCCGACGAGGGGACCGCGGTCTTCACCGAACCAGTCGATCTCGTGCACGGGTCGGTTGTCGCGGCCGGGCACGTAGCGGAAGGTGTCGCGCTGGCGGACGGCTTCGACGATGACGGTGGACACGGCGCCGGCCCGGTAGATGAGTTCGACGATGCCCTGGTAGCCGACGATGCCCTTGACGATCAGCTTGTAGCCGTGGGCCTTGCTCTTGCGGGGGGTGAGGTAGAACTGCTCGGTGCCGGGTTCCAGGCCGAGGCGAGCGGCGGTCTTCAGCTCGCGCAGGAAGACGCCGACGTCGGTGCGGGCTGCCTGCTCGAGGTCCTTGTTTCCGCGGATGGCGCCGACAGCAAGGCGGATCCACTGGTCGGCGTTCACGTGGGACGGGACGAGAGCGGCGTACTCGTCCCGGTACTGCTCGATCTGGGCAGCGGGCCCGTTGTCCCGCTTGGCGATCTCGTTGCTGATCTGGTTCATGCTGCGTTGTCCTCGCGGATCGGGTACGGGTTGAGGGAGTAGGTCGCGCCGTCGCGGACGGTGCGGTAGGCGATGCGGCGGCCTTCGCAGACGGCCCGCTTGCCGTTGCCGATGAGGTCGAGGACTTCGCCGCGGACCTGGGTGAGGTCGGCGGACGCCTTGGCCAGCTGTTCGTAAGCGGCGTCCCAGCGGCAGACGAGACCGAACGGGATCTCCACGTCGCGGTCTTCGAGTCCGTCCGCCTGGACGCGGATGGTCTGGTAGGTGGCGGTGTCGCCGTCGATGTCGGGCCGGACACCCTTGCGGACGTCGTTGAGGAACCGCTCGGCCGCGTCGCGGAGGATGCGGGCCTCGTCCGGGTCGTAGTCGACGGTGTATTCGCGGTAGTCGTGGCCGGAGATGAGGACGGCGAAGTGGGTGCGGTGCAGGCCCAGCGTGTCCATCTGCCACATGACCTGGCAGCGGTAGTGGATCGGGATGGTGTCCGAACCGGAGGGTCCCCAGTCGTCGCCGAACGGGGACGTCTTCACTTCCAGCAGGGCGTCCGCGTGGTCGGCGATCTCGAACTCGTTGCCGGGCTGCGGGTAGATGAGCCGGTCGGGGGTGGCCCGCTGCCAGTCCCGTGCCCGGTGCCGCCAGGTGCCGGCCGGGGCAGCGAGCAGGCCCGGGTGCTCGTCCTCCCACTTCTGGGCGACCGCGTCCTCGAGCCGGTTGCCCCACTCGATCGCCGGGTTCATCTCGAACGGCGGCGTCGGCAGGCCGGCCTTCTTGTGCCACAGGCTGAAGCGGGACTGCCACGGGCTCAGTCCGACGACAGCGGCGATCTCAGTGGCGGTGATCGTGAGGCCGGTGCGGGCATCCTCCCAGGCGGCAGTGCCTGGGGTGAGATGGCCGATCAGGATCCCGTCGGGTGCGGGATACGGGTGGACGGTGTCCATCTGAGGCTCCTGAGGGTGTGCTGATGGGAGGCGGCCAGCCCCGACGGGGGGGGTGCGGGGCTGGCCGCCCGGGGTGCCGCGGAGCGCGAGGGGGATGGACGCTCACGCGGCGGCCTGTGGAGGTGTAGGTCAGGTGAGGCGGACGGGCATGCACACGGCCCGGTAGGTGTCGTCGTCGACCGGCACGAGCAGCGCGGGCTTGGTTGAGGCGGTGAACCACATCTGCACCAGGCCGCTGATCGGGGTCAGCAGGGAGCCGAGGAAGTCCGGCCGGTAGGCGATCTCGAAGTCGTCCAGGTCGGCGGTCTCGGCGGTGATGCGGCTGGCCCCCTTGGTGCCCTCGACGCCACCGCGCACAGTGATCTCGTCGCGGTCGATGCTGAGCGTGATGGGCTGCTCGGGCTTCTCGTTGACCAGGGCGGCCCGCTTCACAGCCTCGGCGAGCTCGGCTGCGTCGGCGCGCATCCAGCCCGAGGCCGCGGCCGGGTCGGGGAAGAACCGGCTGATGTCGGGGAAGTCGACGCCGAGAGTGCGGCTAGTCACCGTGAGCCGGTCGGTGGCCAGGGCTGCCACGCCGTTCGTTCCCTCGGTGAAAGAGACGCGCACCGAGTGGCTGGCCATCTGCTTCGCGGTGACCGCGAACCCCGCGGCCGGCAGCAGCAACTCGCCAGCCGCGTCGCCGTCCGGCTGCCACGGAACGGTGTGCCGCACGATCCGGTACCGGTCCGACGCCGACACGACGAGCTGGTCGCCCTCGGCCACGACGTGCACGCCACCGAATCCGGTCATGCTGCCGACTGCTTCCTTCTCCGACATTGCGGCCTGCGCCGCGTGCCCGACGACCTCGGCCAGCGCGTCGCCGTCGACGACACCGGAGGCGGCGGGCGGCACCGGCAGCGCCGGGTAGTCGCGACGGTCCATCGCGGGCAGCGTGAACGTGGTGCCGGGCGCGGTCAGAGTCAGCTCTCGTTCGTCGGCGACGAGGTCGACGGGTCCGGCGGGGAGTGCGGCAGTGACGTCGGCGAGGAGCCGCCCGGCCACTAGGGCGTGGCCCGGCGCGAGGGTGTCGGCGTCCAGCGTGGCCTGGGTGGCGGTCTCGAAGTCGAACCCGGACAAGGTCACGGCGTGGGCGTCGGCTTCCAGCAACAGGCCGCTGAGCATCGGCTGCAGGGGATTGTTCGGGAGTCGGCGGTGGGCGCGGCGGGCGGCCTCCGCCAGCTGCTTCTGGTCGATGCGGAGTTTCACGCCGCCTCCGCCATCGTGTCGTCGTTGGCGGCCTCGTCGCGGGCCTCGGGCTGGGCGTAGCCCTCGGTCTGAACGGCGTCGAGGGGGAACAGGCTGTCCTGGGTGTACTGGGTCACGGTTTCCTCCGTGGGATGCTGGTGGTGGATCCCCGTCGGCTGGACCCCGGCGGGGCTTCTGTTTGGGGCGCCGCTCCCGCCGGCCGGTGCCATCCGGCGGGGCGGCGGGTCAAAGGTGCACGCCGGGGATGCGCGCCATGTCGTGGACGAAGTCGTCGATGCGGCAGATGAGCCGGCCGTCGTCGAGGCGCATCCAGCCACTGTCGACCGCGTACTTGATGCCTTCGTCGTCCGTGGTGAAGTGGAGGACGATGCCGTCCATGTCGTAGGGGCTGCCGCAGATGTCGCATTCGACGATCACGACGGTCGCTGTGCGCGTGGCCATTAGGCATCCCATCCGAAGTCGGTGGGGATGTCGGCGTGGCCGGAGAGGATGTCGTCGATGAGGTTCGGGTCGGTGATCCAGGCGGGGATCCGGGATGGGGTGATGCCGAGGCCGGACAGCAGGCCGGGCACTATCACCGGGTCGGCGTCGCCCGGCATCGGCGGGAGGTGGAGGGTGGTCACCGGACCGGCTCCGTCCGCTGCTCGCCCGGGTGGGTCAGGTTACGGACGGGCTTCCACGGCGGCTGGCCGGAGCCGGGGCAGGGCTTGGACCAGCGGAAGGTGCGGGACCCGATGTAGTCGCGGCCACTCCAGTGATGGCGGCCCATGACCCCGTCGGCGGTCATGGCCCGGTCCTGCATGCAGTGCTTGCACCAGCCGCGCGGCCGGACAGGCTCAGGGACGGACGGGTAAACGATCCGGTAAGTCGGATGGTCGGCCGTGATGCGCTTCTCGCCGTCGATCCGGAAGGCGAGGTACGGGCCGCGGGTGCCGACGATCGTGGCGGGCTTGCCGTCGTACTCGATGCGCATGCCGTGGCGGGCGGGCACGTCGTAGGTGCGGCGGATCCACTCCATCGTGCTGGTCACTTCGCCTCCTTCGGCGGGCACTTGCAGCGGTCGGGGTGGGCGCAGGCCATGGCGTCGAAGACGCGCTCGTACCAGTCGGCGGGCTGCGGGTACGGGGTGTGGCCGGCGGGCGGCTTCGCGAGCAGCTGCTGCAGCGTGACCTCGGCCTCCACCGTGGGCAGCGGCACGTCCAGACGGGACAGGTCGACGGTCATCGGAACTCACCCCGCTCGGCGGCGATGATCGGGAGCACGGAGGTGCGGAACCAGGCGCTGGCCTCGAAGCCGCCGGACTGCAGTTCGATCAGCCGCTCGTAGCCGGTGTGGACCTCGCCGGTGAACTCGTTCTCCCACTCCCAGCGGACGCTGCGCTCGTCGAGCCACTGGCCGAGCTTGGCGACGTACTCGGCGTGCAGATCGCCGCAGCCGTAGCCACGCTCGTCGCGGTAGCCGTAGGCGGTGTCGAAAGAGACGGTCAGCCAGCAGGCGCGCCGGTGATACTTGCCGTCACACGGCCCCCACTCCGCCACGTAGCCCGCGTTCTCGGGGAGGTTGCAGTCCTCGTCGTGCGTGGCGGCCTGTTCCGGCGTTCGGAGCGGGGCGTCGGGCCGGTAGTAGAGCATCAGCCAGGCGGGGAGGCCCTGGCCCGGGTTGTTGCTGATGGTCCACGGGTTGCTCGGCTCGACGAAGGACTTGCCCTTCCGCCAAGTCGTGTCCTGCTCATCGGTGAACGTGTGGCTGTCGGTCGCGCCCAGCAGGCCCCGGCAGAAGTGGAAGACCTCGCGGTGGTCGACCTTGTCGAGGATGAAGATGCGGGTGTCGAGAGTCATGCCAGGCTCCTCAGGTGGGAGCCCATGCGCTCCGGGTTGGACGAGATGGTCTTGTCGGCGCGGCGGTGCATGACGAGGACGTCCTCGCGGTCGCCCATGTCCTCCACGGACAGCGGATTGACCGGGCGGTGCAGCTCACGGGCGGCGAACTGCATCGCCAGCTCGGCCGCAACGACGTGGGCCGGCATGTGACGCTCGGCGAAGGCACGCACCCCGGACGGCAGCGGCTCGTACACGTGCGGCGGAGTCTTCGGCATCAAGCTCATCGGGTCACCGCCTGCGGCGCCTTGGGCTCGCCGGTGCGGGCCGCGTACAGGGCCTCGCGATGCTGCTCCATCGCGGCCTCGCGGGTCTCCGCGCGCTTCGAGGAGCGGTTGATGACGTAGCCGCCGATCAGCCAGCCGTCGTGCCGCTTGTCGGTGCTGTCGTCGAAGACGACCGTGTTGTAGTAGCGGGGCGCGATCTGGACCGTCGACACGGTCAGCGTCCAGTCGTCGCCGTGCTTCACCGGCGTCTGCCGGACGACCTTGGGGAACGTGTTGCGTGAGAACATGGTGGTGGTCCACCTCTCTGTTCACGGATGGTGTGGGTGGGTCTGGCCGTCTCGGATGCGCGTCCGGGGCGGCCTCTTTGCGTGCCGTCAGGCGGCAGCGCGGGCCGGCTCAAGCGGCGGGCTGGAGGCGGCGCCGCCGACGGCGGGCGCCCTGAGTGCGTGCGTTACGGTGCATGGCAGCGATCTCGGCGAGGTCGGTGTCGCTGAACATGAGGTAGCCGTTCATGCGGTGGTGGGGGAACGGCTGACCCTCGCTGCCGTCTTCGGGGCGATTGCAGCCGTCACGCAGCCAGCGTTCGCCCTTCGTGCTGCCGGCCTCGTGCTCGGCCTGAGTCTTGAAGCCCAGGCGCACTGCGGCCTCACCTACGTTGCGGAAGCCCTCGAGCTTCAGCGTCTTGGTGGGGGGAGTCTTGCGGGCGGGCATGTCACCTCACTTCGGGTGGGTCCTCTGGGGGTGAGAGGAGTTGGGTGGAGTCGGCCGGCAGGCCGAGCGCTTGGCGGAGACGGCTGTACGAGTGCGGTCTCATGCGGGTGCGGTAGCCGTTTTCGAGGTGGTTCAGGTAGCGGGCGCTGAGGCGCGCTGCTTTCGCCAGCTCTGTCGTGCTCAGCCCTGCCTGTATGCGGAGCTTGCGGATTTCCGCCCCGTTCACCTTGACGGTGGTGGGGGTTGCTTCCATGCGTAGAAGCTAGCGGAAGGTCGCACTTGGTGTCTAGCGAATGTTCGTAGAAGTTAGCGGAACCTCTTACCGGCCGGTCACCCCGTTCGAACGCGTGTACCAGGGCATATCTGGTCACTCTCCGGCTCCGAGCCGCCACGTTCAGGACTGCTTTGGCCTGGTCCTAGCGGGTCCTAGCGGGTCCTGCGAAGATGACCGCATGACCACCCCCGACCTGGAGCGCCTCGCGGTGCTCGTACAGAAGCGACGCACGGAGCTGAGGCTCGGCATCGAGCCCGCTGCCAAGCTCGCCGGCATCTCCAAGGACACGTGGAAGCGTGTCGAGGCGGGCCAAAAAGTCTGGGACCGCTCCTATGGCGGAGTGGACACAGCCCTCCAGTGGGCAGCCGGGAGCTGCCTCATCGTCCTCTCGGGCGGCGACCCCATCACAAGTGAGCCCGTCGCTGGCGATGTCAAGATCGCGGAGGTCCCTAAGTCCGAACTCGAGCGCGCCGTCGGCGACGCCGTCACCGCAGCAGCGATCGGGACCAAGGGATCACTGACAGCTGAGGAGATCGTCGAGCTGAACCGACGGGTGCTGCAACAGTTGCGTGAGCGTGGGGTGCTCTAGCCGAAACTCAGCCGATGGTCGTACAACCATTTCCCGCCTGAGCGTTGACCGGCTGCTCCTTGAGCCACTTTGGTCCCCTCCGGTATCAAGTGGCCCTCGACGTGGCACAGTTGTTCCAGCACCTTGGGGGTTCCCCACAGCACCCGTAAGGGGGACCACTATGCAGAGCAGTCTGTCCATAGTCGACATGGGCCCGGAATTCGCAGGATGGGCCGGCACGGCCGATGGGAGAATGATCTGTGTAGCGCCTCCCGAGATCGAGACGAGCGAACAGGCACGCAGCTCGATGCGAGAGATCGTGGAGCGCGCAGGAAGAGAGTGCGAGGGATGCCGGGGCTGCTGGCTCGGCACCTGAGCAGCCGGGCGCGGAGCCCAGGCGGTAGGGGTACCTGCCGGGCACCGCGACCCACACCACCCAAGGGAGAGCGATGCCTTACGTGGAGGTGCGCGGCAACTCGATCCGCGTGAAGTGGTGGAACGGTACGTACCACCTCGACGCCGAAGGCAAGGCCACCCGTCGCAAGCAGTACGAATCAGCCTCGGGGCCAGCGCCAGGCGTCCCGTTCGAGGACGAAGACGAGGCGTACAACTACGGCTTGGACCGTGAGCACGAGGTCAGACACGGTACCCACATCCCCCGAGCCAGCACCAAGACATTGATGCGGGACTACTGCTGGATGTGGCTCGACGCGCAGGATCTCCGCGACACCTCCATCGGCAGGTACAGGTCTCGCCTGCGATCGCGGATCGTGCCCTACTGGGGAGATCGTGCGGTAGGAGAGATCACCACCTGGGAGTACGAAGCCTGGAGGAAAGAGCTTCAGGCAGCTGCGATGCGGAAAGAGATCTCTCAGCACTACGTTGACCAGCTGACCAGCCTCTTCGGGATGCTGATGTCGGACGCGGTCGTCAAGTACAAGCTGCGAAACGAGTCACCAGTCATCGTGCAGCGTCGCCGCGGCCGGTACCGCAAGAAGAAGCGTGAGACGAAGCGGCCCATGCAGATGCAAGTGCTGCACCACTTGGCCAGCAACGCGTATCAAGTGTGGGGCTTCACGGGCTGGACGTACATCTGGACGCTAGCTTTTACGGGCATGCGCCCACCCGGCGAGATGTGGGGGCTGCGGCGGGAGTTCGCTTCACCTACCTGGCCCGCGAGCGATCCGGACCTCGAGCGACGCGAAGTCGCGCTGGAACGCTATGGGCCAGCCACCATGCCGGCGCTTCGAATCCAGTACCAGAGTCAGTATGAGGGCGGGCGCAGAACCCAAGTGAGTCCAAAGTACGATTCCCACAGGACGCTCGTCGTCCCGCCCTTCCTCCATGAGATGCACTCGCTTCTGCTGGCCTCACACGACTCTCCATGGGTCTTCCCAGCGCTTGGTGGCGAGCAGATGGGAACGCAGTGGGGCAAGACCTACTGGCCGTACATCCGAGGTGGCTCCCCGGCGAGGAGTGCGCGCAGGGACTATGTGCGGCAGGAGATCCTGCCTGTGCAGGAGATGACGGGCAAGCGGATCTACCTGCTGCGGCACGGGCATCGTGAGTGGTTGGAGGAGGACGGGCACTCGCGGATTGCCATGGAGACACGCATGGGACACGAGGTCGCTGGCGTCGAGGGGCTGTACTCGAACCTCACCCCCGTCATGGAGAAGCGGATTGCCGAGACGCTGCAGAAGCGGTGGGAAGCCTTCTGGGGCATGGGGGTCTGGTGGGCTCCGCCTTTTCCCATTAGTCTCCCAGATAGGCCACGGCAGGAACCATCTGCCCAGGTCAGCCAAGTTCCACAAGGGGCTTAATCGGCATGGTGGCGATGCTGCTGACGATGTGAGCCCCCGCGCTGCCGGCGGAGTGGGCGCCGGGCTCCGCGACGCGCGCGTTGCTTGCGTCACTTCGGCACCGCGGACCGTACCCCTGAGCGGCTCGGCGCTCATAGGGTGCTGACCATGATGGTCCCCGTGACCCTGCTGCTGCTCGGCGCCCTGACCGCCGTCGTCGCCCCACGGCTGCTGGCCCGGGCCGACTGGCCGGACCGCGAACCGGTCGTCGCCCTCTGGGTGTGGCAGTGCGTCGTGGCCGCCGTACTGCTGTGCTGCGCGCTGTCGATGACACTCAGCGCCGCGGCGGCCTGGCAGGCGGTGCGTGGGCATGTGTTCGCCCCGGCGCCGAGCGGTGTCGTGGACGCGTACGCCCTCGGCGCCGCCGGTCCCTGGGCGGCACCGACCGCCGTACTGCTCGCCTCGGGCGGCCTGTGGAGCCTCGCGATGCTCGTGCGCGAGGTGGTACGGGCCCGGGCCCGCCGGCGCGGCCGACGGGCCGAACTCCTCGTGCGCGCCCCGCTGTTGCCGGGCGAGGAGCCGGCCGGCGGGCGGCTGGTGGTGCTCGAGGGCGAGCGCCCCGATGCCTGGTGGCTGCCCGGTGCGGCACCCCGGCTGGTCGTCACCACGGCCGCGCTGCGCCGCTTGAAGGGACGTCAGCTGGACGCACTGCTCGCCCATGAGCAGGGGCACGCGCAGGCGCGGCACGACTGGCTGCTGCACTGCTCGGCCGCGCTCGCGGCCGGGTTCCCGCAGGTTCCGGTGTTCGCCGCCTTCCGCGACGAGATGCACCGGCTGGTCGAGCTGGCCGCCGACGACATGGCCTCACGGCGCTTCGGCCGGCTGACGACCGCGCTCGCCCTGGTCGAACTCAACGAGGAACGGGGCGTGTTCGGGCCCGCGCCGACTCCGCACGCGCATGTGCCCCAGCGCGTGCACCGGCTGCTGACACCGCCGGACCGGTTGCCCGCGGTGCGCCGACTGCGCCTGACCGCGGCCGCAGCGCTGGTACCGGTGATTCCGGTACTGGTGGCGCTGGTCCCCGCGCTACGGGCGCTGGGCTGACGCCGCGGCCCGGGCGCTGCGCCGGCACCGGCGACCGTTCCCCGGCCCGCCCGTGCCGTACGGCGCGGGGGCGAACGGGAGGGGGCGGACGCCGAAGCCGTCGCCCTCCTGCTGGCCCCGCGGCCGCCCGGTCGGAGAGGATCGCGGTATGCACCATCGGTCCGCCGCGTCCCCCTCGACCCGTCCGCACGCGCTCCGCACCGTGGCTCTCGTGGCCGCCGGCCTCGGGGCCTGTTCCGTCCTGCTGCTGATCCTCGTCGCCGTTCGGTGGCATCCGCTGCTCAGCGTGGACGGCGACATCTCCCGGACGACCCACCGCTGGGCGGTTCACGACCGCGATGTCACCCATCTCTTCAGGGTGCTGACGGACTGGGTCTGGGACCCGCTGACCATGCGCCTGGTCTGCGCCGCGGTGGCGGTGTGGCTGGTGTGGCGGCGGGCGGCCTGGTGGACGGCCGTGTGGCTGGCGGTCACCTGCGCCCTCGCGACGATCGCGCAGCAGTCGGTGAAGGCCGCCGTCGACCGGCCCCGCCCAGTCTGGCCGGACCCCGTCGACTCCGCCCACTACGCGGCCTTCCCGTCCGGCCACGCCATGACGGCCACGGTGGTCTGCGGCCTGCTGCTGTGGCTCCTGCGCCGCCTCGGCGCGGGCCGCGTGCTGTGGCGTACGGCCGTGGCGGCGGCGCTGGTCTCGGTGGTGGGCGTGGGCGTGACCCGGGTGTGGCTGGGCGTGCACTGGCCCTCGGACGTGGTCGGCGGCTGGCTGCTCGGGGCGCTGATGGCGGCGCTGGCCGTGATGGTGTACGAGTGGCCACGGGCCGGCCGGACGGAACCGCCCGGACACCGGCCCCGGTAGAGTCCGGCGCATGACTGCCGTGCTGTTCGACTTCTCCGGGACGCTGTTCCGCGTCGAGTCCACCGAGTCGTGGCTGCGCGGGGTGCTGGACGAGACCGGAGTCGCCCTGCCCGAGGCCGAACTGACCGCGGCGGCGAGGGCCTTGGAGGCGGCCGGGGCGCTGCCGGGAGGCGCGGACCCGGTGGAGCTGCCGGCGGACCTGGCCGGTGTGTGGGCGGTGCGGGACGAGAGCGCGGAACTGCACCGGGCCGCCTACACGGGCCTGTCCCGGCGGGTGCCCCTGCCCGACCCCGGGCTGCACGACGCTCTGTACGAGCGGCACATGTCCCCGGCCGCCTGGTCCCCGTACCCGGACGCCGCCGAGGTGCTGAGCACCTTGCGCGAGCGCGGGATCGCGGTGGGCGTGGTCAGCAACATCGGCTGGGATCTGCGCCGGGTGTTCCGCGCACACGGGCTCGACTCGTACGTGGACGCGTACGTGCTGTCGTACGAGCACGGGGTGCAGAAGCCGGACCCGCGGCTGTTCTCGGTCGCCTGCGAGGCGCTGGGCGTCGATCCGCGGCAGACCCTGATGGTCGGCGACAGCAGGGCGGCCGACGGCGGCGCGGCCGCGCTCGGCTGCCGTGTGCACTTCGTGGACCACCTGCCGGTGGCCCAGCGGCCCGACGCGCTGCTGCCGGTGCTGGACCTGGTGGGCTGAGCGCGGGAACGGTGCGCTCCGGGCCGTTCAGCCCTGGTAGCCCTCGACCTGGGAGGAGGGCCGCACCTGCGCCTCGTCCGGGTTCTCACCGAACTCGGCCTTGGCCCGGCGCTGCCGCAGCAGGTCCCAGCACCGGTCGAGTTCGCGCTCCAGCCGGCCCAGCCGCTCCTGCTCGGTGGCACTGTCGATCTGGCCCGAGGCCAGCGCCGTGCGCAGTCTGCGCTCGTCCTCGACCATCTCCGTGATTCTGCTCAGGATCAGCTGATCCTGCTCCATGACCACCCGCCTCCTCGCCTCGGCATCCGAGCCCACTGTAGGGAGGGACCGGCAGGTGTGCGACAGCAGGGGCATGATCGACGGTGTCTCCCCTGGTCATCGCTGCTTCCGGCACGCTGCGGCAGTTCCCCGCAGCACCGGGCAGGGGGCGGCCGGGCGCGCAGGACCACCAGCCGTGGGGCTGCGTGCCGGCCCCACGCCGTCCGCCTGAGACGATCCCCCGCGTCGCCCCAGACGGACGGCAGCTCTCGGCCGGCCCGCGCACAGCGGTGCCTGCCTGCGCTGAGTATAGTTGGCTGGCAGCCAGTCAACGCAGGAGTTCCAGGATGTCCCCGCGCAGCGCCTCGGTCAATGAAGAGTTGCGGCGGCGTTCCCGGGAGCGGCTGTTGCAAGCCGCCGTGGAGCTGGTCGGCGAGCACGGGTTCGAGGCCACCACGCTGGGCGACATCGCGGACCGCGCCGGTTCGGCACGCGGGCTGGTGTCGTACTACTTCCCCGGCAAGCGCCAGTTGGTGCAGTCGGCCGTGCACCGGTTGATGCACCGCACGCTGGAGGAGGCGCTGGAGCGGGAGCCGCACACCGAGGACGGCCGGGAGCGGCTCGCCCGGGCCATCGACGCCATCCTGGGCCTGGCCCGAGACCGGCCCGTGCTCATGCGCCAGCACATGGCGGGGCTGCTCCAGGCCGAGGGCTTCGTGCAGTGCCCGGAGCAGCGGCGGCTGTCGGAGCTGCTCAGCGACACCGTGACCCGGTACGGCTCCCAGAACGTCTCGGCCGACTATCCGATGCTGCGCGCTCTGCTGATGGGCGCGGTGTACGCGGCACTGGTGCCGGGGGCGCCGATGCCCGTCCCGGCGCTGCGGGCCGAACTCTTCCAGCGGTACGGGCTGGACTGGCAGCTGGGCGAACCGCCGAAGAGCGACACGGAGGCGGGGGCACGGGGACAGGACGACGACCTGTCCCGGTTCTTCGCGACGGAGGAACGCCCGAGCCGGCCCTGACGCGGAGGCCGGTCGCGCCTGTCGGGCGACGACGGGCCGACGCCTGAGAGCGGTCCCTCGATCTCCCGCACCCACGTGACCGCACGATCACCCGCCCACGGACGACACGCGTCCGGGTCACCCCGCCGGACCTGCCGTAGCGGGCCCGGCGGTGCCATGCTGGAGGCGTCCGCGCACCACCCTCCTTCGGGCAAGGAGTACCGCCGTGCTGCGAGTCGCCGTCGTCGGTTCCGGGCCGAGCGGGTGCTACACCGCCCAGAGCCTCGTCCAGCTGGACCCCGGGGTGCACGTCGACGTCCTGGACCGGCTGCCGTGCCCGTACGGCCTGGTCCGGTACGGCGTCGCCCCGGACCACGAGAAGATCAAATCCCTCCAGAGCAGTCTGCGCACGGTGCTGGAGCACGAGCGGGTGCGGTTCCTCGGCGGGGTCCGGGTGGGCGGTCCCGGCGGCCTGCCGGCGGACCGGCTGCGGGAGCTGTACCACGCGGTGGTGTACTGCGTGGGCGCCGCCACCGACCGCCGGCTCGGCATCCCGGGCGAGGAGCTGCCGGGCAGCTGGTCGGCGACCGAGTTCGTGTCCTGGTACAGCGCGCATCCGGACGCGGCCGACGCGGGCTTCCTGCGCGGGGTGCGGTCGGCGGTGGTCATCGGGGTGGGCAATGTCGCGGTGGACGTCACGCGGATGCTGGTCCGGGGCGCCGCCGAGCTGCGCCCGACGGACATCCCGCAGGCGGCCCTGGACACGCTGGCGGCGAGCGGGCTCGGCGAGGTGCACATGGTGGGCCGGCGCGGTCCGGCGCAGGCCCGCTTCACCACCAAGGAGCTGCGGGAGCTGGGCGCCCTGCCCGGCACCGACGTGGTCGTGGACCCAGGGGACCTGGCGGTGGAGCCGGTCGATCCCGCCGCGTTGCCGGCCGTGCAGCGCCGCAACGTGGAGGTGTTGCGCGGCTGGGCGGCACAGCCCCCGGCATCGGCGCCCCGGCGGATCCGTCTGCGGTTCTTCCTGCGGCCCGTCGAACTGCTCGAGGCGGGAGGCCGGGTGGGCGCCGTGCGCTTCGAACGGACGGCGCCGGACGGGCTCGGCGGGGTGACGGGGACCGGCCGGTACGAGGACGTGCCCGCCCAGCTGGTGCTGCGGTCGGTCGGTTATCGCGGGGTGCCGCTGGAGGGGCTGCCGTTCGACGCGTCGACCGGTACGGTGCCGCACCTGGCGGGGCGGGTCGTACGCGACGGCGCCCCCTCCCCCGGCGAGTACGTCGCCGGGTGGATCAAACGCGGTCCCACGGGTGTCATCGGCACCAACCGGCCCTGCGCGAAGGAGACGGCGCTCACCCTGCTCGCCGACGCCCCCGGCCTCGCCCGCCGGGACGTGCCGGCGGATCCGGTCGCGGCGCTCCGGGAGGCGGGCATCGAACCCGTCCCCTGGAGCGGGTGGCTGTCGATCGAGCGGGCCGAGGCCGCACTGGGAGCCCGGCTCGGGCGGAGCGTGGTCAAGCTGGCCGACTGGGACGCGCTGTTCGGGGCGGCACGGCCGTCGTAGCACTCCCCCTCAGGAGTCGCGCGTGGCCGGCCGGGCAGGACACAGAGCGGCAACAAGACGGAAATCAACAAACTGTTCAAGGCCCTTACGGTCTCGTCCTGTTCGGATGCCATTCCCCACCCGCCGCTCTGGAGCTCCCATGACCACGACCGCAGACGTGCACCCCGTCGACGAGATACCACCGGTCCGGCAACTGACCGCCTTCGGACTGCAGCATGTGCTCGCCATGTACGCGGGCGCCGTCGCGGTACCGCTGATCGTGGGCGGTGCGATGCGGCTCTCGCCCGCCGACCTGGCGTATCTGATCACGGCCGACCTGCTGGTGTGCGGTGTCGCCACGCTGATCCAGTGCGTCGGCTGCTGGCGGTTCGGTGTCCGGCTGCCGATCATGCAGGGCTGTACGTTCGCCGCCGTGTCACCGATGGTGCTCATCGGGACGACGGGTGGCGGACTGCCCGCGATCTACGGCTCGGTGATCGTCGCCGGGCTGGCGATCATGCTGCTGGCGCCGGTCTTCGGCAGGCTGCTGCGCTTCTTCCCGCCGCTGGTGACCGGCACGGTGATCCTGATCATCGGCGTGTCGCTGCTGCCGGTCGCGGGCAACTGGGCGGCGGGCGGAGCCGGCGCGAAGGACTTCGGGGAGCCGAAGAACCTGGCCCTGGCGGCGTTCGTGCTGGTGGTGGTGCTGGGTGTGCAGCGGTTCGCACCCGCCTCGCTCTCCCGGATCGCCGTGCTGATCGGCATCGCGGTGGGTCTGGCGGTCGCCGTGCCGTTCGGGTTCACCGACTTCGGCGGGGTCGGGGACGCCGACTGGGTCGGTATCAGCACGCCGTTCCACTTCGGCGCACCGGAGTTCAAGGCCTCCGCGATCGTGTCGATGCTGGTGGTGGCGCTGGTGACGATGACCGAGACGACGGGTGACCTGATCGCCGTCGGCGAGCTGACCGGGCGGAGGGTCGAGCCGCGTTCCCTTGCCGACGGGCTGCGCGCGGACGGTCTGTCGACCGTCCTCGGCGGAGTGTTCAACACCTTCCCCTACACGGCCTACGCGCAGAACGTGGGCCTGGTCGGCATGACCCGGGTGCGCAGCCGCTGGGTGGTCGCGGCGGCCGGCGGGATGCTGGTGCTGCTGGGCCTGCTGCCAAAGCTGGGCGCGGTCGTCGCGGCGATCCCGGCGCCGGTGCTGGGCGGGGCGGGTCTGGTGATGTTCGGGACGGTCGCGGCGAGCGGGGTGCGGACGCTGGCCCAGGTCGACTTCAAGGACAACAACAATCTGACGGTGGTGGCCGTGTCGGTGGCGATCGGCATGCTGCCGGTGGGCGTACCCACGGTCTACGAGAAGTTCCCCGACTGGTTCCAGACGGTGATGAACAGTGGCATCAGCGCGGGCTGCCTGTCCGCGATCGTGCTGAACCTGCTCTTCAACCACCTTCCGGCGCGGGCCGGCTCAGACTCCGGCTCCGTCGCCGAGCCGGAGGGACTGCCGGTCGGCGGCGGCGAGAACGCTGTCGAGCAGTCCCGGGAAGAGGCCGTCTAGATCGTCCCGTCGCAGGGCGTTCATCTTGGCCGTGCCCCGGTAGACCTGCCGGATGACCCCGCTCTCCCGCAGCACCCGGAAGTGGTGGGTGGTGGTCGACTTGGTCACCGGCAGGCCGAAGTCCGAGCAGGACAACTCGACGCCCTCGGCGGCCAGTTCACGGACGATCCGCAGCCGCATCGGATCGGCGAGCGCGTGCAGCACGGCCTCCAGCCCGATCTCCTCCCGCTCCGGGTGCGGCAGCGCCCGGCCGGTGGTGGGGGTGTCGGTCACGGCGGCTGCCCTTCGTCGCGGAGTCCTTCGGCCAGGAGCATTGTACGAGAGCTATCGTAGTTTGACATGTCTCGTAGTACGAGGGCTATCGTACGACCTGACCACCGGTCCCGTGACGAATGGAGTCCGTCGTGAGCGCGCTCTTCGAGCCCATCACCCTGCGCGAAGTGACCATCCCGAACCGGGTGTGGATGTCACCGATGTGCCAGTACTCGGCCGAACCCGAGGGTCCGCTGGCCGGCGCCCCGCAGGACTGGCACTTCGCGCACTACGCGGCGCGCGCGACGGGTGGTACCGGGCTGGTCATGACCGAGGCCACCGCGGTCTCCCCGGAGGGCCGGATCTCCCCCTACGACCTCGGCCTGTGGAACGACACGCAGGTGGAGGCGTTCCGCCGGATCACGCGCTTCCTCGTCGCGCAGGGCTCGGTGCCCGCGGTCCAGCTCGCCCACGCCGGCCGCAAGGCGTCCACCGACCAGCCGTGGCGCGGCGGCGCACCGGTCGGACCGGAGGCCCACGGCTGGCAGCCGGTCGCGCCGAGCGCGGTGCCCTTCGCCGAGGGCCACCCCGTGCCGACGGAGCTGACGGTCGATGAGATCAAGGACATCGTCGGGCAGTTCGCCCAGGCGGCCCGCCGGGCGCTGGCCGCCGGCTTCGAGATCGCCGAGGTGCACGGCGCCCACGGCTATCTCGTCAACCAGTTCCTCTCCCCGCACTCCAACCGCCGCACCGACGCCTACGGCGGCTCGTACGAGAACCGCATCCGGTTCGCCCTCGAGGTCGTCGACGCCGTGCGGGAGGTGTGGCCGCAGGACAAGCCGGTGTTCTTCCGCGTCTCGGCCACCGACTGGCTCCAGGACGGCGGCTGGACCGTCGAGGACACGGTGCGCCTCGCCCGCGACCTGCACGCCCACGGCGTCGATCTCCTCGACGTCTCCACCGGCGGCAACGCCTCCGGGGTGACCATCCCGACCCGGCCCGGCTACCAGGTGCCGTTCGCCGCGCGGGTGAAGGCCGAGACGCCGCTGGCCGTCGGCGCCGTCGGCCTGATCACCGAGGCGGAGCAGGCCGAGAAGATCATCGCGAACGGTGAGGCCGACGCGGTGTTCCTGGCCCGTGAACTGCTGCGCAACCCCTTCTGGGCCCGACAGGCCGCCCGTGAGCTGGGCGGCGAGGTCAGGGTGCCGGACCAGTACCACCGGTCGGTCTGAGCCGCGCGGGCCCGCTCGGATCCGGGGCGGGGCTGCGGCCCGGTCGGTTCCAAGGGCGGGGCTACGTGGGTTCCGGGCGGGGGCGGGCCGGGCTTCCTGGGCCCGGCCGGTTCCGGGGGTGGGGCTGCGTGGACCCCGTCGGTTCCGGGCGGGGGCGGGCCGGGCTTCCTGGGCCCGGCCGGTTCCGGGGGCGGGGCTGCGTGGACCCCGTCGGTTCCGGGCGGGGGCGGTCGGAACTTCCTGGACTCGCTCGGTTCTGGGGCCAGGCGGCCTGGACCCGCTCGGTTCTCGGTCGGGGCTTCCTGGACCCGCTCGATGATTCTGGGGCCGGGCTTCCTAGGCACGGTCGGTCCCGGGCCAGGGCTTCTTGGGCACGGTCGGTTCCGGCAGGGGTCCTGGGCACGGTCGGTTCCGGGCCAGGCGTCCTGGACCCGCTCGGTTGCCTGGGGCTGCCTGGGCCCCGTCGGTTCGCAAGCCGCCCTCCTGGGCGCCCGGGAGCGGGCCCGGTCGGTTTCAGGCTGCCTTTTCGGGCGCCCATGCGGTCGGTAGCAGTCGTTCGACGGTCTCCTCCAGGCGGGGCAGAGCGCGCTGACCCGCCAGGGCCAGGGCGATCGCCGCCACGACCCCCGCCCAGGCGACCGGGCCGAGCGGGGTGCACCCGAAGAGGCGGCTGACGCCCGGGGTCTGCACCAAGGCGACCAGCGCCACGGCGGATCCCAGGGAAGTGACCTGCACCAGGCGGCTGTCGCGCCGGTCGAGCAGGGTCTGCACGAGCTGGGTACCGACCACCCCGCACAGGGCCATGGTGCTGGAACGGCGGGCGGTGCCCGGGGTGAAGCGGCCGATCAGCCAGGCCGTCACCGCGCCCAGGCAGGTGGTGAGGGCCCGGTGCCGGATCTGCCGCAGCAGGGGTTCGCCCAGCACACCGGCCGCTTCCTCCACGTGAGCCAGGTCCGCCTCGCCCTCCTTCTGCGTCACCGCCACCGCCATCGACGGGAACAGGTCGGTGAACAGGTTCACCATGAGCATCTGCCGGGTGGACAGCGGAGCCCGCCCGGACAGCAGCGTGCCGAGGATGCCGAAGCCGACCTCGCCCGCGTTGCCGCCGATCAGGATGGCGATGGCGTCGGCCACGCTGTGCCACAGGGCACGTCCCTCGCCGACCGCGTCGATCAGGACGGTCAGGTCGTCGTCGGTGAGGACGATGTCGGCGGCGTTGCGCGCGGCGGCCGAGCCCCGCGCATTGATGCCGACGCCGATGTCGGCGGCGCGGATGGCCGCGGCGTCGTTGGCGCCGTCGCCGACCATGCCGACCACCCGGCCCGCGTCCCGCAGCGCCTCCACGACCTGGAGTTTCTGCTCGGGCGCCACCCGGGCCACCACGCCCGCGTCGCGCAGCATGCGGGCCCGGGCCGCCCGGTCCGCCGCCGCCAGTTCGTCCCCGGTGACCACCACGGTGTCCTCGGGCCAGCCCAGATCGGCGGCGATGGCCCGCGCGGTCTGCGGGTGGTCGCCGGTGAGCATGACCGGTCGTACACCCGCCTTGCCCAGGCCGCTCACCAGGGCCGTGGAGGTCTCGCGCGGTACGTCGGACAGCGCGAGCAGACCGGTGAACTCCAGTCCCGCCAGCGGCTGTTCGAGAACGTCGGACTCCTTCTCGGCCGCGTCGAGCCGGCGTTCGGCCACCGCGAGGACCCGCAGCCCGTCCCCGGCGAGGGTGTGCGCGGCGTCGGAGGCGTGCTCCGGGAGCCCGGAGCAGGCGGGCAGCACGGTCTCCGGCGCGCCCTTGACGACGAGCACGGGCGGGCCGTCGCCGGTGCGGCCGACAGCGGCGGCGTAACCCCGCGCGGCCTCGAACGGCAGGTCCGCGAGCTGCGTCCAGTCCGGGTCGGGACCTGCCTCGGCCAGCACGGCCTCGTCGGTGGCGTGCACCGGACGGTCGGAGCCGCCGTTGAGCCGCGGGCAGGCCCGCACGGCGGCCCGGACGGTGTCCGCTGACCCGGCGTCGTCCACCCCGCGGACCGTACCGTCGGCGTCACAGACGCGCACGAGCCGCAGCCGGTTCTCGGTCAGGGTGCCGGTCTTGTCGAAGCAGATGGTGTCCATGCGGCCCAGCGCCTCCAGCGTGCGCGGGGTGCGCACGAGGACACCGCCACGGCTCAGCCGCCGGGCGGCCGCCAGCTGGGCGACCGTGGCCACCAGCGGCAGACCCTCGGGGACGGCCGCCACCGCCACCGCGACACCGCCGCTGACCGCCTCACGGATGGGGGTGCCGCGCAGCAGCGCCAGACCGGTGACCACGGCACCGCCCGCAAGCGTCAACGGCAGTGCCTTGCGGGTGAGGTCCTGCAGCCTGGCCTGCACGCCGCCCGCCGGGGGCGTGCGCGCGGCGAGGTGGACGGCGCGGGCGGCCTCGGTGCGGTCGCCGGTGTCGACCACGACGGCGTGGGCCTGTCCCGCCACCACGGTCGTGCCCTCGAAGACCATGCAGCGCCGGTCGGCGACCGCGGCGTGCGGGGTCGGGCCGATCTGCTTCTCCACCGGCAGCGACTCGCCGGTCAGCGCGGACTCGTCGACCTCCAGGCCGTCCTGCCACAGCAGACGGGCGTCGGCGGGCACCACGTCGTCCGTCTTGAGCTGGATCACGTCGCCCGGCAGAAGCTTGCCGGCCTCCACGGTGCGGGTCCCGCCGGCCGGTGCCTCCTCCTCCGGCGGCACGAGGCGCGCCTTCTGCTTCTGTTCGGCGACCAGTCCGGACAGCGCCCGTTCGGCGCGCATCCGCTGGATGCCGCCGACCAGGGCGTTCAGGTCCAGGGCGCCGAGGACGAGCAGGGCGTCCATGACGGAGCCGAGGATCGCCGACGCCGCCGAGCCGACGGCCAGGACGGGGGTGAGCGGGTCGTGGAGTTCGCCGTTGACGGCACGGCCGAGCCGGTAGGACCAGCGCACGGGTGCGGCGACCGGGTGCCGGGTGACACCGTCGGTCGCTCGGCGCAGGCGCGCGGCCAGGTCCTGCAGGGCCGTGCGCTCGGCGACCGGTTCGTGCTCCAGCCGCTCACGTGCCTGGTCCGGGTGCAACTCGTGCCAGTGCACGCGCGGACGCGGATGCGGGGCGCGGGCCGCCGCCACGCCGATTGCAGCCCGTGCCCCGGACAACAGGGCGGACGCGGCGCCGACGTCGACGGGTGCGTGCCGGAGCCCCGGCAGTACGGCGAGGCGACCGCGTCCGCGCCCGGACTCGCCGACGGCCACGAGGAGACCGGACAGCGCGGCACCGGAGCGGGCGAGGGTCTGGGACCTCCGGCCGACCCCGCGGGCGGCCGGGACGGCGGTCAGCACCCGCCACACGTCGGGCAGGCCGTGCAGGGCCAGGATGTCCGCGCCCCACACGACCGCGCCGTCCTGGTCGGTCAGGGCGACGGCCACGTCACTGGCGCGCAGGGCGGCCAGGACGTCGTGCTCCTCGGCCGCGCGCACACGGGCGACCGTGAGCACGGCACCCGATTCGCCGCGCGCCTCGTACACCACGTCGTCCAGCGGCCGACGGGCGTCGACCACCTGATCGGCGAGACCCGTGAAGTCCTCCAGCGCGGGGTCGTCCACGAGCACGACCCGGAGTCCTGCCCGACGCGCGGCGTCCAGCACCGGCTCGGCCCACGGGTCGGCCTCTCCGCCCTCGGTGCGCAGCGCACTCGGGTGCAGGACGACCGTGCCGGCCATCTCCAGCTGGCGCAGCCGGTCCGGGTCCCGGACCAGCACGCCGGTGCGGGCGAGGACGGTGCTGAGCAGGGCGTGGAAGGCGGCCGGGCCGTAGCGGGCCGCCTTCGGCGAGCCGGCCAGCACCGCCTCCGCCGCCTCCGCGCCGTCGTGCTTGACCAGCAGGGTGGCCACGGCGCCCAGCACGCTGCCGGTGGAGGCGTGGGAGGCGTACTCCTGGGCCGGGGACTCGCGCAGCGGCGGCCGCGGGGGGCCCTGCGCGGCGAGGCTGATCCGACCGGGTGCGCACAGCTGGTCGTGCACCCTGTCGAAGGCGGCGGCGCGGGCGACGGTCTCGGCCACCTGACAGGCCCGCAGTGCGCCGTCGAGCACGAGGGAGGTGGGGGTCTGGCCGGCGGCGTGGACGGCGGCGTTCGCCCAGGCGAGCGCGAGGTCCATCCGGCCGGCGCCCAGCCGGTCGCTCAGCCAGGCGCGGAAGCGCGGGTTCTCCCGCAGCAGTGTCACCACCGCGGTCACCACGCGGGGCGTGGGCGGCAGGCGCAACGCGTACGCGCCGAGTGCGACGCCGATGCCCACGCCGTCGGCCGCGAGCGTGGCCACCGCGGCACGCACCCCGGCCGGGTCGGCGGGATGCGTGGTCTCCTCCACCTCACCGCCGGACAGGACCAGACCGTGCCGCTCGGCCAGCTCGGCCGCGTGCTCCATGACCCGGTCGGCCGCCTCGTCCTCGGTCGCGGTCACCACCAGACGCGCGAGCCCCTGGTCCCAGTAGGCGACGAGCACGTCGGGCCGCTCGGCCAGCGTCTCGGCCACCCGTCGGGCCAGGTGGGCCGTGCCGCCCGCGCGCCGCGCCGCTTCGTGCTCCAGAGGCCGCAGGGCCAGGTGGGCGCGGGCGCCGGCCCGCCAGTGGTCACCGGCGCCGGGCAGCGTGTTGCGGGCCACGCGCGCCACCCGCACGGCGGCGTCGGCGCCGCGCACCCCGGCGCGCGCGGTCCCGGCGGCGGCACCCGCCGCCACTCCGACGGCCGGCGCCGCCGCCCGCGCGATGAGCCGCGGGGCCGCGGGCAGCAGGCGTACGGCGGCGGAGGGCACCGTCAGCAGACCGAGGGCCATGATCCTCCTCAGAGCGAAGTGCGGTCGGGCCGCGCCGTCGGGCCGAGCGGACCGGAGGACGGCTTGGGCTCCGGTGCCGTTGTCTGCGGCGGTTTGCCGATCTGGGACGGCTCGGTGGACGCTTCGGCGCCGCCGTGCGTCTTCGCGCCCCCTGCGTGTGCCCCGGCCACCGGTTCCTGACCCGGGCGCCCGCCGGCGTGGCCGGACCTGAGCGCCGCGGTGCCGATGTCGTGCGCGGGTTCGGGACGGTGCGTGGACGCGTCCTCCGCCGGGTGCGGGGGCCGGGGCTGGGTGAGCCAGGCCACGGCGGCGCCGGTCAGGGCCACGGGCCACTCCACCACGCCCGCGGCACCGAGCAGCCCGGCCCCGGCGTACACCGCCATGCGCCGGCCGCGGGGTGAGACCGCGCCGACCTTGTCCAGTGTTTCCTCCGCCGCCCTGCCCACGGTTCCGGCGCCGGGCACCTTGCGCAGTACCGAGGCCGCGCCGCGCAGGGGCGCCGTGAGGGTCGACGACGACTTCTGCTCAGCCATGACTCTCCTCGGGTGAGATCGCTTACGTGCCCACCGAGTGCCCGCGACCGTGCTGGTCATCCCCTCTTTTCACGGGAAACGCAAGCTCTTTCCAGGGAACGCCACGGATCGCGCCGACGCCACCCGCCCCCAGCCGGCCCCGCGTCCCACGTCCCGGCGGATGCCATGGAGCCGCCCTGCACCAGGAGCCCCACTGGCCGCAGAAGGCGCGCGACACGGTCCGAGACCTGCACCCCGAACGGCGCAGAGCAGGCCCGGCCGCAAACCTGCGCCCCGAACGGCCCAGAGCGGGCGGACCACGGCTCGGGAATGCGCAGCCGGATGTGTCAGCGGGTGCGCCGGAAGAGCCCTTCCGGCACGGCCCGGGCGAGGGCCCGGTAGCCCTCGGGGTCGAGGTGCAGCCAGTCCCCGGCGTGGAGGGCGGCGAGCAGCCGGTCCGGTGCCTGCGGGTCCCGTACCGCCCGGTCGAAGTCGATCACCGCGTCGAAGTGGCCGGGGGTGCGGATCCAGGCGTTGACGCGTCGCCGGGAGGCCTCCCGCTCCCCCGCCGCGTCGTCGTACAGGGTGTTGCCGCCGAACGGTGTGAGGGTCGCGCCGTAGACCCGGATGCCCTGGGCGTGGGCGCGGACGACGATCTGCCGGTACCCCGCGATCAGGTCGGTGGTGACCGCACGCTGGGCCCGCAAGGTGGCCTCGGCGGTGCCGATGTCGTTGACGCCCTCGAAGAGGATCAGCCAGGCGACCCCGCTGCGGGAGAGGACGTCGCGGTCGAGGCGGGCGAGGACGTTGGGGCCGAGTCCGTCGGCGAGGACCCGGTTGCCGCCGGCCGCCTGGTTGAGGACGGCGATGTCCGACGTGTCCGGGCGGGCCCGCAGACGGTCGAAGAACTGATCCGGCCAGCGGTCGTTGCCGTTGGTCGTGGAGCCCCGGCCGTCGGTGAGCGAGTCGCCCACGACGGCCACCGCCCGGGTGCGGCCGGGCGACAGCACCTCGACGTCGCTGAGCAGGTACCAGTGGTCGACGGCGGTCGCGTCCGTGAGGTCGCGGTCGCGGGTGTGGTCCCCGTGCACCAGGTGGGAGGTGGTGCGGGAGCCGGGGTGGGAGGTGAGCGCCGGCGACGCCTGGCCGCGCGCGGTGTACGCCGTCACCGTCAGCACGCCGCCGGCGCGCAGGTCGAAGTCGAGGGCGTCGGAGACGAGCTGGGCGCCGACCGGGACGGTGGCGGAGTCCCGGCCCGCGAAGGTGACCCGTCGCAGGCTTCCCGGCTCGATCGCGCTCGCCCCGGCCTTGCCGCCCTCCGGCAGGGCCACGGTCACGGCGGTGAGCGGCAGCGGAGTGTCGCCGTAGGCGTTGGAGAAGCGCAGCCGGATGCGGTGGCCTCCAAGGGTCACCCGCACGGTCTGCCGCAGCGTGGTGTCCACGAGCACCGACTTCTCACCGGTGTACGGCGCGGGCGGCAGGTTGGCGGGCTCGGTCAGCTGGGGCATGCCGGTCCATGTGTGGACCCAGTGTCTGGCCGGCGGCGAAGTTCCCTGGCCCGCAGTCGCGTCGGGGTGGTCGAGGAGCGCTGTCAGCGCGGAGGACGTCACGACCAGCGCGAGGACGAGGACACAGGTGCCGAGCAGGGTGGCGAGCGGGGATCGGGTGGGCTGCTTCACGGGGACCTTCCCGTAGACGCGAGGGGGCGCGTCGACCGGCCGAGGCGCATCGTGGCATGAACACGCCCTCCGTGGAAGCGCTCCCACACACTTTCCGGCGACCGGAGCGAACCGTGCGGGAGGCGTTGACTAGAAAGCGCTTACCCCCTACGGTCCGTTCATCAGCGTGACCTAAGAACCCCGCGAAGGGCGTCCTATGGCCACGCAGACCCACTTGCGTTCCACATGGCGTACGTCTTTCACGTACGTAACCCTCCCCCACTCGAAGGGACGCACCCGTATGCAGCGACAACGACGCGCCGGGATGACGGTGGCCGCCCTGTCGGCCGCGACCACGCTCGCGCTCGCCTTCCCCCATCCCGCCGGGGCCGCGGACGCCTCGCCGGTCGGGTTCGGCGCCGGGACTACCGGCGGCGGCAGTACCACGGCGGTGACGGTGTCCACCCTGGACGCCTTCAGGACGGCCGTGTCCGGCGGTTCCGCGAAGGTGGTGAAGGTCGACGGCCTGATCACGCTGAGCGGCCAGGTCGACATCGGCTCCAACACCACGGTCCTCGGCGTCGGATCCTCCTCCGGCTTCACGGGCGGCGGACTACGGCTGAAGAAGGTGACCAACGTCGTCATCCGCAACCTCGACATCAGCAAGGCGGTCAAGACGGACGCGATCACCGTGCAGTCGTCGACGAAGGTGTGGATCGACCACAACACGCTGTCGTCCGACCGCGAGCACGGCAAGGACCACTACGACGGCCTGGTCGACATCACGCACGCCTCCGACCAGGTCACCGTGTCCTGGAACACCTTCAGGGACCACTACAAGGGCTCACTCGTCGGCCACAGCGACAACAACGCGAGCGAGGACACGGGGCATCTGCGCGTGACCTACCACCACAACTGGTTCGACAAGGTCAACTCCCGCATACCCAGCCTGCGTTTCGGGACGGGACACTTCTACGACAACTACGTCGTCGGCGCCGAGACCGCCGTCCACTCCCGCATGGGCGCGCAACTGCTGGTCGAGAACAACGTCTTCCGCGACACCCAGGTCGCGGTCACCACCAACCGGGACAGCGACGTGGACGGGTACGCCGACCTGCGCGGCAACGATCTCGGCGGAGCCGCCACCGAAGTCTCGCGCACGGGCACCTTCACCAGTCCGCCGTACGCCTACACCGCCGAGCCCGCCTCGAGCGTCGTCGCCTCGGTGACGTCCGGCGCGGGCGCCGGGAAGCTCTGACCGTCCCCGGTCAGCCGACTCCAGCCCCCTCACACTCGAACACACTCGGAAGAAGGCATTCGGGACATGACGTCACGCGCACCCTCACGAACCCTGCTGGGCGGACTGGCCGTCCTCGGCCTCTCGCTTGGCATGATCATGACAGACGGCACACCGGCGAGCGCGGCCACCTGGCCGACCCCCGACGGCAGCCAGGCGGTCTCCTCGACCATCTCGGTCTCCGGCACCGAGGACTACGGGATGAAGCGGCTGTACGGCACCGGCGACCTGGGGTCCGACAGCCAGGACGAGGACCAGGGACCCATCCTGGAACTGGCACCCGGCGCAGTGCTCAAGAACGTCGTCATCGGCGCCCCCGCCGCGGACGGCATCCACTGCCTGGGCAGCTGCACCCTGCAGAACGTCTGGTGGGAGGACGTCGGCGAGGACGCGGCCACCTTCCTCGGCTCCTCGTCGTCCAACGTCTACACCGTCAGCGGCGGCGGGGCGAAGGAGGCCGGCGACAAGGTGTTCCAGTTCAACGGCGCCGGCACGCTGAACGTCTCGGGCTTCGCCGTGAAGAACTTCGGCACCTTCGCGCGCTCCTGCGGCAACTGCAAGACGCAGTACAAGCGGACGATCAACCTCAGCGGCATCGAGGTGACCTACAAGGGCAGCAAGCTCGTCGGCATCAACACCAACTACGGCGACAGCGCGACCCTGCGGAACATCACCGTCATCGGTGACACCAGCAAGAAGATCATTCCCTGCCAGAAGTACATCGGCAACAACACCGGCAAGGAACCCACCACGAACGGCTCGGGCCCGGACGGCACGTATTGCAAGTACTCCGGCTCGGACATCACGTACAAGTGAGTCCTGGCCGACCCCGCGGGGGCGCCACCGGCGCCCCCGTGGGGGGCTGTGCACGCACCGCCGGTCCCGACCTCTCCCGCCAGGACCCGTCCGGCCGATCATGGTCGGGGGCGGCTCGAAAGTGCCCGGCACCAGAGCCGGAACGTCTTCTGCTGGGTCGCGTAGGGGCGCGGGTCAGCAGGCAGATCGCGTCAACGGCCGCGGTGACGGTGCCGAGGAGACCGCGGCCGAGGGGAACGCGGTCGAGCTTGTCGTAGCGAGGGGCGGTCCCCCGGGACTGTCTCCGGCGGTTGACCGCCCGTCCCACGGCGGTGCGCTTCCTGCGGCGGTCCTCGTCGCGGCCGGCGCCGGTGACCGGGCGGACCGGGCGGTCAGCGTGGCTCCTCCCGCGGGCCCAGCGAGGCGGCCAGTTCCCGTCGGTAGGCGGCGTACGCCCCGCGCAGGGCCTCGCCCGGCCAGTCGGCGGGCAGGAGAGCGGGCGGCAGCACGGGGTCGGCCAGCAGGTGCCGTACGGCGGCGGCGTAGGCGGTGAGGCGGTCGGCCGGATGCTCGGCCGCGGTCGCGCGGGCGAGCAGGGAACGCGCGGTAGCCGCCCACGCGTCCAGCGGCCAGAGCCGGCCGACCAGGTCGCCCGGGGGCTCGTCGGGGCGGGCGGAGTACGTCCGGGCCGCAGCGTGCAGTTCGTCCGGCAGGGGGCGGTCGAGGTTGGCCGGGCGCAGCCACACGCCCTCGCGGAGTTCGGCCAGCCGCAGGGCGGTCAACCGGGCGCGCAGGTCGGCGCGTTCGGCCGGGCCGCGGCCCGTCGCCGTGATCACCACCATCTCCCAGTCGCCGTCCCACGCGCGCGTGCCGGGGTGCACGGCGTCGTCCTGGCGGCGCCGGCGGGCCAGCAGTCGGTCGCTGAGCCGGTAGACGGCGTCCGCGCGCCGCAGGTCGCCGGCGGCCACCATCCGGCTCAGCGCGGCACGCAGGGTGGAGCCCCCGACACCGAACGGCTCCACCAGCCGGATCAGGTCCTTCACGGGCAGTTCCGGCGGCTGCGCGCCGAGCAGCAGGCTCAGCACGACCGACCGCGCGGACAGCGGCCGCAGGCCGGCCGCGTCCGGCTCCGCCGACACGTTCATGCGCATGGGCACGTACTGTACGTGCGCCTTCTTGTTGCATCATTGCTACAGCCGCAGGAGGAGTGCAACATGCTCGTATGGTCTCGATTCCCGCGCAGTCGCCGCCTCCGCCGCCCCACCCGCAGTTCGCCACGCACGACGTCACCAACCAGGCCCCGCCGCTCGCCCCCTACGACGCCTCCGACGACCGGGCCCTGCTGGAGGGGCTGCGCCGGGAGGGCGCCGACTGGGCCGAGGAGGACATCCGCAGGCTCGGGGCGCGCGCCGGGAGCGCGGAGGCGCAGGAGTGGGGCGAGCTGGCCAACCGGTACGAGCCCGTCCTGCGCACCCACGACCGCTACGGCCACCGGGTCGACGAGGTGGAGTTCCACCCCAGCTGGCACCACCTGATGCGCACGGCGGTGGCCGAGGGCCTGGCCGGGGCCCCATGGGCGGACGAGCGGCCCGGTGCCCATGTGGCCCGTACCGCGGGCGGGCTGGTGTGGGGGCACACGGAGGCCGGTCATGGCTGCCCGACGTCGATGACGTACGCCGCCGTGCCCGCGCTGCGGGCGCAGCCGGACCTGGCCAAGGTCTACGAGCCGCTGCTCACCAGCCGGGAGTACGACCCCGAGCTGCGCGTGCCGGCCGAGAAGCCCGGGCTGCTCGCCGGGATGGGCATGACCGAGAAGCAGGGCGGCTCCGACGTCCGGACGAACACCACCACGGCCACGCCCACCGACGAACCCGGCGTGTACACGCTGCGCGGGCACAAGTGGTTCACCTCGGCGCCGATGTGCGACGTCTTCCTGGTGCTCGCGCAGGCCCCGGGCGGGCTCTCCTGCTTCCTGGTACCGCGGATCCTGCCGGACGGCAGCCGCAACACCTTCCGCATCCAGCGGCTGAAGGACAAGCTCGGCAACCGCTCCAACGCCTCCTCGGAGCCGGAGTTCGACCGGACCGTGGCTTGGCTGGTGGGTCCCGAGGGCAGGGGCGTGAAGACCATCATCGAGATGGTCAACTGCACCCGGCTGGACTGTGTGATGTCCTCGGCGACCCTGATGCGCAAGACGCTCGTCGAGGCGGGCCACCACGCCCGGCACCGCAGCGCGTTCGGGGCCCGCCTCGTCGACCAGCCGCTCATGCGCAACGTCCTGGCCGACCTCGCGCTGGAGTCGGAGGCGGCGACGACGCTGACGCTGCGGCTGGCCGGGGCGGCGGACCGTGCGGTGCGCGGAGACGTGGGCGAGCGGGCGTTCCGCCGGATCGCGACCGCGGTGGGCAAGTACTGGGTGACCAAGCGGGGCCCGGCGTTCACCGCCGAGGCCCTGGAGTGCCTGGGCGGCAACGGATACGTCGAGGAGTCCGGCATGCCGCGGCACTACCGGGAGGCTCCGCTGCTGTCGATCTGGGAGGGCTCCGGGAACGTCAACGCGCTCGATGTGCTGCGGGCCCTCGGCCGGGAACCGGACAGCGCCGAGGCCCTGTTCGCCGAACTCGCCCTCGCGCGCGGGGCGGACGCCCGCCTGGACGCGGCCGTGACCGGGCTGAAGGACCAGTTGGCCGAGACCGAGCAGGTCGGCGCCCGCCGGCTGGTCGAGCGGATGGCCCTCGCCCTGCAGGCCTCCCTGCTGGTCCGGCACGCCCCGGCGCCGGTCGCCGACGCCTTCTGCGCGACCCGGCTGGGCGGCGACTGGGGGCACGCGTTCGGCACGCTGCCCGCCGGGACCGGCCTGGACGCGATCCTGGAGCGCGCCCTGCCCGACCGGACCTGATCCCCTCCCCAGGCGTCCTTGCCGGGTCGGCAGATGTGAGGCCGCCGGCCGATCGCACACACGTGGCGTGCGGTTCCGGACCGTTGTCAGGGCCGTGGTGCAGACTCGCGATCAGGTGGCACTCGCCCGGGGGGGGGCAACAGCCGGGTTCCTCAACCCGGTGGGCGCGGCGGCCGCCCCGTCACACGACCTGGTGGCTGCCGAACCGACCGCCCCCGCGCCGGTACACGGCCCGGGGCATCCGGTACGGCGGCACCCAGGACCTCCCCGCGGACGAGGCGTTGCTCAGAGCGTGCCGGGAGGTGCCGGCGGGGACGTAGGAGCCCGTGACAGGCCTGCGCGCACTCGGGATTCACGTCAGGCACTCGCCCGAGGTGATGAGTTCCGGGATGCGGCTGTTCCCCTCGAGGACGGCCACGCTCCAGCGGGTGTAGTTCCAGGACCTGTTGCGGTGGTACTCGGCCGTCAGCTTCGGGCACAGGATCGTGGACACCGCGTCCTGGAAGTTCGCCCGCTGGGCTCGTCCCACGAGGACGCCGTCCGTGTCCCGCGCCCACACGTAGGCGGCCTTCTCCACGGGGTCGAAGCCGAGGCTGATGGCGTCGTCGTTGCCGAAGGGAGCCAGGCCGTTCCCCTGGGCGATCCGCGCGTTCCACTCGGCCGTGATGGCCTTGTCCGCGGCGTCGGCGACCCGGATCTCGGCCTGGTCGCTGCTCGGTGACCCGGCGGTCGCGATGCCCTCCTGGCCGCCCTGCCACTGCCCGGCGACCCGGGTGAGGCACCCGTCGGTGGCCTCGCCGAAACCGAGGATGCTCGCCTCGGTGTCACCGTCGTAGTTCTTCCAGGCGACGGCGTAACGACCGTAGGACCATGCGGCCGGGTCGTCCTTCAGCCGGTGGGCGAGGGCCTTGCAGGCCGCCATCTTCCCGGCCCGGACGAACACCTCCCGGGTCTCGTCGGGGAGTTGGGAGACCGGGCCGCCGGTGACGAGCACCGTCTGCGCCCGCTTGTTGAAGGTGACGGTGGGCGTCATGAAGTCCATGTCCTTGGTCGCGAGCATGGACGTCACGTCGGCACGGACCGCCCGGTCGACTGCCGTCTCCTGCGGAGTGCTCGCACCGGTGCTGTTCCGCCATTCGTCCGAGGTCGGCTCGGACTCGTCGCCGGCGCGGGTGAAGGCCGGATCGGACACTCCTGCCAGGGGGTCGACCGGAACCGGGATCCGGCGCGGGTCGGACGGCGACGGCGCGTCGCCCCGCGGGGTCCCGGCGGGCGAGGTGCCCTGCGCGGTGCCGTCCGCGCGCGGAACGGCGGACGTGCCGGCCGTGTCCGCGGTGGCACGGCCCGCGGCACGACGGTGGCCGGCCTCGTTGTCGTGGCCGCCGGTGCGGAAGGCCAGGACGCCGCCCGTGGCGGCGCCGAGAACGGCTGCGGCGACGAGGACGGCGAGCAGGGTGCGCTTGCGGGAGGAGACCGCGGGAGCGTGCCAGTCGGGATCGTCCAGGGTGGGCATGTGCCACTCGGCGGTGACCAGTTCGCCGACCCGGGTGGGCGCCGGCCCGGCATCGCCGCCGAGGACCTGGGTCGTCTGGGCGGCGAGGAGCCGGGAGCAGTGCTCCGCCACGGTGGCCGCGGCCGGCCGCTCGGTCGGTTCCTTGGCGAGGGCCCGCCCCACGATGTCGAGCAGCGCCCCGGGGACACCGTCCAGGTCGGGATCGCCGGACATGACGCGGAAGGCGACGGCGTCCGGCGCACCGCCGCCGAAGGGGAGCCGTCCGGTGGCCGCGTAGGCGATCAGCGCGCCCCAGGCGAAGACGTCTGCCTGGGGTCCGGCCGTGCCGGTGCGGTAGTACTCGGGGCTGATCCAGCCCGGTGTGCCGGTCAGCACACCGGTGCGGGTCACGCTGGTGCCGTCCGCGGCCCGGGCTATGCCGAAGTCCAGGACGCGCGGACCGGCCGGGGTGAGGACGACGTTCTGCGGCTTCACGTCGCGGTGTACGACACCGGCCGCGTGGATGGCGGCCAGCGCCTGTGCGGTGCCGGTCGCGAAGGCGTAGAGCGTCCCGCCGGTGAGGGGGCCGTGCGCGGCCAGGTGCTGGTTGAGGGTGGGGCCTGGAGCGTAGGCGGTGGCCAGCCAGGGCGCGGCGGCCTCGGGATCGGCCGCCAGGAGCGGTACGAGGCAGGGGCCCTGCACCCGTGCGGAGAGTTGTACCTCACGCCGGAACCGGGCCCGGAACTCCGGGTCCCCGGCCTGTCCGGCGTGGATCACCTTGACCGCGACCCGCAGACCGTCGGCGGTCAGACCGGCGTACACGGTGCCCATGCCACCGGCGCCGAGACGGCCGATGATCCGGTACGGGCCGATACGGGAGGGATCACCGGGCCGGGCCGGCTGGACGTGTTCCGGAGAGCCGGCAGTGCTCACGGACTTCTTCCGTTCCTCGAGACGATCGGGCCGGGGATGCGGTCGGCCGGGTCCGGTGACCGGTCGACACCGCACCGGTTCAGGACACGTCGACCTCACCCCTGTGTCTTGCGCGTGTGTGACCGGTGAAGGTTCGGGGTGGTTGCCTCGACCTGAGGAACGTCATCCGATCGTGACAATGGGCGGTCGCCGCAAGCGGCCTGACGGGCACACAGCACCATCGGCCTCGTCGCAGCGACCGGTGCGCCCGGTGTGCGCCCGCCTGTCTCGCGACCTGTCTCGCCCCTGCGAGGGTGGTCACCCGATGTGGCGGCGGGTCGCCGTACCCCGGCAGCACCGGTCCGCGGTGCGACGGCGGCGTCCCTCGGTCGAGGGCGTTGCCGGGGGTCAGACCATCCGTCCCCACTGCGGCCCGAGCCGGGCCCATTCCGTGTCCCAGGCGTCCATGCGGCGGCGTTCCAGCCGGCCGCGCAGGGCCAGGCCGCCGACGAAGGGGACGGCGGCTGCGCTGACGCCCACCAGACCGCCTATGAAAGCGGCGCGGAAGGCGGCCTCGGCGGCGGAGGTGGGCCGGCCGACGAGATGGCCCTGGGGGTCGGTCCAGACGGTGACCGGGGTGCCCGCCTTGCTGCCGGGCTCCACCCGGATCCGGCCGGTGTGGGCGGAACCGTCGGCCACCGTCCAGCGCACCTTGGCCCAGACCCGTTCACCGGAGGAGACGTGGCCGTTCGCGGGGGACGACCCCGGGGCCCGCTCGACGACGCGGGCGACGGCGGGACGCCAGGCGGCGCGCTCCCGGGCGAGTCCGTGCTCCACCGTGCGGGCCGCGGTGAGGCCCGCCAGCACCCCGGCCAGAACGGTCAGCAGCCAGGCGCCGAGCACCACCCAGGCCTCCACCACGTCGGCCCGGCGTCTGAGCGGGTTGCGCCGCCAGCGCCACAGCCACACCTTCGGACCACGTAACGCCTTCAAAGGCATCCTCCTCACGAGCGCACCGACCGGCCGGACCGCCCTCCCATACGGCGGAGGTCGGTCCGTTGCTCACGACGAGCCGTCTCCCCGACGGTCGCACGAGACACCCCTTGCGCGCAGGCGCATCCCGGAACGGAACCGGCCGATCTTCGCCACAGGCCGACGACACAGCGGTGACCTGCGCGAACGCGCACTCCGGGGCAGAGTGTCAGTGGCGGGGTGCAGACTGGCCGATATCTGACGGCAACCTGGACGAAGGCGTCCCGGAGGTGATCGGCATGACCGAGGTACTGCTGGCGGTGGGCACCCGCAAAGGCCTCTTCGTCGGGCGACGGAGGGGCGGCGGCGCCTGGGAGTTCGACGAGAGCCCGTATTTCAACGCGCAGGCGGTCTACTCGGTCGCGATCGACACCCGGGGCGCCCGGCCGCGACTCCTGGCGGGCGGCGACAGCACGCACTGGGGCCCGTCGGTGTTCCACTCCGACGACCTGGGCCGCACCTGGACCGAACCGGCCCAGCCCGCCGTCAAGTTCCCCAAGGACACCGGCGCCTCCCTGGAGCGGGTCTGGCAGCTGCACCCGGCCGCCGCCGAGCCCGACGTGGTGTACGCGGGCACGGAACCGGCCGCGCTGTACCGCTCGGAGGACCGCGGGGAGAGCTTCGAACTGGTCCGGCCGCTGTGGGAGCACCCGACGCGCTCGCGATGGGTGCCGGGCGGGGGTGGCGAGGGCCTGCACACGGTGGTGACCGACGCGCGCGACCCGCGGGCGGTGACCGTGGCCGTCTCGACGGCCGGCGTGTTCCGCACCACCGACGGCGGCACGAGCTGGACGCCGTCCAACTCCGGTGTCTCCGCGGTGTTCCTGCCGGACCCGGACCCGGAGTTCGGCCAGTGCGTCCACAAGATCGCCAAGGACGCGGGCGACCCGGACCGGCTGTATCTGCAGAACCACTGGGGGGTGTACCGCAGCGACGACGCGGGCGGGCACTGGACCGACATCGGCGCGGAACTGCCGTCCACGTTCGGCTTCGCGGTGGCCACCCATCCGCACCGTGGCGACACGGCGTACGTGTTCCCGATCAACGCCGACGCGGACCGGGTGCCCGCCGAGCACCGGTGCCGGGTCTTCCGCACCGCGGACGCGGGCAGGACGTGGGAGCCGCTGTCCAAGGGACTGCCGCAGGAGGACCACTACGGCACGGTCCTGCGGGACGCCCTGTGCACCGACGACGCCGACCCGGCGGGTGTGTACTTCGGCAACCGCAACGGCGAGGTGTTCGCCTCGGCCGACGACGGCGACAGCTGGCAGCAGCTGGCCGCGCATCTGCCGGACGTGCTGTGCGTGCGGGCGGCGGTGGTGGGCTGACCACGGCGCCGAGCGGTGCGGGGGTGCCCGCGCGCCCCCGCGTGCGGCCGTCGGCCGGCCACGGCCGGCGCGCGAGCGGTGAGGGACTCTCCCGTCGTGCTCCGGCCATCGGTTGATCACCGACCGGTGTACGGCAGTAGGGTGACGCCCGTGGCACCACGACCCTTGCATGAAATCGTCGAACCGGGCTGGGCGAAGGCCCTGGAACCCGTCGCCGGACGGATCGCCGGGATGGGCGACTTCCTGCGCGCGGAGATCGCCGCGGGGCGCACCTACCTCCCGGCCGGACCCAACGTCCTGCGGGCCTTCCAGCAGCCCTTCGACGAGGTCCGGGTCCTGATCGTCGGTCAGGACCCGTATCCCACCCCGGGGCACGCGGTGGGCCTGTCGTTCTCGGTCGCGCCCGACGTGCGCCCGCTGCCGCCGAGCCTGATCAACATCTTCCGCGAGCTGACCAGCGACCTGGGACTGCCCCAGCCCTCCAACGGCGACCTGACGCCCTGGACCGAGCAGGGTGTGCTGCTGCTCAACAGGGCGCTGACCACCGCGCCGCGCAGCCCGGGCGCGCACCGCGGCAAGGGCTGGGAGGAGGTCACCGAGCAGGCGATCCGGGCGCTGGCGGCGCGGGGCAAGCCGCTGGTGTCCATCCTGTGGGGGCGTGACGCCCGTAACCTGCGTCCACTGCTGGGCAGGCTCCCGGCGGTGGAGTCCGCACACCCCTCGCCCATGTCGGCCGACCGCGGTTTCTTCGGCTCGCGCCCCTTCAGCCGGGCCAACGATCTGCTGATGGAACAGGGCGGGCAGCCGGTGGACTGGCGTCTGCCGTGACCACCCGGGGTTATCTCGCCGTGGACTCCGGCGGTTCCGGCCTACGGGTCGCCGTCGGCGTTGCGGGGCGGGAGCCCGCGGCCCAGCGGGGGACCCCGGAACCCGTCCGCACGGGTGCGCGGGGCATCGACCCTGCCCACCTGATGGCCCAACTCCTCCCGATCGCCCGCGCCTTGGCGGCGGAGACCGGGGTGAGCGAGCTGGGCACGGCCGTCGTCGGCGCCGCCGGGTTCGCCACCCTGGGCGACGCCCTGCGCGCCGAACTGCCCGGCGCCCTCGCCCGGGAGCTGGGTGTGCGGAAGGTGGCGCTCGCCGCCGACGCCGTCACGGCCTACGTCGGTGCCCTCGGGCCGCGTCCGGGCGCGGTGCTGGCCGCGGGCACCGGACTGATCGCGGTCGGCACCGACCTGCGGGGCTGGCGGCGGGCCGACGGCTGGGGGCATCTGCTGGGCGACTGCGGCAGCGGTGCCTGGATCGGACGGGCCGGCCTGGAGGCGGCGCTGCGCGCGTACGACGGCCGGGACGGTGGTTCCGCACCCCTGCTGGCCTCGGCCGAGGAGCGGTTCGGCGCGATGTCCGGGCTGCCCGGCCTGGTGTACCCCCGCGCCGACCGGCCCGCCGTACTGGCCTCCTTCGCGCCCCGGGTGGCCGCGTGTGCCGCGCACGACCCGGTCGCCGCGGGCATCCTGCGCACGGCGGCCCGGCACATGGCCGAGTCGGCCGCGGCCGTGTGCCCCGCGGAGGGGGAGCCCGAAGTGGCGCTCACGGGCGGCCTGTTCAAGCTGGGTGACGCCCTCCTCGTACCCCTGCGCGAGGAGGTGGCGAGCAGGCTGCCGCACGCGCGTCAGGTGCCCGCCGAGGGCGATCCGCTGCACGGTTCGGTACGGATCGCCACCGACCTCGCGACCGACCGGCTCATCCTGCCGAGTGAAACGACGATGCTCTACGTCGCCCCACGGACGGCTGCCGGGGTGACCGCAAAAGGCGATTGATCCCGCTGTCGCCCAATCTGCCCGGCACGTGCCCGAAGCATGCGCCTTCCGCACGTAACGCATCAGACAAAACCGGACGGATAACGCTCACCTGCACCCTCCCCGAACAGGGAAGACCGGGAAACCAGTAACATGCGGCGCCATGAGCTCCCCCACTGGACCCGCGTCCGGCCTGCCAGTACGAATGCCGCGACCCCGCCAGCCCGGACGGCACCGCCGACCGGAACCGCTGGTGGCTCCCGAGGGCGCGCCCGCGCTCGTCCTCGCGGTGCCCGGTGCGCCCAGCGCCGCCACGCGCGGCCTCGCCGAGGAGGTCGTGAGCATCGCCCGCTCCGAGCTCCCCGGCCTGGACGCCCGGATCGGGTATCTGGACGGGGACGACGCCGAGTTCCCCGGTCTCAGTTCCGTGCTGGCGCGCGCCGCCGAGGAGCGCACCGCCCGTTACGAGCAGGCCGTCGCCGCCGGTGTCGAGGTCAAGGAGCCCGACGGCCCGGTCGCCGTCGTCGTGCCGCTGCTGGCCGGTCCGGACAGCGCCCTGCTGCGCCAGATCCGCCAGTCCGTGATGGACAGCCGGGTGGCCGCCGAGCTGACCGACGTGCTCGGCCCGCACCCGCTGCTCGCGGAGGCGCTGCACGTGCGGCTGTCCGAGGCGGGTCTGGCCCGCGCGGACCGCGCCCGGCTGTTCACGGTGGCCACCGCCGCTGACGGCATCATCCTGGCCTCCGTGGGCGGCGAGGAGGCCGTGCAGGCGGCCGGGATCACCGGCATGCTGCTCGCCGCGCGTCTGGCCGTGCCGGTGATGGCGGCGGCCCTGGACCAGGAGGGCTCCATCTCCTCCGTCGCCGAGCAGTTGCGTTCCTCCGGCTCGCAGCAGCTGGCCCTGGCGCCGTACCTGATCGGCCCGGAGATCGACCCGGCGCTGCTCGCGGCGGCCGCCGAGGAGGCGGACTGCTCCACGGCCGAGGCGCTCGGCGCGTACCCGGCGATCGGCAAGCTCGCGCTCGCCAAGTACACGACGGCGCTGGGCATCGCCCCGCAGCCGGCGCAGGGCACCCCGGTCCGCTGACCGGACACGGCATCCGTACGACACAGGGCCCGATCCGGTCATCCGGAGCGGGCCCTTCGCCTCGCCCGCCGAAGGCGCCCTGCCGGACGGGATGCCCTGTTCGCCGGAGGCGGCCCGTCCGACGGGGGTGCTCAGCCGAAGACGACGCAGGAAGCCGCGGTGACCGGCACCGAGCCGTCGTAGCGGGGCAGTCCCGTCGTCTCGTCCACGGCGAACCAGCTCACGTCCCCGGAACGCTCGTTGGCCGCGTAGAGGAACCCGTCGTGCTCGGCCAGCGCGCGCGGCCAGTGCCCGCCGCAGGGCACCGTGCCGGTCAGCCGGAGCCCGTCCCCCTCGACGCCGAGGACCGACAGGACGTCCTCGCCGCGGGTCGCGGTCCACACGAAGCGGCCGTCGGGGGAGACCACGATGCCCGAGGGGTAGGCGTCGCCGGCCGGGGCGCCCGGCAGCAGGGGGATCTCGGTCAGCGGCTTCAGGGTGCCGTCCGCCGCGCCCCAGCGGCACACCGTCACCGTCGGGGTGAGTTCGTTGACCACGTACGCGTGCTCGCCGTCCGGGTGGAAGGCCAGATGGCGGGGGCCGGAGCCGGGGCGCAGGGCGAACTCGCGGTGCAGGACGGGGGCGCCCCGTTCGAGGGCGCACACCCGGACCGAGTCGGTGCCGAGGTCCACACTGACGGCCCACCGCCCGCTGGGGTCGGGCTGCACCTGGTGGGCGTGCGGGCCGCGCTGGCGCCGGTCGTGCGGGCCGGAGCCGGTGTGCTGGAGGAGGCCGGAGGGCTTGGCGGCGAGGGTGCCGTCCGAGCGTACGGGCACGGCGGTGACGCTGCCGGAGCCGTAGTTGGCGGTCAGCACGTGTCCGTCGTACAGGCTGAGATGGGTGGGTCCGCTGCCGTCCACCGGCACGGGCGGCCCGGCGAGTTGCGGCCGGTCACCGCCGAGGCGGTACGCGGCGACGGCTCCCTCGGCCGTCTCGCTGACCGCGTACAGCGTGTCGCCGCCCGGCGCCAGGGCCAGGTAGGAAGGGTCGGGGAGGTCCTTCACGGCCGCGACGAGGGTGAGGGCCCCGTCGCCCGGCGCGACCTGCGCGGTCACCAGTCCGGGGCCGCCCGCCGCCGTGAACGAGCCGATGAACGCCCGGGGCCTGTCCGCCCTGCCGTCCTGTGCCACCACTGTCCCCTCTCGGTCGAGCCAGTCCAGCCGGTCCGGGGCCGACGGTAGCAGTCGATCAACGGCGGTCTAGACCAAGAGGCGGGGTAACGGGGCGGTTCTTTGCACAGCGCCCCGTCTCCCGTGCGGTGCCGCCCGCTCGCTCCGGCTCAGGCCGGCCAACCGCGAGCGGCGACGAGGACTGCCGCCCCGCGGCCCCCGCCAGCCGCGAACGCGACGGGCGTCGCCCCCTCGGAACCCGACAACCGCGAAACCGGGACGGGCGTCGCCCTCGGACCCCGACCAACACCGAACCGCGACAGAGACTGCCCCTCGGAACCCCGCCAACCGCGAAACCGGGACAGGCGCCGCTCCCCCGATCCCGCCCAAGACCAGACGCGACCGGGGGCTCGCCAGTTCCCGGCCGGCCGGGAACAGCGAAGGGCACCCTCGCAGGCGTCCACCAACCGCGACCCGCGACCCACGACCCGCGTCAGGCCCTCCGTCCGCGACTCCCCGCCAACCGCAAGCCGCAAGCCCCAACCCGCAACCGGCACCCCCCGCAGACACCCACCCACCGCCAACCGCGACGGGCGTTCCTGCTCAGGCCCCGACCAGTCGCGAACCCGAAGGGGCGCGCAGGGGTTCGGCGAGGTCGGCCAGGGCGCGTTCCAGGCCGTGCAGGTGGGCCAGGGCGGGTTCGGCGGGCAGGTCGGCGGGGCGCTGGGGCTGGGCGCCACCCACGGTCAGGGCCTCGACGGCCGCCTCCACGCGCCAGCAGGCGGCGGCCAGGCGGGCGTCGTGGGAGGCCTCGGGGTCGGCGGCGACCGCCACCAGGCCACGGATCTCGCGGGCGCAGTCGTCGAGCAGCGCGAGGACCCGGCGGGCGCGCCGCTTGCGGGCCGGCATCGGGTTCAGCGGGTGCACCAGCGGCGCCACCGAGAGCCGGACGCGGCCGAGCAGCCGCTCCAGCTCGGCGACGCGCGGCGCCGGGTCGGCCGTGGCCGAGCCCGCGAGCCGGGCCGCGGTCTCGGCCGTGCAGGCGTGGACGCAGCGCAGGGCGCGCTGGATCCAGGCGTCGGTGGTGGCGTGCGTGGTGACCGGCAGCACGAACAGCACGGCGAGGGCGGCGCCGAGCGCGCCGACGCCGGTCTCGGCGAGGCGCAACGCGAGCAGGCCGGGGCTGAGGACCCCGAGGAGGCCGTAGAGCATCTCGGCGAGCAGGGTCACCCAGAGCATCATCCAGGTGTAGGAGACGGCGGCCGTGTAGAAGATGCCGAAGACGGCGACCGCGACGAGGACGGCCGTCGGGACGGGCGCGCCGTGCACGGGCACGGCGACGAGGAAGCCCAGGCAGATGCCGATCACCGTGCCGAGGACCCGCCGGAAGCCGCGCACCAGCGCCTCGCCGCGCGAGGCGGTGTTGACGAAGATCCACCAGGTGGCGCCGACGGCCCAGTACCAGCGCTGTCCGGACACCAGCTGGCCGACGATCAGCGCGAAGCCTGCGCCCGCCGTCGCCTGGACCGCCTGCCGGGTGGTGACCCGGGCCAGCCCGGTCCCGGATGGCGGGGCGGGCACGGCGACGGGGGGCAGCCGGCGCTCGTAGCACCACAGGCCGAAGCGGACCACGGCGGCACAGAGCACGGACAGCAGGACGGCGGCGTACAGCTCGGGCAGCCGACCCGGGGTGGCGTGCAGGAACTGGGCCACGAAGAAGGTCATGAAGGCGAACACGCCGAGGCTGTGTCCGCGCGGGCCCCAGCGGCGCGCGTACACGCCGACGCCGACGACGGCCAGGAAGGCGAGGTCACGCGCCACGGGCTGGTCGTGCAGTTCGGCCGCGACGGCGAGCACCGGCACGCCCACGGCGGGCAGCAGCGCGGTGGTGACGGCCTGCCCGCGCACGGTCGGGTCGGCCACGGTGAACAGCGCGAGCAGCGCGGCGAGGCCGCCGGTGACCGCGCCGGCGAGGGAGTGTCCGGCCAGGAGACAGATTCCGACGGCCGGCCCGATGCCGAGGACGGCCCGCGCGGCGAAGCGCAAGCGCGCCCGCCCCGGGTCCGGAGCCACGAACACCCTCTTCAGCACTGCTGCCCTCCCCTGGAGAAAACACCGGCACAGAAAAGGCGCCGCGGGAGTCCGCAGCGCCATCGACCCGTCCATGAGAGCATCACCGAGGTCACTGGCTCAAGTGTTGCCCGGATCACTGAGCCGTTGGCCCAGTATCGGGCTCTTGCGCGCGTCGACCCCGATGCCAACGGACCAGGTCGGGGGGAATACGCCGACAGAGGGCGGCTGAGCCATTGGTACAGTCGTAGCTCATGGCCGTGGACGCACTCGACACCCGTATCCTGCGGCTGCTTCTGGAGCAGCCGCGCACCAGCGTGCGCGAGTACGCCCGCATCCTCGGTGTCGCCCGCGGCACGCTCCAGGCCCGCCTGGACCGCATGGAACGGGAGGGTGTGATCACCGGTACCGGCCCGTCCCTCTTCCCCCGCTGCCCTGGACCATCCGGTGCTGGCGTTCGTGCACATCGAGGTCACCCAGGGCCACCTCGACGATGTGGGCGACGCGCTGGCGGCAGTGCCGGAGATCGTGGAGGCCTTCTCGATCACGGGTGGGGGAGACCTGCTCGCGCGCGTGGTGGGCCGGGACAACGCCCATCTGGAGGACGTGATCCAGAAGCTGATCAGCCTCCCGGGCGTGGTGCGCACCCGCACCGAGGTGGCGCTGCGCGAACGCGTCCCGTACCGGCTGCTGCCGCTGGTGGAGTCCGTCGGCCGGGCGGCCCGCGCCTGAGGCTTGGCATCCCGGCTGTGGAAGGAGCGTTCGGGCTGGGCGTTCCGGCGGAGGACCTGCTCGCCGAGCTGAACCTGCGCTACCTGGAACTGGCCCGGGCGCGACTGGATGCACGCACGACTGTCCCGGCTCCCCCCGCCACGCTCCAGTGCATGTGGGAGATCTTCTCCAGCGGCGAGTACGGCGGGATCGTGGAGGCGATCTGCACGACCGCACCGGGAGGCCTGAACACCTCGCGCCGGCCCGCCTGTTCGCCACCGGCTGATCGACGCGTGCGCCGCCGACACCGCAGCACGTCATCATCGGCGGGACGGGCCGTGCCGCCTTCGCACTGCGGCTGCGCGTGCCCGCGTGGACGACCGCGGCTTCCGGGTGACGGTCAACGAGCGGGCAGTGGAGGGGACTTCCGCGCCGGGCAGCTTTTTCACGGTCTCCCCCACCTGGCGACCGGGGACACGGTCCGGGTGAGCATGCCGTTCCGGCTGCGCGTCGAGAAGGCGCCGGCCGACCCCGCTCTCCAGACGCTGTTCCACGGCCCGGTCAACCTGGTCGGCCGCAACTCCTCGACGCGCTACCCGGAGTTGAGCCTGTACGGCAACACCGCACTGTCCGGCGACCGCCTGCCGTCCCTGACCCCGGTCTCCGACTCCCCGCTGCACCACCGGCTGGACGGTACCGAGTTCGCCCCCTTCTTCGAGGGGACCGAGGACCCGGCCCACGTCTACGTCCTCCGGTCCGAACCCCGGGTGGCGTTCGGCGCCCTCGACTCCGGCGTCGCCAACCCGGCCCGCCCCGATGGGGCCACGTTCCCGGACGCGGTGTGGGCGGGCGCGCCGTTCCGGGACAAGGGCGCGCTCACCGCACGGGTGCGGGTGGTCGTGGACGCGTGGGTGGCCGAGGGACGGCTCGCACCGGCGGACGGGGAGGCAGTGGTGCGTACGGCACGGAAGGCGTCGCACGTGGCGTAAGGGTTCCCGGGGTGACGCGCGCGGTGGTTCTCCGTGCGTGGCGGGCTGCCGCTGCTTAGCGTGACCCCATGACCACAGACCAGGTCCGGCCCGCCCCCGACGACCGGCGGTGGAAGGCGCTCGCGGTCTGTCTGGCCGCGGGCTTCATCTCGCTGCTCGACACCTCGATCGTGAACGTGGCGCTGCCCTCGATGGAGCGCGGGCTCGGGGCCTCCGAGGCCGCCCAGTCATGGGTGGTCTCCGGGTACGCCCTCACCTTCGGGCTCGCCCTGGTCCCGGCCGGCCGGCTGGGCGACATGCACGGACGGCGCTGGGCCTTCCTGTTCGGGCTCGCCCTGTTCACGGTGGCCTCCACGGCGTGCGGTCTCGCGCCCAGCGCCTCCTGGCTGGTGGTGTTCCGGCTGATCCAGGGCACGGCGGCGGGCATGGTCGCGCCGCAGACCTCGGGGCTGATCCAGCAGATGTTCCAGGGCGCCGAGCGGGCCAAGGCCTTCGGCCTGCTCGGCAGCGTCATCGGGGTGTCGACGGCGGTGGGCCCCCTGGCGGGCGGCCTGCTGATCGATGCCGTCGGCACGGACGACAGCTGGCGCTGGGTGTTCTTCGTCAACCTGCCGATCGGGGTGGCCGCCTTCGCCGCGGGGATCCGGCTGCTGCCCCGCTTCCCGGCATCACCGGGAGGGCGCGAGACGTTCGATCTGCCCGGGGTGCTGCTCCTCGGCTCGGGCGTGCTCGCGCTGATGCTGCCCCTGGTGCAGGAGCAGCAGTGGACCGGGCGGGAGAAGTGGGCGCTGATGCCGGTGGCCGCACTGCTGCTCGGCGCCTTCTGGGCGTGGGAGAAGCGGCAGGGCCGGCTCGGGCACGCTCCGCTGGTCGACCTGGCGCTGTTCTCCCTGCGCTCGTTCACGCTCGGCGCTCTGATCAGCTTCATGTACTTCGCGGGCTTCACCACGGTCTTCTTCGTCTACACCCTGTACCTGCAGAACTTCGTGGGGTACAGCGCGCTCGCGGCGGGTCTCACCGTCCTGCCCTTCGCGGCCGCCTCGGCGGTCGGGGCCGCCGTCGGAGGCCGGCTGGTCGTGCGTTTCGGCCGCAAGCTCGTCGTCATCGGCCTGTGCGGGGTGGCACTGGGGCTGCTCGGGGTGGTCGCGGCGGTGCAGCTGGTGCCCGGGCCGGACGTCGGCTGGGCGTCGGCGCTGCCGCTCCTCGTCGGGGGCATCGGGTCCGGTCTGACGGTCTCCCCGAACACGACCCTCACCCTCACCCGTGTCCCCGTACACCGGGCCGGCGCGGCCGGCGGCGTCCTGCAGACGGGGCAGCGCGTCGGCTCGGCGGCCGGGATCGCCGTCGTGGGCGCGGTGTACTTCGCGCACCTGGCCAACCACGGGCGCCCCGCCACGGCGATTCAGCTGGGGTTGCTCACCGCCGTCGGGATCATCCTGGTCGCGCTGGTACTGGCAGTCGCCGACCTGCGGGAACGCCATGTGCATCCCGAACCGGACAAGGCCCCGGAGACGGTGGGGCGAGGCTCCGGGGAGGGCGGAGCCGAGGCGAAGGTCCCGAACGGCTCCTGAGAGACCGGGCCGGGAAGGGGGGCTCGGCGGCCGAGGGGCCTAGGTGTATTGATCAGGGCGAGGCGCTCAACGGGGACAGGCGCCCGAGGGGGCTGCCCCCTCTCACGACCTCCTGCGCGGCTTCCCGCGCTTCGCCGGCGCCTTGCCGCCCCCGGAGCCCGCGCGGCCACGCCCGGTGCGGCCCACCGGCTTCCCGCCCGCCGACTTCGCGGGGGCCTGCTTCTTCTGCCGGGCGCCCGCCTGCTCCGGCCGCTTGCGCTGCTGCTCGGCCTCGGTCTTCGCCGGCGTACGGCCGCGTGTGCTGTTGACCGTGCGGCCGCGGACGATCCCGATGAAGTCCTCCACCAGGTCGGTGGTGGCCTCCTCCGGCCAGGACAGGGCGACGCCCGACCGAGGGGCGTCGACGACCGGGCGGTAGGTGAGGTCCCGGCGGTGGTACAGGCGGGCCAAGGACTGCGGGACGACCAGGAGGCCGACGTTCGCCGCCACCAGCTCGATCGCGTCCGGGGTGGTCGCGGGCCGCTCGAAGGCCGGCTGGCCGGGCGGGCTGTCCCAGTCGAGGACGTCGTCGAGGGGGTGGAAGAGCACCTCGTCGGCGAGGTCGGCGAGGGTGACCTCGTCCACCGCCGTGATCAGGTGGTCCTTGGGGACGATCACCACCGTGGTCTCGGTGTACAGGGGGATCGCGCTGAAGAAGGTGCGGTCGACGGGCAGCCGTACGAGGCCCGCGTCGGCCTCGCCCGCGCGCAGCAGCTCGGGCGCCTCGGCGGCGGGTACCTGGACGAGGGTGAGCGGGATGTCGGGCAGGCGATCGTTCCAGACCTTCACCCATTTGGCGGGCGTCACTCCGGGGACGTACGCGAGCCGGAACGACGGTGATTCCTCCGAGCCTGTCACCAGGCCAGGTTACCGGCCGTGGTCAGCTCGCCCGCACGCGGCCGATACCCTTGGCCTCATGAGTTCGCAGCAGAGCACCCAGACGATGAAGCCCGCCACCGCGGCGAAGAAGCTGGGTGTGTACCTCCCCGCCACCCCCGCCTCCTTCCAGGAGGGTGTGGTCACGCGCGCCGAGCTGAACGAGCTGCAGGCCGATCCGCCCCAGTGGCTGCGCGAGCTGCGACACAACGGCCCCCACCCGCGCCCCGTGGTCGCCGCCAAGCTGGGCGTCTCCATCGCCGGTCTCGCGCGCGGCGGGGTCACCGAGCCGCTGACCACGGAGCAGATCGAGGCGCTCAAGCAGGAGCGGCCCGAGTGGCTGGAGAAGGAGCGTGCCACCCAGGCCGAGGTCCGCAAGGAAGGCGCGCGGATCAAGAAGAAGAACGCCGAGCGCGCCGAACAGCCGCGACCCTGACGCCGAGCGCCCTGGGCGCCTCTCACTCCGGACGCCCCCGTCGCCGACCCACATGGCGGTGGGGGCGTCGCGCTGAGAGAAGCCGAGAGAAGAGGAGGCGGAGGGCACGGCCGCAGGAGACCGGGCGGGCCGGCGGCGGGGCACGCGACACCGGACGGGCCGCCGTTCCCCCGTGCCGGCGGCCCGTCCGACGCGCGTCCGAGCGGGCTGTGGCCCGGTTGAAGTGTGCGACAGCCTGAGGCGGCGGGGGTATGCGTACAACTACGTACGCGGACGGGGGAGACTGGGAAGGGGAATCGACCGGAGAGGACACGTGGAGCTGGACAAGGCCTACGAGCGCATGACGGCGGTCGCCGTGGCCGCGCTGCACGAACGGGAACCCGAGCGTCTGTGGCCGATGTTCGCCGCCGCTCTGGCGGACCTGTGCGGTGGCGAGGCGGTCATCCACAAACTCGACGAATGGAGCGAGAGTCAGGGCAGGATCGGTACGACGCCCGACGCTGCCGCCGTCGCACTGGACCGGCTCAAGGACGTGGAGCTGGGGCTGTTCCGCTCGGGTTATCCCTTCGCAGGCCATTACGCGGCCAGGGCCGACCGGACCCCGGTCACCGCGGGCCGGGCGGTGGGCCGCGTCTGGCCGCACAGCCCGACGGCGCGCCTGCTCAGTGAGGCCCTGGACGTCGATCACGTCCTGGGCGTACCGCTCCCCGACAGCACGACCCCGGTCACCGGGTGCCTCGTGTACCGCTCCGGTACGGACTTCACCGACGACCACCTCGTCATGGCCGAGCGCGCGCAGCCGCTGCTGACCGCGGTCGAACGGCAGCGGCAGTTGCTGGAGGAATGGCGGCGGACGCTCGGCCCGGGCGGCGCGCCGGACCAGCGGGCGGCCGACTGCGCGTTGACGCCCCGGGAGATCACCGTTCTGCTGCTGCTCACGGACGCGCTCACCGCCGACGCCATGGGCCGCCGCCTCGGTATCTCGATCCGCACCGTGCACAAACACGTCGAGAACATCTACCGCAAGCTGGGCACCCGTGACCGTGTCGGCACCGTGCTGCGCGCCCAGCGCCTCGGCCTTGTCCCGTCGCCCGGCCCGGCCGGGACCGGGGCCGGGGTTCGCCCCTGGTCATTCGCCACCGTCGAACAGTCCCACGGGAGCGAGCGGATCTGAAGGGTTCCTCGCCGCACCCGACGCCGTCCGGGGCGGAGGCGCCTCCGCTTTGCCGGGGTCAGCCCAGGAAGCTCAGCCGCACCCGGCGGTCGGGGTTGTCCTTGTTGGTGTCGACGAGGCACACGGACTGCCAGGTGCCCAACTCCAGGCGGCCGGCGATCACCGGGAGGGTCGCGTGCGGGGGGACGAGGGCCGGCAGCACGTGGTCGCGGCCGTGGCCGGGGCTGCCGTGCCGGTGCTGCCAGCGGTCGTCCGCGGGGAGCAGGGTGTGCAGGGCGGCGAGGAGGTCGTCGTCGCTGCCGGCGCCCGTCTCGATGACGGCGATCCCGGCGGTGGCGTGCGGGACGAAGATGTTGAGGAGCCCGTCGCGGCCGCCCGCCACGTCCCGCAGGAAGTCCTCGCAGTCCCCGGTGAGATCGACGACACGTTCCCGGGAGCCGGTGGCGACGTTCAGCGTTCGGGTGGTGAAGGCATCAGGCATGCCCCCATCCTGACCCATTCGCCGACTCTCACACCCCCGGCACGTGTCCCGGCAGACCGGCATCCCGGTGAGCCGGCTGACCCAGACCGCTGTCCGGTTGCGGGGTCCACTGGGCGAGACGCCCGTTGACCCTGCCGCATACGGCTGACTACTTTCACCCGCATGGTGCGTTCAGCCCTGCTCACCACGCGCGGTCACATCGACCTGCTGCGGGTGGCCTCCGCCGCGTGTCGCCGCGACCGCTGACGCCCTCTCCCTCCTCTCCCCCTCAGTGGGCTACGCCGTTCTGCCCGCACGTCGTCCCTGACCTGCCTTGAGCCGGTCATGACGTGGCGGGTCCACCCGCTCAGCGCCCGGCGGCGCCGGGTCGTACCCTCTCGCCCACCCCCTTGCCCGTGGAGCATCCATGAGCATCAGCCATGCCCCACCCCACTCCCCCGAGCCCGGCATCTCGGGCCTGTCCGGACCTGAAGAACCGGGGACCTGCGGTTCCGGACCCGCCTCCCCCGGCTTCCAGCCCGTCATGCCCGCCCGCTCCCGCCGCAGTCCCCCGCCGGCTGCGCTACAGCACCAGCCCGCGCGTGTCGCCGGCCCTGTGCCAACTCCTCGTCAGCAGCGGTGCGTTGACGTCCGGCGTGCTCGCCCCACCGGGCCGGATCGCATGGTCGTCGTGCTCCGGCGTAGCCGTGGACCTTGGACTGTGACCACTCGGCGCCGGACACGGGTCTCGGATCCTGACCGGCCTGCGCTCCCTCGGCATCGCCCGGCTCGCGCTGCTCTTCGCCGAGCAGGTCGACGCCTTCGCGGGCGTCGGCTTCCTGATGGCGCGGGCCCGGGACTTCCTGCGGAGCGACGTCATCGTGGTCTGCCCGGTCGTCCGCGCCTTCCCCGGCCTGCTGGCCGACTTCATCGTCCGCTCCCTCGAAAGGCTGCTGCCGCTATGGCGACCGACGTTCACGGGCCGGTGAGCCCCATGGTGACGCAGGCGGTGCACGTCGAGGGGCTGTCCCGCTCCTTCGACGGCCGCGCCGTCATCGACGACCTCCGGCTCGGCATCGCACCCGGCGAGTTCGTCGCCCTGCTCGGCCGCAGCGGCTGCGGCAAGTCGACGTTGCTGCGCATCCTCGCCGGCCTCGACCGGGACATCAAGGGCACCGCGCTCGTCCCGCGCCGCAGGGCCGTCGCCTTCCAGCCGACCCCGCTCATGCCCTGGAAGAAGGTGTGGCGCAATGTTCTGCTGGGCCTGCCCGGCAAACCCGAACGCGGCCTCGCCCAGCGGGCGCTGGACGAGGTCGGCCTGGGTCACCGGGTCGACGCCTGGCCCAAGACCCTCTCCGGCGGGGAGGTCCAGCGTGTCTCCCTCGCCCGTGCGCTGGTGCGCGAGCCGGATCTGCTGCTGCTCGACGAGCCGTTCGGCGCGCTCGACGCTCTCACCCGGATCAAGGCCCAACGGCTGGTCGGGGAGTTGTGGCAGCGCCGCGGCTGCGCCGTGCTGCTGGTCACGCACGACGTCGAGGAGGCCCTGGTGCTGGCCGACCGCGTCCTGGTGATGGACGGCGGCCGGATCGCCCACGAGCAGCGCATCGACCTCGACCGTCCGCGCGAGATCACCGACCCCCGGTTCGCCGCACTCCGCGCCGGCCTGCTGGCACGGCTCGGCGTCGACACGGCCGCCGAAGCCGCCTGAACGCCCTTTCGCCCCCGCCTGGAACGCATTCGCCACGCGACGACGCCTCGCCCCACCGTGCTGCTCCTCCCCTCCCCCTCGCCCTTCCGCTCACCGCCTGCGGCGGGGACTCGTCCGCGGCACCGGCGGCGGCAGCAGATCGCCGACACCCTCAGCGGGTCGAGGGCCCTCCCGAAGAAGGGGACCTCGGCGACTTCGTGGACACGCGGTTCAACGGCGACTGGCCTGCGGACGGGCGCTGAGCGGTCGGGAAGATCCCCGAACGGCTCCCTGTTGGCAGATGTGTGAACGGAACACGCGAGGTCGAGGTAGTCGTCATAGGCGCTGGTCAGGCCGGACTGGCCGGCGCCTATCACCTGCGGCGCACCGGCTTCGAGCCGGAGCGTGACTTCGTGGTGCTGGACCACTCCCCCGGGCCGGGCGGCGCCTGGCAGTTCCGCTGGCCGTCACTGACGTACGGCAAGGTGCACGGGATGCATGCGCTGCCCGGCATGGAGCTGACGGACGCCGACCCTGAGCGGCCTTCGGCGGAGGTGATCCGGGAGTACTTCGACCGGTACGAGCGCACCTTCGACCTGCGGGTACGACGGCCCGTGGATGTGCGGGCGGTGCGCGAGGGGCAGGACGGGCGACTGCGGGTGGAGACCTCGGACGGCATCTGGTCGACGCGGGCGCTGATCAACGCGACCGGCACCTGGGATCGGCCGTTCTGGCCGCGCTACCCGGGCCAGGAGACCTTCCGCGGGCGGCAGTTGCACACCGCGCAGTACGCCGGGCCCGAGGAGTTCGCCGGGCTGCGGGTCGTGGTCGTCGGCGGTGGCGCCTCGGGCACCCAGCATCTGCTGGAGCTGGCCCCGTACGCGGCCGCGACCACCTGGGTGACCCGGCGGCCTCCCGTGTTCCGCGAAGGGCCGTTCGACCAGGAGGCGGGGCGGGCCGCGGTCGCGCTGGTGGAGGAGCGGGTGCGGCAGGGGCTGCCGCCGCACAGTGTGGTCTCGGTCACCGGGCTGCCTCTCAACGACGCCATCCGCAAGGGCATCGCGGACGGTGTCCTGGACCGGCAGCCGATGTTCGACCGGATCACCCCGGACGGCGTGGTGTGGAAGGACGGCCGGCACGTGGAGGCCGATGTGATCCTGTGGGCCACCGGCTTCCGGGCCGCGCTCGACCACCTCACTCCCCTGCGGCTGCGCGAGCCGGGCGGCGGCATCCGGGTCGAGGGCACCCGCGCGGTGGCCGATCCGCGCGTCCACCTCGTGGGGTACGGTCCCTCGGCCAGCACCATAGGCGCGAACCGGGCCGGTCGCGCGGCCGTCCGGGACATCAGGCGGTTGCTGTCCGAGGAACAGCCGGCCGCCGCGTGACGTGCCCCCGGTTCAGCGGACCGCGGGCTGCGAGGGGGCGGGGGACTGCAGCGGGCTCTGGCTCGGGGGCTGCGCCTGCGCCGTGCTCTGGTGGAGGGCGTTGAACTCCGCCACATTGCGCATGTGCGTCGCATAGTCGTCGGTGAAGCGGGTGTCCCCCGGCTTGACCGTGACGAAGTAGAGCCAGGTGCCCGCCGGGGCGTTGAGCGTGGCGCGCATCGCCTCCTCGCCGGGGTTGTCGATCGGCGTCGGGGGCAGGCCCATGCGCTGGTAGGAGTTGTACGGGCTCTCGATGCGGGTGTCGTCCATGCTGGTGCGGAGCAAGGTGCGGTTCAGCGCGTAGTTGATGGTCGAGTCCATCTGCAGCGGCATCCCGCGCTCGAGCCGGTTGAGGACGACCCGGGCGACCTTGCCCATGTCCGCCTTCGTCGCGGCCTCGGCCTGGACGATGCTGGCGATGGTGACGGCCTGGTAGAGGTTCATCGCGTTGCGCTGGGCTCCGGCCGCGACCGGCGCCGCGTTGAACTTCTTCTCGGCGGTGTCGACCATGGACCGCAGCAGTGACTCGGGCGTCGCCCCCTTCTCCAGGGGGTACGTGGCCGGGAAGAGATAACCCTCGGGGTTGCCCTGGGCCTCGCCCGGCAGCTTCAGAGCGGCCTTGCCGATGGACTTGCGGGTGCTGCCCGCGGGCAGTTTCAGGGCCTTGTCGATCGCGTCGTACACCTGGCTCGCGCGCCAGCCCTCCGGGATGACCAGGCTGGCGGGCTCCGCTTCCTGGTGGCCGCTCTCCAGCGTCAGCAGCGGCACCGCCACGGCGGCGCCGGCCACGACGGCGCCGGCCACGACGAGGGCGAGGCGGCCTCGGCGGGTCAGTCGGATCGTGCTCCGTGGCGGAGTCTTCTTCTGCATGCGGGCACGGTATTACGCATATGGCCATAAACCCGGCATATGTTCAGTTTGTCGGTCACTGCGTCAGCTTGTCGGTTCCAGTTGGGCGTCCCGGCGCACCAGGGCCGCGTAGCGCCCGTCCCGTTCCAGCAGTTCCTCGTGCGTGCCCCGTTCGGCGACCCGCCCGGAGTCCAGCACCACGATCTGGTCGGCGCCGCGGATCGTGGACAGGCGGTGGGCGATGGTGAGCGTCGTGCGGTCGGCCGACAGGGCGTCGATGGCCTCTTGGACGGCGGCTTCCGTGCGGGTGTCGAGCGCGCTGGTCGCCTCGTCGAGGACGAGGACCGGCGGGTCGCGCAGGATGGTGCGGGCTATGGCGAGGCGCTGCTTCTCGCCTCCGGAGAAGCGGTGGCCGCGTTCGCCGACGATCGTGTCGTAGCCGTCGGGCAGTGCGGCGATGTGGTCGTGGATCTGTGCAGCTTTGGCCGCCGCGTGCAGTTCCTCGTCGGTGGCGTCCGGCTTGGCGAAGCGCAGGTTGTCGGCGACCGAGGCGTGGAAGAGGTACGTCTCCTGCGAGACGACGCCGACCGCGCGGGCGAGGGTGTCGAAATCGAGGTCGCGGACGTCGACGCCGTCCAGGGTGACGCGGCCGCCGGTGACGTCGTAGAGGCGGGGCACCAGATGGCCGAGCGTGGACTTGCCGGCGCCGGTCGGGCCGACGACGGCGAGACTGCCCCCGGCGGGCACGGCGACGTCGATGCCGTCGAGGACCGGGCGGACCGCGTCGTCGTCGGCGTCGTAGCGGAACGTGACGTCCTCGAAGCGGACTTCGCCCTTGATCCGGTCGAGGTGGACGGGACGTTCGCGCTCGGTGATGTCGATGGGCAGGTCCAGGTACTCGAAGATGCGCTGGAAGAGCGCGAGCGAGGTCTGGATCTGGACTCCGGTCGCGAGCAGGCTGACGGCCGGGCGGAACAGGCCCTGCTGGAGCGAGACGAAGGCGACGATCGTGCCCAGGGAGACCTCGGGGCCGCCGAACCGGAGGGCCAGGCCCGCGGTCCAGTAGATGACGGCGGGCATCGCGGCCATGACGATCGTGATCACGGCCATGCGCCAGCGCCCGGCCATGTTCGACTTCACTTCCAGGTCGACCAGGCGCTCGGACTCCTCGGCGAAGGACGTGGTGAGCGAGTCGGAGCGGCCCATGGTGCGGCCGAGCAGGATGCCGCTGACGGAGAGCGACTCGGTGACGGTCGCGGCCATCGCGGCCATCTGCTTCTGCCGCTGGGTGGTGATCTTCTTGCGTTCGTTGCCGACGCGGCGGCTGATCCACACGAAAGCCGGCAGCAGGAGCAGCGAGACGATCGTGAGCCGCCAGTCGAGGGCGACCATGGCGACGATCGTGGCGACCACGCTGGTGGCGTTGGAGACCAGGGAGGTGGCGGTCGAGGTGACGGTGGCCTGCATCCCGCCGATGTCGTTGGCGATGCGGGACTGCACCTCGCCGGTGCGGGTGCGGGTGAAGAAGGCGAGCGACATGCGCTGCAGCCGGCCGTAGACGGCGGTGCGCAGGTCGTGCATGACGCGCTGGCCGACGGTGGTCGAGATCAGCGTCTGGAGCACGCCGAAGACGCTGGACAGGACGGCGCTGAGGATCATGCCGAGCGCCAGCAGGCTCAGCAGGCCGGTGCGGCCCTGGGGGATCGCGACGTCCAGCGTCTCCTTCAGCAGGAACGGTGTGGCCACCGAGACCAGCGAGGAGGCGCCGACCAGCAGGCCGACGATCGCGAGCCGCCCGCGATAGGGGTGGAAGAGCTTCAGGATGCGACGCACCTGCCGGGGTTGTTCCTCGGCGCCGGCAGGCGGGGTCCAGGTGGGGTCACGGTCGGGGTGCATGGGCTCCTACGGAGGTGAACGGGCGCCGGCCGGAGGTCGGCCGACGAGGACAGAACGGATCGTAGCTCATTGTTACCTACACTCACAATGAACGGCGTCCTGATATTGTTCCCGCATGACCACCCCCGATCCCGAGGGCCTGCTCGCCGAGCAGTTGCTGCGGCTGACCCGCCGGGTGCACCGCATCCAGAAGCGCCATCTGGAACAGCGCGACCTGGGCGTCACCCCGGCCCAGTCCCGGCTGCTGCGCACCCTCGCGCACTACGGCTCACCTCCGCGCATGGCCGACCTCGCCGAGCGCCTCGAGGTCGTGCCCCGCGCGGTGACGACGCTGGTCGACGGGCTGGAGGCGAGCGGCAAGGTGCGGCGGGTGGCCGATCCGGCGAACCGGCGCGTGACCCGGATCGAGCTGACGGACGAGGGACGCTCGACGCTGCGCGAGCTGCGCGGCGCACGCCGCTCGGCGGCCGCGGAGATACTCGCTCCACTGACGGAGAAGGAGCGCCAGGTGCTCGGCGTACTGCTGGACACGCTGATCGACGGAGACGCGGCCAGGGAGTGCTGAACGGCCGCGGTCCCCGCTCCGGAAGGCCGGAACGGGGACCGCACGGCAGGCGTATGCGCGTGGGCCGACTTCTTGAGCCGGTCCCGTCACGGCCCCGGCCGGTACGCACCTGACGTCCCGGGACACCGCGCATCGCTGCGTCGCCAGGCTTCCGGGACCGGCTCCGTCACGGGCCGGGCCGGTACGCACCTGGCAGGCCCGGGACAGCGCGCATCGCCAGGGTCAGCAGCGGCTCCGGTCCTCCGTCAGCACTCCCTGCACGGTGGTCAGCGAGCGGTCGTAGCAGCCGTCGGAGCCGTACAGCCGATAGCGCTCGGTCGACGTGCCCACCGCGTGCCGCTGGTCGCGCGGGACGTTGATCGTGTACGTGGCGTCGCCGCCGTAGGTGTCGTCGAGCCGGGACCACGCGGTGCGCCGGCCGTCGCGCCGTTCCACGACCGAGGCGCGGTCGCCGAGGGTCAGCGCGGTGCGCAGCCGGTTGTCCGAGCCGACGGTCGTGGCACCGTTCATCGTGTACGTCCGGTGCGTGTGCGTCGTCCGCACGGGGCCGTGTCCGCCGACGGTGACGGTCTCGTCGTCGGTCCAGGTGGCGTCGAGTCCGTCCGTGTTCTCGCCGTCGGTCCAGCGGTGGACGGAGGTGTTGGCGAGCGTCCGGCTGACGGTGGTGGTCACCCGGCCGTGCGAGGTGTCGAGGTAACCGGAGACGGTGAGCCGGTGCCCCGCGTCGGTGTCCACACGGTTCTCCGAACCGGGCGTGTAGACCGAGGTGTCGGTGATGTCCGTCGCCGTGTTCCCGGTGAGCGCGCCGGTGACGTGCGCGCGATGCCCGTCGCGCCAGACCAGGACGTTCACCGGTGCGCTCCAGCCGGGCTGTCCCGCGGGCACGCCGGCGACCGAGACCTCGACGCGGTGCGGGCGGCCGTCGTTGAGGAGGCCGGCGAAGGGCGTCAGGTCGTACTCGACGGGCCGGACGTCGAAGGCACGGGGAGCCGGGAGGACGTACCAGAGGAAGGGATTGGACCAGCCTCCGGTCCAAACGTTCGGGAACGGCGCCGCGATGCCGGCAAGTCGGCCGTCGACCTCGATCTGCACCTCGCGGTAGGGCCCGTGGTCGGCCTTGCAGGAGTAGGCCGCCGGGTCGGCCACGGTCAGGTACCAGAACTCCTCGCAGCCGCCGCCCGATCCGGTCGCGTACACCTCGGCGACGATCCGCTCGCTGTTGCGCGGCGTCGTGAGGGTCGTGCCGTCCGGCGTGTCGGCGAGGGTGAGCACACGGTCGGGTGCGGGGGTCTCGGGGCGGCCCGCGTAGAAGGTGAGGGTGACCTGCACATCGATGACCCCGGTGTACGTGTCGTCCACGACGTTGCCGATGAGCATCTCGACGTCCTGGGCGCCGCGGAAGGTGTCGCTGTAGCGGGTGACGTCCTTCTCGACGTGCCACTCGATGCCCTCGGGCGAGGGCTCCGGTGTGGAGGTGCGCAGGACCTCCACACCGCCGACGTGCAGATAGCCGAGCCGGTCGTACTGACGTCCCTTCACCTTGCCGTCGAGCCGCAGGACGACCTTGTTCCAGCGGTCGCCGCAGGCTTTGGGCGGGGTGTACACGCCCCGGTAGGGGGTGAAGTCGCGGAACTGGGCGTCGGCGAGGGTGACCTGGCACGACCTGGTGTGCGGCCGGTCGGGCGGCGGTGCCGCGGTCACCGGGTCGTGCCAGTCGGTGCCGAACTCGGCCGGGGCGTCCGCCGCTCGGGCGACCGTGGTTCCGGGACCGAAGAACGTACCCGCCAGGAGGGTCGCTCCGGCGAGCATGGACATGACTATCCGTCTTCTCATGGGCGGTGTTCTACGGGGAGTCGGCCGTCGGCCGCAACGCACAGACCGGACGAACACGTCCGCCCGAACACGTCCGCGGAGCCGACCCGGCCACAGCTCCCCGCACGGACGCGCCCCAAGGGGACATTTCATGCTATAAGCACACCTTACTGACATAGTGCGGTCATGGAGATCACCAAGGGGTCACTCACGGGATCCGCGCACCGTCGGTCCGGGCGGGGGCGCCTCCGTCATGTCCTGCGCACCCGTCGCGCGGCACTCGCCCTGGCCTTCGCCGGCGCCGGCGCGGTAACCGGTGCCGCCGTACTCGCCGGCATGCTCCCGCGCGGAGCCGACGGCTCGCCCGCTCCCGGTCCGGCCGCGTCGGGGCCGGACCGGGCCCCGGCCCCGTCCCCCGGCGCACCCGGCGTCGGCGACCCGCTGATGCCGCTCGCCGGCAACGGCGGCTACACGGTCCGCCGCTACACACTCGACTTCGACTGGCGGGCACCCGAGACGCCCTTCGCCGCCGGCGTCGCCATCAGCGCCACCGCCACACAGTCCCTGTCCCGCTTCGATCTCGACTTCGCGGGCAATACCCTGCACAGGGTCACGGTCGACGGCGCACCGGCCGCCGCCGTACGCGACGGCGACGAACTCGTCGTCACTCCGGCGAGACCGATCCCGCGCGGGAGGGCGTTCACCGTCCGCGTCGCCTACACCGCCGACCCGACGCAGCGCCGGCACCGCGACGACGCCATCCAGGACTACGGCTGGGTACCCACGTCCGACGGCACCGTGATCTACGCCCAGCCGGACGGCGCAAAAATGATCTTTCCGGCGAACGACCATCCGAGCCTGCGGGCGCCGGTCACCTTCCGTATCACCACCCCTGCAGGGCTCAGCGCGGTGGCCAACGGCCGGCTCGTCGACCGCGTCCGGCGACCCGACGGACACGTCAGATGGACCTACGACTCCGAGCAGCCGGTCGCGCCGCAACTGGTCCAGATGGCGATCGGGAAGTTCGCGTTCGTCGACAGCACCGGCCCGCGCGGGCTGCCGGTCCGGGACGTGGTCCCGGACGGCCTGGTCGGCGACACCGAGACCTACCGCTCGCTCACCCCGCAACACCTCGCCTGGCTGGAACGACGGCTCGGCCCGTACCCGTTCCGCCGCTACGGCGTGCTGGTCGGGGACACCGACCTGCCCGTTGCGCTCGAGACGCAGTCGCTGTCCGTCGTGCCCAAGGACGACCTGCTGGGCGACCGGGTCGACGCCGAGCGCAACCTCGTGCACGAGCTGACCCACCATTGGACGGGGGACAGCGTCGCCATCCGGCGCTGGTCCGACCTGTGGCTGAGCGAGGGTCACGCCCGGTTCTACGAACGCCTGTACTCCGACGAGCACGGCGGTGTGAGCCTGGAGGACGCGATGCGGGCGGCGTACGAGCAGCACGACCAGTGGCGGCACGACGAGGGGGCACCCGCCGAGCCCACGGAGCCGACGCTGTTCAAGGTGATGCGCTACGACGGCTCGGCGCTGGTGCTGTTCGCCTTGCGGGAGAAGGTCGGCGCGGAGACCTTCGACAGGATCGAGCGGGCCTGGGTGACGACGTACCGGGGCCGTGCGGCCGGCACCCGGGAGTTCGTCACGCTCGCGTCCGAGGTCGCCGGCGAGGACCTGAACACCTTCCTGACCCCGTGGCTGTACGGGCCGCACACCCCGCCCATGCCGGGCCACCCCGACTGGCAGGTGGACCCGGTCGAGGACTGAGCCGCACGCCGCCGACCGAGTGGCCTCTGCCCGACCGCTCGGCCACCCCGGTGACGGTTGGCGCGACGTGGCGCGCCAAGCACGGAAACGTACCAGGGGTGGCGTTCAGGACAACTCCCTTGTCCTGATGGTGACGAGCATGTCTGGAGAACCGTGCAATGAGAAGACCGGCCGCCCCACGTGTTCCCAACGCTCTCCGCGGGTACCGCCGAACGGCTTGCGTGATCGCGTCGGCGGCGGTGCTCACACCGCTGCTGCTCATCCCGATGTCCGGCGAGGACGGATCCCCCGACCAGCGGCTGCAGGACGCCTTCGAGGAGGCCGCGCGCGAGTACCACGTGCCGCGCAGCGTGCTCATGAGCGTGTCCTACGTGCAATCGCGATGGGACTCCCATCCGGGCGCACCCAGCGTCGCCGGCGGTTACGGGCCCATGCACCTGCTCGACCCCGGCCGGCTCCAGGGCCCGGCACGCGCGGCGGGCCCGCAGACACAGCACGACACCGGGGGCCGGCCGCGCACGGGCAAGGCGGGGACGCCCGCGGCACCCGCGGACGACGCCTCGGGCGGCCACGTCGTGCAGCCGGCGGACCTGGAGCGCGCCGCACGCCTGATCCACGTCCCGGCCGAGCGCCTGCGGACGGACGCCCTCGCCAACGTACGCGGCGGCGCCGCACTCCTGGCGGCCACGCAACGGCAGCTCGGCAAGCCCCTCAGCGAGAACCCTGCGGACTGGTGGGAGGCGGTGGAGCACTACCCGGGCACCCGTGACATCACGTCAGCGGCGACCTACGCGAACGACGTCTTCGAGGTGATCCGCAAAGGAGCGCACCGCACCACCGCCGAAGGACAGAACGTCACCCTCGCCGCCAACCCCGGCGTACGCCCCCGCGTCGCCCGCCCCGAGGGTCCACAACGGTCCAAGGAGGTCGAGTGCCCCGCCGAGCTGTCCTGCGACTGGCTCCGCGCACCGTACGAGCAGATCGACGACGAGGGCACGTACGGCAACCACGACCTCGCCGACCGGCCCAGGGACCAGAAGATCGACTACATCGTCATCCACGACACCGAGGCCAAGCTGCCCAGCATGTTCGATACGGTGCAGGATCCGACGGAGTCGTCGTGGCACTACTCGATCCGTTCCAGCGACGGCCACGTCACCCAGCACGTCAAGACCAAGGACGAGGCCTGGCACTCCGGCAGCCAGTTCGTGAACACCCGCTCGATCGGCATCGAGCACGAGGGCTTCCTCACCCAGCCCGGCACCTGGTACACGGAACGGATGTACCAGGCCTCCGCGCGCCTGGTGCGCTACCTGGCGAAACGTTACGGCATCCCGCTCGACCGGCAGCACATCTTCGGTCATGACAACGTGCCGTCGCCGACCGCCGGCGCCATCCCCGACATGCACGACGACCCCGGCCCCTTCTGGGACTGGCGGCACTACTTCGACCTCCTCGGCGCACCGCTGCGGGCCACGGCCGGACCGGACAGCGACATGGTGATGATCCTTCCGGACTACGCCGGCCACAAGCCGCCGTTCACGGGGTGCACCGGCAGCGGTGAGCCCTGTCCGCCGCACGGCTCCAGCGCCGTCCGCCTCCACACGGAACCGCGCGAGGACGCCCCCCTGATCCAGGACCCGGGCCGCAAGCCGGACGGCGACCCCTCCACGGTGGACGTCAACGACCTGGGGTCGCGCGTCTCCGCCGGCCAGACCTTCGCCGTCGCCGGACGCGACGGCGAGTGGACGGCGATCTGGTTCCAGGGCCACAAGGCGTGGTTCAAGAATCCGAAGAAGCACCCGACGGCCGTCGGCGCGACCGGCCGTATGGTGACGCCCAAGGAAGGCCTCGACGAGATCCCCGTGTACGGGCGTGCCCTCCCGGAGGCGGACGCCTACCCCGAGGACGTGGAGGAGCCGCCCGAGTCGCCCCTCCCCTACCGCTTCGGTGCGGGCCAGCGGTACGTGACCCAGGCCCGCGTCGGCAGTTCGTACGTCGACCGGTCGTCCTTCGCCGACACACCCGAGCCGGTGGTGAAGGGCCAGGAGGGTTACTACCAGATCCAGTTCGGGCACCGGCTCGCCTACGTCCGGGTGAGTGACGTGGACGTACTGGCCGGACCCGCCGCGGCAGGCCCGCCGTCCGCGCCCAAGAGCCGCCCGGCCGAGCGCTAGGCGGCACCGAGAGCCGGCCCCGCCGGCACCCCTCGCCGTGGGCGGCCACGGCCTGGCGGTGACCGCGGACGCACCGAGGCCCCTGTGACCGACGGTCACAGGGGCCTCGGTGCGTCCGCGGGGGTCTGATAGGTCAGGAGGGACGCTCACCGACGCCCGGGCCCTTGGCCGGAAGTCGGTCGTTCACGCGGGCGCCCAGGAAAACCGTTTGAAATTCACCACTCTGCGACGCGAACCTTTCACGGCTTGTTGCCGCGCATCGCCGCATCCCCCTCCCCTGACACGAGCCACTGGGACGTCATGCAGATTCAAGACCTTCCGTATTCCGATCCGGGCGTCCCCGACGCACGTTCGGGTCCTCGCTTCCTGTGGTGGCTCTGGCGCAACCAGATGGGCGGGCAGCTGAAGTCGCTCGCCTGGGGCCTGCTGCACTTCGTCTCCGTCTCCGCCCTGCCCTTCTGCGTCGGCCTCGCCGTGCAGGCGGTCGTCGACCGCTCCGGCACCCGGCTCGCCCTGACGGGCGGTCTGATGCTGCTGTGCGGCACGGGCATCGCCGTCGGCGACACCTTCCTGCACCGGGCCGCCATCACCAACTGGATCACCGCCGCGGCCCGCCTCCAGCAACTGCTCGCACGCAAGGCCGCCCGGTTGGGCTCCGGACTGACCCGGCGGGTCGCCGCCGGTGAGGTGGTGGCCGTCTCCACCGGTGACGTGGAGAAGATCGGCTGGTTCGTCGAAGCGGTCTCCCGGTTCACCGCGGCCGCGCTGACGGTCGTCGTGGTCTGTGTCAGCCTCCTGGTCTACCAGCCCGCCCTGGGCATGGTGGTCGCCGTCGGCCTGCCCGTCGTGGCGCTCGCGGTGCTGCCGCTGCTGCCCCGCGCGACCCGCCGGGCCGACGCACAACGCGAAAAGGCGGGCAAAGCCACCGAACTGGCGTCGGACACGGTCGCCGGGCTGCGCGTGCTGCGCGGCATCGGCGGCGAGGAACTGTTCCTCGACCGCTACCGCCGGGCCTCGCAGGAGGTGCGGCACGCCGCGGTGCGCAGCGCCCGGATGTGGTCGCTGATCTCCGCCATCCAGGTGCTGCTGCCCGGGCTGCTGCTGATCGCGGTCGTCTGGCACGGCACCCAGCTGGCCCGCCAGGGCCGGATCACGGTCGGCGAACTCGTCACCGTGTACAGCGCGGTGACGATCCTGAACTATCCCCTGCGCCACTTCGAAGAGATCGCGATGGCCTACTCCTTCTCCCGTCCCTCGGCCAAACGGGCCGCGCGCGTGCTGTCGCTGGAGCGGGCCACCGCCACCGACGGCGTCCGCGCCGCCGAGGTGCCGGGCGGTGACCTGTACGACCCCGACACCGGTCTGCTCGCTCCCGCCGGCCGGTTCACCGCCGTGGTCTGCGGCGACCCCGACGCGGCGGGCAGGCTCGCGGAGCGGCTGGGCGGCCACCCCGCCGAACCGGGCCGCTCGGTGCTGCTCGGCGGGGTGCCCCTGGACGAACTCCCACTGGCCGGCGCCCGTACCGCCGTCCTCGTCCAGGACAAGGACCCCGTGCTGCTCTCCGGCACCCTGCGCGAACTGCTCGACGTGCCCGCCTCCGGTGCCGTGCGGGCCACGGACGCGCTGGCGGCGGCGCAGTGCGAGGACGTCCTGGACGCCCTCGTCCAGGGCTCGGTGGACGCCACCGACCCGATGGACGCCCGCATCACCGAGCGCGGCCGTTCCCTCTCCGGTGGCCAGCGCCAGCGGCTCGCCCTGGCCCGGTCGCTGATCACCGACCCGGAGGTGCTGGTGCTGGACGAGCCGACCTCCGCGGTCGACTCGCACACCGAGGCACGGATCGCGGACGGGCTGCGCCGGCTGCGCTCGGGACGGACGACGGTGGTGTTCACCTCCTCGCCGCTGCTGCTCGATCGTGCGGACCGGGTCGCCCTGGTCCACGAGGGTGAGGTCGTGGCGACCGGTGTGCACCGTGAACTGGTCGACAGCGAGCCGCGGTACCGGGCCGTGGTGACGCGCGAGACCGAGCAGGAGCAGGCCGCGGCCGTCGCGGATGGGGACCTGCCCGACGAGGACGCCCTCCTGGGCGCTCTCGAGGAGCTGGAAGAGATCGAGGAGAGCGCATGATCGGCGTTGCGCCACCGGCGTACGACCCGGCGGCCCCGACGACCGCCACCACCCTGCCCGTCGGCGCGGCCGCGACCGTGCGCGCCTACGTCGTCGAGCTGTTCCGCCGCCACCGGCGCGCCTTCGTGCTGCTGATCGCCGTCAACACGGTGGCCGTGGTCGCCTCCATGGTGGGCCCGTACCTGCTCGGCGGCCTGGTCGAGCGGGTGTCGGACGGGGCCCGGGAGCTTCATCTCGGCCTGACCGCCGGGCTGTTCGTCCTCGCGCTTGTCGTGCAGGCCGTGTTCGTCCGGCAGGTGCGGCTGCGGGGCGCGATGCTCGGCGAGCGGATGCTGGCCGACCTGCGCGAGGACTTCCTCGTCCGGTCGGTCGGGCTGCCGCCGGGCGTGCTGGAGCGTGCCGGCACCGGCGACCTGCTCTCCCGCATCACCACCGACATCGACCGCCTGGCCAACGCCATGCGCGAGGCCGTGCCGCAGTTGGCGATCGGTGTCGTGTGGGCCCTGCTGCTGCTCGGCGGGCTCGTCGTGACGGCGCCACCGCTGGCGGCCGCCGTCCTGCTCGCCGTGCCGGTGCTGGTGGCCGGATGCCGCTGGTACTTCAAGCGGGCGCCCTCCGGATACCGCTCCGAGGCCGCCGGGTACGCCGCCGTGGCCGCCGCGCTCGCCGAGACGGTGGACGCGGGCCACACCGTCGAGGCGCACCGCCTCGGTGATCGCCGCGTCGCGCTGTCGGAACGGCGGATCAAGGAGTGGACCGCGTGGGAGCGCTACACCCTCTGGCTGCGGTCCGTGCTCTTCCCGGTGATCAACACCGTCCACGTCCTCGTCCTCGGTTCGGTCCTGATGGCCGGCGGTGTGTTCGTCCTGCGGGGCTGGATCGGGGTGGGCCAGCTGACCACGGGCGCGCTCATCGCGCAGATGCTCGTCGACCCGGTGAACCTGATCCTGCGCTGGTACGACGAGGTGCAGGTGGCCCAGGTGTCGCTGGCCCGCCTGGTGGGGGTGCGGGACGTCGAGCCGGACGCCGGGGACGGCTCGCTGGCGCCCGCCGGGCGGGACGTGCGCGCCGACCGGGTGCACTTCGGCTACCGCGAGGGCGTCGACGTGCTGCGCAAGGTCTCCCTGGACGTCGCGCCGGGCACCCGGCTGGCCCTGGTCGGCCCCTCGGGCGCGGGCAAGTCCACCCTGGGCAGGCTGCTCGCCGGGATCTACGCGCCCCGGGACGGCCGCGTCACCCTGGGCGGGGCGGAGCTGTCCCGGATGCCGGCCGAACGCGTCCGCTCGCACGTGGCCCTGGTCAACCAGGAGCATCACGTGTTCGTGGGCTCCCTGCGCGACAACCTCCTGCTGGCCCGCACCGGCGCCACGGACGCCGAGCTGTGGGCGGCCCTGGGCGCGGTCGACGCGGACGCGTGGGCGCGGGCGCTGGACGACGGCCTGGACACCGAGGTCGGCTCCGGTGGGCTCGCGCTGACCCCGGCGCAGGCCCAGCAGATCGCGCTGGCCCGGCTGGTGCTGGCCGATCCGCACACGCTGGTCCTGGACGAGGCGACCTCGTTGCTCGACCCGCGCGCGGCCCGCCATCTGGAGCGCTCCCTGGCCCGTGTCCTGGAGGGCCGCACCGTGGTCGCCATCGCCCACCGCCTGCACACCGCCCACGACGCCGACGTGATCGCCGTGGTGGAGAACGGCCGCATCAGCGAGCTGGGCAGCCACGACGAGCTGGTGGCGGCGGACGGGGCGTACGCGGCGCTGTGGCGTTCCTGGCACGGGTGAGGCCCACCGAGGACACCGGCGCCGGCGAGGACGGCGCAGAAGCCGCCGGCGGTAGGTGAGGGTGCGGGGGCGGCACCGGCACCTGCGGCGGGGCGCAGGGGGACCCGTCGCCGGTGAGGATGCACCAAGCGCGCCGGGAGGGCGGGACGGCGCAGGAGGCACCCATCGCGGGTGAGAGTGTGTCGGGTGCACCGGTCCCTTCCGGACGGCGCAGTGGGCACCCATGGCAGGTGAGGGTGCCCAGGCGGCACCGGTGCCTGCACGGACGGTGCAGAGGGCATCCAGGGCGCCCCCGGCGGTCCCGCCGGGCCTCGGCGTGCGGGTGCGGGGCCCGGCCGGGGCTCGTGCCGTTGCGCGGTCCCGAGCCGGGGTGGAAGTCTGGAGAACGGCACCGGTGCGGAAAGCGCCCGGGAACCACTCGGTTCGCGTCGCGTACCCGTGCCGGGTGTGCCGACGGTCCGCAGCCCGTTTCGGCGGCACGCGGCCGTCCTCACCACCTGGAGGTACTCGTGGACAGCGCCGACGGTTGGGGGGATGACGTCTACCAGCCCGATCCCTCGGAGATCCCGGAGGACTCGGGGGTGCTCGACGTCGAGGACACACTGGACTTCGACGGCGTCGCCGACCCCCTCGACCGGGGCTGGTCCCCTCCCGAGCGGCCGTGGGCGGTGGACCACCTCGGTGTGACGGCGGCCGAACGACAGGCGGGTGAGACCCTCGACCAGCGGCTCGCCGAGGAGCTGCCCGACCCCACCCCGCCCGACGGCGACGGCATCGGTGACTGCCAGGGCACCGACGGCGAACTCCTCGACAACGAGGTCGGCAACCTCCGCTCCGGCCGCCTGGTGGCCCCGGACGAAGGAGCGCACGAGGACGAGGAGGAAGCCCTCGTCGCAACCGACGTCGGCATCGACGGTGCCGCCGCCACCGCGGAGGAGGCCGCGATGCACATCGTCGACGAGGACTCCCTCCCCGGCTGACCCGCACGCACCCTGCCCGACCGCCCCGCACGAGGAGCCGCCATGCAGCAGGACAAGCACCCCGACTACCACCCCGTGGTCTTCCGCGACCGGGCAGCGGGCTACGCCTTCCTCACCCGGTCCACCGCGCAGAGCGAGCAGACCATCGAGTGGGACGACGGCCGGAGCTACCCGGTGATCGACGTGGAGATCTCCTCCGAGAGCCACCCCTTCTACACGGGCAAGGCCCGCACGGTGGACACCGAGGGCCGCATCGCCCGCTTCGAGCGGAGGTACGGCGGGGCGGAGTCGGGCGAGGCCACCTGACGCAGCAGGTCGGCCCGGGCGTTCCCCGGGACAGCGGGGCGTGAGGCGACCGGGGTGCCCCAGGAGGCAGCGGCGTGTGAGGCGGTCCGGGCATCCGGTGGGTGAGCGACGCGCCAGGGCATCCCGAGCAGGGCGCGCCAGGCGCCCGCAGCAGGGCGGCAGGCTCAGATCACGTTGAGGGCCGCCGCGCAGCCCACGCCTCCGAGCATCATGAACACCGGCATCAGTACCTTCAGCTCCACCCAGCTGCCGGCCCGGAACCGCATCGGCTTCGGCGGTCCCACCGGGTACCAGCGCTTGCGGCCCACCGGGATCGGCCACAGGATCGGGCAGCCGGACACGGTCAGCGCGTCCCCGATGTCGTGCACCAGCGCGCCCAGCACGATCGGCAGCCCCAGCCACAGGTACTCCTGGCCGGGCGCCGTGAACAGCCAGTCCGAGCCGTTGCCCGGCTTGTCCAGCACCCCCGCGAGGATCCACGCGCTGGTCGCCGCCAGCAGCCAGACCAGCACATCGCTGCTTGAGCCGCGCGCCGCCCGCCACAGCAGACCCTCGATGGCCAGCACCATGTGCACGAACAGGATCGCCAGCACCGCCCAGCGTCCCCCCGTGATCGCCACCCCCGAGCAGCCGGCGCCGATCAGGACCGCCCACAGCCAGGTGTGCGTCAGTGTGCGGTGGCCTCCGGAGCGGCGCGGGTCCCCCTGCTTCCTGGTCGCCTTGTACACGGCGTACGACAGCTTGTCGACGATCTCGCAGATCCAGCGGGAGATCGGCCCGAAGGCCCGGGAGATGGTGGCCGCCTTGTGGTCGAGGTCCGGAGCGAGCGCGGCGCCGGCACAGATCAGCGCGCCGACGAGGAGGACCGGCCAGGGCATCGGGTGACCGGCCGCGGCGGCGGCCGCTCCGACGCCGAGCCAGGCCGCGGCCCCCGACAGTGAGTGTGCTGGTCCCATCATGGCCGCTTCCCGCCCCATTCTTCGTGTGCCGCTGTCCAGTTGACCTGGTGCGCTGACGCTGCGTCGGCGACACAGCGTAGCGGCCATGATCTTCGTACCCGCAGCCGATTCCCCTCTCGGGGAGAAGGCCAGGCAAGATGGGTGCGTGACCCTCATCGATCAGTTGCCGCCGACCGCCGACCCCGATGCCCTGTACGAAGCCTTCGAGTCGTGGGCGCAGGAGCGCGGCCTCACCCTCTACCCCCACCAGGAGGAGGCGCTGATCGAGGTGGTCTCCGGGGCGAACGTGATCGTCTCGACGCCCACCGGGTCCGGCAAGAGCATGATCGCCGCGGGCGCGCACTTCGCCGCGCTCGCCCGGGACGAGGTCACCTTCTACACGGCCCCGATCAAGGCGCTGGTGTCGGAGAAGTTCTTCGAGCTGTGCAAGCTCTTCGGCACCGAGAACGTCGGCATGCTCACCGGCGACGCCTCCGTGAACGCCGACGCGCCCGTGATCTGCTGCACCGCCGAGGTGCTGGCCTCGATCGCCCTGCGCGACGGCAAGAACGCGGACGTCGGCCAGGTCGTGATGGACGAGTTCCACTTCTACGCGGAGGGTGACCGCGGCTGGGCCTGGCAGATTCCACTGCTGGAGCTTCCGCAGGCGCAGTTCATCCTGATGTCGGCGACTTTGGGCGATGTGTCCTTCTTCGAGGAGGACCTCACCCGCCGCACCGGCCGCCCCACCTCGGTGGTCCGCTCCGCGACCCGCCCGGTCCCCCTCTCCTACGAGTACAAGCTCACCCCGCTCACCGAGACGCTCACCGACCTGCTGGAGACCAAGCAGGCGCCCGTCTACATCGTGCACTTCACGCAGGCGCAGGCCGTGGAGCGGGCGCAGGCGCTGATGAGCATCAACATGTGCACGCGCGAGGAGAAGGACCAGATCGCCGAGCTGATCGGCAACTTCCGCTTCACCACGAAGTTCGGCCGCAATCTCTCCCGGTACGTCCGGCACGGTATCGGCGTCCACCACGCCGGCATGCTGCCCAAGTACCGGCGCCTGGTGGAGAAGCTCGCTCAGGCCGGTCTGCTGAAGGTCATCTGCGGCACGGACACCCTCGGCGTGGGCGTCAACGTGCCCATCCGGACCGTGCTGTTCACCGCGCTGACCAAGTACGACGGCAGCCGCGTGCGCACCCTGCGCGCCCGCGAGTTCCACCAGATCGCGGGCCGGGCGGGCCGGGCGGGCTTCGACACGGCCGGCCTCGTCGTTGCGCAGGCGCCGGAGCACGTCATCGAGAACGAGAAGGCGCTGGCGAAGGCGGGCGACGACCCGAAGAAGCGCCGCAAGGTGGTGCGCAAGAAGGCGCCGGAGGGCTTTGTCGGCTGGACGGAGAACACCTTCCAGAAGCTGATCGAGTCGGAGCCGGAGCCTCTCACGTCCCGCTTCCGGGTCACGCACACGATGCTGCTGTCGGTGATCGCCCGGCCCGGCAACGCCTTCCAGGCGATGCGCCACCTCCTGGAGGACAACCACGAGCCGCGCAAGCAGCAGCTGCGGCACATCCGCCGGGCCATCGCGATCTACCGCTCGCTGCTGGACGGCGGGATCGTGGAGAAGCTCGACAAGCCGGACGCCGAGGGCCGCATCGTCCGGCTCACGGTCGACCTCCAGCAGGACTTCGCGCTCAACCAGCCGCTGTCCACGTTCGCGCTCGCCGCGTTCGAACTCCTCGACCCCGAGTCGCCGTCCTACGCCCTGGACATGGTGTCCGTGGTCGAGTCCACGCTGGACGACCCGCGGCAGATCCTCGTCGCCCAGCAGAACAAGGCGCGCGGCGAGGCCGTCGCCGCGATGAAGGCGGACGGTGTCGAGTACGAGGAGCGCATGGAGCGCCTCCAGGACATCACGTACCCGAAGCCGCTGGAGGAGCTGCTCTTCCACGCGTACAACACCTACCGCAAGAGCCATCCCTGGGTCGGCGACCACCCGCTCTCGCCGAAGTCGGTCGTCCGGGACATGTACGAACGGGCCCTGTCCTTCACGGAGCTGGTGTCCTTGTACGAGCTGGCCCGCACCGAGGGCATCGTGCTGCGCTACCTCGCCAGCGCCTACAAGACCCTCGACCACACCATCCCCGACGACCTGAAGTCCGAGGATCTGCAGGACCTGATCGAGTGGCTCGGCGAGACGGTCCGCCAGGTGGACTCCAGCCTGCTGGACGAGTGGGAGCAGCTGGCCAACCCGGAGGAGATGACCGCCGAGGAGGCCCAGGAGAAGGCCGACGAGGTGAAACCGGTCACCACCAACGCGCGCGCCTTCCGGGTCCTGGTCCGCAACGCCCTGTTCCGCCGCGTGGAGCTGGCCGCCCTCGACCAGGTCGAGGAACTCGGCGAGATGGACGCCGAGTCCGGCTGGGACGCCGAGGCGTGGGGCGAGGCGATGGACAAGTACTGGGACGAGTACGAGGACCTCGGCACCGGACCCGACGCCCGCGGCCCCAAGCTGCTGGTGATCAAGGAGGAGCCGGAGAACGGTCTCTGGCGCGTCCGCCAGATCTTCGACGACCCGAACGGCGACCACGACTGGGGCATCAGCGCGGAGATCGACCTTGCGGCATCGGACGCCGAGGGTCGCGCGGTCGTCCGCGTCACCGATGTCGGCCAGCTGTGAGCACAGGAGAATCCCACCGATGACGACGAACCCGGCCGAGAGACTGGTCGACCTGCTCGACCTGGAGCAGATCGAGGTCAACATCTTCCGTGGCCGAAGCCCGCAGGAGTCCTTGCAACGGGTCTTCGGCGGCCAGGTCGCGGGCCAGGCGCTGGTCGCGGCGGGGCGCACCACGGACGGCGACCGCCCGGTGCACTCGTTGCACGCGTACTTCCTGCGCCCGGGCCGTCCCGGGGTACCGATCGTGTACCAGGTGGAACGGGTCCGCGACGGCCGGTCGTTCACGACCCGCCGGGTCACGGCCGTGCAGCAGGGCCGCACGATCTTCAATCTGACCGCCTCCTTTCACAAGCCTGAGGAAGGACCCTTCGAGCACCAGCTGCCGCCGGCCCGCGAGGTGCCGGACCCGGAGTTGCTGCCGACGGTGACCGAGGAGATCCGTAAGCATCTGGGGGCGCTGCCGGAGCAGTTGGAGCGGATGGCGCGCCGCCAGCCCTTCGACATCCGCTACGTGGACCGGCTGCGCTGGAACACCGAGGAGATCGAGGGAGCCGAGCCGCGCAGCGCCGTGTGGATGCGGGCGGTCGGACCGCTCGGGCACGACCCGTTGGTCCACACCTGCGCACTGACCTACGCCAGTGACATGACCCTCCTGGACGCGGTCCGCATCCCGGTCGAACCGCTGTGGGGTCCACGGAACTTCGACATGGCCTCGCTGGACCACGCCATGTGGTTCCACCGGCCGTTCCGCGCGGACGAGTGGTTCTTGTACGACCAGGAGTCGCCGATAGCCACCGGCGGGCGCGGTCTGGCCCGCGGGCGCATCTACGACCTGCAGGGGCGTCTGCTCGTCTCGGTCGTCCAGGAGGGACTCTTCAGAGCCCTGTAGAGGGCTGCCGGGCAGGGCTCGGCCTCTTTCTGCCCGGCAACCGCACGGGTTCAGGCCCGCACGGGTCGCGGACTTCTCCGCCGCAGCCAGGCCCGCAGGCCGCCGGCCGGCTGCGGCGGGTCCTGTCCGGCATCGTCGCCCCGGGGTGCGCAGGGTGGGGTCGGCCGTGCCGCCGGCTCTGCCGGACGGGTGACCGTGTGTGCCATCGGCGGGATCGGCCGTGCCACCGTCCGCGTCGCCGGTGCCGCACGGCGGGCAGCCGGGCGCGGTGCGGGCGAGAGGGTGCGGGCCTCCCCGACGGCGCGGCCCAGCTCGCTGCGCAACCACTCGATCTCGTCCGTGTCGTGCGCGGTCATGATCCGCTCGGCGAGGTGCGCGGACGGCGAACCGGAAGCCGCATGGCCGGGCGGCGCGGGCCGGAAACGGTTCAGGTGGGCGCGCTCGTACGGATCCTTGACGACGTGGGCGACCTCGACGGGTGCGAGGAGGCCGGCCAGTGCTCCGGCACGGGCCCAGGGGTCCGCGGCCTGCCGCAGCAGGAATCCGAGGTGTCGTCCGCGCCAGTTGCGGGCGCGCAGATCCACTCCCGTCTCCAGCTGGCCCCGCAGCGTCTCCGGCGTACGCCCCTTGAGCAGGTGCGCGTTCTCGGCGTCTGACGTGAAATTCCGCAGCTCTTCCGCGAGATAGAGCCAGACCACGGCTCGGTAGCGGTTCAGGTAGAACTTCACGGGCACGATGAGGCCCAGGCGTGCGAGCCGCGTGAACCGGCCGGCGGGGATCTCCATGAGCGCGGCGCCCTCGACGGTCCCCACCACCCGCACCCGTTCTCGGAGAGCTTCGGGGAAGCCGTCCTGGGCGCGGAGGCGGTCGATCTCCGCGCGCTCCACCCGCCGACCTCCTCCCCCGCCCTCGTCAGGCAGGGTCCGGACATGGCCGAGCTGCACCGCGAGGTCGAACTCGCCTCGCTTGAGCCCCAGTTCACGAGCGGCGCGGCTCGGAGTGCAGGTGAGGAGGCGGGGTGGGCCGAAGGTGCTTGCCGACATGGTCGTACTCCCCTGTGGAGTCGGTGGCTGACGCCCTGTGCGCGAGCCGTGCACACACCGTAGCCAATGTGCCGCAACTCGTGGGGAGCCTGTGGATAACTCCGCCGCGGGTATGAATCCGCAGGTCAGAGGTCCGCGATGGGGGTCCGCTCGGGTTGCCTGGCATCGACGCCCAGGTGTTCGCCGACGCGATTGACCATCAGGGTCATCTCGTAGGCGATCTGCCCGATGTCGGCCTCGGCCCCGCTGAGCACGCACAGACAACTGCCGGTGCCGGCGGCGGTCACGAACAGCACGGCGTCGTCGTACTCGATCATGGTCTGGCGTACTCTGCCCGCGCCGAAGTGGCGTCCCGAACCCTTGGCCAGACTGTGCAGTCCCGACGCAACGGCGGCCAGATGCTCGGCGTCCTCCCGTCGTAGACCCGTACTCGCTCCCGTGACCAACCCGTCGTTCGACAGGACCAGCGCGTGCCGCACATGGTCCACCCGCTCGGTCAGGTCGTCCAGGAGCCACCCGAGTCCCTGGTTCTGCGCCATGTCCGTCTCCCCGTGTGACGTCTCCCCCTGACAGGAGGAACTCCCCGCCAGCCTTCCCCACGACCCGCGTCCGGGCAAGCAGGATGGATGCATGGCAGACAAGATGACCGACGAGGAATGGCGGGCGTTCGTCTCGGAGGGCACCCGCACCGGCAAGCTGTCCACCGTTCGCGCCGATGGGAGCCCCCATGTGGCGCCGATCTGGTTCGTGCTGGACGGGGACGAACTGGTCTTCAACACCGGTGAGGAGACCGTGAAGGGGCGCAATCTGGCCCGTGACGGGCGGGTGGCGCTGTGCGTGGACGACGACCGGCCGCCGTTCCACTTCGTGGTGCTCAACGGTCGCGCCCGGCTGTCGGAGGACCTGGACGAGGTACGGCTGTGGGCCACGCGGATCGCCGCCCGGTACATGGGCGAGGACCGTGCCGAGGAGTACGGCGCCCGCAACGGCGTTCCGGGTGAGCTGCTGGTCCGCGTCACCGTCGACAAGGTGGTGGCCGTGAAGGACCTGGCGGCCTGAGCGGCGGGTCAGCCGACCGAGTCCAGGAGCCGGGCGGTGTGCATCCGCCCGGCGTACTCGACGAGCCGGATCAGCACCTCCTTGCCGGAGTCCCGGTCGCGCGCGTCGCACAGGACCACGGGTGTGCCGTGGTCCAGGTCGAGGGCCCTGCAGACATCCTGGGCGCCGTAGGTGCGGGCCCCCGCGAAGCAGTTGACGGCCACCACGAACGGGATGCGCCGGTGCTCGAAGTAGTCGACGGCGGGGAAGCAGTCCTCCAGGCGCCGGGTGTCCGCGAGGACCACGGCACCGAGCGCGCCCTGGGACAACTCGTCCCACAGGAACCAGAAGCGGTCCTGTCCGGGTGTGCCGAAGAGGTACAGGGACAGGCCCGAGCGGATGGTGATGCGGCCGAAGTCCATGGCGACGGTCGTGGTGACCTTCCGGTCCACGCCGTCGGTGTCGTCCACCAGCTGACCGGCTTCGCTGAGCAGTTCCTCCGTGCGTAGCGGCCGGATCTCGCTGACGGACCCGACCAGGGTCGTCTTGCCGACCCCGAATCCGCCGGCGACCAGTATCTTCAGCGCCAGGGCGGAGGTGTCGCCGGCGTCGTCGGAGTGCTCGGAGACCATGATCACTTCTCTCGGGAGGGCCGGCTGCGGTCGACGTCTGGGTGCTCCGGGGGTGAAGCCAGCATCATGACAACCGGGACACTCGTCCGGGCGGTTGGACCGGAACGCACCTGTTGTGACCGACTCGCGCCCGGTCGGTTGCACAACCCGCACGGTTCGAAGTGCGGCGAGGTGTACGGCGGTTTCTGACGGTTCATCTACAGCGCTCGCAATCCCTCGATGACCTCGCGCAGGATCCGTTCGTCGGGCAGGTGTGCCGGGGGCACGGGACGGCTGATGGTCACGCAGCCAAGTTCCAGGAGGTCCCCGATGAGCACCCTGACGACGCCCACGGGCAGGTCGGCGTCCGCTGCCAGTTCGGCGACGGACTGTGTCTCCGTGCGGCACAGCTCGATCAGGGTCCTGTGTTCGGGGCCGAGGGCGGTGTCGCCCGGCTCCGGTCCGGTGGGGTCGAGGGTGACGAGCGCGATCAGGTCGAAGCGCACGCCGGTGGGACAGGGTTGGGTGCGGCCGCCCGTCATGGCGTACGGGCGGACCAGGGGCCCGGCCTCGCCGTCGTACCACTGGCTGCCCGTCTCCCCTGGGCCGCCGGTCGGGTTCTCGGTCATCGGTGCCGCCTTCTCCGGCTCATCCGGCGGCGGGCGGCTGTGCCGCGGCGCGCGGCGGTGTGTAGAGGTGCTCGCCGACCCGCTTGACCAGGCGCGCCATCTCGTAGGCGACCAGGCCGATGTCGGCGGTGACGGCGGTGAGCACGGCGAGGCAGGAGCCGTCGCCGGCCGCGGCCACGAAGAGGAACGCGTCGTCCATCTCGACCATGGTCTGGCGCACGCCGCCCGCACCGAAGTGCCGCCCCGCGCCCTTGGCCAGGCTGTTGAAGCCGGAAGCGACGGCGGCGAGGTGCTCGGCGTCCTCCCGCGCCAGTGCAGTGGAGGCGCCGATGGCCAGTCCGTCGTTGGACAGCACGACGGCGTGCCGTACCTCGCTCACTCGCATGACCAAGTCGTCGAGCAGCCAGTCCAGTTCGCCGGATCGTCGGCCGGCCCTCGGGTTCGGGTCCTCGATCATGCCGGGTCTCCTTCGCTGGTGTGACTGCCCTTTTCGGTGTCCGGGGCGACGCCGCGGCCGGGCCGACGACCGCCGCCGCGCGCCCAGCCGTCGCGGTAGGCCGTCATGCGGTCCCGTACGAGTTCGGGGGTGCGCCGGCCCTCGTCGCGCGTTACGGGGGTCGACGCGGCTTCTTCGGGCCGCTGATGGCGCAGTTGGGGAGCGAGGCTCGCCTGGCGCACACGCCGCGGGAGGTCGTCGGAGGGTTCGTAGTCGCTCGGGGGCCGGTGCGGCCTCAAGGCGGTGACTCCGGGCGGCGGGGGGTCGTCCGGGCTGCCGTGCGGGCCCGCGGCGATGCGGTGAGGACCAGGCTCGGCCGTGGCGTGATGAGGATCGGGCTCGGCAGCGGTGACGTGCGGGACGGACTGAGGACCGGTGCGGTAGGGGCCGGGCTCGGGAGCGGTGACGTGTGGGACGGGCGTGGTAGCGGTGTCGTGCGCACCGGGGGTGGTCGCCGCCAGGGCGGGCCGGTCCGAGGGCGCGGCAACGGCGTCCGGGGGCGCGGCCTTGCCGGGCACGCGCGCGTAGGCACGTTCCTGCTCGCGCCGGGTGTGCTCGTCCTGCCGGAAAGAACGTTCCGCCGAACCGCTGTGCAACAGGGCGGTCGGCAACAGGACGACGGCGGTGGTGCCTCCGTACGGAGAGGTCCGCAGATGCACCTTGATGTCGTGCCGGGAGGCGAGCCTGCTGACCACGAAGAGTCCGAGCCGGTCGCTGTCGAACAGGTCGAGGGCCTCGGACTGTTCGATGCGCCGATTGGCCTCGGCGAGCGAGTCGGCGCCCATGCCGAGTCCCCGGTCCTCGATCTCCAGGGCGTAGCCGTTGCCGACGGGTTCGCCGGTGACGTGCACGCGCGTGTGCGGCGGTGAGAACTGGGCCGCGTTCTCCACCAGTTCGGCGAGCAGGTGGGTGAGGTCGGCGACCGCCGCCCCGATGACGTGTGCCTCGGGCAGCCGGCGAACCTCCACGCGCGCGTAGTCCTCGATTTCCGACACGGCGGCGCGGACCACGTTCGTCAGGGACACCGGCATGCGCCAGGCCCGGCCGGGAGCCGAGCCGGAGAGGATGATCAGGCTTTCGGCGTGACGGCGCATCCGGGTGGTGAGGTGGTCCAGGCGGAACAGGTCGCTCAGCTCGTCGGGGTCGTCGGAGCGGCGTTCCATGCTGTCCAGGAGGCTGAGCTGGCGGTGGACCAGTACCTGACTGCGGCGGGCCAGGTTGACGAAGACCCCGGAGATCCCGCTGGCCAGTTCGGCGCGCTCCACGGCGGCCCGCAGCGCGGCGCGGTGCACGGTGGTCAGAGCTTCCGCGACCTGGCCGGTCTCGTCCTCGGCGAGTGGTCCGGAGGGCGCTTCGGCCTGGATGTCGATCTCCTCACCGACCCGCAGTCTCCGCATCGCTTCCGGGAGTTTGCGGCGGGCGATCTCCAGGGCGTCGTTGCGCAGACTCACGAGTTCGACCACGAGCGCACGGCCGATCCGGACCGAGATGACGAGCGAGGCGGCGACCGCGGCGAGGCCGAGGAGCACGGCGGCCCCCGCCGGGCTGAGCAGACCTCGGGCGACCGGGTCGGCACGGCCGGCGACGGCACGGCCCGTGTCCGCCTCGATGGCGCGCATGGCGTCCCGCACGCGCGCGTGGTCGGCGCTCCAGCCGGCCCGCGGTGCCGCGTCGGACGGTTCGGCGGTAAGGATCTCGTCCTCGGCTGCCACGAGGGCGGTGTAGGAGCGGCCGGCGGCCAGTTCGCGCCAGGCGGCGCGCTGTGCGGCGGGCAGATCGGCGACGGCCGCCTCGATAAGGGCACGGCGTGTGGCGACGGCGGAACCGAACAGCCGCAGCCGCTCGCCCTCCAGACCGCCGGTCCGCGCACTGCCGAGGACGGCGTCCTCCTGGGCCAGCGATTCGGCGGCCCGGGAGAACTCGAGCAGCACGCGCGCGTCGGAGCCGACATCGGCCTGCTGGACGCCGGTAAGGGCGCCGTCCACGGCGAAGGCCGCCCCGATGGTCTTCGTGTACCGCACGTAGGCCTCCTCCCAGCCGGCCTTCCGGTCGCGTACGGCCGTCCGCAGTGCACGCAGGTGCCCGGCGCCGGTGACGAAGGCGTCGAGGCGCCCGGAGACACCGATGGGCAGTTCCTGGCTGTCGGCGACCGTGTTGTCGGCGCCGAGCCGCAGCTGCGCCACGGCTCGGTCGGTGCGAGCCGCCAGTCTGTCGAGGTCGCCGCGGTCCTCGGTGCGCGGCGCACCGGCGTAGCGCACGGCTGCGCCGCGTTCGGCCTGCAGCGCGGCGACGGCCGCGGCCACCGGGGTGCGCAGCTCCGCGTCGACCCGCTGGGACTGACGCAGCCGGGCGACGTCCTGGGCGGTGCTGACGGTGGCGTAGGCCCACAGGGCGAGCAGGGAGACGACGGGCACCATCAGGAGGCTGACCACCTTGGCGCGCACGGTCCGCGGGCGAAGGTGCCGGCGGCTTCCCCGCGCGCGTGCCGTGGTCGGCGGTATGCCGAGGGCGCGGTCCGGGCCCTCCTGCGCCGGCTGCCCGGCGTGGGCGCGGCGGCCGCGCGGAGGGGGCGCCGGGGAACCGGCCTTCTCGGGTGTACGGGGTGGGCGCATGGCCTCCTCGCTCGGGACGTGGGTCGGGACGCTCGGGCCGGCTCCCGCTAGTGGGCGACGCTCTCGACGGGCTGCTGGGCGGAGGCGGACGCCTCGCGCTCGTCGGCCGTGGGCGAGAGAGCGACGAAGGCCGAGGTGATGAACAGATAGGACCCGAGGCCGACGGCGAGGGGGAAGATGAACTGCATCGCCGTGGCACCGGACAGAGCCTGGTCGGACGGGTTCACACGCACGCTCACCGCGAACATCCCGGTGTAGTGCATGCTGCTGACGGCCGCGCCCATGACCAGGGAGGCGACGGTGACCGCGAGAGGTGACTTGATGTGGAGTCCGGCCCACAGGGCGACCGTCGCCGCCACCACCGCGATCAGCACCGACAGGGCGACGAGGACGGGGTCGTACCGGACGTTGCCGTGCAGCCGGACCGCCGCCATGCCCAGGTAGTGCATGCTGGCGACGCCCAGCCCGGTGGTGAGTCCGCCGATCAGGAGCGCCCGGTTCCGGTCGCGGCTGTAGCCGACGGCGAAGACGCCGGCACAGACGACGACCATGGCGACGAGAAGGCTGAGGATGGTCAGCGGCACGTCGTAGCGGATGTCGGTGCCGCTGACGCGGAAGCCGAGCATCGCCACGAAGTGCATGGTCCAGATGCCCGTCCCCAGCGCGGAGGCCGCGGTGACGAGCCAGTTGCGGCGCGAGCGGCCGGTGGCGGCGAGCGCGCGGACGGTGCAGCGCAGTCCCAGTGCGGCGGCTGTGCAGGCCATCGCGTACGACAGCACGGGGGTCAGCCAGCCGAAGGCGGCGTGGTCCAGGTGTCCCATGGCCCCGGGACGCTAGCCGGGGCAGGGGCGCACAAAGGGGGCGCGTTTCGAAAGCTGTTGGAATATGACACAGAGATGCGACGGAACGATCGCGTCACGCTCGAACATGCGCACCAAGACATCCCTCGTGACGGTGAGAGATCATGCCGCACATGAGCGACGAACACACACATGTCCAGGAGTTCTTCACCGCCCGGGCGGCCGACTGGGACAGCAGGTTCCCCCATGACGGTCCCGCCTACGCGGCCGCCGTCGCCGAGGTCGGGCTGCGGCCGGGCGACAGGGTGCTGGACGCGGGCTGCGGCACGGGGCGTGCCCTGCCGCCGCTGCGTGCCGCCGTGGGCCCCTCCGGGGTGGTGCTGGGTGCCGATCTGACCCCGGCGATGCTGAAGTCCGCCGTACGGGCGGGCCGGGAACGGGACGGGCGGCTACTGCTCGCGGACGTGGCCGCGCTGCCGCTGCGGTCAGGATCCCTGGACGCCGTCTTCGCGGCCGGCCTGATCGCACATCTGCCGCGCCCGGTGGACAACCTGCGGGAACTGGCCCGCGCGGTGCGGCCGGACGGCACACTCGCGCTGTTCCATCCCATCGGCCGCGCGGCCCTGGCCGCACGTCAGGGCCGGCAGATCACGCCGGACGACCTGCGGGCCGAGGCCAACCTCGGCCCGCTCCTGGCCCGTTCGGGGTGGCGTATGACGTCGTACACCGACGAGGACGCCCGATTCCTCGCGCTCGCGGTGCGCGCCGGCTGACCGCCCGGGCGGATCACCCCGTTCGGGCGACGGCAGCCACGAAGGCCTCGGGGTTGTCGAACATGACGTTGTGCCCGGCGCCGGGCACCGTCACCACCCGTACTCCTGCGGCCTCAAGGCTTTCCCTGCCCTCGAGTTCGCCGCTCAGCTCCCCCTGGAGGTAGACGCGCTCGACGGGGAGGCTTTCCAGGATCGAGCGCATCACAGGGTTCGAGCCGTGGCGCAGGCCGACGGCACTGCGGTGCAGGGCGCGCGGGTCGGCCAGTCGCATGGTGGCCGCCCACAGCGGGCCGACGGCCTCCAGCACGCGAGCGTGCTCTTTCTCGACGAACTCGTCCTCTCCGTAAGAGGCGATTCCGCTGCTGCCGGCGGTCGGCGGCGGGAAGGCGTCGAGGTTGGCCTCCGTGAGGACCAACCTGGAGACGAGGTCGAGCCGCCGGTGCGCCAGCACGATGGCGACGGCACCACCCATGCTGTGCGCGATCAGCTCGGCCCCGTCGACTCCCGCCCGGTCCAGGGCGACGGCGACCGCGTCGGCGTGCTCCTCCAGCGTGTATCCGAAGTGCCGGGGCCGGTCGCTGATGCCGTGTCCGGGCAGATCCACGAAGAGACCACGTCTGCCGACGAGTTCGGGGCGGGCCGCGATGTGCGCGTGGTAGACGGCGGACATCGATCCGAGCCCGTGCAGATACACGCGCGCGGGCTCCGCCCCGGGCACCTCGGTCCAACGGATGTGGCTTCCTCGGCTGTCGAATGCGGCCTGCTTCACCGTGCCCCCTGATGTCCTGTGGTTGCCGCGACTATACATCGGCGACGAGGCATGCCGACAAGACAGTACCGAGGCATCGAGGTACCACGCTGTGGGAGAGAATGAGGCCATGCTCGAGCTCGCCATCCTCGGTTTCCTGTACGACGCCCCGTTGCACGGCTACGTGCTGCGCCGCCGTATCGCGGCGCTCACCGGCCACGTACGGCCCGTCGCCGAGAGCACGCTGTACCCGGCGATCAAACGCCTGGAGAAGGCCGGCCTGCTGGTACGGACTCCCGAGCCCGGTGCGGTGGCCGCGCCGCGCCATGTGCTGCGGCTGACCGAGGAGGGCGGGCGCGAGCTCAAGCGCCGGCTCACCGAACCCGCGCAGCGCGAGATCACCGACGAGAACCAGTGGTTCACCCTGCTCGCGTTCCTGCGTCACCTGGAGGACCCCGCCGCCCAGGCGACCGTACTGCGACGCCGGCTGGCCTTTCTGGAGGAGCCGGCGAGCTTCTTCTACGACGGCGACCGGCCGCTGCGGGCGGAGGAGTTGGACGATCCGTTCCGGCGCGGTGTCCTCACCGTCGCGCGTGCCACGAGCCGGGCCGAACTCGCCTGGCTGCGCGACACCCTGGCTTCACTCGACGGGGTCGGCCGCTGAGGTGTCCCGGTGGCGCACCGGGCAGCCCCGCAGTCCGGGGACCGGACGGGTGCCCAGGTCAGCCACGCGGTAGCCGTTCGGATAGCCCTTGATCTCCCAGTTCTGGCGTGCGAAGTGCGGGGCGCGGCGCGGTGGCAGCAGCCGGACGAGTCGGCCGCGCGTCAGTACGGCACGGCGCACGAACGCGACGGTGGCCGCGCCGGGCGGCGGGTAGCGGAAGGCACGCAGCAGCGGCTCGTCGAGCAGGGCGAGCGTGGCCGTGCGCAGCAGCGGCGCCACAGGGCGCGGGTACCAGGAGGCCATCAGGTCGAGGGTGGCGTCGGAGACGCTCCGGGCCTGCTCGTCCCAGCCGAAGTGGGCCTCCTCGTAGGCGTCGAGCAGGGCTTCGAACTCCTCGTAGGTCGCGGGGGTGCCGGGAATGCCCATGTGCCGGCCGAGGGTGCGGTAGTACTCGGTGCCGGCGACGATCTCGTGCCGGGACAGCCGCCGCCAGCCGTAGGTGTCGATCCAGCGCCGGGGCATCACCACGAAGGTGCTGAGTACGTACCGCATGTCGTCGTCGCTGATGTCGTAGCTGCGGTGCATCTGGTTGATGCGCCGGATCGCGGTACGGCCCTCCTCTGTGGCGAAGCCGTGTTCCACGACGGTGTCGAGGAGCAGCGCGGTGTCGTCGTACCGCTTCTGCGGACGCTCGGTCAGCTCCGCCGTCCGCGCGAGCAGCCGCCCGATGCTCGGCACGGCGTATGTGCGGTAGAGGGCCAGCTCCAGGGCGCGCGTGTAGTCCCAGGGGAATTCGAACGCCACGCTGAGCCGGTAGATCTCCTGCGCGTCCGCCACCGGGTCCAGCCGGCGGATCCGCTCGAGCCGCTCGAAACGCTTCACCGCGTCCTCCCCCTTCTGCCGCCGAAGCTCCAACTCTACGTTGAAGGGCAGTAGACGAGGGATCGGCACTGACCCCGTCCAGGGAAGGGTGGTACGCGTGTTCGACATGATCCGCAAGTACGCCGCCGGACTCCGCTCCTCCACGCGCGCGCAGCCGGTGGGCGCTCGGGAGAGGCGCGCACACAACTTGTTCGAAGCGGCGGCCGTCTATGTGGCGGCCCGCGCGCAGGACGACCAGGACCGGGTCGAGGAGGCGTCGGGCTGGGTGTCGCCGGAGGCGCTGTCCTTCGGAGTGAGCGAACTGGCCTGCCGGGCGGTCGTCGCGTTGGCCCGGGAGCGCGGCGAGTCGCCCGCGGCTGTGGCCCGAGACCTTCTCGGGCTGCCCTCGGCCTGAGACATACCGCTCTCCCGCTGTGGTCGTTTCGCCCCCGTCCAGGCGGAAACCTGCAGCTCCGCGCGGTGTGTGGAGTCGTGACAAGGGCCTCCCCCGCGCACTAGGGTGCGCGCCGATGGACGAACCACTGGGGAGGCAGGGATGGCCGGGACGAACGATGAGGCCGTCGCCGCCGCGGACGATGCGCTGTACGTGCTGACGGCGGTGCTGCTGACGCCGGCGCAGTTTCCGAGCGTGCTCGGCGACGACTATCCGGAGGCGTGCGCGGCGCTGGGACTGGCGCCCCGCGCCGACGGGTACGGCCTGGTGCTGGGCCAGGACGGGGACGGCGCTCGCTGGACGGTCGTCATCGACGACGTCTCGCTGGTGGCCGTGGCGATCGCGTCCTGGGACTGCGGCATGGAGTACGACCTGTCGCCGGACGAGCGCGCGGTCGTGACCGCTCTGCCGGGCTGGCCCCTGTCGGTCGCCGTGGCGGCACCCGGTGTTCCCGCGCCGCACGATCCGCCGCCCGAGGTGGCGGACCAGGTCCCGCTCAGCCCGCCGGACACCAGCACCTGGGGGCCCGCCCAGAGGCGGCTCGGCGCGGACGAGATCGCGCTGCAGTGGGCCGCGTGGCGGGAGCAGATCGACGACGCCGAATTCTCCGTGCCGAGTGAGCAGGCGCGGCCCGCGGAGCCGGCGGAGTCCGCGCCGGAGGGCGAGCGGAGCGGGCCGACGGGCGGCCATCGGGGTGTCCGACGGGTGCTCGCGGAGGCGCGCGCCTACGTCGACTCGCCGCCACCGCTCGGCCGGGTGCGCTCGTCGTTCGCCCCGGGCGACGCTCGAACGCTACGCGCGGACGGCCCGGGCTGGTCGATCGTGGCCCGCACCGACGACATAGCGTTCGTCCTGCTCGACGAGGAGCCCGGTGAGGTCCTGCCGATCGGCCGGGGCCCCGAACTGCCGGGCCTGCTGGACGCGCTCGACAAGCTGGCCGTACGACCCCTGTGAGCCGAGCTCACGGGAGCCGAGGGCTCCCGTTGACGCGGCCCGCCCCCGCGAGCCGCATTCACATGAGCCGAGGAGGACCGTCCCCGCGAGCCGCACTCAGGTGAGCCGAGCAGGACCGTCACCAGACCACGCTCGCGTGAGCCGACGAGGCCGTACGGATCATGTGAGCTGCCGGGAACCGCACCCTCCAGGCCCGCGCGCCCCCCGAGGGCTCGGTGGGCCCCACGAGCGCCTCGGCGAGCCGTCCCCGGCCGTACACCGTCTTGTCAGCGGCCCAGTTCCTTGCGGCCGACCCTGCGCAGCCGGCGCCGCTGTGAAGGGTCCAGCGCCAGGTAAGCCGCCACCGGAACCCCCACCACGATCAGGAACGAGACCCACCAGGGCAGCCATATCAGCAGGATGAGCCCGACCGCCACACCGCCTACGGCGAGCTTCGCGTTCTTGGACATCAGCGTCCCTCCTTCGCGGCCACTGCCGCTCTCTGCTCTGAAAACGGCCATCCGCTCCCTGCGGTTCCGGACGCCGCCCCTGAGACATCCCTGAGTCACACCCCTAATGGTGCCGCCGATCGCCGACGCGGCGGGAGGAGTGGCCCAGATCACCTTCTCGGCCGGAGGTTGGCGTTTCACCGTGCTGTACCCTCGACCACCGCGGTCAAGTAGTCAAATTTGAGGAGTGCGGCAGAGCTGTGCAGCAGATCCCACCGGCACCACCCTCCGAGCTGTCCGAACCGACCCGCTGGCGCACCCTGTTCCTGCCCTCCGACCCCCCTCGTACGGGCAGGCTCGCCTTCTGGCGGCCGGACGGCGAGGCTCCTCCCGTCGTCCGGGACGGCTCCGTGACAGACCTGGATGTCGTCGTCCCCGCGGCGGACGGAGGTGTCGAACGGCGCCGTACGCCCGCCCTTCTGTTGCCCGTGCGCAGCGCGCTTCCCGTACTCACACGCGCGCGTGAGCTGCCGCAGGGACACCGGTCCACCGTCTTCTGGGGTACGGCCCGTCTGCTGGCGCTGCACTTCCTGGCGCGCGGCCTGCTCCTGCCCGGACTCTCCCCCGGCGACAACGACGCCTGGCGCGTCGGGCCCTTGCCCGCGCGCGACGTGGACCTGGTCCGCGCTCTCGCCGCCGCCATGCCTCCGGAGGCGCATGCCGTGCCGCTCACGGCCGACGGCCCGACCCTGCTGCCCGACCCGGAGCGGCTGCTGCGCTCCTTCCTGGACGCGGTCGCCGACGTGCTTCCGCGGTCCCCCGCCGCCGCGATGGTGACCGGCGGCCCCGCGTACGCGGCGCCCGAGCCCCAGCGACTGCCCGAACTGCGCGCGTGGGCCGACGACATCGCCGCCGGCCACGACGCGGGCGTGCGGCTGTCGCTGCGGGTGGAGGCCCCCGGTCTCGACGACGCGGCACCGCAGGACGACGCCCCGGGCCGGTTCCGTGCGGTGCTCCAGGTGCACGGTCTGAGCGGGGGCACGGACGTGAGGGACGCGGCTGATCTGTGGACCGGTACGGCCACGCGCGACGCGTCCGGTCCCTACGACGCGTTCGAGCCAAGCGACTCGTTCGGGCCGGGCGACTCGTTCGGGCCGGGCGACTCGTTCGGGCCGGGCGACTCGTTCGGGCCGCGCGCGCGTACGGACGCGCTGCTGGCGCTGCGCCGCGCGGCCCGGGCCTGGCCACCGCTGACGCCCCTGCTCTCCGCCGCCGTCCCCGACACGGTGGAACTCGCCGACGACGAGATCGCCGACCTCCTGGGTGAGGGCGCGCGAGCGCTGGCCGCGGCGGGGGTCGACGTGCACTGGCCGAAGGAGCTGTCGCGCCGGCTCACCGTGCACGCGACGGTCGGCCCGCCGGACGGCGGCACCGCCGTACCAGGGGGCGCCTCGGCACCGACGTCGTTCCTCTCGCCGGAGCCCGGGATCACGCTCGACTGGTGGTTCGCGCTGGGCGGGCGGGAGCTGTCCCGGGAGGAGCTGGACCGGCTCGCGGAGTCCAAGCGTCCCCTGGTGCGGCTGCGGGACGGCTGGGTACTGGTCGACCCGCGGGAGGCGCAGCGCGCCCGGACCCGGCCGGTCCGGTCCCTCGCTCCCGTAGCGGCGCTGGCCGCCGCTCTGACGGGTTCGGCGCAGGTCGACGGGCAAGAGGTCGACGTGCGGCCCAGGGGATGGCTGGACGGGCTCCGGGAGCGGCTCACGGATGCGGAGACCGTGCGGACCGTCGAGCAGCCGCCCGGCCTGGCCGCCGCACTGCGGGACTACCAGGTGCGCGGCCTCGACTGGCTGGCCCGCACGACCTCCCTCGGACTGGGCTGCTGCCTCGCCGACGACATGGGTCTCGGCAAGACGATCACCCTCATCGCGCTGCATCTGCACCGGCAGACGGATGCCTCGACGGCCGGTCCCACGCTCGTCGTCTGCCCGGCCTCCCTGCTCGGCAACTGGCAGCGGGAGATCGAGCGCTTCGCTCCCGGTGTGCCGGTGCGCAGGTTCCACGGCCCGCGGCGCGACCTCGGCGCCGTGACGGCCGGGGAGTTCGTCCTGACCACGTACGGCACGATGCGCCTGGACGCCGAACGGCTCAACGAGCTGCCCTGGGGCATGGTGGTGGCCGACGAGGCACAGCACGTGAAGAACCCGTACTCGGCGACCGCGCGGGCCCTGCGTTCCATCGGCGCACGCGCGCGCGTGGCGCTCACCGGCACTCCGGTGGAGAACAACCTCACGGAACTGTGGGCCATCCTCGACTGGACGACCCCCGGTCTGCTCGGCCGCCTCGGTGCCTTCCGCGCGCGGTACGCGCAACCGGTCGAGGGCGGCCGGGACCCCGCCGCCGCCGGGCGGCTCGCGCGCCTGGTCCGGCCGTTCCTGCTGCGGCGACGCAAGTCGGACCCCGGTATCGCCCCCGAGCTGCCCCCGAAGACAGAGACCGACCATCCGGTGGCCCTGACGAGTGAACAGGCAGGCCTCTACGAGGCGTTGGTGCGCGAGACGCTGGACCGGATCGCGGCCGCCGACGACATGGCCCGGCGTGGACTCATCGTGCGGTTGCTGACCGGCCTGAAGCAGATCTGCAATCACCCGGCTCAGTTCCTCAAGGAGGACGATCCGCGGCTCACGGGGCGCTCGGGAAAACTCGAGCTGCTGGACGAACTGCTCGACACCATCCTCACGGAGGGCTCGGGTGTTCTCGTCTTCACCCAGTACGTGCGCATGGCCCGCCTGCTCGAACGGCACCTGACCGCCCGTGGGGTGCCCTCGCTGCTCCTGCACGGCGGGACCCCGGTCCCGGCGCGCGAAGAGATGGTACGGCGCTTCCAGGACGGCGAGGTCCCGGTGTTCCTGCTGTCGCTGAAGGCCGCCGGGACGGGTCTGAACCTCACCCGCGCCGAGCATGTCGTGCACTACGACCGCTGGTGGAATCCGGCGGTCGAGGCGCAGGCCACCGACCGTGCGTACCGCATCGGGCAGACCCGCCCGGTGCAGGTGCACCGGCTGATCGCCGAGGGAACCCTGGAGGATCGCATCGCGGAGATGCTGGGCCGCAAGCGGGAGTTGGCCGAAGCGGTGCTCGGGACCGGCGAGGCCGCACTGACGGAGCTGACGGACGCGGAACTGGCCACGCTGGTGGAACTGCGCGGGGAGGCGCGATGAGCCGCTACGGCGACGAACACGACTGTGAGCCGGGGCGCACGTTCCCCGCGCTGCCGCCCGCGCGTGGACGCGGATTCGCACAGAGCTGGTGGGGCCGCGCATGGCTGCGGGCTCTGGAGGACGCGGCTCTGGACTCGGCGGCGGTCAAGGCGGGACGCCGGCTCGCGCGCGCGGGCGGCGTGGGCGCGGTGACTGTGCGGCCGGGCCGGGTCACCGCCGTCGTACGCGAGCCGGGAGGTGCGGCGCACCGGGCCGACGTGCTGGTGCCGGAGCTGGCCGCGGAGGAGTGGGGGCGTTTCCTGGACCTGGCCGTGGATCAGGCCGGGCACATGGCCGCGCTCCTGGACCGGGAGCTGCCTCCTCATCTGATCGAGGACGCGGCGGTGAGCGGGATCGACCTCCTGCCGGGCCTCGGCGATCTGGACCCCGAGTGCGACTGCGGCACATGGGACCACTGCGGACACACCGCCGCGCTGTGTCACCAGGTGGCGCGGCTGCTGGACGAGGATCCGTTTCTGCTCGTGCTGATGCGCGGGCGGGCGAAGGACGCGTTCCTGGCGGAGCTGCATGTGCGCGCCGGCGCGCCGAGGCCGGTGGCCCACGTGCGGGAAGCGGAGGGGGTGGACGCGGCGGAGGCGTGGGCGGCCGCGGACATCCTCCCCCCGCCGCCCGCGCTGCCGGGACTCCCGCAGTCGCCCGGCACACCGCCCTCCCTCGACACCGACACGGCACCGCCGCCCGGGGTCGATCCTGCAGCTCTGGGACATCTGGCCGGCCGCACCGCCGTGGAGGCATACCGGCTGCTGGCGCAGTCCCTGTCTGCCGGTCCGCGGGAGTGCACCGGCGTGACGGCCGCTCAGGACGCCGTACGGCTGGCCTGCGGTACGCCGCCCGACGCCGTGACCGAGCGGCTCGCCGCCGGCTCGGAACGTGGTCGCGCGGGGCTGGCGACGGCTGTCCGTGCCTGGCAGGTGGGGAGGGAGTCCGCGCTGGCCGTGCTCGACGAGGAGTGGCAGCTGGACGACGTGGCACTGGCACGCGCGTGTGGGGCCCTGGAAGCGGCCTGGGAGGCCGACGAGCGGCCGTCGTTCCGCAGGAGCGGCAACCGGTGGACCGTCCTTGGCGAAGGGGTTCAGCTACGGCTCGGCAGGGACGGCCGCTGGTGGCCGTACCGCGACGAGGAGGGCCGCTGGATCCCCGCGGCCGGGCCGGACGGCGATCCCGCGACGGCCCTGGCCTCGGCGCGGCTCGCCGCGGAGGCCCTCGGTCCGGATGTGGATCCGGGCTGACGGGCCCTGACGGGCCGTCACCGCGGTCCGGACCTCGTCACCGCGGCCTCCGCACGATCCGATGAGCGGCGGACGCCCGCTGTTCACCCGGCGGTCGTGCGGTGTTCCTCCTGGGACCCAAATGTGGCCGTGTCACCGACCTTGTCACCAGGAGGCCCGATGTCCCCGCACGCCGCCGGCCGGCGCCGCGTCCACCGTTCCGCCGCCACGGGCCTGCCCCTGGCCCTGGCCGCCGTCCTCGTGGCCGCCGGGACGGCCTCGGCGGCGCCGTCCGGGGATGCCCGCGTCGTCCGAACGGCGTCCCTCGGCGAGATCCCGCTCGGCGCGTTCAGCAACGCGCTGCTGCCCGGCGGCGTGCGCGACGACCACGGGGTGCAGCTGGGCGGCATCGGGAGCGACATCTACCCGGCGGGCCGCAAGGACGAGTACTGGACGGTGACCGACCGCGGGCCCAACGGCCAGATCAAGGTGGACGGCAAGAAGCGCCGCACGTTCCCGGTGCCGGGTTTCGATCCCGCGATCGTGAAGATCCGGGTCTACGGGCACAAGGTCGAGGTCATCGACGCGATTCCGCTGACGACCTCCTCCGGGAAGGCCGTCACCGGGCTGCCGAACCAGGAGAGCCGCGACGAGGCGCCGTACAGCTACGACGCCGGGACCCCGCTCTCCTACGACCCGAACGGCCTGGACACCGAAGGCATCGTGCGGGCCGGGGACGGGAGCTTCTGGCTCGTCGACGAGTACAGCCCCTCGCTCGTCCACGTCTCCGCGCGCGGGAAGGTGCTGACCCGTTACGTACCCCGGGGGCTGAACCTGACCGGCGCTGGTTATCCGGTGGTCGAGGCGCTGCCGTCGGTCCTGCTGCACCGCAGGATCAACCGAGGGTTCGAGGGCCTGGCGCAGCTTCCCGACGGTGACCTGGTGGTCGCCCTGCAGAGCCCGCTCTCGCTACCGGACGCGGACGCCGGGGACGCCTCGCGCACCACCCGTCTGCTGCGCTTCTCGCCGCGGAAGAAGGCCGTCACCGCCGAGTACGCCTACCGGTTCGACCCGGTGGACGTGGTCGACCCGAGCGAGGACGACCCGTCCGAGCTGAAGATCTCGTCGGTGGTGGCGGTCGGCGGCAACCGGCTGCTCGTCCAGGAGCGCACGGACAAGGCGGCCCGGCTGCAGTTGGTCGAGCTCGGGCGCAGGGCGGACATCCTCGGCGGCCCGTGGGACGACGACGCGACGTCTCCGTCGCTGGAGCAGCTGGACCATCCCGCGGCCCAGGGCGTGCCGGTGCCGGCCAAGCGGCTGGTGGCCGACCTGGGCAAGGTCGACGGGGTGCCGGGGAAGATCGAGGGGGTCGCGCGCGTGGACCGCGACACGCTCGCCCTCGTCAACGACAACGACTTCGGTATGACCGACGGCGCGGGCGCCTTCGACGCCCAGGGCCGCCTGGTCGACAGCGGCATCAGGACGACCGTGACGTACGTACGCCTGCCCAAGGGGCTGTGACCAAGACCTGACGCCCGGCCTTTCGGCCAGTCGTCCGCGCACCCTGACATGCGCGGACGACTGGCCACGCGCGCGTGGCCGTCAGCCCCGCGCCGCCAGCAGGTGGTCCATCGCCAGCTGGTCGAGCCGTTCGAAGGCCATGCCGCGGGCGGCGGCCGCGTCCACGTCGAAGTCCTCGAAGGCGGCGCGGTCGGCGAGGAGGGCCTGCAGACCGTCGGCCGCGGTCGGCTGGGCCAGCTGGTCCAGGCGCGCGGCGCGCAGCGCCTCCTGCACCTCCGGGTCGGTGCGGAAGGCGGCAGCCCGCTCCTTGAGGATGAGGTAGTTGCGCATGCAGCCCGCCGCCGAGGCCCACACGCCGTCGAGGTCCTCGGTCCGCGGCGGCTTGAAGTCGAAGTGGCGGGGACCTTCGTACCCGGCGCTCTCCAGGAGGTCGACGAGCCAGAAGGCGGCCCTCAGGTCGCCGGCGCCGAACCGCAGGTCCTGGTCGTACTTGATGCCCGACTGGCCGTTGAGGTCGATGTGGAAGAGCTTGCCCGCCCACAGCGCCTGCGCGATGCCGTGCGGGAAGTTCAGCCCGGCCATCTGCTCGTGGCCGACCTCGGGGTTGACGCCGTACAGCTCGGGGCGTTCCAGGCGCTCGATGAAGGCGAGCGCGTGGCCGACGGTGGGCAGCAGGATGTCGCCGCGGGGCTCGTTCGGCTTGGGCTCGATCGCGAAGCGGATGTCGTAGCCCTGCGAGGTGACGTACTCGCCGAGCAGGTCGAAGGCCTCCTTCATGCGGTCCAGGGCCGCGCGTACGTCCTTGGCGGCACCGGACTCGGCGCCCTCGCGACCGCCCCAGGCGACGTACGTCTTCGCGCCCAGCTCGACGGCGAGGTCGATGTTCCGGATCGTCTTGCGCAGCGCGTAGCGACGCACGTCCCGGTCGTTGGCGGTGAACGCGCCGTCCTTGAAGACGGGGTGCGTGAACAGGTTCGTGGTGGCCATCGGGACGGTCATGCCGTTCGCGTCCAGGGCCTGGCGGAACCGCTTGATGTGCGACTCGCGCTCGGTGTCCGAGGAGCCGAAGGGGATCAGGTCGTCGTCGTGGAAGGTCACTCCGTAGGCGCCCAGCTCGGCCAGGCGCTGCACCGACTCGACCGGGTCGAGGGCGCGGCGGGTGGCGTCGCCGAACGGGTCCCTTCCCTGCCAGCCGACGGTCCACAGGCCGAAGGTGAACCTGTCCTCGGGGGTGGGCTGGTAGCTCATGCGTGGCTCCTTGCTGCGTACGACTATTTCGTCATGGCCGTTTACAAATTAGTATGCAGGCGCACCCCTGGGAAGACGCAAGATGTCTTCGGCAGCAAGGTGTCTTCGACAACACACCGCACATCCCGCACAGCCGCGGAAGAGGAGAGCCCGATGTCAGCAGCCGAGGGACCGCTCGTCGTCGGCGTGGACACGTCCACCCAGTCCACGAAGGCGCTGGTCGTCGACGCGGCCACCGGGCAGGTGGTGGCGAGCGGCCAGGCGCCGCACACGGTGTCCTCCGGCGCGGGTCGGGAGAGCGATCCGCGCCAGTGGTGGGACGCCCTGTGCGAGGCGCTCCGCCAGTGCGGTGACGCGGCGCACGAGGCGGCGGCGGTGTCGATCGGCGGCCAGCAGCACGGCCTGGTCACCCTGGACGAGCGCGGCGAGCCGGTGCGTCCGGCACTGCTGTGGAACGACGTCCGGTCGGCCCCGCAGGCCCGCCGTCTGGTGGAGCAGCTGGGCGGCCCCAAGGCCTGGGCGGAGCGCACCGGCAGCGTGCCGGGGGCGTCGTTCACGGTCACCAAGTGGACCTGGCTGGCCGAGCACGAGCCGGAGGCGGTCCGCGCGACCCGGGCGGTGCGGCTCCCCCACGACTACCTCACCGAGCGCCTGACCGGGCAGGGCACCACCGACCGCGGCGACGCCTCCGGCACCGGCTGGTGGTCGTCGGGCACGGAGGCGTACGACGAGGAGACCCTCGCGCACGTCGGACTGGACCCGGCGCTGTTGCCCCGGGTGGTACGCCCGGGAGAGGTGGCCGGCACCGTGCGCGACAGCCATGACCTGCCGTTCTCCAAGGGCACGCTGGTGGCCCCGGGTACCGGCGACAACGCGGCCGCGGCGCTGGGGCTCGGCCTGCGGCCGGGCACCCCGGTGCTCAGTCTCGGTACGTCCGGCACGGTGTACGCCGTCTCCCGGCGCCGTCCGGCCGATCCGACCGGCACGGTGGCGGGCTTCGCCGACGCGCACGGGGACTGGTTGCCCCTGGCCTGCACGCTGAACTGCACGCTCGCCGTGGACCGCGTCGCGACCCTGCTGGGCCTGGACCGGGAAGCCGTGGAACCGGGCGGCACGGTGACGCTGCTGCCGTACCTGGACGGCGAACGCACCCCGAACCTGCCGAACGCCTCGGGTCTGCTGCACGGGCTGCGCCACGACACGACCGCGGGCCAGTTCCTGCAGGCCGCGTACGACGGCGCGGTGCACGCGCTGCTCGGGGCCCTCGACCTGGTCCTCGACGAGGACGCCGACCGCAGCACCCCGCTGCTGCTGATCGGCGGCGGGGCCCGGGGCACGGCCTGGCAGCAGACCGTGCGCCGCCTGTCGGGGCGGCCCGTACAGGTCCCGGAGGCCAGGGAACTGGTCGCGCTGGGTGCGGCTGCACAGGCGGCCGGACTGCTGACCGGTGAGGATCCGGCGGCCGTGGCCCGCCGCTGGAACACGACCGCGGGCCCGGTGCTGGAGGCCGTGGAGCGGGACGGGGAGACGCTGGAGCGGATCACCGGGGTACTCTCCGACGCGGCCCCGCTGCTGGAGCGGGGAACCGAAGCCACGCCGCGCACAGAGAGCTGAGCGGCAGACACCGAGGATTGACGGAGGCATGACCGCACCGCACCAGGCCCGCCCGCCGGGCACCGGCCCCGCCCTGCCGGACACCCAGCAGGGCATGCGCCGACGCAACCTGGCCCGGGTGATGCACGCCGTCAGCGCCGAGGGTTCGCTGTCACGGGCGGCGGTCGCCTCACGCATCGGTCTGACGCGGGCGGCGGTGTCGACGCTGGTGGACGAGCTGATCCGCTGGGGGCTGCTGGAGGAACTGGGCCCGGAGCGGCCGGGCCGGGTGGGGCGGCCCGGGTCGGCGCTCGCGGTGAGCGACCGCGGTCCGGCCGGGATCGGGGCGGAGATCGGTGTCGACCACCTCGCGGTGTGCGCGGTCGACCTGCGCGGGGCGGTCCGCGCCCGGGCCGTGCGGCACGGCGCCAACCGGGGCCGCAAGCCCGGACCGGTGATCGAGGAACTGACGGCGCTGATCCACCGGGTCGTCGCGGAGGCCGAACGGGAGGACCTCTGGCCCGCCGGGCTCGCGGTCGCCGTGCCCGGACTGGTGGCCCGGGACGGACGGACGGTCGTCCGTGCCCCGAACCTCGACTGGCGCGACACGGACCTCGGTGGCCTGCTGCCCGGTGGCTGGCCGCTGACCGTGGACAACGAGGCCAACTTCGGTGCCCTCGCCGAGCTGTGGCTCGGTGACGGCACCCCGCGTGACTTCCTGCACGTGTCGGCCGAGATCGGCATCGGTGCCGCGGTCGTCGTGGACGGCGGACTGCTGCGCGGCATCCGGGGCTTCGCGGGCGAGCTGGGCCACGTACCCGTACGGCCGGACGGCCCCGCCTGCCCCTGCGGCGGCCGCGGATGCCTGGAGCAGTACGCCGGCGAGGAGGCGGTGTCGCGCGCGGCGGGACTCTCGCCGCGCGAGGACCTGGTGGGGCTGCTCTCGGAGCGAGCCGAGGAGGGCGACGAGAGCGTGCGGGCGGCCCTGCGGGACGCCGGTACGGCACTCGGTATCGCCCTGACCGGAGCGGTGAACCTGCTCGACCCCGAGACGGTGGTCCTCGGCGGGGCCCTGGCCGGACTCTCGCCCTGGCTACTGCCGTCGCTCGAGGCGGAGTTGACCGGCCGCACCGCAGGCCCCGCCTGCCCCGTGGCGGTGTCCCGACTGGGCCCGGAAGGCCCGCTGCTGGGCGCGGCGCACTCGGTCGTCCGGTCCGTACTGGACGACCCGGCGGCCGTGGCGGAACGATCCTGACGGCTCCTGCGGGATCCGGACGCTCCATCGACTGCTTCTTCCACCGCGGAACGCCGGGACTCCTTCCCTGATGACACCTCCGCGCCGCACCGCACGCCGCTTCGCCGACGAGGAGCGTGGTGTACCCGCGAGAGGGCATGGCCCTGCGTCAGGACCGGTGACCTGACACCACGTCACCAGGCCCGGGAGACAGGCCGGTACTCCCCCGAACGGGTGGCCGAGTTGTCCACAGGTGGCGGGTTGTCCACGGAACCGCGCTGCACCCTTCTGCCCAACCCACCCGAGTCGTACCGTGATTCGCACGAGGCGCGGCTGTCGGACCGTCACGGACGGCGGGTGCCGACGGAATGAGGGAATTGACACGCGACGGGTGACAGCGGGCTGACACGGATCGGGCTGACCGGGATCGGGGGGACACATGCACGGGGAGACGACCGGGGCGCTGCGACGCGACGCCATCGGGTTGCGCGAGGTCCTGTTCCAGAGCATCACGGCGATGGCTCCGGCCGCCGCGGTGGCCGCGTCGATTCCCTCCGGCGCCGCCTTCGCGGGCGGCAGCCTGCCGCTGGCGGTGCTGGTCGCCCTCGTCGCCTGTCTGTTCACCGCCTCCTGCGTGGCCGAGCTGGCGCGGGAGCTGCCCGCGGCCGGCTCGGTCGCCACGTACGCGGCGCGGGGCCTGCATCCTTCCGTCGGCTTCCTCGTCGGCTGGGCCTACGTCTTCGTGGAGATGCTCGTCCCACCGCTGCTGCTCCTGCAGCTGGGCTTCACCACCGCGGGCACGCTGCACGAGCAGTGGTCCTCGTATCCGGCGGACCTGTGGTGGCCGTGGTCCCTGGCGGGCGCCCTCGTGATCACCGTGAGCGGTTACCTCGGCGTCCGAGCCTCGGCCCGCTTCGGCACCGTCCTCGGAGTCTTCGAGATCCTGGTCTTCCTGGTGTTCGCCGTCTGGCTCATCGGCAAGGCGGGTGACGCCAACTCCCTTTCGGTGTTCGGGACTTCGCACACCGCAGAGGGTCATGCGGGGGCCGGCGGCGTGTTCGCCGGGTCCGTGTACACGGTGCTGGCGTTCGCCGGGTTCGAGGCGGCGGCGCCGCTCGCGGAGGAAACCCGCGACCCCCGGCGGACGATGCACCGCGCGGTCCTCGGGGCGGCCCTGTCCATCGGCGTGTTCTACGTCGTCACCACCTATGCGATGACCGTGTACTTCGGTCCCGACCGCTTCGCGGCGTTCGGCGCGTCGGGTGCCGCCTCCTGGGAGGGGGTCGCCCGGGCCTCGTTCGGCTTCTTCTGGGTGCTGGTCCTCCTGGCGGTGGTGAACTCCACGATCGCCAACGCCAACGCGTGCGCGAACGTCTCGACCCGCACGGCCTTCGCGCTCGCCCGCATCCGGGTCCTGCCGCGTCTGCTCGCCACGCTCCACCCCCGGCACCGCTCCCCCGTCGCGGGCATCGCGGTGCAGACCGTCGTGGCCCTCGGAGCCGTGCTGGGACTCGGCTTCGCCTACGATCCCGTGACCGCGTTCCTGCTCCTCGCCACGGTGATCGTCACGGTGGTCGTGGGTGTCTACATCGTCGTGAACCTCGCCTGCGCCGGCCACTTCATACGGGGCGGTCGGGCTGTCCTCAAGCCGGTACGGCATCTGCTGTTCCCGGTGCTGGGTACCGTCGCGTTCGTGCCGGCGCTGATGACCGCCGCCGGCCTCCCGGTGTTCGACTTCGTGACCGAACTGACGACTCCGGTGTCCTACGCCGGCCCGGTCGTCGGCATCTGGATGGCGGTCGGCGTCGTCGTGCTCCTCGTGCTGATACGGCGTCACCCCGAGCGCATAGCCGAGACCGGGCGGGTGCATCTCGACGCATACGACGCGGCCGGCCACCGGCAGGAGGGGACCGTGCCCCGGTGACCTGCCGACCCGGTGCCCCGCCCACCCCGTTGCCCCGCCCCGCCTACCCCATCACGCCCCTGACCCGCTGCCCCGCCGACCCACTGCACCACTGCCCCACCGACGCGCCGGCCCACCGCCCCGCCGTGACCGACTGACCGGCCCCGGTCGACAGGAAACGGCTGCCGGGCCACCACATCCCGCGACCAGCCCTGCGAGAAGGGACCCATGTCACGATGACCGACCCCCGGATCCTCACCGTACGCCCGGAACCGGACCAGTACGCCTGGACCTTCGGCGGCGCGGCACCCGTGGCGCGCATCGCACCCGGCACGGTGCTCGACCTGTACACGGAGGACTGTTTCGCGGGCCGGGTCCGCTCCGAGAAGGACCTCGTCTCCGAGGTCTGCGAGTTCCCTTTCCTCAATCCGCAGACCGGTCCCTTCCACATCGAGGGGGCGGAGCCCGGCGACACCGTCGCCGTGCACTTCGTGTCGATCGAACCGGCCCGCGACTGGGCCGCGTCCACGACGGTGCCCCTGTTCGGCGCGCTCACCTCCACACACGCCACGGCATCCCTGCAACCGCCGCTGCCGGAGCGGGTCTGGATCTGGCAGCTGGACCGGGCGCGGCGTACCGCCCTGTTCCAGGCGCGGGACAGTGACATCCAGGTGGAGCTGCCCCTGGACCCGATGCACGGCACGGTCGGAGTGGCCCCCGCCAACCTGGAGGTGCGTTCGGCCCTGGTCCCGGACGCGCACGGCGGGAACATGGACACCCCCGAGATGCGCGCCGGTGTCACCTGCTACCTGGGCGTGAACGTCGAGGGCGCGCTTCTCAGCATGGGCGACGGGCATGCCCGGCAGGGTGAGGGCGAGACCTGCGGGGTGGCCGTGGAGTGCGCGATGAACACCGTGGTGGTCGTGGACCTCCTCAAGGACGTCGCCACACCGTGGCCCCGGCTGGAGTCGGACACCCACATCATCTCGACCGGTTCGGCGCGCCCGCTGGAGGACGCCTTCCGCATATCGCAGCTCGACCTGGTCCAGTGGCTGGTGCGCGACTACGGGTTCAGTGAGCTGGACGCGTACCAATTCGCAACCCAGGCGGTCGAATCACCGTTGGCCAACGTGTGCGACACCAACTACACGTGCGTGGCCAAACTCCGCAAGGAGTGGCTGCCCGCGCGGGAGACCTACCGGGGTGTCCACGCGCGGCTGCGGGAGACCGCGCGAGCCCTGCGCCGCTGACCTGTCCGCCGTACCCGCCCGGCCCCCACCGCCCCGACAGTTCCGCCGCTCGAGCCCCATAGTCCCTTTGACACCCGAAAGGCCCCCCACGATGGACATGGACCGCCCGAAGTCACGCCTCAGCAGACGTCGGCTGCTGAAGGGCGCGGCACTGGCCGCCGTTCCCTACACGCTGCTTCCCGACCCGCGCGCCGGTGCGCAGGCCGCGGCCGTCGACTACCCACCCGCCGAATGGCAGTCGGCGAGCACCTCCAACTACACGTCGTCCGACCGCCCGGACAGCTACGCCATCGACCGGGTGATCATCCACGTGACGCAGGAGACGTACTCCGACACGCTGGCGATCTTCAAGAACGCGCAGAAGAAGGTGTCCGCGCACTACCTGGTCCGCTCGGTGGACGGACACGTCGCGCAGTGCGTGCACGAGGCCGACATCGCCTGGCACGCGGGCAACTGGGACTACAACACCCGCAGCATCGGCATCGAGCACGAGGGGTGGGTGGACCAGCCCGCCTACTTCACCGACGCCCTCTACGAGCAGTCGGCGAGGCTCACGGCGGCGATCTGCGCCAAGTACGGCATCCCCAAGGACAGGGAGCACATCATCGGCCATTACCAGGTGCCGGGCACCGACCACGGCGACCCCGGACCGAACTGGGACTGGGTCCGTTACATCCGGCTCGTCAATTTCGCCTAGCCGGCCGCCGACGTCGGACAGGTTGTCCGCATCAACACCGCGAGTGACGATGGTCCCAGCCGCAGCACCGCCCTTTCACCGCCCGGGGAGGCCGAGTTGACCGATCCGTGGGTGGCCCTGGAGCCGGGGGCCGACCCCGCCGAGCGCGTCCGTGTGCTGCGCCGGGCGCACGAGACGTTCACCACGGTGGGCACGGTGCCGCGCCCGGTGCGGTCGGTGGTCGCGGACTCCTGGCGGCGCAGTGCGCGGGCGGGGGTCGGGCCGGACGGCAGCGCCAGCGTGGAGCTGACCGACGGCGATCTCGGCGCCTACCGCGCGGAGCATCCGCTGGCCCGGGTGATGCCTCTGTTCCGAGAGCTGCTGGGCACGTTCGCCTCCGACGGCGAGCATCTGCTGGCGGTGTGCGACGCGCACGGCAGGCTGCTGTGGGTGGAGGGGCATGCGGCGACCCGGCGCCGGGCGGACGGGATGAACTTCGTGCCGGGAGCGCGCTGGTCGGAGGCCGCGGTCGGCACCAACGCGCCGGGCACCGCGGTCGCCGTGGACCGGCCGGTGCAGGTGTTCGCCGCGGAGCACTTCATACGACGGGTGCAGCCGTGGACGTGTGCGGCCGCGCCCGTGCACGATCCGCGGACAGGGCGGGTGCTGGGCGCCGTGGACATCACCGGTGGGGACGGGCTGGCGCATCCGCACAGCCTCGGCTTCGTGCAGGCGGTGGCGCGGGCCGCCGAGGCACAGCTCGCCCTGCTCGCCCCACCGCGCCGCGCCGCGGACACGCCGTTGCTGAGCGCGCTCGGCCGGGACGAGGCCGAACTGGTGCTGGACGGACGGCGGACGAGACTCAGCCGCCGGCACAGCGAGATCCTCGTGCTGCTGTCCCGGCATCCGGAAGGTCTGACCGGTGACGAGCTGCTGTGCGCGCTGTACGCGGACGAGTCGGTGACACCGGTGACGTTGCGTGCCGAACTGGCGCGACTGCGGCGGCAGTTGGGACCGGGGTTGCTGGCCTCGCGGCCGTACCGGCTCACGGCGGCGGTCGACTCGGACGCCGGCGTGGTGGAGCGGCGGCTGGCGGCGGGTGCGGTCACGGCGGCGGCGGAGGCGTACACCGGCCCGCTGCTGCCCGGTTCGCAGGCACCGGCGATCGTACGGCTGCGGGACCGTCTGGCCGCCGGACTGCGGACGGCACTGATCGCGCAGCGGGACCCGGACCTGCTGGCGGACTGGGCGCACGCGGCGTGGGGCGAGGACGACGTCCAGGTGTGGCGGGCGCTGGCGGCGGTGCGGCCCACGGCCCCGGTGCGGGCGCGACTCGCCGCGCTGGAGGCTGAGCTGACGGTACCGGCCGGCCGGGCGGCGGCGCGAACCTGCGGCGCAACGTACTTGCAACGTCCGCCTGTCTAGCCTCGCGCCGAGAGCTGCCCAACGGCGGGCAGCGCTGCACCGGGAGGCAGACCAGCATGACTCGTTACGCGGCGCCGGGCACCGAAGGCGCGATCGTCTCCTACCAGGCGCGCTACGACCACTTCATCGGCGGCGAGTACGTGCCGCCGCTGCGCGGGCAGTACTTCGAGAATCCGTCGCCGGTCAACGGGCAGCCGTTCACCGAGATCGCGCGCGGCACCGCGGAGGACGTCGAGCGGGCGCTGGACGCGGCGCACGAGGCCGCGCCGGGGTGGGGCCGTACGTCGGTGACGGAGCGTTCCGACATCCTGCTGAAGATCGCCGACCGCATGGCGGCCCACCTGGAGCCCCTGGCGGTCGCCGAGAGCTGGGAGAACGGAAAGCCGGTTCGGGAGACGCTGGCGGCCGACATCCCGCTCGCCATCGACCACTTCCGTTACTTCGCGGGGGCGATCCGGTCGCAGGAGGGATCACTGGGTGAGGTCGACGACGACACGGTGGCGTACCACTTCCACGAGCCGCTCGGTGTCGTCGCACAGATCATCCCGTGGAACTTCCCGATCCTGATGGCGGCCTGGAAGCTCGCGCCGGCGCTCGCCGCGGGCAACGCGGTCGTCCTCAAGCCGGCCGAGCAGACCCCGGCCTCCATCCACTACTGGGTGAGCCTGATCGCGGATCTGCTGCCGCCGGGGGTGCTGAACATCGTCAACGGCTTCGGTGTGGAGGCGGGCAAGCCGCTCGCATCCAGCCCGCGGGTGGCGAAGGTCGCGTTCACCGGGGAGACCACGACCGGGCGGCTGATCATGCAGTACGCCTCGGAGAACATCAAGCCGGTCACCCTCGAACTCGGCGGCAAGTCGCCGAACATCTTCTTCGACGACGTGTGGGCGCAGGACGACGACTTCCGCGACAAGGCGCTCGAGGGCTTCACGATGTTCGCGCTCAACCAGGGCGAGGTCTGCACCTGCCCGTCCCGGGCGCTGATCCAGCGCGGACATTACGCGGAATTCCTCGAGGCAGCGGTCGAACGCACCCGGCGGATCAAGCCGGGGCACCCGCTCGACACGGACACGATGATCGGCGCCCAGGCCTCCAACGACCAGCTGGAGAAGATCCTTTCCTACCTGGACATCGGCCGTCAGGAAGGTGCGCGGATCCTCACGGGCGGCGAACGCGTCGAGCACGACGGCGAGTTGAAGGGCGGTTACTACGTCCAGCCGACCATCTTCGAGGGGGACAACCGCATGCGGATCTTCCAGGAGGAGATCTTCGGCCCGGTCGTCTCGGTGGCCTCCTTCGACGACTTCGACGACGCGATCAAGATCGCCAATGACACGTTGTACGGCCTCGGTGCGGGCGTGTGGACCCGTGACATCAACACCGCCTACCGAGCGGGCCGCGCGATCCAGGCGGGCCGCGTGTGGACCAACTGCTACCACGCCTACCCCGCGCATGCGGCGTTCGGCGGCTACAAACAGTCCGGGATCGGCCGCGAGACGCACAAGATGATGCTGGAGCACTACCAGCAGACGAAGAACCTGCTGGTGTCGTACTCGCCGAAGAAGCTGGGCTTCTTCTAGACGCGGGAAAGGGCGCCTGACCAGTGCAGATGCACGTCAGGCGCCGTTCTCGCGCACATCTGAGCGGACCTGGAGTTCGAGATCCGCGAAGCGGGGCGTCACTGCCCCGTCCATGCCACACTGATGCCGAGCGTGCTCTCCACAACGGTGATGTCGCTCATCGCGGCTCTCTTGCCACCCGCCCTGTTGTGGTCCCCGCCCCAGAGCAGGCCGACCGCCGTGTGGGTGCCGTCCTGGAGGACCAAGGAACCGGAGTCGCCGGGCCTGGCGAAGATTCCGTCCGGACATCCGGCCGGCATGTAGAAGATCTCGTACTGACGGGACATGAAGAACCTGTGGCCGGGCGGCGGCGTCGACGCCGCGCCACCCTCCCACGGCATAAAGGTGATGCCCGTGACCAGCCCGGTGGTCGGACCGCTCTGCGAACCACGCTTCTTGACGAACATCGGGACCGACGGCGGCTTGGTGGAGTCGACGACGCCGAACCCGTCGACGATCGAGTGCGAAATCGTGCGCCCCTCGTTGCGCGCTTCATCCAGCGACACGATGGCCGCGTCAAGCGGTCGTCCGAGCAGCAGGGCCGTTCCTGACGGAACCGGGACCGTCTGGGTTGCCGGAGATTCGGCCGTGATGGTCTGTCCGAGGGCGTCGGTGAGGTCTGCCGGGGGGCCGCCCGCGATGATCGGCGGCGCGACCGGCTGCCACACGGTCCTTCCCGGATCGCCGGAGACGTGGTGGCACGTGAGACCGACCTCGACGCCGTTGCCGTCCTGCACGATCGCGCCGAGGGTGCCCGATGCCATGGGTGCCTGTTGGATCTGCGCACCCCCCGGTAGATCGATCTCGGGCGGGGCGCCGTAACGAGTCGTGTCCGGATCGAACAGCGGCTCGACCGGGAACTCCACGATGCATATCGGCAGCCCCACGATGCTTTCCGGAATTCCGGCCGGGACGTCTGAGGCATCGGCGACGAGTACGCGCACTACGAGTTCGTCGAAGAATTCCTCGTTCTCCTCGCGCAGCCCCAGTCCCACCCCGGTGACCCCTGGTACCGCGATCAACTCGGGTGCGAGGACTTCGACAGCGTCGATCAGATCGGGCGACATATCCATGATGTCTCCTCCGCTTCACATGCGGCTGATCAGTTCCGTGACAGGCGAACCCGGCGGCTCAGTGTCCCGGCGACAGCACCGCGTACGTGACCGGTGTCCCGTCGTCCAGCATGGTGCGGATGAACTGCTCGTTCATCGTGGGCTTCGAGGTGAGCAGCGAGACGATGACGCCGACCGGCCCCTCGAGGAACTCGAGGACACCGCCGGCCCCGGTCTCGGCGAACAGCGTGGCGAGCCGCGCGAGGGCCGCTTCCTGGAGCAGCTCCCCGATGAACTCCTCCAAGTCCGCCGAGCTCTCGGGCGGCCCGTTGTAGATGGTCACGTAGTAGCCGCTGTCCTGGCGCGGGCTGACTCTTACCGTGGCGTCGTCACGGATCGGGTTCCCGGCCGGCGCTTCCCTCGGTATGGGGATCAGCGCCCCGTCGGGGTCGGGTGCTGCCTCGAACCTGTCGGTGGTGTCGGTCTGCGGACTGGGCAACGTGTCCTGCAGCGTTTCGTCGGGCATGGCAACTCCTCCTTCAGTTGACGACCGGCGGTGAGCCGTCCTGGGTGAACGTCACCGTGGTGACGATGTCCGTGTTGGCCGTGTTCAGGAACAGCTTGTACAGGTCGACTCCGCGGTAGGTACCGTTGGGCGCGCCGCCGATGATCTCGACCAGGGCCAGATGGAGATGTGTGGCGGTCGAGCCGTGCCTGAGCACGGTGCCCAGCAGGTCACCGCGGCTGACCGACGACCCGGCGGTCAGCTGGGACGGCACGCCGGTGAGATGGGTGTAGAAGCCGCCCATCATGTCGTTCGGGGCCCGCATGAACAGCTGGGCTCCGTAGACCTTGTCCGTGTCCGCCGACGGGTTGTGCGGCATGTACTTGGTGATGTGCGCGTCGAAGGCGGCAAAGATCTCCGTGCCTTCGTCCGCACCCAGATCCATGCCGAACTGGATGTACCAGTTGGGTGGCTGATGACCGCCCGAATTCGGTCCACCGAGCCCACCGGTGAACCCTGTTGGGAAAGGATGGGAAAGGTCGATGTCGAACGAGGCCATGAGTCGCTCCTCTCATCTTCATGGACACCCTTCATGGACGCCCTTGATGGACAGGGAGGACCTCCTTAGGGGGTCAGTGGTGGAAGCCGCCGCCGTGGGGACCGTGCCGGTCGTCGTCGTGATCGTGGCGGCCATCGCGCCGGTCGTGCCGGTCGTGCCGGTCATCGTGGTCGTGGTCGTCGCGCACGGGCGGGAGGTCGACGGTGTCGCAGTAGATCACCGGCCCGGGGGGCGCGGCCGGGGTGGGGCCGTCGGCCGGGATGCCCTCGGTCTCCATGACCAGCAGCCGCAGGGGTGCCCCGCGCCGCACGGGCGGTACCGGTACCAGGCCCGTGTAGGACGGCCTGTTGGACGACTCCGCCTCGACCGAGGTGAGTGGGGTCACGGTGTCCTCGAGGGTCACCCAGCCGAGGTCCTCGTCTCTGACGGTGTCGTGCCGGCGCTGCAGCGTGGCGGTGATCTGCGGGCGCGGGGAGTCGGTCGGGTCCCAGGAGGGACCGGTGAGGCTGACCGAGAGCGGCCGGCCCGGCCGGACCGTCAGTTCCCGGTCGGGCAGGGTGCGAACCAGGTCGGCCAGGACGACCGGTGAGATCTCGGCTCCGGGGATCGAGTCGGGCTGGTACCGGACCAGAGCGAGCCGGACGAAGGGCAGGCACGTGTCCCCGGTGTCCAGTTCCAGGTCGAAGAACCAGCGGCCGTCCTTCTCGTCCTTGTCGAACTGCGGGGCGAAGCCCACGACCGTCACGGGCAGTGGGCCGGTGGGCAGGGGCAGGGAGAGCTGCTTGGGCTCTCCCACCGCGTTGGTGAACATCTCCGGCGTCGGGGCCACGACGGGCGCGGAACGGTGGAGGGGGTCGCGGCCCATCAGGGTGACCCAGGCGTCCTGTACGGACGCCGGCTCGCCGCCGGGCGGCTGCCCGAGGACCACGCCGAGCAGTTCACCGTCTCCGGAGGAGTACCAGGGGCGGCCCGCGTACACACGGATGCCTCCGCCCCGCCGGCGCCGGACGATGACGTCGGGTGTCCCATGGTCCCGCTCCAGGGAGAGAGTGGGGACGCAGTACAGGACCCGCGGTGCCGTGGGCGCCGCGCTGCTGGGCACCGAGTGCTCCTGTGAGGCGCCCTGTACGGTCAATGCGCTCGAGCCGGGCTCGGCGAACCCCGGCGGGAAGTAGTCGCCGAACCCGCTCCCTGCCAGGGGGCGGTAGCGCACCACACGGTGTCTGGTGTCGCCGAACTCATGCTTCTCGATGAGGCGCGGGGAGGCCGCCGTGGCCATGTCCTCGGCCGCCTTGGTGCTGAAGGTGAGGACGCCGTTCTGGAGGAGGGCGGGATCCGTGCCGGGGGTGCCGGTCCGGTGGGCCCTCGCCGTCAGCAGTCCGAACACCGGCGCGGTCAGCTCCTGAGTGGCACGCCCGTCGGGGCCCGCGTCCGTCACCTCGGTCCACTCCGCGACCAAGTCGATCCGGCCCGTGCTGTCCTCGTCCAGGGCGATGGTGCCGGCGAGATGCTCCGCCGTCGCCTTCGCGGCGCGTTCGGTCGCCGCCGGGAACAGGTTCAGGACGGGAGTCCGCAGCGGCTTCTCGACCGCGTGGACGAGAGTCAGCTCATGCCAGGGAGTGAACATCCAGTGACGACCGGCCGCGGCGAGTTCCAGCGCACGCTCGGCCTTGCGCAGCTCCGCCGTTCTCGCCGCCTCGGCCTCCTCCTCCGACTGCGGCGCGAATCCGGGCTCCTGCTCCGGGGGCTCCATGCACCACGCGGCCATACCCATGAGGCCGGCGTCGAAGTCGATGCCTGAGCACACGCGGACGGTGGCCACTGCGCCCTTGGGCAGCGACACGGTCAGCACCCGGGACGCCTCGTCGAAGTGGGGCGGCGCGGTTCCTTCGGCCAGCCTCAGCCGGAAGGACCTGGGGCGGTGCCAGACGTCGCCGTCCCACGGGACGAGGAAGGGCTGCCCGGCGGGCATTCCCGGCAGGCCGAACAGGACGGCTCCGCGGGCCAGAGGGTCGGGGAGGCCGCGCATCTCGACCTGTTCCCCCGTGTGCAGGGCGGTCACCGCCGGACGCTCGGGGTCCGCCGCCGGCGAGGGGACGGGCTCCAGACGTACGCCCGGACCGGGGTCGTCCAGGGATTCCCTCTCACGTACGGCCAGTTCGTAGACCGCGTTCTGTACGGCGTGGTCGGCGGAGCCGATGGCTTCGTCCAGCAGCCCGTGCCACTCCACGCACCGCAGTGATGTCTTCGACGCCACCACATGGCGCTCGTCGACGCCCCGGTAGGGTTCGTGCCGATTCCCGGTGACCAGCGGCGTCCGGTTGAACTCCGCGGCGTACTGCTCCGCCGTGCTGCCGGTCGCCGGGGCGGCCCCTGAGCCGGGGCCGCAGTCGACGGTGAAGCCGCCCTTGCGGCCCAGCTCGGTCAGGGACTGGCAGCCGGGTATGCCGTCGGCGTCGTGTCCGGAGAAGCCCTGGTCGCGCTGTTCTTCGGCGTAGGCGGCCCTCGTCTGCCTGCCGAAGTTGCCGTCCGCGCCGCCCAGGAGGTGGTGGCCCACGGCCATGAGGGCCTCCTGGACGACGACGATGTCGGCGTTCGTCAGGTCGGGCCGGACATTGGCCAGCGAGACCCTCGTCGCCCCGTTTTCCACGGAACCGGGAGGAGCGGCCGGAGGCGGCTGGTCCCCTGGGGTGCTGCGGATCACCATCCGGAAGGTGGAGGCGCCCTCGGCGAGCGGCAGTCTCGGTACCACCGCCGGCGCCGGAACGGCCTCGAAGCGCTGGAAGACCAGCGGCGGATCAGGGATTGCCACGCCGGGCAGGTCCATCAGGGCATCGGCCTGGGTGAGGTCGAGTCCGTTGCCCGCGAGGTCGACGGTGCGCAGCCGTACCCGGTACACGTGGCCGTACCGCAGGGTCGGCAGGGAAGCACCAGCCGCCTTGACCGCGATCTCCAACGGCAGTCCCGGCGGCGCCTGGTTCCTGGGTGGCACCGGAACGTTGGGCGCCCTGTGGGTGTCGGGGTCCCCTTCGTCGGTGTCCAGCACGAGGCCCGGGAGGGGCGCGGACAGGGACCATCCGCGCCAGACGGCCAGCGTTTCGGGTACGTAGAGCGCCGGATCGCTCGGCGGCGAGACCAGGTGGGCCTGGAAGAAGCCTTCGTCGGAGGCCGTCAGCACGAGTGGCCCGTCGTGGGGACGCCGGTACTCCACGTCGCGCGCGTGCAGCGAGAACCAGCGCTTTTGATGCTCGTCCCAGACATCCATCCGGTGGCCGCGGACCAGGTCCCGGGCGATCAGCACGGGGCCGGTCGGCTGGTCGTGGGGGTCCTCCGGTACCGGCGGCTGCGCCTGCGCCTGCTCGCGCTGTCGATCGACGACGGCTCTGAAGTCGTCGTCGTTCTTGAGCGCTTGCTGGAACTCCGTCTCCAGGCCGGCCTTGCGCTTGTTCCGGATCAGCGAGATGCCATGGCTCCGCACGGGGGACAGCCCCTTGGCATCGTCGGGGATCCCCACCATCTTGAGCGCGGCGCCGTCGATGTCCGCCTGCTCGACGGAGAAGTCCTCCGCGAGCGTGACGAGGCCGCGGGAGGGCGTCGCGAGCGGGTCACCGTCGGACGGTGCCTGCGCTGCGGGGAGAAAGACGCGGCGGCCGGGCGCGTTCGGGGTGAGGTGGTCCACACCGAAGAAGTAGCGGGTGAGGCAAGGGACGTTGTGAGAGTCGGGGCCCAGGGCGGAGTCCCAGTGGGGAACGACGGTCAGCAACCGATCGCCCCGGGACTGGGGGAGCCCGGACAGTTCGAAGTCCAGCACCAGTCCGAGCTGCCGGAGCAGCACCGGGTGGTCGCCGAGTGAGGTGAGCATCGCATGGAAGTCGGGGGGCTGTTGCTGCGGAGGCTTGTCCTGCCCGTCCGTCGGCTGTCCGTCGGCCGGCTGCTCCGCGATCAACGACTCCGCCCCGGCCGGCGACCCGCCGGTCGCGGACCGCGGGGCCTTCGAGGGCCTGTGGAACGCCTCCAGCTCCGCCAGCTCCGGCGGAACGGCATCACCGGCGATGGCGTCATGGCGTACGCCGATGTGCTCACGGTCGGTGTTCGTCTCGTTCGTCTCGTCCCCCGCGGGGACGTCGGCCTCCATACGCAGCAGCTTCCTCGTCCTGGCCGGTGCCTCGGGATGGTTCTTCGCCGCCGCGGCATACACCTTTCTGGTGTACGTGCCGACTCGTTCGGCCGAGTAACTGCGCATCTTCCGCTTGGGCGCATCGACGCAGTAGGGCTCCAGCGGGGTGCCGTCGTGGAAGACGCTCGTCCACAGGATCGTGTCCGGTGCCGGCCCCTGCGGCCGGACCCGACCGGTGAAGGGGACGGGCGGCGACACGGTGCCGTCGGCGGTGGCATCCGCGGTGGCGAACTCGAAGGTGGCCGCCATGACCTTCTCCGGCCACCTGAGGAAGTCGGCGAAGTCGTGCAGCGTTCCCTTCGCCCCCTCGGACGTGCACAGCCGGGGGGCGACGAACACCGACACCCGCACCCGGGTGCCGTCGTCCGAGAGTCCTGCCGGGAGGACGGTCCAGTTGATGTGCTGCTCGAGGGGCATGGAGATCACCCGTGGGGTTGGGGGGCGTAGGCCGCGCAGTACTCGCGCCAGTACGGTTCCAGCGGGACGCAGTCGGCGAAGGACGGATCGCCCGGCGCTCCGGAGAAGCTCCGTTCGAGTTCGAGCGTCACGGATTTGCTGAAGAAGGCGATCCGTACGCTGACCGTGAGCGTGCCCTTGCCGCGGACCACCGACTGGCGTCCGTGCTTTTCGTACTTGAGCTCGAGAGAGAACTCGACGGACACCGTGACGATGCCCAGCACGCACAGGAAACCGCTGCACCGCAGATAGCCGGTGAGGGAGACCACGTCGATCTCCTTCTTCCCGCCTTCCTCTGTCACTGTCTCCTTCCCGAGCATGAAGCGGATACCCGCCATGATCGAGACCCCACCGCTCGCGATCCCGAGGTTCAGCGCCGCGGCACCGCCGAACTCTATGGCTCCCTCGATCTGTCGTGGGCCGTTGGTGTCGACGAGCATGGAGAAATAGCCGCCGCCACCGAGCAGGGACACGGTGGCGATGAAGGGGTGTTCTCTTTCGGCGACGGAGAAGCGGAACGACACGGGGTCGCCGTTGAAGGGAATGTTCAGCTCGGCGACCAGCGAGACGTTCGACAGGGTGAAGACGCCGATTCCGAGGGCCGGGAGCGCGAACTTGTAGCCGGCCCGAACACCTTGTGCGTCGACGTCCACGTAGGCACCGGAGCCGAAGACGTCGGCGGGCAGCGCGCTGCGCAGGGTGTTGATGAACTCCAGGTCCTTCTTGAACGTCAGCTCCAGACCACTGGCCGTGATGTCGGGCTTCTTCCCCAGGCCGGACTTGAACGTCAGCTCGTCGATGTGCACCTGGGCGATCTCGAAAAAGTCCAACGCGAAGTCGGTCAGTGTCCCCTGCACGGTGGTCTTGTCGACGGCGTCCTGCGAGCGGACGGACCGGGCGTCCAGCGTCAGCGTCGCCTTGTCCATGATGACCGGCAGCGGCAAGTTACCCGGCGGGGGTTTCGGCTGCTCGCCCAGCTTGGTCTTCCACACGTAACGCAGTTCCTTGCCCTGGCCGTCCGCCAGGTCGCGGACCCGTAGCACCGGCGCGGGCAGCAGGCCCTTGGCGTCCTTCAGTACGGCTTCGATCTGCGCGTCGTCCAGTTGTCGGAGCGTGCCGTGGTGGTCCTGCGGGATGTCCTGCAGGAACTGCTTCAGGTCAACGCCGAGCAGCTTCGCTCCGGCGAACGCCGCCTTCATGCCGGTCAGGTCGATCCCGTCGGCGACCGCCCCGGTGATCGGGTCCTTCTTGAAGACGTCCGGGACGACACCGGCCTGTGCGGTGATCAGCTTGAGCACGGTCTTCGGGCTGGCGACCCCACCGGCCTTCTCCGCACCGAGTGCGAGCTCGACCGGGTTCAGCAGATCGAGGTAAGCGCCCGCCGGGTGGGCCTCCATGGTCCGCTCGAGGTAGGTGTCGTCGAACACGACCGCCCTGTCACCGGCGTTCCCGGTGAACTGCTCGACGGCCTGGACGCGTACCTGGGCCTGCTGCACGTACGGCATGCCGACCATGTAGCGACCGTCGTCCGCACGGTCGGCGTGGACGAAGGTGCCGAGCCCGAAGGTCAGGTCGCCGACCGGGTGGCTGGTGCTGCCGGGAGCATCGGCCGGTGGTCGCGCCATGGCCATCACCTGGCCGTCCAGCGTGCATGTCGTACGGCTGGGCTTTTCCCGGTACAGCCTCTTCAGCAGCGTCTCGGTCTCGATGAGGGGCGGCTGTCCGCCGTTCGCCGAGGGCGGTGCCTGAGGATCGACGAGTTGTCCGTCGGGCACGAACACCAGGGGCATCTTGAAGCTGGCCTTCCTGCCCTCGCAGTCCGTGCCGATCAAGGTGAACCGGTAGTCGCTTCCGTCGTTGTGGAGCTGCACCCAGAAAGCGACGTTGTCACTGATCGGCGCGTTCGGATCAGGCGGCTGCTGCGAGTTCGGGAACGGCTGCTTGATCAGCGGTGTGACACGGTCGGTGATGCGCAGGCTGAGGAACGGCATCTCCCGTCCCCCGTGCGTGTAACGGGTCTCCTGGTCGTACCTCACCTCCGGCTGCTTGACGATGATGCGGTCCTCCCGCCGCAGGTAGGCGACGATCCCGTCGTGCGGGCTCGCGGCGAACACCCGCCGGAACTCCTTGACGTGGGATGCCAGGTGACCGGTGCTCAGGCGGCCACGGGTGACGACGCGTACGTACTGGTCGCGTCCCAGGCCCGTGATGTGGTCGTAGGCCTCCAGATTCGGGAAGCGCCGCCCGGCTTCCAGGTAGCGGGGCTCGTCGGCCGGGGACGGTGCCGCCCAGGTGCCGTGCAGGTGGACCGATGCGCCGAGCGGTGTCACGATGAACTGCTCGGACATCAGCGGTGCGCTCGGGACGTCGATGGGCGGGCCGCCCGGGGGATGGAGTTCTGCCCGGCTGGTGAGAGTGACGAGGTTCTCCAGGTTGGCGGTGGTGAGCGGGCCGTCCAGGAGGAGCGGCCCCCGGTCCCCCACCGCCGCGAAGGCCCGCAGCCGGACGTCTCCGTCCTGTGCGCCGTGCAGCCGCGCGTGCCACACCGCGGCGCGCCCGTCGGCCTGGTGGGGCTCCGGCCGGCTCGACCAGTCCACCGGCTCGTCGTAGGTGAGCAACAGCCGGGTGGGGAACTCGAGGACGCTTCTGGGGACTTCCCTGAAGAGCGTCGATCCTGGGGTGTCCGGCACCTGTACGCCGACCGGTACCGTCAACGGCACGAGTCGCTCCCAGTCGAGCAGCGCCCCCAGTGACAGGTCCAGGCCGTTCAGCTCTGCCGGCACCGAGAAGGCCAGCGTCGTCGGGCCTGCCGTGAAGGCTTTGACGGGCCCGGACGGGGGTGCGCTGCCCGCGGGGAAGGACTGTTCCACGACGTGCTGCGGCGGCAGTACGGCCAGGACGAACGCCGGTGCACCCGGCTGCCGCGGCACCAGACGGTGGCCCTCCAGGTGAAGGTTGACCAGGCTGATGTCGAGGACGAGCATGTCCGCCGGTCTGACCACCCGGAACGGCCCATCGGGGGCGTCCTCGACGTCCGCCGGACCCGGGTCCGGCGGCCTCTCCGGTCCTGGGCCGTGCGGGCCGGGACCGGGGCCGTGCGGGCCGCGGGGCCGGTCTTCGTCGGAGTCCCGCCTGCCACCGGACCGGCGCCCACCGAACCCACCACCGCCACCACCGCCGTGGTGGCCGGCGACGGGAAGGTCGCGCAAGTCCTCGAAGGGCCTCAGGGTGACAGGACGTGCAGTGTGGAAAGCCATGGGGAAACGCCTCGTTCGAGGTCGTGAGAGTTGTGTGCGGACGTGCGCCGACGCCGCTCACCTCTCCTTCCATGTTCACTCGGGTGACGCACTCCTGCCACTGGGGTCCGGCGCCACAGCAGCGATTTTGTCGTCAACCACTGACGCTTCAACCGAATCTGCCGTTGCATCAGTCCACACCGGTCGCGAGGGCGCTGTCGGACGTCAGGGAAACGTCACCTTCATCGCCGCGCCTCTGGGAACGGTGGCTCCGTCGGCGGGGTCCTGGCGCAACCAGCTTCACGGCGGCCTGATCCTTGGTGCACTCGATCAGGTCGTGCACCACTTCCTCGCTCCCGAATGCGGCGCCGAGCACGTCCCGGCTCCCGGCGGGCATCCTCGGCGCCCTTGCCATGCGGCTCGACACCACGCGTCGGGCGATGGTCGCCGGGTGGTTCGTCTGCAACCGGAGAACGCCCCTGGTTCCGTCCTTCCACCAGCGATCCGGAGGACAGACCGTGCCTGCGTGGACCTCCCCCCTGCCGGATCCGGTCGCCGGTCGATGGGTCCGCACACCGCGAAGTTGCACGGCCCGGTCGCACCGGCCGAGACTGATGTCGAGAGGCTCACCGTGTCTTCCCCTCCCGAATTGCGACTGCTCGGCCCTTTCCAGCTGGAATGTGAAGCCGAGCCTGTCGAGCTGTGCCGCAACGGGCAGCGTCTGCTCGCATTGGTCGCGTTGCGCAGACACGTTCCCCGTTCGGTCCTCGCCGGGACGCTGTGGCCCGAGGTCACCGAGGAGCACGCCAGGGGCAGCCTGCGCACCACCCTGTGGAAACTACCGCGTGGTGAGCAGCCCCTGATCCGGTGCTCCGGGGACTCGCTCGTGACCGCCGACGCCCTGCACGTCGACGTGCACGCCTTCACCGAGACGGCACTCGATGTCGTCCAGGGCTGCGGGCCGCCGCTCACCACCCGGCTCCCGCAGGGACTGCTGCGGGCAGAGGACCTGCTGCCTGGCTGGGACGAGGAATGGGTGCGGCTGGAGCGCGAACGCCTGCGGCAGTTGCGGCTGCACGCCCTCGACACGCTGGCTGAGGCGCTCGTACGCGAGGGCAGGCCGGCGCTCGCCCTGGAGGCGGCGTGGGAGAGCGTGCGGACGGAACCGCTCCGGGAGAGCGCACACCGGGCCGCCGTCTCCGCGCATCTCGCGGAGGACAACCTCACAGAAGCGGTCCGTCACTACCGGTGGTTCCGGCGGTTGTTGCGGGAGGAGCTGGGGGTGGAGCCCTCCGCCCGGTTCACCCGGATGCTGGCCCGCCACGGGTGGCGCCTCCCGGGCGGGTGACGCCGGATTGACGCCGGGCTGACGGCACGTCCGTAGCCTCGACATGCTGATCCTGGAGGACCGCATGGCACCGACCCCGAAACTGCCGATCGTCTACGTCCGGGGATACGCAGGTGACACCGCCGGCATCGACAAGATGGTGACCGACCCCTTCTACGGGTTCAACCAGGGCTCCACACACATCCGTATCGGGCCGGACGACGCACCGTGCTTCTACGACTTCGAAAGCCCTCTGCTCCGTCTCCACCTGGACGAGGGCTACCGGATCCTCGTCGACGGCGGCCAGGCGCTCTACCTCGCCGGCCACGACAGCATCCCGCCGGAGACCATCTGGATCCACCGCTTCTACGACGCGTCCGCGACCACCTGGGGCGGACGCCCCCGTGCGTTCCGGCTGGAGACGGCCGCGGAGGACCTGCTGCGGCTGATCGACACGGTCCGGGCCAAGTCCGGAGCGGAGCGGGTGCACCTGGTCGCCCACTCCATGGGCGGCCTGGTGTGCCGCTGTCTGATCCAGAAGATCTTGCCGGACCTCGGCCGCGATCCGGCGGACTGCGTGGGCGGGCTCTTCACCTACGGCACCCCGCACGGCGGCATCGCGTTCGACGTCGGCTTCGGCGCGCTGGAGAGGCTGCGTGACGTCACCGGTATCCACGGAGCGGACGTCTTCGGGCGTGAGCGCATGTACGAGTACCTGACGCCGAAGGCGCAGACGGACCCCGACGGGCCGCCGCCGGGATGGGACGCCCGCGTGATGCCCGACGTGGGGAGGTTCCACGCCGCCGACCGCGTCTTCTGCCTGATCGGCACCGACCCGACCGACTACGACGTGGCGCACGGCCTGTCGGCGGCCACGGTCGGGCCGCGCAGCGACGGTCTGGTGCAGATCGACAACGCGTACGTCCCCGACGCCTACCAGGCGTATGTGCACCGCAGCCACAGCGGACGCTACGGACTGGTCAACTCCGAGGAGGGGTACCAGAATCTGCGGCGCTTCCTGTTCGGGGACTGGAAGGCGGAGGCGGCGCTCGTCGGTGTCCGGCTGCCGCAGCGGGCCGACACGGTGTGGCAGGCCGAGGTCCGGCTGTCGGTCCGCGGCCTGCAGATCGTCACGCACGAGCGGACGAGCGCCCACTGGTGCCCCCTCCAGTTGCCGGACGGCAGCGCGGACGACGGGGCGACGGTCCCCCTGGTGCAGACGTTCCTGTGCAGCAGCCTCCGACCGGACGACACGGGCACCATGCGGTACGCGCTGCACCTGCGGATCCTGTCGCTGCGGCGCCGTGACGGTCTGCTGAGCTTCGCGGACCATCTGGAGCAGACCGCCGACTTCGACGACATCCTGGTGATCGATGTCCGCGCCGACCCCGCCGCCCAGGTACCCGGGGTCTCGGCCACCTGGAACTCCGCCATCACCGGCCCGATCAGCGCCTACCGGCCCGACGGCCACACCCTTCACGACGACCCCGCCCCCGGCTTCCGGGTCGGCCACATCCCCCTGCCCGCCACCGCCGCCCCGATCCTCGGGGAGGACGCGCGGATCAGGCTCACCGTGGCCCCCTGGGGCTGACGACACGAAAGGGAAGCGAGCCGGTCATGGTCTCCCTCTCCAACGTGCGCCTCGGCGCGAGCAACGACGACATCCGCATCGTGCAGAACGCCCTGATCGCCCGGGGCCACCCGATCCCCGACGGCCCCACCGGATTCTTCGGCGAACAGACCAGGGCCGCCTACCGAGAGGAACAGCTCGCCCAGGGCTATACGGGAGCCGACGCCGACGGCATCCCCGGCTACGCCTCGCTGAGCACGCTCGGCGAACACGCCGGCTTCACCGTCTCACGCCCCGCAGCCGCGACGGGGAGCGGACGGCTCAGCCTCAGCCAGGTCACCTACGACGATCCGCACGACGACACCGGGCCGGACGCGATGCGGCGCTACGCGCAGACGGCCTGCGAACTGACCGGCATGGACCCGCAGTACGGCGTCCCGGCGCTGCTCACCATCACCGAGCGGGAGTCCAGCTACAACGCCCCGCAGTCGCGGGTGAACCTCCATGACATCAACGCGCGGGGCCGAAGAGCACCCGACGGCCACCCGCAGAACTCCTCGCGGGGCGCCACCCAGTGCATTCCCTCCACCTTCGCCGCCTACCACCAGGCGGGTACCGCCACCACCCCGTACGACGTGGTCGCGGACATGTGCGCGACGATCAACTACGTCCGCGACCGCTACCACGTGAACCGTTCCGGTTCCGACTTCGCCGCCCGGGTGCAGCAGGCGGACCCTCACCGCCGTCCGCACGGCTACTAGGAGCCGGTCCTGGTCTCCCTGTCCGACGTCCGCCTCGGCGCGAGCGCCCGGGGCCAGCCAGGTCGCGAAGCCCACCTGGTGAACCGCGCGAGCACCGGGGTCCCCCCGTCCGGGGGCGTCGGATGGCGGTCCGGTGGATCACCGCGGACGATGGTGACGAACCCTCGGCACGGCAGCGGATCCCCCCGCGGCCGCGCCGCACACGTGTGTCTCCGTACGGCACATGTGCGGGGCACGGACCGTGGTCTCAGGAGGTGATCGGGTGCGGACTCCCCCCAAGCCGCATACAGGTCGGCGCCCGAAAGTGCGCCGGCCCTCGTTGCAGACCTGGCGGTCGCGGGTGGCCCTGGCGCTGATCGAGCTGGTCCTGCTCGCAACGACGGTGCTGCTGGCCCGGTTCGGCCTCGAGGACTTCTTCCATGCCCTGAACTTCCCGGGTCGGTTCACCGGTGCCGTTCTCCTCGTGGGCTCGCTCACCACGCTGGTGGGCGCCGTGGCAGTCCTGGACCACTGGGTCCGGCACTGCTTCCCCTACTCCGGCCTGGTCGCCCTGTTCTGCACGTTCACGGCCCTGCTGGCCAACCTCATGATCCTGGTCTCGACGTGGAGGGACGGCGATTCCACGTTCTACAAGGTGATGTTCGCCGTGCTCGCGGCGGGTTCGGCAGCGGCTGCCTTCGCGGTGTGGCGGACGTCGGTTCTGGTCCCCACTCCCAAGCGGGTGGCCGTCGCGGTGATCCTTCCCTCGGTCATCGCGATCGCCAATTACGGCTATCAGAACCTCTATCAGCCCTACGAACGTGAAACCAGGCCCGTCATCACGTTGTCCACGGGCAAAGCGGTGCTGAGCCAAGATCGCAAGGCTTTCATGGTGCCGGTCGACATCACTCTCCAGAACCGCGGTGACAGGAGTTTCTATGTGCTCGGCTCCGAATTCCACGCGATGGCCCAAGAGGTGGAGCTCAGCCCCAAGGACCGGCTGCGCGACCAGTGGCGAGCCGATGCCGAACAGTGGACCAAACCCTCCGAAGTGAACCCGCTCTCCCGCAGGGAGATCCACCAGCCCGGCGATCTGCTGGACGCACAGCCGTGGATGCCCTATGGACACTGGATCGAGTCGAGTGACTCCTTCGCCACGCGACTGGTGGTACAACTGCCCCTCGACACGCCGTACGACCAGGTGACGTTCTATGCCACCGCGAACCTCGCACGCAAGGACCGGCTGGTGCTGCAGCCACCACTCCTCTTCATGACGAAAACCTGGGGCACGAAGAATCTCCCCGAATGGGTGAAGAGCGAACAGAAATCGGACTTCGACGCCCTCATCTACCGTGCCAGGGTGCACGAGAACAATGCGATCGACGAGTACACGAGAGATCCGCGTTACGTCACCGTCTACTGGAGGTTCGGCTCGCACGGCGCGAACGTGGTGACGACCATTACGCGCAAGGGCGAGGAGGGCCACAGGCTCAATGCCAAGGAAGAACGCGAGGTGTCGACCCGGTACGGCGTCATCGAGCTCCTCGCGGGTCCTTACGTGCAGAACCTGTGGGACATCAAGAACCAGCGGTGAGCCGCTCCAGCCAGGCCACCAGGGCGAGCGAGCTGTTCATCCGGTCCCAGGAGTACGCGTTCCCCATGCCGAGCTGCGCCTCCCGCACGGCTTGGCACAGCGTCTCGACGTCGAACATCTCCGTGATCAGCGGATGCCGGGCGGAGCGGCACAGGGCGATGAGTTCGTCGCCGTGCCTGCGCAGGCCACGGGCGTAGAGGTCGTCGAAGGGGACCTTGACCGCCCTGCCGCGGATCGGGGCCGGGAGCAGGTCCGCCAAGGCCTCGCGGAGGACGGCCTTCGGACGGCCCGGCCGGAACGTGGCCGCGGCGGGGAGGCGGCTCATCGTGGCGACGACCTCCGGGTCGAGGAACGGGTGCGAGAGGAAGAACCCGTCCTGTTCCGCACGGTGCCAGGACAGCGGATCGGGAGCGGCGACGTAGTTGGCGGCGTCGTACAGCGACCGTTCCGGTCTGCGCCCGAACACGAAGCGGCTCTCCGCGATGCGGGCCTCCCGGAAACCGTGAGCCCGCGCGAATCCGGGCCGCAGCCATCGGGGGCGGTCGAAGGTGCCGAGTCCGCCGAGGACCGTACCGCCGCGGACCAGTGCGGTGATCCGTTCCGCGGTGAGCGGGAAAGCCGGCTGGACCACATAGGCGTAAACGACCTCCCGCAGGCCCCGTTCGCTTCCCTCGGCCCAGGCCCGTGCCTGCCGGGTCATCTCCCTAAGCCGGCCCGTGCGGGCGAGCCTGTGCAGGTGGAACGGGTTGGCGTCGGCGACGGGATCGGCCCCGCAACCGGTCAGGAGGGTGTCGCAGCCCAGTCCCGCGGCCGCGCCGTGGAGCCTGCTCCAGAACGGGGCGCGGAACGCGTGCGCATGAGGCTCGTCCGCGTCTCCCGCGTGGTGCGGGAAGTCGTCGAAGTCGGCCACGTCGTCGGCGTCGACGATCACCGGGCGGGCCGCGGGTGCGTGCCGGCGGATCTCCTCCAGCGCGAGCTCGAGGTACGGCTGCTCCGCGACCAGCTCTCCGTGACAGAAGCGCCCGGAGAGCAGGACGAGTTCCCCGGGGCCGCCGCGTCCCGCGGCCAGCAGACGCGCGGCGAGCAGCGCGACACCGGTGGAGTCGGTGCCGCCCGAGACATGGCATGCCGTCGTCGTGCCCATACGGCGTCCGACGGCGTTCTCCAGTGCCAGACGCAGGCCCTGCGCGGCCTCATCGAGGTGGGGGTCGTCGGCAGGCGGGTCGGTGGCGGGACGGACGCGTCGCGACGTACGACCGCGCAGCTGTCCTGTGCGGGAAAGCTCCACCACCTCGCCGCCGAGGACGCGGTGCACGCCGGTGAAGGGGGTGAGGTCCGTGTGCGGTTGCGCCATGTTTCCGGTGAGGTACCGGCAGAAGTAGCGGGGTTCCAGCTCGGTGGCGCGGCCCAGACCGCGGGCGGAGGTGCTCACGGCGTTCACGCGGCCACCGGACATCCTGAAGAACAGCGGGATGCGTGCCTGCTCGTCGCGCGTCAGAAGGATGCGGTCGCGGCACACCACAACGGCCGCGTAGTCACCGGCCGGCACCGGCGGGGCCGCTCCCTGCCGGCCGTAGGCGTCGAGGAGGCCGCGTGCGCCCGTCAGCCGGTCACGGGCCGAGCCGACCCAGCCCACGACGGCCGCGCTGCCGGCCGGCGAGGAGACCGTCGTCACGAGTCCCTGACGGGCCAGGGCATCGGCGGTCCGGAGCCTCGGGACGCCGTCGGACCACTCGAGACGAAGCGCGTCCATGTCACCGCCCCCCGCCGTCGATCGACAGCACCGGCTCGAAGGCGTGCCCTCGCGGATCGGCGTCGGGGATGCACAGGCCGGCCGAGACCGTCCAGGCATGCAGGGCAAAAGGGTGTTCGCGTACACCGACGTGGAGTACGGCCTTCAGACCGGACCGCCGCAGCAGGACGAACGCCGTCACCGCCTCGGACTTGCAGTCCCCGTCGACCAGCCAACTGCCGCGGCTGTGTGACTGCACCGCTCGTTTCAGCCGCAGGACCTCCTCCACGGAGGGGACGTCCGCGCGGGCGTAGTCCGGGGCCGCCAAGGACAGCAGCCGTAGGACGCGGCCGAATCCCAGCGTCCGGATCAGCAGGTGCACTCCGCGCAACCAGCCTCCGACGCCTGCGTCCACGTGCTGCTTCCGGCGGTCTCTCGCGCACCCGGCGCGCAGGAGAACGGTGACGAGCTCCGCGCGTTCCTCAGGGGTTCCTTCGGTGAACTTGCGGACGTCCGCCGCCGCCATCCCGAGAAAACGCGTCCGTTTCCAGTCCGCGATCAGCGCTCCGTCCGACATCCCGGTGACACGGCAGTGCGGTGACAGGAACCTTGCCATGGCTGCCAGGGCACGGGTGTCCGTCACCGCACTTCCTCCAAGGGTTCACTGTGAAGGGCGTCAGGACATGTACCCGTGACCGTCGTAGAATCCGCCGCTGAAGCCCCGGATCAGACGGCCGTTGCCGAGAAGGACCAGCCGATGCGGCTGACGACGCCGCAGCAATCGGAGAAACATCGCCCACCTCCAGATCGGACAGGACCGATCAACTCCACGCTACTCCGCCCGCAATGCCCCGCAACCGGACTGCCCGAGCGGATCGGGCCGGCCTTCCACGACCGCGCGCCGCAGGAGTCCGGACAGTGTCAACGGTCCGTGCACGTCAGGGATTTGCTCACGGTCGTCGCCACCTGGGTCGCGGCCGGCCGGTTCGCGGAGCACGATGGAAGCAGAGGGATTCCGCCCCGCGAGCCGGCGGGCCGGCCCGTGGAGCCGAGCCGAGGAGGTCAGCCATGGGTCACCCCCAACCCCGGCCGGGCGGCATCGAATCGGAGAACCATCCGTGGAAGATCCGCCTCGTCGAGCACCCGAAGCGCTTTGAGTCGTCACATTTCCGGGCCGCCAAAAAGACAGCGCACAAGATCCTCCACGCCATGGACGACGCCGACCTGCCGTACGGGCCGAGGCCCGTGGACGTCACGGCGGCGGAGAATTCCGAGCGCTGGGAGATGCACCACGGCGGCAGTCTGTGGGTCAAGCAATCCCGCGGCTGGTGCATGTACCGCGCCCGGGTCGGCATCGAGTGGAGCATGCAGTTCTGCGCCGACCCCGCGAAGGTGGACCGGCTCCGGCAGGACGCCGCAGAACTGGTCGACGCCTTCCCGCTCACGCTGCCCGCGCTGGCGGACCTCGGATACGAGCGCGCCGAGGACCTGCTGCGCACGCCGATCAAGGACGCCGACGACGTCGAGGCGTGGACCGACTCCCTGTTCAACTCGTGCGTGCCCCTGAGCCACTCCAACCACCAGGGCATCCTTCCGAGCGTGCCCGGTGAACACCACTATCCCTGGCCGGTGAAGGGCGCGGACTTCGTCCGGTACGACGACTTCCAACTGTGGGTGACCCTGCCCGACGGCACCCACGGCGCTGTCGCGCCGGTGGACCGCCGCGGCTCCGGTGACGGGCACGTCCGCCTGGCCTTCGTACCGGAGGGAAGCGCCGCCGCCCCCACGATCGCCGAGGCCCAGGAGCGGGGGCTGATGGCCGTCCTGCCGGCGAACAGCCGTGTGGCCCTGCAGGCCTTCGCCCAGCAGGTCGCCCCCGGTCGGCGCACCGCGGCCGGCCCGCTGTCGTCCCGCGCACCACGGCGCGCAGGCCGGCGAAGCGGGGGGCGCGCCGGTCGATCGTCAGGCTGATGCCGATCGCCCGTGCTTGCCGGTGTCGAACTCGCCGAAGAAGCCGGGCTTCTGCCAGAGGCGCGCCACAGAGGCACGGCAGAGGGTGCCTGACCGGGCAGAAGCCCGCGGGCGCCTTTGCCGGGCTCGGGCTGGGCCATGAGTCGAGGCTTTCGGCCACCGGGATGCGTCGGCCCGGGAGCACCGTCGGTCCCGCCTCGCCGTGCGCACCGGTAGCTCGTGGCCGGTGGCGTCCCACCCGTGTGCGGGCGCGGCGCCGGCAATCGCCGCGACCGTCGTGCCGCCGCACGGGGCACGGGGGTCTGCGAGCCCTGATGCTGGCTTGGTAGCAGCTTGCAGCAGCCTCGGGCGAAGGCCCACCATGGCGGTTCTCACCCGCTGTTCGACAGGGAGTGGCCCATGCGCCCGAGCGCGTCAGTGGTCATCGCGAGCCGCGCAGAGCCGGCGAGGAGAGGTTGCGGGTGTCCCGTGTCTCCCGAAAGGGCTGGACGTGCCAGAGCCGCTTGATGCCGTGCCCCGTGCCGCCTTCGGCCTGCCCGGGCTCCCACCGGAGGAGACCGCACCGCCGACGGTGGGTGTGGAGGAGGAGTTCGTCCTGGCCGACCGGCACAGCAGGTCGGCTGTGTACCGGTCCTCTTCTGTGGTGTGTGCCGCCCGCGCTCACCTCGGCGCGCCGCATGCCACACCCGAGCTTTCGCGGTCCCAGGTGGAGACCGTCAGCGCGGTCTGTCGTACGGCCGACGAACTGCGGGCGGAGATCGTCCGGCTGCGCAGGGGCGCGGCCGCCGCCGCGGCCGAGTACGACTGCCTCCTGGTGCCCAGTGGCACGGCGGTCCTCGGCCGTTCCGGACCACCGCCCGTCCTGGACCGGTCACGTTACCGCGCCCTTGCGCGCCGCTTCGGGCCCGTGGTCCACGAACAAGGCGTGAACGCCTGCCATGTGCACGTCGGCGTGGCCGATCGCGAAGAGGCCGTACTGGCGGTCAACCACTTACGGGGCTGGATGCCCCTCCTGCTGGCCCTCACCGCCAACTCCCCCTACAGCGGCGGGGCGGACACCGGGTACGCGAGCTGGCGGTCGATGGTGTGGAGCCGGTGGCCCTCGGCGGGGCCTGCGCCCTACCTGCGCGGCACGGCCCACCACACCTGGGTCGTCGACCAGCTCGTGGCCACCGGAGTGGCCATGGACCCGGCCATGATCTACTGGCACGTCCGGCCCTCGGCGCATCTGCCCACCATCGAGGTGCGCATCGCGGATGTGATGCCCGACGCCGGGACCACCGCCGCGTACGCGCTGCTCGTCCGCGCTCTCGTCGCTCACGCCGTCGAGGCGGTACGCACCGGCGAACCCGCACCCGACGTCCCCGACCTGCTGTTGCGGGCGGCGTGCTGGCAGGCCGCGCGGCACGGACCGATCGGCACCCTGCCCGCCACCCACACCCGCGACTGCGCTCCGACGGCCGTCAGCCGGCTGATCGAGGAGCTGTGGAAGCGCATCGAGCCACTCCTGAGCCGGTACGGCGATGACCGGTGCGTCGGCGACTGGCTGAGCGATGTCCAGCTCCATGGACCCGGCTCCGCACGGCAGAGGCGTGTCGCGGAACAGCACGAGGGTCGCCTCCAGGCTGTGGTGGACGACCTCGCCGTCGCGCCTCCATGAACGCGGCCCGGGTGACAAGGGTGATCACGTCGGTGGCGCCCCGACCCGTACGATCGCGCCCGGACGGCGTTCGACGTGAGCCTGGCGGTGTGGTGCCCGTGGGCGCGGACCGAGGGTTTCACCGGCCGTAGGAGTCCCCGCCGGGAAGAGGCCCGGCGTCGGCGTGGCGGCCGGGTCGAAGCGCGGCGTGCCGTTGCCCGGGGCCGCCGCGGGTGGCCAGGGCGTCGGCGACGGCTCCGGTGGTGAAGGCGTACACGGCCTTGTGCAGGACGTCCACGACGAGTTCTCGGCGGGGCCAGGTGGCCGGCGGCGCACACACGCCGGTCGCGTTCTCGAGGATCTGGTCGTTCGTGAGACGGACGACCGTGAACTTGGCGGAGGCCGGCGGCCCGCGCAGCCCGGCCTGGGCCATGACCGAGCGCAGTACGCCGAGAGGGCGGCCTGGCCGTGGTGCATGGCCCAGTTGGCGGCTGGGTGCGCGGGCGCTCGGGCAGGCCGGTCAGGTCACCGGTCCGTCCGCGTCGAACGGTCAACGCCCTTGCGTCAGCGAGCCATTCGGGCGGTGCGGCCGCGATCGGTCCTGTCGGTCTTGCCGGCTGCGGCACTGGCCGCCAGGGCGAGCAGCAGCGCGACGATGCCGACGATCACGTTGTTGACGACGGTGCGGGTGGTGTCCACGTTCCCCGCCACCACCCACGGCGCGATGATGGTCCAGACACCGAGGAGGGCTGCGGCCCAGGCCCTTGCGTGCGTCCGCTCGTAGGCGTGGCCGAAGCCGCTGAGCAGCAGGGTGTAGGCGATGCCCGTGATCAGGTTGTTCACGGTCAGGGTGCTGAAACCGTTGAAGCCCGCGATCCAGGGAGACGCGGCCAGGTACAGGCCGCAGAGGAGGGACAGCGCTTCGACGGCCTGCCCTTGCGGGGTCGACGCGGCCCGCTCGGCCAGAGCATGCCGCTCCCGCATCTCCAGGATGTCCGGGTGCGACTCCATCGTGGTGTGGGTCCGGTCGGTCATGATCGTCTCCTGCCTCAGTGATTCACGGTCTGTACATCCGAGAGAGGTCGAGTACCCACCACACAGTGGCAAACCTACCTATATCGGACAGAGTGCGAGCGTCGGGTCCGGGCGTGTGCCAGCGGGCGGGTCGCCGGACGGCTGAAGCACGGCGGCGGCGCCCTGGACCGCGGAGCCGTCGGGCCCGGCCGGGTGCGGGAAACGCACGCGCGGCCCGGCCGTTCGCGCCGGGCCACCGCTCGAACACGGGGTGGCTCGCGGACCGCCGTCGACCATCCCGCGGGCGGCGCCCCGGCCGCCACGTGACTACGGCCGACGGCGGAGCATCAGGAGCGGGACCCTGCGGACGATCCAGGCACTGGCCGAACCGAGCACGGCGCCGACGGCGACATCGCTCGGATAGTGCGCCCCGCTCTGCACACGCTCGACGGCCACCAGCGCCGCCGGCAGGGCGCACAGAACACCGACCGCGGGCCACGACGGAGCCACCGCGGCGGTGAAGGCGACCGCCGCGGCGGTGTGGCCGGAGGGGAAGGAGGACGAGCCGGGGCGGTCGTCGACCTCGTGATGCGGGAACCACTCCTTCGGTGGCCGGCGACGGTCGACCAACTGCTTGCAGACGGCGTTGGAACCCAGCTGCGCCAGCGCCATCGCCGTCAGACCCGCCGCCGCCGCGCGGCGCCCCCGCCGGCCGCCCCACCACGCCATCATTCCGGCTGCGGCGCACCACAGCTTGGCGCTCTCGGCCACCTCCTCCACCGCCGACAGCGGCTTGCCCACGCCGACCGGGTCCCAGGACCCCAGCCGCTTGGCCAGCCCCCGATCCACCGCACGAAGCTCTGCCAGCATCCTCATGTTCCGCAGGTTTCCCCAGGTGACGCCGCTACACCTCAAGATCGGCCCCCGGCACGACACAGGACGTGCCGAACAAGCCACGAGGAGTTCGTCCCGGACGGAGTCCGCACCGGACGCCCTGGCCGCCCCCCGGGTACCACCGGGCTCTGTTCGGCCACGGCCCCGTCACGCCGGCGGCGGCCGAACAGAGCCTCGCTCTCGTACAGGCCTCGTCGCAGCCCCGCTGAACGCCCTGCCCGAGGAAGACCGACCGTGGACGCGGGCAGCGGTGCCGGTTCAGCTCAGGAGGCCGGGCGGAGTGTCATCGAGCGGGTGGCGCGGTCCGGTGGGCTCATCGCGCCGTCGACGCGCCGCAGGGCGCGGCGTCCCGCGTCGGGGCGCTGGTCGGCGACCACGGCGGGCAGGTCGGCGCGGCCGGAGACGGAGAGTTTGCGGTAGACGCGGCTGAGGTGGAGTTCGACGGTGCGCCGGGTGACGTAGAGGCGGTCGGCGATCTCCTTGTTCGTCAGGCCCTCGGCGGCCAGCAGGGCGGTGCGGTGCTCGGCCGGGGTGAGGGCGTCCAGGCCGGTCTCGGCGCCGCGCCGAGGGCGGGCGCCCGCCGAGGCGAGTTCGGCGCGCAGCACGTCGACGAGCGCCCCGGCGCCGCACTTCTCGGCCAGGGCGAGCGCCGCGCGCAGCTGTTCGCGGGCCTCGCGGACCTTGCGCAGCCGCCGCAGTTCGTGGCCCAGGGAGCGCAGCACGCGGGCCTGCTCCAGCCACGCCCCGGAGTCCCGCAGCAGATCGGCCGCCTCGTACAGCAGGGGGGCGCGCCGGCCGCCCCGGGTGACGACGGCGAGCGTGTGCAGGGCGGTGGCGACGGCGTGCGGAGCGCCCCAGGCGCGGGCCAGGTCCAGTTGCTCGCGGGCCAGCCGCTCGGCGGCGGCGACGTCGCCCGCATGGGCGTACAGGGGGGCGGCGGCCGTGCGCCACGGGTGGCGGTCGTGGCAGTGCGCGTCGCGCAGCAGCTGCCGCCCGCACTCCTCGAGGTCGGCGAGCGCGGCCTGGGTGCGGCCGAGCGTCTCCTGCAGCCGGCCCCGGTGGAACAGCAGGTCGGGCAGGGCCGCCTCGGGCAGCTCGGTCAGCGCCAGGTCGTCCAGGAGGAGCCGGCGTGCCCCGTCGAGGTCGCCGGTCTCCAGCAGGACGCCGCCGAGCCAGCAGCGGGCCAGAGCGCTGCCCAGCCAGGTCCCGGCGGGCCCGTCCGCCAGGGCCGCGCGGGCCGCCCGGGCCGCCTCGCACAGCCGCCCGGCGCGATAGCCGCACACGGCCAGGATGGCCTCGGCGAGGGCGGCCATGGTGCGGGCGCCCTCCTCGCGTGCCGCGTCGGCCAGCGCCCGGCAGGCGTCCAGTGCCTCGTCGTGCTCCCCCGCGTCGCACAGCAGCTCCGCGAGCAGCAGCCGCAGCGGGGTGGTGGGCACGTCGGCCGGGCCGGCAGGTTCGCTCAGTCCGGCGCGGGCGTGGCGGACCACCTCCTCGCGGCGCCCGCCCTGTACCCGGGCGGTGAGCGCCGAGAGCGTCGCCTGGGCGCAGCGCACCCAGGAGGTGCGGGCGGCGGTGGGGGCGGTCAGGACGGGCAGCGGTGCGCGGTTGCCGCCGGTGAGCAGGGTGAGCACGCCGAGGACGGCGAAGGCGCCGGCGGCCGGTTCCTGGGCGGGGTCGAGGGGACCGAGTTCCGCGAGCGCGCCCCGCACGGTGCGCTCGGCGCCGTCCAGGTCGCCGTCGAGGGCGGTGGCCTGCGCGAGGTTGACGAGGGCGGCGAGGGCGGCGACGTCGCCGCCGTGGCGCGGCCGGCCCAGGGCGCGCAGCCGGCTGACGGCGGCGGCGGGCGCGTCGGCGGCGAGTTCCACGCAGCTGAGCCTGCGCAGCAGTTCGGGCCGGTCGTCGGGGTCGCCTTCCTGGGCGCACCGCTCCAGCAGGGTGCGGGCCTCCTCCAGGTCGTGCCGGGACAGGGCCGCGCAGGCGGAGTCGAACAGCAGCCGGTAGGCCCAGCGGGTGCCGATGCGCGGGGCGTGCCGCAGGTGGTGGACCACCTCGTGGGCGGGGGCGCCGGAGCCGTGCAGGGCGCGGGCCGCCGCCGCGTGCAGCCGGGCGTGTTCGCTGGGCGGCAGCGCGGCGAGGAAGGAGACCGGCATCATCGGCTGGGCGAAGGCGACGCCCCCGCCGGTCTCCCGGAGCACGCCGCAGCGTACGAGGGTGTGGAGCATGTCGGCGGCCTCGGTAGGGGGGATGCCGACGAGGTCGGCGACCAGGGCGGCGGTGGCGGCCCGGCCGATGACGGCGACGGAGTCCAGGGCCCGGCCGACGCCGGGGAAACGTTCCTCGAAACGGGCGACGACGGTCTCCGCCACCTCCACCGAGCCGAGGGCCTCGATCTGTTCGCAGGTCGGTTCAATGGCGGTGCCGCCGCGTCGGAGTTCGCGCAGCAGGGCGTGCACCAGCAGCGGGTTGCCGCCGGTGACCCGGTGGCAGGCGTGCACCAGGGCGTCGGCGACGGGGCGGCCGAAGAAGGAGGTCAGCAGGTAGCCGACGGCATCCGGGTCCAGGCCGGGCAGCACCGTGCGCTGGTGGAAGTCGGAGACGACGCGGGCGAGGGTGGCGGTGCCGTCTCCCCAGGGGCCGTCGCCGCCGCGCCCGATGCCCTCCCGTCCGCCGGGGCCGTCGCCGCCACGCCCGGCGCCGTCACCGCGCGCCGCGTCGTCGCGCGGCCGGGACAGGCCGGGGGCGATCGTGGCCAGCAGCGCCACCGGCAGCCCCTCCAGCCGGGCCGTCAGGTGTTCCAGCCAGCGCAGCGAGCGCTGGTCGGTCCAGTGCAGGTCGTCCACCGCGATCAGCAGCGGCGTGCGGGGGGTGAGCACGCCGATGAGCTGGTCGAGCCGGCCGGCGGCGGCATCGGGGGTGTCCGGTTCCTCGGCGGACGGCCCGGCGCACGCGCCCGTGGACCTCGGCACGGCCGACGGGCGGGGGTGCAGCTGGCGCAGCACGTCGCAGGTCAGGGCGGTGCCGGACGGCCGGGCGCGGATGGAGATCGTCTCGAATCCGGCGGCCCTGGCGGTTCTGACGGCGGCGCGCATCAGGTACGACTTGCCGGACCCGATACCCCCTTCCAGCAGGAGGCTGGCCCCCGCGCCGGACGCCGCAGAGGCCAGGACCCTTTGTAAATCGGACACTTCACAGTCGCGGCTGAGCACACGAATCCCTTCTTCGTCCCGTTGGCCCCGGAATGCTGTGGCTCCCGCGCCCCGCGTGACGCCGTACGCGGCCCGGGCCGGCGCGGCCGGACGCCCCCCACTGCCCACCGGCCGGAGGGGTGTCCGGATTCAGACGCTGTCCACGGCTCCGTGCTGGCTGCGCCACTGTGGTGTGGCCACGCCGGCGAGAACGACCTCCACCACGTCCTCGGCGAGGGTGGGCGTGAGCGGCAGGTGGCCGAAGAGCACCCGGTAGTAGGCGGTGGCACCGAGCATGTCCAGCAGCAGGTCGATGTCGGCGTCGGGTCGGATGTCGCCGCGCCGGACGCCCCGGCGCAGCGCGGCCGCCGTGGCGGCGCGGCGAGGGTGGAACAACTCGTTCAGGAACTCCGACTCCAGCTCCGGGTCGTCGGCGAGGTCCGCGATCAACGCGGGCAGCGCGCGCCGCCCGATGGTCGTGGTGAACGCGTGGCTCAGGGTGCGGATCCCCGCGATGAGGTCGCAGTGGGTGCAGCCGGTGTCGGGGGTGGGCGAGACGCCCATCGTCTGCACGAGCGCGCTGACCACGAGGTGCTGCCGGGAGCGCCAGCGGCGGCGCAGGGTCGGCTTGCTGGTGCCGGCCCGCGCGGCGACCGCCTCCAGCGTGAGCCGGCCGTAGCCGACCTCGTTGAGGATCTCCATCACCGCGCGCCGTACCGCGGCGTCGATGCGTTCGTCGCGCGGCCGGCCGCGCGAGCGCTGCGCCGTAAACGGAGCGGTGCCCGCGGCGCCCTGTGGCGTGCTCACCATGCCTCCAGTATATTTATGATTCCGTTCCGCATCGGAAAGTAATTCTCTCACACGAGGTGACGTCATGTCTCAGCACGTCGGCGAGTTACCGGAAGACCTGGGGCGGCCTGCGACCGCCGCCGAGTCCACGCGGCCGACGCGGGCCGAGAGCGTCTTCTCCGGCCCGTACCGGGCGCTCAGCCTCGGCGTGATCCTGTCGGTGAGCATGGTCGCGTTCGAGTCCCTGGGCGTCGCCACGGTGCTGCCGGACATCGCCCGGAGCCTGGACGGCCTGGGCGCCTACGGATGGGGCCTGTCCGCGCTCATGCTCGCCAACATCATCGGCACCGTCCTCGCGGGGCGGGCCGCCGACCGGCGCGGCCCCTGGGGTCCGGTGACGGCGGGGATGGCCGTCTTCGCGGTGGGCTGCGCGGTGGCCGGAGCAGCGGGCTCCTGGCCGCTGTTCCTGGTGGGCCGCTTCCTCCAGGGCCTGGGCGTGGGCGCCGTGATGGCCATGGCCTACACGGTGATCGGGCTGGCCTACCCCGAGCACCTGAGGGCCCGGATGTTCGCCCTGCTCTCCTCGGCCTGGACGATCCCGTCGCTGATCGGCCCGGTCGTCGCGGGCACACTGGCGGACAGCACCACCTGGCGCGCGGTCTTCCTGCTGATGCTGCCGATCGTGGCGATCGCGGCGCTGCTCACGCTGCCCGGTCTGCGCCGCCTGGAGCGTCCGCGGGACGAACGGCGGGCGGCCCCGGCCGAGCCGTGGTGGAAGGGCCCGCTGGCCAACGCCGTGCTGCTGACGGCGGGCACCGGTGTGCTGCTCCAGGCGCTGCTGCTGGAGAACCTGGTCCTGCTGGCCGTGCTCGCGGTGGTGGGCATCGCCGTCGCCCTGCCGGCGCTGCGCCGGGTCACCCCGGAGGGGACCTTGACGGCGCGCCCTGGGCTGGGGGCCGGTGTCGTCATCCGGGGCCTGCTGTGCGGGGTGTACTTCGGCAGCGAGGCGTACCTGCCGCTGGGCCTGCAGGAGTTGCGCGGGCAGAGCGCGTGGGCGGCCGGTCTCGGCCTGTCGGCGGGTGCCATCGCCTGGGTGGTGGGCTCGGCCTGGCAGGCCAAGCGGGACGCCGGGGCGGGCGGGCGGTCCGGCAGCGTGGTCCTCGGCTTCGTCGTCCTGCTGCTGGGCGTGGGCGTGATCGCCCTGTCGATCCTTACCGAGACGGTCCCGGCGTGGCTCGCGGTCGTGGGCTGGGCCATCGGCGGCATCGGCATGGGTGTGGCGTTCAACGCCGCCACCACCGACACGCTGGAGCAGGCGCCGGCGGAGCGGCAGGGCGAGATGAGCGGGGCGCTCCAGCTCGCGCAGACCCTCGCCACCGGGGTGATCGCCGGTCTCGGCGGCGCGGCGCTGGCCATCGCCGAGCACTACGACGCCACCACCCGTACGGCGCTGGCCGGGCTGTTCGCGCTGACGGCGCTGCTCGCCCTGATCGGCGTCCTGATCTCCCGGCGCCTGCGGCCCGCCGCCACGGCCGGGTGACGGTTTCCCTGCCGGGCCCCGGGTCCGGCAGGGAACGGCCGGTGCCGGTTGCTGGGAACGGCCGGCACCGTGCCGAGGGTGCTCCACCGCTGGGGCTGCGGTGGGAGCACCGCTGAGGCGTCCGGCACGGACACGGTTCCCCGTGCCGGACGCCGAACGGCCTGCCGTACGCCCGCCGAGGACGGGCCGTCGGGCACGTGTGCCCCTCCCCGAGACTGCCGTCGGGACGAGCCGGGCGGACGGTGCGCGCGTCTCATCCCCCGTCCGCGTGACCCCGTTCCGCGCCGGACCCGCCCGGCGGCACAAGGAAGTCCTCGTCCGGCCGTCAGCACGGCCGGGCGAGGACTTCTCCTCTGCCCGCTCTTCCGGTCGCCCGGTCAGGCCCGGCAGTGGAGCATGGTCAGCGGCGGGTTGGCGAGGAAGTCCGCCCAGTAGTCGGCGCCCAGTGCGCGCAGGCCGTCCTCCGGCACGTGCAGCGGCACCCACGTCACGTCGTGGAAGCCCGCCCGGTGCAGGCTCTGCTCGTACACCTCGCGACGCGGATACGACGTGACGAACTCCACCGGCGGGTCGAGCAGCGCGGTGATGCGCACCCGGGGGCCGATCGGGCCCTCCCCCACGGGTTCGTAGGTGAAGCCGTACTTGGCCATGGACGGGCCGTCGAAGCGGTAGTCGGGCGCCTGGGTCAGCACACAGAACCGGGCGCCGGGCTCGAGGCTGCGGTGCACCGCCCGGCACATCCGCTCCATCGCGGCTGCGTCCTCCGCGTAGTTGAGCAGGTACACCGCGCTCGCCACGTCGAACGCCCGCTCGGGGACAGGCAGTTCGGCGACGTCGGCGACCGTGTAGCGCACGCCGAGCGGAGCGCGCTCCTCGATCGCCCGGGCGGCGGCGACCATCTCGGTGGAGATGTCGACGCCGAGCACGTCGGCGGCGCCCAGGCGTTTGATCTGCCGGGTGTAGAAGCCGGTGCCGCAGGCCAGGTCGAGCACCGAACGGCCGCGTACGTCGCCGAGCAGCGCCAGGAAGCCGGCCGACTCCGCGTAGCGGGCCATCGGCAGCGACTTGAAGCCCTCGTAGGTCTCGCCGATCTCGTCGTACTGCTGCACGCTCATGCCGTACTCCTTCCGGTGGTGCGGGGTACGAGCCGCACCGGCTCGGGGCCGGTGCGTACGGTGTCCTGCCGTGCCGCGCGGCGCGGGCGCGGGGCACGGCGGAGCAGGTCTCCGGCGAGGGCGGTGCGCCGGCCCTGGTGGGCCGCGGCGGCCAGGGTCTGCGGGGTGGGCAGCTCGCCCGCGGAGCGGGCGTGGGAGGTGCCGTAGGGGTTGCCGCCCGCCGCCTCGACGGCCGGGTCGGTGTATCCGGGCGGCACCAGCACCGCGCCGGCGTGCAGCAGCACATGACCGAGGTCGAGGACGGCCGTCTCCGAACCCGCGTGCGGCGCGGGGGTGGTGGCGAAGCCGCTCGCCGGTTTCCCCCACAGCGCGCTCCGGCCGCCGTCGGCGGGCTCCAGCGCCTGTACGAAGTCCAGCAGCGGCGCGGCCAGGGCGCCCAGTCGGACGGGCGCGCCGAACAGCACCGCGTCGGCCCAGGCGATGTCCTCGGGTGCGGCGGGCGCGGCCCAGGGCCCCAGCCACTTCGCGGACCGCGCCCCGCCCCCACCGGGCACCCGCCGCAACCGCACCCGCGCCCCCACGGCCCGCGCCGCCGCGGCGGCCTCCTGCGCGAGGATCCGGGTGGCGGCGTCCTCGCCGTGGTACACCACCGCCAGCCGAACGGGACGGAGACCGACGTCGAGGAGCCCGGAGTACGCGGCGTGGGCGGCACCGGGTGCGGCCGCGCCCGGCGCGGCACCCCCCACTCGCCCGGCCGGGGCAGGTCCGCCCGACGCGATGCCGGCCACCCGCCCACGCCGGACCGACCCACCCGAAGCACCACCACCCGCTCCCCCGGCCGCAGCGACCTCCCCCGGCGCGGTCCCACCCCTGGGCCCGGCCGGGACCGGCACCCCCAAGGCACCACCACCCGCTCCCCCGGCCGCACCGGCCACCCCCGACGCGCCGCCCACCGGCCCGGTAGGCACCGGCACACCCGGAGCAGTACGACCCGCCGCATCGGCCGACGCGGTCGCCCCCGGTGTCGGGGGTGTTGTTCGCTGTTCGGGGACGGGTGACGTGAGGGGTGTGGTGCGGGCGCGCGACGTGAGGGTGGCCAGGCGGTGGCCCAGGGCGTGGGCCGCCGCGCGCTCGTGCGGGGCCGGGTCGCCCCGGCGGTTGTCGGCGGCCAGGCCGTACGGTGTGCCGCCCGCCGCGCGGGTGACCGGGTCGGCCGGGTCGGCACCGGCCACCCAGCAGCCCCAGTGGTACAGGGTGTGGTGCAGGGCCGTCAGCGTCGCCTCCCGGCCGCCGTGGCGCTGGGTGGAGACGGTGATGCCGGTCGCCACCCGGTCGGCGAGCAGCCCCTCCCCCCACAGCGGCGCGGTCGACTCCAGGAACCGTTTGAAGGGCGAGGACACATTGCCGTAGTAGGTGGGGCAAGCGAACACCAGCCCGTCCGCCCACACCACGTCCTCCGGTTCGGCCACCCGCTCGGGCCAGACCCGGCCGGCGGGCTCGTCGTCCGCGACGCTCAGCAGCCGCACCTCGGCACCGGCCTCCCGCGCCCCCTCGGCGGCCTGCGCCGCCAGGGCGCGCACGGTGCCGCGCCGGCTGTGGTACACCACCGCGATCCGGTGGCTCATCCCACGCCTCCCCCCGCCGTACGACCCTCCGCGCGATCCCCGGCCCCGGCGCCCGGCGCCTCCCCGCCCGGCAGCTCCCGGGTGCGCAGCAGCAGCCGTACGTCGTCGCCGAGGCGGGTCGCCTCGCCCAGCCGCAGCCGAAGGCCCGCCATGAGGGTGTGGGCCCCGAAGTCACCGAGGACGGGACGGGCGGCGGCTCCCAGGACCAGGGGCGCCACGTACGCCACGACCCGGTCCAGCAGGCCCTGGGCGACGAACGACGCGGCGAGGCGGGCACCGCCCTCCAGCAGGACCGAGCGCACGCCCCGGGCCCAGAGATCATCGAGCAGGACGGCGATGTCGAGCGCGCCCCCGGTGACGGGCACCCGCAGCACCTCGTGCCGGTCGTGCAGTGCCGGCTTGGGCGTGTGCGGCCCGGTGACCACGAGGGTGGGCGCCGCGTCGTCGAGCACGCGCGCGTGCGGCGCGATGGTTCCGTCGCGGTCCAGGACGACGCGGAGCGCAGGCGCGCCGGCCACGCCGTGCCGCAGACCCAGGTGCGGGTCGTCCGTGCGCAGCGTGCCGGAGCCGACCAGCACCGCGTCGTGCGCGGCGCGCAGGGCGTGCGCGTCCTGCCGGGACTCGGGGCCGGTGATCCACCGGGAGGTGCCGTCCGGTGCCGCCGCCCGGCCGTCCAGGGTGCCGCCGAACTTCCACGTCACGCACGGCCGTCCCCGGCGGACGGCGGTCAGCCACAGCTCGTTGCCGCGCTCGGCCTCGGCGCGCAGCACCCCTCCGGTCACCTCGACCCCGGCGTCCCGCAGCCGCCGCGCGCCGCCCGCCGCGGTCGGGTCGGGATCCGGCACCGCGTACACCACCCGGGCGATCCCGGCCCGCAGCAGCGCCTCGGCGCACGGCCCGGTGCGGCCCTGGTGCGCACAGGGCTCCAGGGTGACCACGGCGGTCCCGCCGCGCGCCCGGTCCCCGGCCACGGCCAGCGCCTCGACCTCGGCGTGCGGCTGCCCGGCGCCCCGGTGGAAGCCCTCCCCCACCGGTGTGCCGTCCGCGCCGAGGATCACGCAGCCGACGACGGGGTTGGGGCTGGTCCGGCCCAGCGCGGTCGCGGCCAGCTCGACGGCCCGGCGCATGGCGGACTCCTCGGCCGGGGACGGCGGCGGTGACGTCACCTCGTCGTCCGCGGAGGGGTCCTGACTGCCCGTCACCCGCCCGGTCACGGTGTCTCCGCGAGCCGGAAGCCCATCGCGTAGATGGCGCGGTCGTACCAGCCGTGGCGGCGCCGGGTGCGGGCCAGGTCGCCGAAGCGGGTGAAGCTGCCGCCCCGGGCGATGCGGTAGGTGCCCCGGGTGACGGCCAGGTCGTCGGCGACGGCGCTGCCGCCGGGGTAGGGCCCGTAGTCGTCGGCGGTGTACTCCTCTACGTTGCCCGCCATGTCGTGCACCCCGAACGGCGACCGTCCGGCCGGGTGCACCCCGATCGGGGTGGTGGACAGCGGCCCGCCCTCCACGGTGTTGGCGCGGTCCCGCTCGAACGTCCCGCCCCAGGGGAACTCCCGTCCCTCGGGCCCGGCGGCGGCGTACTCCCACTCCGCCTCGGTGGGCAGCCGGAAGGCGCGGCCGGTACGGCCGGCGAGCCAGGCGGCGTAGGCGTCGGCGGCCTCGGGCGGCACGGTCCACACCGGGTGGTTGCCGAGCCCGTCGGGGTAGCCGCCGAACCGCCACGAGGTCGGCAGCACGGTGCTGCCGGTGTCCTCCAGGAAGCGCCGGTACTCGGCGTTGGTGACGGGGTGGAGCGCGATGCGGAACGCCGGGAGGTCCACCTCGTGCACGGGGCACTCCTTGGCGATCCAGTCCTCGATCACCCCGGCGTGCCGCCAGCGCGCGGTGACCCGGCCGACCTCGTCCGGGTCCAGGCCGAGCCGGACGCGTGCGGCGGGGACGTCGGCCATGGGCGGGTCGTCGGGGCGGACGCGGGGGTCGCCGATCAGGCCGAGCACGGTGCCGGCCGCGTACCGGCGGGCGAAGGACAGCTCGGGGTCCTCGGCGACCGCGACGAGGGTGTCGGCGGGCGCGCCGAGCAGGTCGCGGTGGTCCCGCAGCGGCCAGGGGCCGGTGCGGGCCACGAAGGAGTCGGGCAGCGCCATCGCGGCCCGGTCGGAGAGGGTGTTGGGGTTGGCCATCACCGGAGTGCCGGTCACGGATGCCTCCCGTCGGTGCGCGGAGCGGAGATCGCCGGGTCACCGGCGGTCAGCAGGTCGGTGGGGACGGCGTCGGCCACCGCCCGGTAGCCGGTGTCGTTGAGGTGGATGTGGTCGCCGGAGTCGTAGGCGGCCCGCACCCGCTGCGGGTCGGCGGGGTCGCGCACGACCGCGTCGAAGTCGGCGACGGCGTCGAAGTCGGGGGAGGTGCGCAGCGCGGCGTTGAGGGCGAGGCGCTGCCGCTCGGCCTCGGCCGTCCACAGCGGCGAGTCCTTGAACGGGGTGAGGGTCCCGACGATGACGGGGATGCCGCGCGCGTGCAGCCGTCCGGCGAGGGTGCGCAGTCCGGCCAGGACCTCCTCGGCGCCGGCGTAGGGGGCGAGCTGGAGGTCGTTGATGCCTTCGTAGAGGACGGCGGCGCGTACCCCGGACTGGTTCAGCACGTCCCGGTCCAGTCGGCCGAGCGCGCTGGTGCCGCGCTGCGGACGCTCGGTCTCGGTGCCGTCGCGCAGCACCCGGTTGCCGCCGATGCCCTTGTTGAGCACGCCGAGGCCCTGGGTGGCGGGGTCGGCGGCGAGACGGCGGGCGAAGGCGTCGGTCCAGCGGCCGTTGCCGTCGGGGGTAGAGCCGGAGCCGTCGGTCTGCGAGTCGCCGAGCGCGACGACGGTGCCGCGCGTGGCCGTTCCGCGCACGTCGACGCCGGTCAGGAAGAACCAGGAGGTCTGGGTGCCGGTGAAGGCGGCCGCGCCCTGGTCGCCGGTGTGGTCGCCGGGGTCGGAGAGGTAGCTGGTCTGCTGGGCCAGCCAGTGCCAGGTGGTGGGGCCGGTCGGCCGGGGCAGGTGGACGCTCACCAGCAGGTCGGCGCCGGCGGGCACGTCGTAGGGCAGCGGATCGCTGACGGTCTCCGCTCCGGCGGGCACGGTGGTGCCGGTGGCGCCGCCGAAGGTGACCGGGCGCAGACTGCCGGGGACGGCGGTCGCCGAGCCGGACGACTCGGCCCGGCCCACCGTGATCCGGCCGAGCACCAGGTCCCGGGTGCCGTGGGCGTTGGACAGCCGCAGCCGCAGCTCACCGCCGCCGACCGAGGTGTGCGCGATCATGCGTACGGTGCGGTCGTCGATGCCGGTCTGCGAGATGCCGTCCGGCGCGGCGGGCGCCGGGGCGGTGCCCCAGGTGCCGGACCATGTGCCCCCGGCGGGACCCGCGCCCGAGCCCCCGGCCGGGCCGGCGGCGGGATCGCCGGCGGGGCGGGCTGCGGCCGACGGGGTGGTGCCCAGCAGGGCGCCGCCCAGCAGCGCGGCCGTGGCCACCGCCGCGAGCACGCCGGACAGCCGGCCACCGCGTGCGCGGGCCGGGGCCGGGGCGGCCTGTGTCCGGGCCGCACTCATCGGTCACCGCCCCCGGTCGCGCCCGCGCCCGTGGCGCGGTACGTGCCCACCAGGTAGTGCAGCCCGGCCGTCCCGCGGGGCACCAGTCGTACCTCGACGGGCGTGAAGCCGTGCGCGGTGACCAGTTCGGTCAGCTCCTCCTCGGTGAACTCCCGGTACAGGCGCCGTGCCCCGTTGGCGAAGAGGCGGCCCGGTCCGTCGGCCGACCGGAACACGGACACCGTGAACAGGCCGCCGGGGCGGAGCAGTTCGCGGATCCGGCCGAGGTAGCGGCCGTAGCCGTCGGGGTGCTGGTGGTGCAGGCAGCCGTTGTCGAGAACGGCATCGTGGACGGCCGTGCCGTCCAGGTCGGACAGCGAGCACACCGCGAACCGCGCACGCCCGTCGCTGCGGGCGGTGAGCGCGGCCCACTCGGGGGACTCGACGAGGTCGATGCCGGTGACCCGGCAGCCCGCGTCGCTCAGGATGGCGGCGTCGCGGCCGTGCCCGGTGCCGATGTCGAGGACGTGCGCGCCGGGGCGGTCGCCGAGGGCACGCAGCAGCAGGCGGGGGGCCTCGCGCATGGCGTCCTCGGCGGTCCACACATCACGCCCGTTGACGTAGTGGTCCTGGAAGTCGGAGCGCAGGACGTCCGCGTACGCCGACTCGTCGAGCGGCGGGGCGGGCGCGGGGACGACGGAGTACCGGTCGGCTATCCGGTGGCTGGACATGGGTGAGTGGCTGGACATGCGTGATGAGTCCTGTCGTGTGGAGGCACGGGGGCGGCGAGGAGGGCGGGAGGGGGCCGGACGTGCCGACGGTGCCGGAGAGGTCACGCTGCTCCGGCACCGCTCGTCATGGGGCGCCCGGGGCGCCCTGCCGGGGGCCGCACCGGTGCGGCCCGCTCCGGGGCTCTGCCGGGCGTCGCGTCCGGTGCGGCCCCGCTCCCGCTGTCGTTCAGCCGGCGACCGTGTAGACCTGCCCGTCGTACGAACCGGCGACGAAGAGCTTGCGGGCCGCGTCGTAGGCGAGGGAGGAGATGCCGGCGGTGGTGGGCCGGTCGGTCACGGACCAGCGGCCGTCGGACCGGTCGTAGATCGCGACACGGCCGTTGTAGCTGCCGGTGGCGATGAGGCGGCCGTCGGTGTCGGCGGCGACGCACTTGATGGAGTGGGTGTGCGGCGTGGACAGGACCTGCACGGTGCGGTCGGGGTTCCAGATGCGCAGCTTCAGATCGCGGCTGATGCTGGCGAACCAGCCGTCGCCGAGGCCCGTGCAGCCGTTGGCGATCTTGTCGTGGGCGTCCTCGACGGTGGCGACCTTCTCCAGTGTGGAGATGCGGTACCAGGTGGCGGAGGCGTCGGCGGCGACGGAGAACAGCAGGTCGCCGGAGACCGCGACGCTCTTGACGGCGTTGACGTTCAGCGGCAGGTCCGTGACGTGCTCGACGGTGTCGCCGGCCAGCCTCAGCAGCAGCCCCTCGCCGGTGTAGGCACCGACCACGGCGTAGCGCTCACCGTCGCGTTCGAAGGCGACGCCGCAGTTCAGGGGCGAGCGGTGCTGGTACAGCTCGCGGCCGGTGAGCGCGTCGAAGACCTTGCCGAGCTGGCCGCCGGAGAGCACCAGGCCGCCGAGCGGGGTGAGGAAGTTGCACAGGCTGCCGGTCTCGGCCACCGGCTCGCCGTCGCGCCGCACCACGCCCGCGTCGCCGACGGTGAGCGTCGAGCCGCCGCGCTCCGGCAGCACCGCGTTGACGCCGCCGGTGGGCGGCACGACGGCGGTGTCCCAGGTGCGCGCCTGGTAGTCGTAGCCGCGGTAGGTGGCGCCGAAGGTGGCGAAGACCAGGCGGGTGCCGCCCGCGAAGGCGCAGGAGCGGGGCCAGACGTCGTCGGGCAGGGCCGTGGTGTCGCGGGCCTCGGGGGCACCGGAGGAGACGTCCCACAGCCGCATCGTGCGGTCGTAGGAGAGGCTGACCAGCAGGTTGCGGGAGTCGTCGAGGACGAGGCGCTTGATGCCCGCGTCGTGCGCGGGGACCGTGCTGCGCTCGTCGGGGCCGACGACGATGATCTGGCCCTCGTCGTTGCCGGCGAAGATGGTGCCGGAGGAGGAGATGGCGACGGTGTCGGTCTCCACGCCGTCCATGTCCAGGTCGGCGATCATGCCGCCGGACTGCAGGGACCAGCGCTTGATGGTGCCGTCGTCGCTGGAGGAGATCAACTCGTCGGCGTCGCGGGCCCATTCGACGGAGATGACGTCGGCGGTGTGCCCCTCGAAGCGGTGCAGCAGACGACCGGTGAAGTCGTAGACGCGCACCCGGTGGTCACGGGAGGCGGTGGCGACCAGTTCCTTGCCGGGGTGGAAGACGGACATCTCCACGTCGTCCTCCTGGTCCCCGAAAACCGCCACCAGCCGTAAGTCGGGTACGGTCCATAAGCGGGCGGTGTAGTCGCTGGAGGAGGTCAGCAGGTGCCTGCCGTCCGGTGCGAACTGGCACTGGTTGGCCAAGTGGTCGTGGAAGGATCGGGCCACCGCCCGCCCGGTGCGCTGATCCCAGCAGATGACCTGGTTGTCGTAGCCGGCCGTGGCCACGTACTCGTCCCGCCAGGCGGCGATGCCGCTGATGGGTCCACGATGCTGGATCATATGGACTCTCCCAGAAGCTCGATGGTGTGTCCGCCCTGCTCGGCCTTGACCCGCAGATAGTCGTGGTTGCGTTCGGTCCGGTGGATGCCGGTGGGGATGACCTCCTCCACGTCGATGCCGTAGCCCTTCAGCTGCTGGACCTTGTCGGGGTTGTTGGTCCGCAGGTGGATGCGCGCCACGTCCAGGGCGCGCAGCATCTGCGCGGCGACGCGGTAGTCGCGCATGTCGTCCGAGAAGTTCAGCTCCCGGTTCGCGGCGAAGGTGTCCAGGCCCTGGTCGTCCTGGACCCGGTAGGCGTCCAGCTTGTTGTAGAGCCCGATGCCGCGCCCTTCCTGACGGAGGTACAGCAGGATGCCCCCCGTCTCGGCGAACAGGTCTACCACTTCGGCGAGTTGCGGTCCGCAGTCGCAACGGGCGGAACCGAAGACGTCGCCTGTGAGGCATTCCGAATGCACGCGCACCAGGGGTACGGGCGGTGCGTACGGGAACACGACGGCGATGTGTTCCCGTCCGTCGGCGAGCCCGGTGAAGCTGATCATCTCGGCAGTGCGCCAGGAGCCGTCGCTCAGGTTCACCGGTACCTCGACCCGGGTGCGGATCGTGGCCTCGGTGGTGGTGAGCGGACCGGTCCTCGGTTGCGGCATCTTGCCGCTGGACGTGCTCAACATGGATCGTCCCTCCGCTGGTAACGGCCCGATTACGTAATCACACCGTCACCTCTGCGCACAGTACGGACAGACCGAGACACCCTCCGAAACGTTTTGTGTTCAACACCGAGATAGAAACGGTCGCCGTGAACGTTCGGGAAGCGCCCGGGAAGCGCATGGAAACCGTGCGGTCACCGTCCGCCCGCCCCGCTCTCACCCCCGTTCGGGTGAACACTGGCGCGGTCCCGCCCCGCGCGGAAGGCCGGTATTACGGAGCCGACGAGCATTTTCTCGCCATTCTGGCCGCCGATCCGAAGTGGCAGCCTGACGCCGACCTGGCCAGACTGAATCTGGCAGTTCGTGATCAGGAAAGAACGATCTCGGACTTCCGATCCATACGTCCCCAGGAGATCCAATGGTGGAGCAGTCCTCCGAGGTCCACATATCCGGGCCGGACGAACCTGCCGTCACCATGAGCGGCGCCGGCCCGACCGAGACGGAGACCGAGAGAAGACTCGCAGACGCGCTGGCCGACGTCGTGGGCGTCGAGCACGTCCCGGTCGACGGTCACTTCTTCACCGATATCGGCGCCAACTCCCTGGTCATGGCCCAGTTCTGCGCCCGGGTGAGGAAAGTGCCGGATCTGCCGTCCCCCTCCATGCGGGACATCTACCGGCACCCCACCGTCCGGAGCCTGGCAGCGGCACTCGCCGGGACCACTCCCTCCCCTACCGGTCCGGCGCTCACCACGCCGGCGCCGGAACCCGCGACGCCGGCGGCTCCCACGTCACGCACGAGCCGGTTCGGCCATGTGCTCTGCGGCACCGTCCAGTTGCTCGTCTTCCTGGGATATTCCCTCGTCTCCGGATTCGTCACCGCCGGAGGATACGAGTGGATCGCCTCCGGTTCCGGCCTGGCCGATATCTATCTGCGCTCGGTCGTGTTCGGAGGCATCGCGTTCCTCGCCCTGTGCGTGTTCCCGGTCGTCGCCAAATGGCTGCTCGTCGGCCGCTGGAAACCGGGCGAGTTCCCCGTATGGGGCCCGGCCTATCTACGTTTCTGGCTTGTCAAGGTGCTGCTCCACGCGAATCCCATGGTGCTCCTCGTCGGAACTCCGCTGTACGTGCTGTATCTGCGGGCCCTCGGCGCGCGGATCGGCAAAGGAGTCACGATCCTCTCCCGTGCCGTCCCTGTCTGTACCGACCTGCTGACGATCGGCGCCGGCACGGTCATCCGCAAGGAGTCGTACTTCCTCTGCTACCGGGCCCACGCGGGCCACATCCAGACCGGCCGGATCACGCTCGGCCGGGATGTGTTCATCGGTGAGAAGACCGTCCTGGACATCGACGCCTCGATGGGCGACGGGGCACAGCTCGGGCACACCTCCGCGCTGCACCGCGGCCAGGCCGTCCCGGACGGTGAGCACTGGCACGGCTCCCCGGCGGAACCGACGCGGATCGACTACGTGCGGATCCCGCCCGCCAGATGCGGCACCGCGCGCCGGGCCTGGTTCAGCACGATGACGCTGCTGCAGCTGGTCTTCCTGTACCTCCCGCTCGCCGTCGGCGGGGTGTACATGCTGTTCACCGAGATCCCGGCGATCGGCAAGCGACTCGATCCGCGCACGGCCGCGCTCAGCCGGCCGGAGCTGATCTCCGACGCGCTGGTTCTCTCCCTCGTCCTGTTCTGCGGCTTCGTCGTCGTGGGCCTCGGTGTCCTGTACACCGTCCCGCGTCTGCTGCATCTGGCGATCAAGCCGGACCGTGTCTACCCGCTCTACGGATTCCACTACACGCTGCACCGGGCCACGGCCCGCATGACGAACATCAAGTTCTTCGCCTGGCTCTTCGGTGACAGCTCCTACATCGTGCACTACCTCAGCGGACTGGGCTACGACCTGTCACGGGTCGAGCAGACCGGCTCCAACTTCGGCACCGAGATGCAGCACGAAACCCCCTTCCTGGTCTCGGTCGGCAGCGGGACGATGGTGGCCGACGGGCTGTCCGTGATGAACGCGGACTTCTCCAGCACGTCCTTCCGGGTCTCCCGGGTGTCGATCGGGGCGCGCAACTTCCTGGGCAACCTCATCGCCTATCCCGTCGGCGGCCGAACGGGCGAGAACTGCCTGCTCGCGACCAAGGTGATGATCCCCCTCGACGGCGAGGTCCGGGAGGGCGTCGGACTCCTCGGTTCGCCCTGCTTCGAGATCCCTCGCTCGGTCGACCGTGACTCACGGTTCGACCACCTCAGGACGGGCGACACGCTGCGCCGCCGCCTCGCCGCGAAGAACCGCTACAACCTTCGCTCGATGGCCCTGATGCTCTTCATGCGCTGGCTGCACACGTTCGCGCTCACGCTGCTCGCGCTGGCCTCCGTCGACCTGTACGGGGTGCTGGGGCACGTGGTGATCGCCGGATACCTGGCGATGACGCTCGCGCTGTCCACCGCGTACTACGTCCTGGTGGAGCGCTGCCTGCTGCGGTTCCGCCGCCTGCACCCCGAGTTGTGTTCCATCTACGACCGGAGATTCTGGCAGATCGAGCGGCTGTGGAAGGCTCCCTCGCACTACCTGAACATCTACAACGGCACGCCCTTCAAGATCCTCGTCTGGCGCCTGCTGGGCGTGCGGACCGGCCGCAGGGTCTTCGACGACGGCTGCTACGTGACCGACCGAACCCTCGCCACCATCGGCGACGGGTGCACCCTCAACGCCGGAAGCAAGATCCAGTGCCACTCGCAGGAGGACGGCACCTTCAAGTCCGACGTCACCACGCTCGGCGCCGGCTGCACGCTGGGCGTCGGAGCCGTCGTGCACTACGGCGTGACCATGGGTGAAGGCTCCGTGCTGGCACCCGACTCCTTCCTGATGAAGGGCGAGGAAGTCCCGCCGCACGCACGGTGGGGTGGCAATCCGGCCGTCGACATGCCGGACACCACCGGGCAGGACCGCCGCGCCGGCCAGGCAGTACCACCGTTCTCCGCCGACGCCACTACGGCGACCGTGAGTTGAGGAAGGCCATTCGATGGGAACGCGCGTGGAAACGGACCGGGAGTACTGGAGCCGCATGCTGACCGCCGGCGGTGTCACCGCGGTGCCCCGGTGGGCTGCCGAGCCGGTTCCGGGAGCGGCCGAGCACGAGACGTCGGTCCCGGACGACGTGACGGACGCCGTGCGGGCACTGGTGCGGCGGTGGGGGGTGCCGGTCAGTGCGCTGCTGCTGGCCGCGCACGCCAAGGTGCTGGCCGCGCTGTCCGGCGAGCGGGACGTGGTGACGGGTTACACCACGGGAGTGCGAGGCGAGCCGTTGCCGTGCCGCCTGACCGTCCCGCCGGGTTCCTGGCGTGCACTGGTGTCGACCGCCGAGCGCGCCGAGGCGGAGGTGCTGGCCCACCGGGAGTTCCCGGTGGAGGACCTGTGTCGGGAACTGGGGGTGACCCAGCCGTCGTACGAGGTCGTGTTCGGCCCCATGGGAGCCGACGAGACCCACGTCGACGACGGCGTGCTGCAGGTGCGCTGGTCCGACCGGGGCGGGCGGCTGATGCTGCGGCTCCGGTACCGCACCGACGTGCTGGACGCCGCGGCCGCGGCCCGGATCGCCGGCTACCACCTGACGGCGCTGCGGCTGATGACGGCCGACGCGGACGCCGACCACACGCGGGGGAGCCTGCTGTCCGCCGACGAGGTCCGTGAGCAGCTGGACGGGCTGGCCGGGCCCCGCCGGCCACTGCCCGACGCCCGGGTGCACGAACTGTTCGAGCAGCGGGTACGGATGCATCCGGACGCGGTGGCGGCCGTGCACGGCGAGCGGCAGTGGACGTACGAGCAGCTGAACCGGCGCGCGAACCAACTGGCGCGGGCGCTGCTGGACCGGGGGCTGGGCCCCGAGGACGTGGTCGCCGTCGTCACCGAACGCACCCTGGACTGGCTGGCGGCGACGCTGGCGGTGTTCAAGGCGGGCGGCGCCTACCTGCCGATCGAGCCGCACTTCCCGGCCGGACGCATCGGGGCGACGTTGTCGCGTGCGGGGTGCCGGCTGGTCCTGACCGAGACGGGCAGCACCGCCTCCCTCGACCAGGCGCTGGCCACGCTACCGGGGATCGAGAAGCTGCCGATCGACGTGGCTTGTGCGGAACCGCACGGCGACGGGGATCCCGGCGTGCGGGTGGAGGCCGGCCGGCTGGCCTACATCTACTTCACCTCCGGCTCCACCGGCGAGCCGAAGGGGGCGATGTGCGAGCACGCGGGCATGCTCAACCACCTCCACGCCAAGATCGACGACCTCGGTATCGGTGAGGGGTGCGTGGTGGCGCAGACGGCGCCGCAGTGCTTCGACATCTCCCTGTGGCAGCTGGTGTCCGCGCTGCTGGTCGGCGGCCGGACCCTGCTGGTCGAGCAGGACGTGATCATGGACGTGGAGCGGTTCGTCGACACGCTGGTGCGCGGCCGGGTCGGCGTGGCGCAGGTCGTGCCCTCCTATCTGGAGGTCGTGGTCTCCTATCTGGAGCAGCATCCCCGCAGCCTGCCGGACCTGCGGTGTGTGTCGGTCACCGGTGAGGCCCTGAAGCGGGAGCTGGTGCAGCGCTGGTTCGCGATCCAGCCCGGCATCAAGCTGGTCAACGCCTACGGGCTGACGGAGACTTCGGACGACACCAACCACGAGGTGATGGACCGGGTGCCGGACCGGGTGCTGCTGGGGCGCGCGGTGAACAACGTGCACGTCTACGTCGTGGACGAGCAGCTGTCGCTGGTACCGCTGGGCGCTCCGGGCCTGATCGCGTTCTCGGGGGTCTGCGTGGGCCGGGGCTACGTCAACGATCCCGAGCGCACCCGAGAGGCCTATCGTCAGGACCCGTACCGTCCCGGTGAGCGACTCTACCTGGGCGGTGACTGGGGACGCTGGCACCCCGGCGGCAAGCTGGAGTTCCTCGGCCGACGGGACAACCAGGTCAAGATCCGTGGCTTCCGCATCGAGATCGGCGAGATCGAGAACTCCCTGCTGCGGGTGGACGGCGTACGCGACGGCGCGGTGGTCGTCGCCGAACCGGCCGGCCGCAGCAGGCATCTGATCGCCTTCTACACCGGAAGGCGGCACCGGCCGGAGGTACTGCGCGAGGCGCTCGGCGCGGTGCTGCCCGCCTACATGGTCCCCTCGGCCTTCCACTGGCAGGACAGCCTGCCGCTGACCGCCAACGGCAAGACCGACACAAAGGCCCTGACCGCGCTCGCCGAACAGAGCCCGCCGACCACCGAAGGGGGCGGTGCGGGCACGCAGGATCGCGGCCCGCTCAGCCCGGCCGAACGGAGGCTGGCGGCGGCCTGGGCCGAGGTGCTGGGCGTGCCCGAGCAGCAGGTCGGCCGCACGGACCACTTCTTCGACTCCGGCGGCACCTCCCTGACGGCGGTCAAGCTCAGCCTCGCGCTGGACCGCGCGGTGTCCCTCAAGGACATCACCCGGCACCCGGTGCTCGCCGACCTCGCGGCTCTCCTCGACGGCACGCCCCGGCAGCACGGGGAGCTGCTCCAGCCCCTGTCCGACGCGGGCGGTGCCCCGGAGTGCGCGCTGGTGTGCTTCCCCTACGCGGGCGGCAACGCGGTCAACTACCAGCCGATGGCGAGCGCGCTGGCCGGCAGCGCAGTGGCCGTCCTCGCCGTGGACCTGCCCGGTCACGACCTGGCCGCGCACCAGGAGCCGTTGGCGTCGATCGCGCAGGTCGCCGAGCAGGTCGCCGCCGAGATCACCGCGCGTGGCCTGACCCGGGTCATGCTGTGGGGCCACTCGTCGGGTGCCGCGCCGGCCCTGGAGACGGCCAGGAAGCTCCAGGAGCGAGGCGTGTGCCCGACCCGCGTGTTCGTCGGTGCGCAACTGCTCGGCACCGCCGCCGACCGGCGCGCGGCCATCGGCGAACTGACGAGCCTGAGCGACGCCGAGATCGCGGCGCGGCTGACCGCGGACAGCGGTTACCCGGAACTCGCGGAACTGAACACGCGGCACGCCGAGCGCATCGGTGCCGTCTACCGGCACGACTGTGTGTCCGCGCACCGCTACTTCTGCGCCACCCTGGACGTCCCGCCGCCGGTGAAGCTGTCCGCGCCGGTCACCGTCGTCGTCGCCGCCGACGACCCGCACACGGCCGGACACGCCGGTCACCACCGGGACTGGCTGCTCATGGCCGAGCACGTCGATCTGCACGAGCTGGCCGACGGGGGCCACTACTTCCCGCGCACCCGTCCGGCCGAGGCGGCCCAGGCCGTCCTGAGCGCCACCCTGCCACTGGCCTCCCCCTGAACCTCGTAGACCTCCAGACGGGCCACCGAAAGGAAACGAAGATGCCGTTCTCATCCCTGGCACCACCGCTCGATGTGGAGCTGCGGCCGGACAGACCCGCGCTGCTGCGTGTCGACCGCCCTGGTGATGCCCCGAGTTGGGCAGCCGAGTACCGCGAGGCGCTGCGTGCGCAGGTCACCGAGCACGGGGCGCTGGTCGTCCGCGGCCTCGGCCTGCGGGACGCGGACCAGGTCGGCGCCGTCTTCGCGCGGCTGGCCGGTGCTCTCATGACGGAGCGGGAGGCCTTCGCCCCCCGCGACGCTCATGGCCCGGGTCTGTACTCCTCCACGTCCTGGCCGGCCAACCAGCCGATGTGCATGCACCACGAGCTGAGTTACACGCTGGAGGTGCCCGGCCTGATGCTGTTCGCGTGCCTGACCGCGCCCGAGCAGGGCGGGGCGACGGCCGTGGCCGACGCCGAACAGGTACTGCGGGCCCTGCCCGCCGGGCTGACGCAGCGGTTCGAGCGGGAGGGCTGGCTGCTGACCCGCACCTACAACGACGAGATCGGGGCGTCCCTGGCGGAGTCGTTCGGCACGGACGACCGGGCCGAGATCGAGCGCTACTGCCGGGCCCACGCCATCGACTTCACCTGGCAGGCCGACGGATCCCTGCACACCGAGCAGCGCCGCAGCGCCGTCGTACGGCATCCGCTCACGGGCAGGCCCTGCTGGTTCAACCAGATCGCCTTCCTCAACGAATGGACGCTGGCCCCGGAGGTGCGCGAGTACCTGGTGGACGAGTACGGCGCGGACGGGCTGCCGTTCAACACCCGCTACGGGGACGGCACCCCGATCGGCGAGGACGTCGTCCAGCTGCTCAACACGACGTACGAGACGCACACCCGGCGCGAGCCCTGGCAGGCCGGTGACCTGCTGCTCGTGGACAACATCCGCACGGCGCACAGCCGGGAGCCGTTCACCGGAGAGCGGCAGGTGCTGGTCGGCATGGGCGAGCCCCGGCGCCTGCCCGACCACTGCCCCACCCCGGAGGCGAGCGAGCGATGACCGATCTGCTGTCCACCACCTCCCAGGCGGCGGTGCCCGAGGCGGCCTCCGCGCCGACGTTCGCGGTGATCTCCGGTGAGCAGGTGCACAACGCGCTGAACGGCGCCGAGAAACAGCTCGTGCAGCTGGTCGAGGCCACCTACCGACTGCACGGCGCCGGCGACTCGGTGAACCCGCCGTCGTACTTCCTGCGCTTCCCCGACCGCCCCACGGCGCGGATCATCGCGCTTCCGGCCTCCATCGGCGGGTCCGTCCCCGTGGACGGCCTGAAGTGGATCTCCAGCTTCCCGGAGAACGTGAGCGCCGGACTGCCGCGGGCCTCGGCGGTGCTCATCCTCAACGACCACGACACGGGCTACCCGTTCGCCTGTCTGGAGAGCTCCATCATCAGCGCGACCAGGACCGCTGCGTCCGCCGCGCTGGCAGCCGACTGGCTCAGCCGCAACCGGCCCCGCCCCAGCCGCGTCGGATTCTGCGGTACGGGCCTGATCGCCCGCTACATCCACACCTTCCTGGCCCGCACCGGCTGGGCCTTCGAAGCGATCGGCGTGCACGACGTGTCCGCCGACAGCGCCGAAGGCTTCTGCGGCTACCTGCGTGAGGCGGGCGCCACCGAACCGGTCAGCCTCCACGACAGCGCCGAGGCCCTCATCCGCTCCAGCGACCTCGTCGTCTTCGCCACCGTCGCCGGCCGGCCCCATGTCACCACCCCGGCGTGGTTCAGCCACAACCCCTTGGTCCTGCACGTGTCCTTGCGGGACCTCGCCCCCGAGGTCCTGCTCGGTTCGGCCAACTTCGTCGACGACGTCGAGCACTGCCTGCAAGCCGACACCTCGCCCCATCTGGTCGAACAGCTCACCGGCAACCGCGACTTCCTGAACGGCACCCTCAACGACGTGATGCTCGGACGGGCAGCACCGCCGACCGACCGGCCGGTGGTCTTCTCGCCCTTCGGGCTCGGTGTCCTCGATCTGGCCGTCGGCAAGTACGTCTACGACGAAGTAGCCCGGGCGGGAGAGCTCCGCCTCATCGACGACTTCTTCCACGACCTGCGCCGGTACGGCTGAAGCCGTCGTTCTCCGCCTGGCACCAGGAGGCCCGTCGTGCCTGTCATATCGGCTCCCCACGCCTTCAACGAAGGCCAGCTCTTCGTCGACCTCGCGTCGATCTGCGGATACCCGTTGTACCTGAAGTGCGAAGGCTTCAACTTCGCCGGCTCCATCAAGCTGAAGGCCGCGAACGAGATGGTGGAGACGGCCGAGCGTGAGGGGGTCCTGAAGCCGGATTCCATCCTCGTCGAGTCCTCGTCCGGGAACCTGGGCGTCGCGCTCAGCATGATCGCCGCGAGCAAGGGTTACCGGTTCCTGTGCGTGACGGACTCCCGTTGCAACCTGTCGACCAGACTGCTCATGGAGGCCCTCGGCAGCGACGTGCATATCGTCGCCGACCAGGACTCCAACGGCGGCTTCTTGGGCATGCGGATCGAGTACGTCCGTGAGCTCTGCGCCTCCGACGACCGCTACGTCTGGCTCAGTCAGTACACCAACGCGGGCAACTGGCGGGCGCACTACCGCACGACCGCCCCGGAGATCGCCGGCAAGTTCCCGGAACTGGACGTCCTCTTCGTCGGGGCGGGCACCACGGGAACGCTGATGGGGTGCGCCCGCTACTTCCGGCAGTGGCACCGGCCGGTACGGATCGTCGCCGTGGACAGCGTGGGCTCGGTCGCCTTCGGCGGCGAGCCCGGCCGGCGGATGATCCCCGGCCTGGGCATGAGCATGCGCCCGCCGCTGCTCGACGAGTCCTACGTGGACGAGGTGATCCGGGTGGAGGAGGCGGACACCATCCGCACGTGTCACCTCATGGCCCGGCGCGGTTTCCTGTTCGGCGGCTCCACCGGGACGGTGGTCAGCGGCGCGACGGACTGGCTGGCACGGCATGACACCCGTGGCCTGACCGCGGTGGCCATCGCGCCGGATCTCGGCGAGCGCTACCTCGACACCGTCTACCAGACCAACTGGCTGCAGGACCTGTACGGCGATCACGTCCTCGATCCCGAGCAGGCGAGCACCGCACCACCCCAGGAGGTCAAGCCGGCGTCACGGGCGCCGGGCCGCCGGCGAAGACCGTAGCGCGCCTCCGCCCGGGGGGGCCTCCGGCACCGGGAGGGGAACGGATACATACTGGTAGCCCCGCGAGGAGGCCAGGAGGCTCGGTCGGTGATCGCCGTCAATCCGATGGACAGCGCCTCGGTGCTGGCCGCCTTCGGCGCGCTGGGCGTCCTGGCGGTGATCTTCGCGGAGTCGGGTCTGCTGGTCGTCGGCTTCTTCCTGCCCGGGGACACGCTGCTGTTCCCGGCCGGTGTGCTGTGCGCGGCGAGCGCCGACCAGGCGCCGCGGCTGTCGCTGTGGCAGGTGCTGGTGTGCGCGGCCGTGGGAGCGGTGGCCGGTGGCCAGGTGGGGTACCTGATCGGGCGGCACGGCGGGCGGGCCCTGCTGGCGCGCACGTCCCGCCGGGGGGTGAAGGACGCGGCGGCCCGGGCGGAGGAGTTGCTGGCCCGGTACGGCTACGGCAAGGCGCTGGTGATCGGCCGGTTCGTGCCGGTGCTGCGGACGGTCCTGCACCCGGTGGCCGGTGCGCTCGGGGTGCCGAAGCGGACGTTCACGGTCTGGCAGGTGGTGGGCGGTGTGCTGTGGTCGCAGACGCTGGTCCTGGCCGGATACACCCTCGGTGCCTCCGTCCCGCACGTCGACGACTATCTGCTGCCGCTGGTCGCCGTGGTCGTCGTCCTCTCGCTGCTGCCCCTGCTGGTCGAGGCCCGGCGTGCGCGCCGCGAACGCCGCCGGTCCTCGCCCTGAGCCGCCCGGCTCCGCCTCCCGCAGGGTACGGCCGGCAGCCGCTCTCCTCCGGCGGCCGGCCCACGGCGCCGGTCCTCCTCCCCGGCCAGGGCCGGCGCGCTACAGATCCGCCGCCCGGTAGGTCGCCTGTCCCCCGACCACCGTGAGCACGACCGGCAGCTCGGCCAGGTCGGTGTCGGCCACGGCCAGCGGGTCGTCGGCCAGGACCGTGAGGTCGGCGCGGTGGCCGACGGCGAGCCGGCCGGCGTGGTGCTCCTCCCCCGCCGCCCAGGCCGCGTGGCGCGCTGGTGCTGATGGGCCTGAGCCTGTGGCAGGCGCTGGCGGTGATCGTCGTCGGCAATCTGTTCTGGCTGCTCACCGGACTGCTGGCGATCCCGGGCCCGGCGGCGGGCGCGCCCAGCGAGGTCATCACGCGGGCGATGTACGGGGTGCGCGGGAACCGGGTCGACAACGCGGTGACCGGCTGGGTGATCTCCGTCTGCTACTTCGCGCTGAACCTGGCCGCCGCGGCGACCGCGGCCTTCTCCCTGGCCGGCCGGGCCGGTCTGCCGGTGAACTCCGCGGTGAAGGCGGTCGTCGTGGTGCTCATCGCCGCGGTCACCCTCGCCATCAGCGCCTACGGCCACTCCGCGATCGTCCGGCTCTACGTCCCGATCACCCTGGCCCTGACGGCCGTCTTCGCCGTGGTGGCCGTCGCGGTGGTGCGGCACACCGACTTCGGCTACGCCGCCGAGCGGCCGCTGACCGGCACCGCCCTGTGGGCGGCCCTGCCGGCCGGCGTGGCCATGATCGCCTCGGGTCCGCTCTCCTGCATCTCCTGCACCACCAGCGCCGACTTCTCCCGCTACCTGCCGCGCACCACGCCCGCGAAGGCGGTGGCCGGCTGGACGGCGTTCGGCGGCTTCGCGCCCAGCATCGTGGTGTGCGGCCTCGGCGCGCTCGCCGCGACCGCCGTCGACATGGGCGACCCGGAGTCCTCGCTGCAGCGGCTGCTGCCCGGCTGGTTCCGCCCGGTGTTCCTGCTGGCGCTGGTCCCCGGCACCGTCGCCCGGCAGCACCCGAAACCAGGTCCCCACAGTCCGGCAGCACCCGAACCCAGGTCCCACAGTCCGGCACCGCCCGGGCCAGGTCAACGCGGCTTGCGGTCCTTGCGGCGCTTACGGTTCGGGCGGTGGGGGCGGTGGAGCGTGCCCAGTTCCCCCACGGCCGCGCGGACATGCGCCGAATCGTTCGGGCGGGACGTCCCGGCACACCGCCAGGACGCCCGTCCGGCGTCCTCGGCCACATGCATCCCGAGCTCGTGGACGCTGCACACCGGCCACGCCTGCCACAGGCATTCCATGACGGTGTCCTGGGCGGCCTCGGCGACGGCCAGGAGGGCTCCGGCGGCGGTCGACTCCGGCCCCAGGGAGTTGCCGTGCGCGTCCCCGTTCGCCAGGGCCACGTAGAGCTGCTCCGCCTCGCCCTCCGCCCCGCCGGGGTAGGCGATGAGGCGCAGCGGACCCTGCTCGGGCCGGGTCACGGCCAGGTCCCGGTTGACGACGGCCAGCGCCTCGTCCCAGAGCGGGTGTTCCCCCGGTGGGACGAAGCGGGGCCGGGGCAGGTCGAGGAACGCGTGCATGACCCCATCCTCTCAACCGGCCGCCCTCCTGCTCTCGCCGCCCGTCCGCAGCAGCAGGCGGGCAACGACGCGTTCTGGACGGGTTCATGAGGATCCGTGAGACTGGACCGGATCCGGCGCCCCCGCTCTCCAGGACGGTGACATGGAAGAGGAAGTCCCCCGCGTCGAACTCACCCCGCGGGCCGCGGAACTGGTGCGCCGGCTGCGCGCCGAGCACGGCCCGCTGATGTTCCACCAGTCCGGCGGCTGCTGCGACGGCAGCGCGCCGATGTGCTATCCGGACGGCGAGTTCCGCACCGGCGACTCGGACGTGCTGCTGGCGGAGCTGTCGGTGGACGGCGTCGAGGAGCCCGTCACCTTCTGGATGTCGCGGAGCCAGTACCGGGCGTGGAGCCACACCCGGCTGATCGTCGACGTCGTTCCGGGACGGGGCAGCGGTTTCTCGCTGGAGGCACCCGAGGGGGTGCGTTTTCTCACCCGTTCTCGCGTAGTCGACGTCTAGTCGTCCCGTCGGTCCCCACCGTCTGGTCCACTGCCCTTGGGAGCAAGGGAAGTTGACGAGACATCAGGGGGCACGGTGACCGGACGTCGCAGGCATTCGGCAGCGGGCAGAGCGGTTCTCACGGCGGTCACGGCGTTCGGTGTGCTGGCCGGCGCGGCCCTGGCGGGTGCGGCACCGGCCGGTGCCGCGCCGGCCGGCCGGCGGATCGCGCCGGGCGTCACCTACCGGCAGTTCGACGTCGCCGCGGCCGCGGGTATCGCGCACGCGCATCTGCTCACGGTCGACCTGGGCAATCCGCACGTGAGGGTCGGCCTGCTCCACCCGGGTGCGGTGGCGGCCCGGGCCACCGTCTCCCGGCTGGCGGACTCGGCCGGAGCCGTCGCCGGCGTCAACGGTGACTTCTTCAACATCACCGAGACCCAGCACCCGGGCGTACCGGCCACCGGCGCGCCCGTCGGACCGGCCGTCGCGGACGGGCAGGTGCTCAAGGCGGCGGTGCCCAAGGGCCAGCGGTTCGGGCCGGCACTCCCCTCCGGCACGGACACCCAGGACGTCTTCGGCGTGGGCACCGACCGGCGGGCCCGCCTCGACCGCCTCTCCCTCGTCGGCACCGTCGGCACGCCGGAGGGGCGGCTGCCCCTCAAGGGCCTCAACCAGTACGCGCTCCCGCTGGACTCCGTCGGCGCCTTCACCGCGAAGTGGGGCAGCGCCTCCCGGGAGCGCGCCGTCTGCGGCACCGACACCCAGCGGGCGGCGCCGTGCAGCGCCGACACCTACGAGGTGCAGGTGAAGGGCGGCCGGGTGGTCTCCGTGTCCGACGCCCCGGGCAGCGGCTCGATCGCTGCGGACACCACGGTCCTGCTGGGCCGCGAGGAGGGCGCGCAGCGGCTGCGCAGGCTCTCGGTGGGTGACCCGGTGACCGTCACCCACACCCTGGTGGCGGCCACGTCCGGGGTGCCGTACACGTTCGCGATCGGCGGCTTCCCCGTCCTGCGCGACGGCAAGCCGCTGTCCGGCCTGGACGGGACCGCCTCGGCGGTCCGCACGGTCGTGGGTTTCAAGGGCGGCGGACAGCAACTGCTGGTCCTGGCGCTGGACGGGGCCGAGGCCTACCGGACCGGCATGACCGTCGCGGAGGAGGCGGACACCATGCGGGCACTGGGCGCGTCCGACGCGTTCAACCTCGACGGCGGCGGCTCGACGGAGCTGGTCACCCGCGACGAGGACGCCACCGCCGTGACGGTCCGCAACCACCCGAGCGGCGGCGCCGAGCGCCCGGTGCCGAACGGCATCGGGGTCTTCTCGGCCGGCTGACCCGGCCCCGCGTCCTCAGGGCCGCAGGCTGCTCACCAGTTCCGCGGTGGCGGTGAGCCCGCTGTGGATCGTGGGCGCCATGCTCGTGCTGGCCAGATAGAAGCCGAGCAGCATGCAGACCAGGGCGTGGGAGATCTTCAGCGCGCCGTTGCGCATGAAGACCACGGCCAGGATCAGGAGCAGCAGTACCACAGAGATGGAAACGGCCATCGGGAACCTCCTCCGCCACGCCCAGGAGCGGCGTTCGGCCGCAAGTGTGGCGTAGCGGAGGGTTCCGCCGGGCGGCTGACGTGTCCTCCGATCGTGTGGTCTTACGCGGAGGGGTGGGCGTCGAGGAAGGCCTCCAGGCCGGCGAGGTCGTCGGTGTTGAGGTGGTCGACGCCCCCGGCGAGCAGCTCCGTCCACAGGGCGTCCCGGGCCGGACCGGCCGTGTCCGGGGTCGCCCAGAAGCGGATCCGCTGCCCGCGCGCATGAGCGGCGGCGGTGATGCCGCGCAGCTTCTGCCGCTCCGCGTCCGGGAAGGGCCCGTCGCCCAGCCAGGTGAAGTTCAGCGTCCAGTTGTCGCTGATCAGCGGGGCGAAGGCGGCGGGGGCGCTGCCGCCGAGGTCGGTGAGCCGGCCGTCGTAGAAGGCGCGGCGCTCGGTCTGCGCCTCCATCGGCGTACGGGCCGCGCGGTCGCCGGAGACGACGGCGGTGACCGGTCCGGGGTGGACGCGGCCGTGCGCGTACCGGGTGAACAGGCGCGGGTAGCGCCTGAGGTGGCGGTCCAGTTCGAGATACGTCGACGCGCCCTCGGTCTTGATGTCGATGAGGAGTTGCAGTGGCCGGCGCCCACCCCGGTGGACGGTGCCGTGGTTGGCCCGCACACGGGCGGCGAGCGGGTCGAGGTAGAGGGACTCCAGGGTGCGGGACGGATCCAGCTCGGTGGCGTCGTGGCCGACGAGGAGCTGATCGCCGACGAGGAAGATGTCGGCCTCGACACTGCCGAAGCGGTGGTCGAGCGCGTCGTAGAGGGGGCGCGGGTGCGCGTAGTCGTTGTGGGCGTGGGCGTGCCACAGCGGGCGCCTGCCGCGGTGGCCGCCGGCCGCCCACGCCTGCGCGGTGGGCACGGCGACCGCGCCGGCGAGGGCGGCGCCGAGGGTGGTGAGGGCTCTGCGACGGGTGGTGAGGGCCATGCGCTGCCTCCCATGAGGTGCCGGACGGGACCGGGGAGAGTATGCGTGCGTTTCCCGCCCAACGGGCCCTCTGGGGCGCAGAGTTGGCCGGACTACCGCCCTCTGTTCACTTCACCGCGGTGGGCGCACGACAAAGCCCGCCCCAGGTGGGGCGGGCTTCACCGTGGTGCGTCAGGGTGCCTGGAGGCCGACCAGTCCGGCCAGCGCCTCGCGGTGGGCGCCCGCGGTGCCGTAGGCGATCGAGTCGGCCTTGGCCCGCTTCAGATACAGGTGGGCCGGGTGTTCCCAGGTCATACCGATACCGCCGTGCAGTTGCACCGCCTCCTCGGTGGCATGGACGGCGACGGGCGCCGCGTACGCCTGCGCTACGGCGACCGAGACGTCGGCGTCCTCGCCCGAGGCCAGCGCGTCGGCGGCGGCGCGGGCGGCCGCACGGAGGTTGACGACCTCCAGCCAGAGCTGGGCGAGCCGGTGCTTGAGCGCCTGGAAGCCGCCGACCTGCCGGTTGAACTGCTTGCGGACCTTCAGATACCGGACCGTCTCGGTCAACGCCCAGTCGGCCACGCCCAGTTGCTCCGAGGCGAGCTGTCCGGCGGCGGCGCGCAGGGCCCGGCGTACGGCGGGTTCGGCGTCGCCGACCCGGCGGCCGGCCGCACCCTCGAGGGTGACGGTGGCGAGCGGCCGGGTCAGGTCGAGGGAGGCCTGCGGGGTGATGGTCACCGCGTCGGCGGCCACGGCGTACAGGCCGCCGTCGTCGGCCGGGACGAGCAGGACGTCGGCGACGGCGGCGTCCGCGATCCCGGTCAGTTCGCCGTGCAGGACGCCGTTCCCGGCGCGTACGACGGCGAAGGCGGCGCCCGCAGCGGAGTGCAGCCCGACCGCGAGGGCACCGATGGTCCGCCCGGAGGCCAGCTGCCCCAGCAGCTCTTCGTCGCCGCAGGCGAGCAAGGCCTCGGTGGCCACGACGGCGCTGGTGAGATACGGCACGGGGGCGACCGCCCGGCCCAACTCCTCCAGCACCACGGCGACTTCCCGGTGGGACGCGCCCTGGCCGCCCTGCGCCTCGGGCACCAGGAGGCCGGCGAGACCCATGCCGTCGGCGAGGGACTTCCACAGGGCGAGGTCGTGCGGGGCGTCCGACTCGCTGCGGGCGATGACGTCCGCGGCGGCGCAGTGGTCCGTGAGCAGGTCGCGGACGGCGGCGCGCAGCGCCTCTTCCTCCTCGGAGTAGAGAAGATCCGGCTGTGTGCTCATCGGGCCAGGTCCTTCCAGGCGACGTCCTTGTCGGTGCGCGGCTCGGCGGGCAGGCCCAGGACGCGCTCGGCGACGATGTTCAGCAGGACCTCGGTGGTCCCGCCCTCGATGCTGTTGCCCTTGGAGCGGAGGTAGCGGTAGCCGGCGTCGCGGCCGGTGAAGTCCACCAGCTCGGGGCGTCGCATGGTCCAGTCGTCGTACAACAGGCCTTCTTCGCCGCGGAGTTCGACCTCGAGGCCGCTGATCTCCTGGTTGAGGCGGGCGAAGGCGAGCTTCATGCCGGCGCCCTCGGGGCCTGGCTGGCCGGCGACGAGCTGCTGGCGCAGGCGTTCGGCGGTCAGGCGGGAGACCTCGGCCTCGACCCACAGTTTCAGCAGTCGCTGGTGCAGGTCGTGGGTGCGCAGCTCGGGGCGTTCGCGCCAGGTCTTCGAGACCGGGCCGATCATGCCGCCCTCGCGGGGCAGCCGCATGCCGCCGATGGCGACGCGCTCGTTGTTCAGCGTGGTCTGGGCGACCCGCCAGCCGTCGCTGACCTCGCCGAGGCGACGGGCGTCGGGGATGCGGACGTCGGTGAGGAAGACCTCGTTGAACTCGGCCTCCCCGGTGATCTGGCGCAGCGGCCGCACCTCGACACCGGGGTCGGTCATGTCGCAGAGGAAGTAGGTGATGCCGGCGTGCTTGGGCACGTCCGGGTCGGTGCGGGCGATGAGGATGGCCCAGCGGGCGACGTGGGCGCTGGACGTCCACACCTTCTGCCCGTTGACCACCCAGTCGTCGCCTTCCCGTACGGCGCGGGTGCCGAGGGCGGCCAGGTCGGAACCGGCGCCGGGCTCACTGAAGAGCTGGCACCAGACCTCCTCCCCCGTCCACAGCGGACGCAGATAGCGGCGCTTCTGCTCCTCCGTGCCGTACTTCAGGATCGTCGGCGCGGCCATGCCGAGGCCGATGCCGATGCGCCGGGGGTCGTTGTCGGGCGCGCCCGCGGCCTCCAGCTCGGCGTCCACGACGGCCTGGAGGGAGCGCGGGGCGGCCAGGCCACCGAGGCCCTCCGGGTAGTGCACCCAGGCCAGGCCGGCGTCGAAGCGGGCCCGGAGGAACTCCGTGCGGTCCGTCGTGGCGGGCGGGTGCGCTGCCAGGAACTCCCTTGTGCGGCTGCGCAGTTCCTCGGCGTCGGTCATGCGATGGCTCCCTTCTCGGGGACGACGGCCACCCGGCCGGTGGTCACGCCGTCGGCGACCCGCTGCACGGCCGTGGCGGCGTCGGCCAGCGGGACCCGCTCGCTCACCAGCGGCTTGATCGCACCCCGCGCGGCCAGCTCGGTGAGCTGCTCGTGGCACTGGAGGACCAGCTTCGGGTTCTTGGTGTTGTACAGGCCCCAGTGGAGGCCCGCGATCGAGTAGTTCTTCACCAGGGCGTGGTTCAGCGCCGGGCTCGGGATGGTGCCGCTGGCGAAGCCGACGACGACGATCCGCCCCTCGAAGGCGACCAGCTTGGCGGACTGGGCGTAGGCATCGCCGCCCACGGGGTCGTAGATCACATCGGCGCCCCGCCCGCCGGTCGCCTCCTTCACGGCCGCGACCACGTCCTGGTCGCGGCGGTCGACGACAACGTCACAGCCCAGCTTCCGGGCGACGGCGGCCTTCTCGGCGCCGCCGACCACGCCGATCACGGTGGCTCCGGCCGCCTTGCCGAGCTGCACGGCCGCACTGCCGACACCACCGGCGGCGGCGTGCACGAGCAGGGTCTCCCCCGCTTCCAGGTGGGCCCGGCGATGCAGGCCGAACCAGCCGGTCTGGTAGCCGATGTGCAGCGCCGCGGCCTCCGCGTCGTCCAGCGACTCGGGCGCGGGCAGCAGGGCGCGGGCGTCGGCGACGGCGTACTCGGCGAAACCGCCGTGCGGCAGCGTGGGGTTGGCGATCACCCGGCGGCCGTCCTCGGTCTCGCCGCAGATCTCCACGCCCGGTGTGAAGGGCAGCGGCGGACGTACCTGGTACTGGCCCCGGCACATCAGCGCGTCCGGGAAGTTGATGTTGGCGGCCCGCACGCGCAACAGCACCTGGCCGTCACCGGGCGTGGGCCGCTCCACCTCCGCCAGGCGCATCACCTCGCTCGGCTCGCCGTTCTCGTGCACTTGCCATGCCTGCATGCGGGGCCTCCACGGGAGCTGCTTCTCTGACCGGGTCCGACGGCATACTAAGCGGTCGCTTGCCGATCAGGGAACAGTCCGCCGGTGACGCGTGTGTCACGGCCTGCGGGGGCGCGCCCGGACATGCATGCGCTCTCCCTGAGGCCCGAACAGACTGAGGAACTCCGCGGGCCCCTCCCCCGTCGAGCCGAACCAGTGCGGCACGCGTGTGTCGAACTCCGCGGCCTCCCCCGGCGACAGCACCACGTCGTTCTCGCCGAGGACCAGCCGCAGCCGCCCCGACAGCACGTACAGCCACTCGTAGCCCTCGTGGGAGCGCGGCTCCGGCTCCTGGTTGCGCTGCGGTTCGAGGACCTTGAAGGCCTGCAGTCCGCCGGGCTGGCGGGTCAGCGGCCAGAAGGTGCGGCCGTAGCGCTGGACGGGCTGGGCCCGCACCCGCGGATCACCGACCGGCGGGGCACCGACCAGCTCGTCCAGCGGCACCTGATGGGCCCGGGCGATCGGCAGCAGCAGTTCCAGGCTGGGCCTGCGCAGGCCGGACTCCAGCCGGGAGAGAGTGCTCACGGAGATCCCCGTCGCCTCCGACAGCGCGGCGAGGGTCACCTCCCGCTCCTTGCGCATGCGCCGCAGTCGCGGGCCCACCTCGGCGAGAACGTCGTCGGTACTCATGCCCGTATTGCAGGTTCGGCAAGTTCGTTTGTCAATGCCGCAGGACCGGGGCCACCGTCGGGAGCGGAGGTGGTCACATGACCGAGAGCTACGAGGTGGTCGTCGTCGGAGGCGGTGCGGCCGGGCTGTCCGCCGCCCTGGTGCTGGGCCGGGCCCGGCGCCGCACGCTGGTCGTCGACGCGGGGGAGCCGCGCAACGCGCCGTCCGCGCACATGCAGGGCTATCTGAGCCGGGACGGCATGTCCCCGGCCGAGTTCCTGGCCGTCGGGCGGGAGGAGATCGCCCGGTACGGAGTGGAGCTGGTCCGGGACCGGGCCGTGGACGCGGGCAGGGACGGCGCGGGCTTCACGGTGGAGCTGGCGAACGGCCGGACCGTACGGGCCCGGCAGCTGGTGATCGCCACCGGCCTGCGCGACGAGCTGCCGCCGGTCCCGGGGCTGGCCGAGCGGTTCGGCCGGGATGTGGTCCACTGCCCGTACTGCCACGGCTGGGAGGTGCGCGACCTGCCGACGGGGGTGCTCGCGACCTCCGTGCTCGGCGTGCACCAGGCCTTGATGGTCACGCAGTGGTCGAAGGACGTGCGGTTCTTCCTGCACGAGGTGAGCGAGTCGGAGCTGAGCCACGACGACCTGCGCCGGCTGGCCGCCGCCGGGGTCACGGTCGTGCCCGGCCGGGTCGCGGAACTCGTCGTCGCCGACGACCGGCTCACCGGGATCCGGCTCGCGGACGGCACGGTCCACGACCGCGAGGTGCTGTACGCCGCCCCGCGCCCCGTGCCCAACAACGACCTGCTGGTCCGGTTGGGCGCGCAGCTCGCCGAGACGCCCTTCGGTGCCTACCCGGTCATCGACGAGCGGGGCCTGACGAGCGTGCCCGGGCTGTGGGCGGCGGGCAACGCCAGTGGATTCGCCGAGCAGGTGGTGAACGCGGTCAGCCGGGGCTACCGGGCGGGCGCCGCGATCAACGGGGAGCTGCTCATGGCCGACCTGGACAGCAGCGCCGAAGGGGCACGGGACGGTGCCTGAGGTGCGGGTACCGCCCCGCGCCGGCCACGACGTACCCGCGGCTGAGGCATGTGCGTCCGGCTGAGCGCTGAGGCACCATGACTCCATGCTGCTGAGCCGGCTCGCCCAGGTGTCCCGGGAGGTGGCCGCAACGGCGGCCCGGTCCCGCAAGACCGCGCTGCTCGCGGAGCTGTTCCGGGAGGCGGAGGCGGACGACGTGCCGATCGTCATCCCCTATCTGGCCGGACGGCTGCCGCAGGGCCGGCTCGGCGTCGGCTGGAAGGTGCTCGGCCGGCCGGTCCCGCCGGCGGCCGAGCCCTCCCTCACCGTCCGGGAGGTCGACGCCCGGCTCTCCGAGCTGGGCAAGGTGGCCGGGCCGGGCTCCCAGGCGGAGCGGGCGCGGCTCGTCGGGGAGCTGATGGGCGCGGCCACCGAGGAGGAACAGCGCTTCCTGCTGGGCCTGCTCACCGGCGAGGTCCGGCAGGGCGCGCTGGACGCGGTCGCCGTGGAGGGGCTCGCCCAGGCGACCGGCGCGGACCCGGCGGACGTACGGCGGGCGGTGATGCTCGCCGGGTCGCTGCAGACGGTGGCCCAGGCCCTGCTCGGCGAGGGGCCCGGGGCGCTGGACCGGTTCCGGCTCACCGTGGGCCGCCCGGTGCTGCCGATGCTGGCGCACAGCGCCTCCTCGGTCGCCGAGGCGGTGGAGAAACTGGGGGCCTGCGCGGTAGAGGAGAAGCTGGACGGCATCCGGGTCCAGGTCCACCGGGACGGCGACACGGTCCGCGTCCACACCCGCACGCTGGACGACATCACCGACCGGCTGCCGGAAGTGACCGCCGCCGCACGGGCGTTGCGGGGCGAGCGCTTCATCCTGGACGGCGAGGTGATCTCCTTCGACGGCGCGGGCCGGCCCCGCTCCTTCCAGGAGACGGCGGGCCGGGTCGGCTCCCGGACGGACGTGGCGAAGGCCGCCGAGGAGGTCCCGGTCTCCCCCGTCTTCTTCGACGCCCTCTCCGTCGACGGCCGCGACCTCCTCGACCTGCCCTTCGCCGAACGGCACGCGGAGCTGGCCCGGCTGGTGCCCGAGCCGATGCGGGTCCGGCGCACGGTGGCCGCCGGGCCGCGGGACATCCCGGAGGCGGAACGGTTCCTCGCCGACACCCTGGCCCGCGGCCACGAGGGCGTGGTGGTCAAGGCGCTGGACGCGCCGTACAGCGCGGGCCGGCGCGGCGCCTCCTGGCTGAAGGTCAAGCCCGTCCACACCCTCGACCTGGTGGTGCTGGCCGCCGAGTGGGGACACGGCCGCCGCACCGGCAAGCTCTCCAACCTCCACCTCGGCGCCCGCACCCCCGACGGCGGCTTCGCCATGCTCGGCAAGACCTTCAAGGGCATGACCGACGCCATGCTCGCCTGGCAGACCGAGCGGCTGCGGGAACTGGCGGTCGAGGACAACGGCTGGGTGGTGCGGGTCCGCCCCGAGCTCGTCGTGGAGATCGCCTACGACGGTCTGCAGCGCTCCTCCCGCTACCCGGCCGGTGTCACCCTGCGCTTCGCCCGCGTGGTCCGCTACCGCGAGGACAAACGGCCTGAGGACGCCGATACGGTGGAGGCCCTGCTGGCGGCTCACCCGGAGGTCCTGCCGTGACGGTGCGTGCGACGAAGCGCAGCGCGGGTCTACTGCTGTTCCGGCACACCGACGCGGGGTTGGAGGTGTTGCTCGGGCATATGGGCGGTCCGTTCTTCGCCAAGAAGGACGCGGGCGCGTGGACCGTACCGAAGGGCGAGTACGAGCCGGACGAGCCCGCCTGGGAGGCGGCCCGGCGGGAGTTCCAGGAGGAGCTGGGGCTGGCGCCGCCCGACGGGGAGGCCGTGGCGCTCGGCGAGGTCGTGCAGAGCAACGGCAAGATCGTCACGGCGTGGGCGGTCGAGGCGGACCTCGACCCGGAGTCGATCAACCCGGGGACCTTCACCATGGAGTGGCCGCCGAGGTCCGGCCGGACACAGGAGTTCCCGGAGCTGGACCGGGTGGCGTGGCTCGCTCTGGACCGGGCCCGTGAGGTGGTCATCCCGGCGCAGGCCGCGTTTCTCGACCGCCTGGCGGAGCACTCGGGCTGAACAGGGCCTCACGCGTTGCGGTCGGCCGTGCCGCGCGCGAAGGTCGAAGCAAGCCCGCTCCCAGGGAGGTCAGCCATGCCCATCGCGACGGTGAACCCGGCGAACGGCGAGACGCTCAAGACGTACGAGCCCATGGGCGAGGAGGAGCTGGAACGCCGGCTCCAGCTCGCCGAGGCCACCTTCCGCACGTACCGGACGACCACGTTCGCCGAACGCGCGCGGCTGCTGAACAAGGCCGCCGACCTGCTGGACGAGGACCAGCAGGAGATCGGCAGGATCATGACCACCGAGATGGGCAAGCCGGTCAAGCAGGCGCGGGCGGAGGCCGCGAAGTGCGCCAAGGCCATGCGCTGGTACGCGGAACGCGCCGAGGGGCTGCTGGCCGACGAGGAGCCGGCCGACGCGGACGTGAAGGACTCCGGCGCCTCGCGGGTCCAGGTCCGCTACCGGCCGCTCGGACCCGTCCTCGCCGTGATGCCGTGGAACTTCCCCCTCTGGCAGGTGGTCCGGTTCGCCGCGCCCGCGCTGATGGCGGGCAACGTGGGCCTGCTCAAGCACGCCTCCAACGTCCCCCAGACGGCCCTGTACTTGGAGGACCTGTTCCACCGGGCGGGCTTTGGGGAGGGCTGTTTCCAGACGCTGCTGATCGGCTCCGGCGCGGTGGACGACATCCTGCGCGACGAGCGGGTGAAGGCGGCCACCCTGACGGGCAGCGAGCCCGCGGGCCGGGCGGTCGCGTCCACCGCCGGGGAGATGATCAAGAAGACGGTGCTGGAGCTGGGCGGGAGCGACCCCTACCTCGTGATGCCCTCCGCGGACCTCGACCGAGCGGCCCGGGTCGCGGTGACCGCGCGCGTACAGAACAACGGACAGTCCTGCATCGCCGCCAAGCGGTTCATCGTGCACACCGACGTCTACGACGCCTTCGCCGAGAAGTTCGTCGCGGGCATGCAGGCCCTCAAGGTCGGCGACCCGCTGGAGGAGGACACCGAGATCGGGCCGCTCTCCAGCGAGCGGGGGCGGGACGACCTGGAGGAGCTGGTCGACGACGCGAGGCGCAGCGGGGCCGAGGTGCTGTGCGGCGGGGAGCGGCCGGACGGGCCCGGCTGGTACTACCCGCCGACCGTGCTCGCCGGCATCACCCGGGAGATGCGCATCCATCGCGAGGAGGCGTTCGGGCCGGTCGCCACGCTGTACCGGGCCGGTGACCTGGAGGAGGCGATTCTGATCGCCAACGACTCGCCCTTCGGACTGAGTTCGAACGTGTGGACGCGGGAGGAGAACGAGGTGGAGCGGTTCGCGCGGGACCTGGAGGCGGGTGCCGTCTACGTCAACGGGATGACCGCCTCCCATCCGGCGTTCCCGTTCGGCGGCGTGAAGCGGTCGGGGTACGGGCGTGAGCTGTCCGGGCACGGAATCCGCGAGTTCTGCAACATCACCACGGTTTGGCAGGGTGCGTGAGCACTGCGCGGCTACCATCCCCTTTTGTGAACCGCGAAGTGACCCTGCCTCTGATCGTCGACGACCGCGGTACCTTGCAGGTCGCTGCGGCCGACGTGAGTAAGTTGTTGCGGACCGTGGGCGGGCGGTGGCTGCATCTCGTCGAGGCCGGGGAGCAGGGGCTGGACGAGGACACGGTGGCCGCGCTGACCATCGAGCTGGCCAAGCTGGCGGACCGTATCGACGTGGCCTGCATCGCCCACAGCAGCGGCGCTCCGTAGCTGCTCAGCACGCGTGTCGGCACTTCCTTCGCCGTAACGGTGGTCACGGCGTTCTCCCTCGTCCGGCCGCACAGATCGTCCTTCGAGCCACACCCGGGGTCCCCGATTCGGAGTAACCCAACGCGAGATCGTCGCCCTCTCGGGTGACGGTGGGTGGAGCACCCACAGAGGTGAACCACCTACGGATCGGTGGGCGAAGGCCCGCCGGCGCGCGGAAAGCAGGGACGGTTCATGGCGACTTTGTGCAGACCCTCGGTGTCGGTCCCGGAGCACGTGATCACGATGGAGGAGACGCTGGAGCTGGCGCGCTCCCGCCACGCGGACCACCCTCAACTGGCACTCGCCCTGCGGCTGATCGAGAACACGGGCGTGAAGACCCGGCACATCGTGCAGCCCATCGAGGAAACCCTCAAGCACCCCGGCTTCGAGGAGCGCAACAAGCTCTACGAGGCCGAGGCCAAGGCCCGGGTCCCCGCGGTGATCCAGCGCGCGCTCGACGACGCCGAGCTGCTCACCAGCGACATCGACGTGATCATCTACGTGTCGTGCACGGGCTTCATGATGCCCTCGCTCACGGCGTGGCTGATCAACGAGATGGACTTCGACAGCACCACCCGCCAGCTCCCGATAGCCCAGCTGGGCTGCGCGGCCGGCGGCGCGGCGATCAACCGGGCCCACGACTTCTGCTCGGCCTACCCGAACGCCAACGCTCTGATCGTGGCCTGCGAGTTCTGCTCGCTGTGCTACCAGCCCACCGACCTCGGCGTCGGCTCGCTGCTCTCCAACGGCCTGTTCGGCGACGGCATCGCCGCCGCCGTGGTGCGCGGACACGGCGGCACGGGTGTCCGGCTGGAGCGCAACGGCTCCTACCTGATCCCGAAGACGGAGGACTGGATCGCCTACGACGTCCGGGCGACCGGCTTCCACTTCCTGCTGGACAAGCGGGTGCCGACGACCATGGAGCCGCTCGCCCCGGCGCTGAAGGACCTGGCCGGCACGCACGGCTGGGACGCGTCCGACCTGGACTTCTACATCATCCACGCGGGCGGTCCCCGAATACTCGACGACCTCAGCAAGTTCCTGCAGGTCGAACCGGAGGCGTTCCGGTTCAGCCGGGCCACGCTCACCGAGTACGGCAACATCGCCAGCGCCGTCGTCCTGGACGCGCTGCGCCGGCTGTTCGACGAGGGCGGCGCCGAGGACCGGGCGCGTGGCCTGCTCGCCGGGTTCGGACCCGGCATCACCGCCGAGATGACGGTGGGCCGCTGGGTCTCCTCCGACGGAGACGGGCGATGATCGACGACACGCTCACCGAGACCATGCCCCCGGTCCGGCCATGGCCTGCGCTCGACCTGACCGGGACGGACTTCGACCCGGTGCTGACCGAGCTGATGCGCGAGGGCCCGGTCACCCGCGTCCAGTTGCCCAACGGCGAGGGCTGGGCCTGGCTGGTCACCCGGTACGACGACGTGCGCAGGGTGACCAACGACCCCCGGTTCAGCCGTGAGGCGGTCATGGCGACGACGGTGACCCGGCTCGCCCCGCACTTCATCCCCGACCCGGGCGCGGTCGGCTTCCTCGACCCGCCCGACCACACCCGGCTGCGCCGCTCGGTCGCCGCCGCCTTCACGGCGAAGGGTGTGGAACGCGTCCGCGACGAGGCGCGCGCCATGCTGGACGAGCTGGTCGACGAACTCCTCAAGAACGGCCCGCCCGCCGATCTCACGGCGGCGGTCCTCAGCCCGTTCCCCATCGCCGTGATCTGCGAGCTGATGGGCGTGCCGTCCGGTGACCGGCACCGGATGCACCTCTGGACCCAGCTGATCCTGTCCTCCGCGCACGGCAAGGAGGTCAGCGAGAAGGCGAAGCGCGAGATGAGCGCCTACTTCTCCGACCTGATCGGGCTGCGCGAGAACAGCACGGCCGAGGACGTCACCTCGCTGCTCGGTGCCGCCGTGGGCCGGGGCGAGGTCGCCCTCGAGGAGGCCGTCGGCCTCGCCGTCCTGCTCCAGATCGGCGGCGAGGCGGTCACCAACAACAGCGGGCAGATGTTCTACCTGCTGCTGACCCGTCCCGAGCTGGCCGAACAGCTGCGCGACGAGCCCAGGACGCGCCCCAGGGGCATCGACGAACTCCTGCGCTACATCCCGCACCGCAACGCGGTCGGGCTGTCCAGGATCGCCCTGGAGGACGTGGAGATCTCCGGCGCCCGCATCCGCGCGGGCGACCCGGTCTACGTCTCCTACCTGGCCGCCAACCGCGACCCGGACGTCTTCCCGGACCCGGAGACCATCGACCTCTCCCGCAACCCGAACCCGCATGTGGCGTTCGGCCACGGCCCGCACTACTGCCCCGGCGGCATGCTGGCCCGGCTGGAGTCGGAACTCCTGGTGGACGCCCTGCTGGACCGTGTCCCGGGCCTGAAGCTGGCCGTGCCACCGGATCAGGTGCCCTTCCGCAAGGGCGCGTTGATCCGGGGCCCCGAGGCCCTTCCCGTGACGTGGTGAGCGCCTTATGACGACGACCGAAGGACTGGCGGTACCCGAAGGGCCCGCGGCCCGGGGGAGGGCACCGACCCAGGCGGACGCACCGAACCGGGAGGCGGCACCGATCGAGGGGCTGCTCGTACCACCGGGCCACGGACGTGTCGTCGAGACGCCCGCCCAGCGGGTGACGTTCAAGGTCACCGGCACCCACTCGCGGATGGCCTCCACCTTCGAGGTGGAGGTCCCGCCGGGCTTCGACGTCGGCGCGCACGTGCACACCCGCAGCGAGGAGTTGTTCTACGTCCTCGAGGGCGAGCTGGACGTGCTCGCCTTCGAGCCCCGCATCCGTACCCCCGACAACTGGCAGAAGTGGGAGTCGAGTTCGGGCAGCAGAGTCGTACGGGCCACCCCGGGCACGGTCATCGTCGTACCCCCGGGCTGCCCTCACGCCTTCGCCAACCCGACGGACACCCCGGCGAGGATGTTCTTCCAGGCGTCTCCCCCACCGGATCACGAGCGCTATTTCGAGGAGCTGCTGGAGATCCTGGGCAACGGCGGCCCGCCGGACCACGAGGCCATCGAGGCTCTGCGGGCGAAGTACGACATCGAGCAGCTCACACCGTTGCGGCACCGGTGAGAGTCCCGGCCGGAAGGGGTGCGGGGAACTGCGCGACAGGCCACGACGCGCCGGCACGCGCAGCGCACCCGCACCCCGACGGCACTACCGGATGGGCATCCCCGCCAAGGTCCGGGCGATGACCAGCCGCTGGATCTCGCTCGTCCCCTCGAAGATCGTGTAGATCGCGGCGTCCCGGTGCATCCGCTCCACCGGGTACTCCCGTGTGTACCCGTTGCCGCCCAGGATCTGAATGGCCTGCGCGGTCACCTTCTTCGCGGTCTCGCTGGCGAAGAGCTTGGACATCGACCCCTCGGCCGCCGTGAACGGCTTGCCGTTGATCGCCATCCACGAGGCCCGCCACACCAGCAGCCGGGCCGCGTCGATCTGCGTCCGCATGTCGGCGAGCTGGAAGGCGACGCCCTGGTTGTCGATGATCGGCCGGCCGAACTGCTCACGGGTCCTGGCGTAGTCGAGGGCGACCTCGTACGCGGCCCGGGCGGTGCCGACCGCCATCGCGCCCACGGCCGGCCGCGAGGCTTCGAACGTCGCCATCGCCGCGTTCTTGACCCTCTCCCCGCCGGAGGCCTTCGCCCTCTCCCGGGCGCGGGCGAGCCGCTCGTCCAGCTTCTCCTTGCCGCCGAGCAGGCAGGAGCCGGGCACGCGGACGTCGTCGAGGATGACCTCGGCGGTGTGCGAGGCACGGATGCCGTGCTTCTTGAACTTCTGGCCCTGCGCCAGGCCGGGCGTGCCCGGGGGGACGATGAAGGAGGCGTGGCCCTTGGAGCCCAGCTCCGGGTCGACCACGGCGACGACGACGTGGACGTTGGCGATGCCGCCGTTGGTCGCCCAGGTCTTCGTGCCGTTGATCACCCACTCGTCCTTGGCCTCGTCGTAGACGGCCCGCGTGCGCAGGGAGGCCACGTCGGAGCCGGCGTCGGGCTCGGAGGAGCAGAACGCGGCCACCTTGACGTCGTTCTGGTCGCCGTACATCTGCGGGATCCAGGTGCCGATCTGTTCCTCGGTTCCGTTGGCGAGAACGCCCACGGCGGCCAGACCCGTGCCCACAATGGAGAGGGCGATGCCCGCGTCGCCCCAGAACAGCTCCTCCATGGCCATCGGGATGCCGAGGCCGGTGGGGTCGAAGTACTGCTGTGCGTAGAAGTCGAGGGAGTAGATGCCGACCTTCGCGGCCTCCTGGATGACCGGCCAGGGAGTCTCCTCGCGCTCGTCCCACTCGGCGGCCGCGGGGCGGATCACGTCCGCCGCGAAGCCATGGAGCCAGTCCCGGACTTCCTTCTGTTCGTCGTTCAGCTCCATGGTGAACTCGGCCATGTCCCCTCCAGCGGCGGCAGTGCGATGTTACTAGCGGTAACCCGAGTCTGTTACTGACGGGTAGGAAAAGTCAACCGCTGATGACGCCTCGGTATCCCGTTCGATGTCAGAGGCACAGTCAGTGTTAGTTTGCGCAGGCGTCACCGAATCAGCACGGGTGGGGAGAGCACATGGACACCACGCAGCGGACCGACCAGCAGCGGTCCGCCGACCGCCGACGGCGCGAGTTGCTGGAGGCCGCGGACCGGGTGGTGCTGCGCGACGGCCCGCAGGCGTCGATGAACGCGATCGCGGCGGAGGCGGGAATCACGAAGCCGATCCTCTACCGCCACTTCGGCGACAAGGGCGGACTTTACGCGGCGCTTGCCAAGCGGCACACCGACGCGCTGCTCGACTCCCTGCGGGCGGCGCTGGACGCTCCCGCCGATCGACGGGAGCGGGTCGAGTCCACGCTGGACACGTACCTCGCGGCGATCGAGGCCCGGCCTCAGGTGTACCGGTTCCTGATGCACCCGTCGGAGGGCAGCACAGGGGTCGACCAGGGCTTCGACGTCGGCAAGCACAGCGCTCCGCTGCTCCGGCGGATGGGCGAGGAGCTGGCCCAGGTCATCGAGGAGCGAGTCGATCTCGGACCGGAGAGTCAGCGGCTCGCCCGGGTCTGGGGCCACGGCATCGTCGGGATGATGCACGCGGCCGGGGACTGGTGGCTCGGGGAGCGGCCGTGCTCCCGGGCCGAGTTGGTGCGGTCGCTGGCGGATCTGCTGTGGGGGCGCCTAGCGGCCGCGGGCGACAGGATCGGGGGTCCGGGGTTCTGACCCCCGTCCCTCACGTGCGGGTGTGTGGGGGCCGGTCCCGCAGGTCCCCGCGCCCCTGAGCGGGCCCACCCGGCCGGTGCCATGACGCCCGCTCGATCCGCCTGTTCAGTCTGCGCTTGCGCCACCCCGTGAGGTGATCGGCGTACACCGTGCCTTCCAGGTGGTCGCACTCGTGCTGCAGACACCTGGCGAAGAAGCCGGTGCCGTGCACGGTGACCGGCTCCCCCGTCACCGTGAAGCCCTCGACCACCGCATGGTCGTGGCGTTCCGTCCCCGCCTCCAGGCCCGGCAGGGACAGGCAGCCCTCCGGGCCGCGGATCACCACGCCGTCCGTCTCGACCAGACGGGGGTTCACCACATGACCCAGGTGACGGACGTCCTCGTCGTCGGGACAGTCGTACACGAACACCCGCAAAGGCACCCCCACCTGATTCGCGGCCAGGCCCACCCCCCGTGCCGCGTACATGGTCGCGAACAAGTCCTCCACGAGGTCGGCCAGTTCGGAACCGAAGTCCGTGACCTCCGGGCAGGGCTCGCGCAGGACGGGGTCACCGAGCAGGGAAAGGGGCCGGACGCGCCCGTGGGCGCCCGGGATCGAGCCGTGTCGCATGGCGGCAAGGGTACGGTTCGTTCAGCTCATGCCCGCCGCACTGGCATGGGCCGGGATTCGGGTGTGCGAATGGATCTCGATAGGCTGAGGTCCACACCACGTTGCCGGATGGCCCCAGGCGCGGCGCGTACGCAAGGAGGATCGAGAACTGATGGCAGGCAACTCGGACCCGCTCTCGCCGCGGGCCAAGCTGGCCGTGACCGCGGGCAAGGCGGTCGCTGCGGCATCGCGCGCCGCGGGGCGCGGCAGCGGGTCGGTGATCGGTGGCCGGGTCGCGCTGAAACTCGACCCCGACCTGCTCGGGCGGCTCGCCCAGAACCTGGACGTCGTCCTGGTGTCCGCGACCAACGGCAAGACCACGACCACCCGGCTCATCGCGGAGGCGCTGCGCGCCGCGGGCCCTGTCGTGTCGAACGCGCTCGGCGCCAACATGCCGGCCGGTATCACCTCCGCGCTCGCGGGCGGCTCGGACGCGAAGTTCGGTGTCATCGAGGTCGACGAGAAGTACCTGGCCGGTGTGGCCCGTGACACCGGCCCCAAGTGCATCGCCCTGCTGAACCTCTCCCGCGACCAGCTGGACCGCGCCGCCGAGACCCGCATGCTCGCCGAGAACTGGCGCGAGGGTCTGGCCGGGTCCAAGGCCGTGATCGTCGCCAACTGCGACGACCCGCTGGTGGTGTGGGCCGCGTCCTCCTCCCCGAACGTGATCTGGGTCGCGGCCGGGCAGATGTGGAAGGACGACGCCTGGTCCTGCCCGTCGTGCGGTGGCGTGATGCAGCGCCCGGGTGACGACTGGTTCTGCGGTGAGTGCGGGTTCCGGCGGCCCACGCCGACCTGGGCGCTGTCCGGGGACCACGTACTGGACCCGCACGGGTCCGCCTGGCCCATCCACCTGCAGCTGCCGGGCCGTGCCAACAAGGCGAACGCGGCCTCCTCCGCGGCCGTGGCCGCCGTCTTCGGGGTGCCGCCGCAGGTCGCCCTGGAGCGGATGTACCAGGTGCAGGCCGTGGCCGGACGGTACGACGTCGTCCAGTTCCAGAACCGGGACCTGCGCCTGCTGCTGGCGAAGAACCCGGCCGGCTGGCTGGAGACGTTCTCCCTGATCGACCCGCCGCCCGCCCCGGTGATCCTGTCCGTGAACGCGCGTGGGGCCGACGGCACCGACACCTCCTGGCTGTGGGACGTCGACTACACGCGGCTGACCGGCCACCCGATCTTCGTCATCGGCGACCGGAAGCTGGACCTCGCCGTCCGCCTGGAGGTCGCGAACCAGCACTTCCAGGTCTGCGAGAACCTCGACCAGGCCGTGCAGATGTGCCCGCCGGGCCGGATCGAGGTCATCGCGAACTACACCGCGTTCCAGGACCTGCGCCGCCGCGTCGGCAACTGATCTTCGAAGGGCGATCACCTCATGAGCGACAACCAACTGCGGCTGGTGTGGATCTACCCGGACCTGCTGAGCACCTATGGCGACCAGGGCAACGCCCTCGTCGTGGAGCGCCGGGCCCGGCAGCGCGGCCTGGACGTGGCCCGGCTGGACGTGCGCAGCGACCAGCCGATCCCGACCTCCGGCGACATCTACCTGATCGGCGGCGGCGAGGACCGGCCGCAGCGGCTCGCGGCCGAGCGGCTGCGCCGGGACGGCCATCTGCACCGGGCGGTGCAGAACGGCGCGATCGTCTTCTCCGTCTGCGCCGGCTACCAGATCCTCGGCCACGAGTTCATCAACGACCTCGGCCAGCGGGAGCCGGGCCTCGGCCTGCTCGACGTGGTGTCGGTGCGCGGCGAGGGCGAGCGCTGCGTCGGCGACGTGCTCGCGGACATCGACCCGCAGCTGGGCCTGCCCCCGCTGACCGGCTTCGAGAACCACCAGGGCGTCACCCACCTCGGTGCCACCGCCCGCCCCTTCGCCCGGGTGCAGATCGGCAAGGGCAACGGCACCGGGGACGGCACGGAGGGCGCGTACAACGGGACCGTCTTCGGTACGTACATGCACGGGCCGGTCCTCGCCCGCAACCCGCAGATCGCCGACCTGCTGCTCAAGCTCGCACTCGACGTCAACGCGCTGCCGCCGATCGACGACCGCTGGTACGAGGCGCTTCGCAACGAGCGCATCGCTGCTGCGCAGCAGCCCGCGTGAACACTGCTGCGCAGCAGCCCGCGTGAACACTGCTGCGCAGCAGCGCGCGTGAACGTTGCTGCTCAGCAGCGTGCACAGGGGTGCTTCCAGTGGCGCTGGAGGGGTTCTGCAGCGCCTTCCGGCAGGCTCCGTCGCGGGCCCGCCTGACAGGCCGTCCGCTCACATGTGCGGGCGCGTCCAGCAGGCGGACGCCCGCTACGGAGCCACCCGGTCACGCCGGTAGGGTGGCCGGGAATCCGCCGGACAACGTGGTCCGGTTTCCCGGCCCACGTTGAGAAGGTAAATCGGGCTATGCGCATTGGTGTCCTCACGTCCGGCGGCGACTGCCCCGGCCTGAACGCCGTCATCCGGTCCGTCGTGCACCGTGCCGTCGCCGACCACGGCGACGAGGTCATCGGTTTCCGGGACGGCTGGAAGGGCCTCCTGGAGTGCGACTACCTCAAGCTCGACCTGGACGCCGTGGGTGGCATCCTGGCTCGCGGCGGCACCATTCTCGGCTCCTCGCGGGTCCGCCCGGAGCATCTGCGGGACGGCGTGGAGCGGGCCAGGGGCCATGTCGCGGAACTCGGTCTGGACGCGATCATCCCGATCGGCGGCGAGGGCACGCTGAAGGCGGCCCGGCTGCTGTCGGACAACGGGCTGCCGATCGTGGGCGTGCCCAAGACCATCGACAACGACATCGCCGTCACGGACGTCACCTTCGGCTTCGACACCGCGGTGACCGTGGCGACGGAGGCGCTCGACCGGCTGAAGACGACCGCCGAGTCGCACCAGCGTGTGCTGATCGTGGAGGTCATGGGCCGCCACACCGGCTGGATCGCGCTGCACTCCGGCATGGCGGCCGGCGCCCACGCCGTCGTGGTACCGGAACGGCCCTTCGACATCGACGAGTTGACGAAGAAGGTCGGTGAGCGGTTCGAGGCGGGCAAGCGGTTCGCCATCGTGGTCGCCGCGGAGGGGGCCAAGCCGCGTCCGGGCTCCATGGAGTTCGACGAGGGCGGCAAGGACGTCTACGGCCACGAGCGCTTCGCGGGGATCGCGCGGCAGCTGTCGATCGAGCTGGAGCAGCGGCTGGGCAAGGAGGCACGGCCGGTGATCCTCGGCCATGTGCAGCGGGGTGGCACGCCGACGGCGTACGACCGGGTGCTCGCCACGCGGTTCGGGTGGCATGCGGTGGAGGCCGTGCACCGGGGTGAGTTCGGCATGATGACGGCGCTGCGCGGGACCGACATCGTGATGGTGTCGCTGGCGGAGGCCGTTCAGACGCTGAAGACGGTGCCCTCCGAGCGGTACGACGAGGCGGAGTGCGTCCTGTAGTCCGGCCGAGGACATACCGCCCCCGGTCACGGACGTGACCGGGGGCGGTTCTACTCTGGGGGCGGACAACACGCACAACCTCCACGAATCAGGAGCCGTCGGATGGATCACAGCGGGCACGGCATGACCATGGATCTGCCGCCGTTCACGCTGGGGCGGGGTCTCGAGTGGTCCGCCGACCCGTTCTTCCTGGTCGGCTGCCTGGTGGGGCTCGGTCTGTACGGCTGGGGCGTCGTACGGCTGCGGCGGCGCGGGGACGCCTGGCCGGTGAGCCGTACCGTCTCGTACGTCGTCGGTGTGCTCACCGTCGCACTGGTGATGTGCACCAGGCTGAACGACTACGGCATGGTCATGTTCAGCGTGCACATGGTGCAGCACATGGTGATCAGCATGCTGTCGCCGATCCTGATCCTGCTCGGCGCCCCGGTGACCCTGGCGCTGCGCGCGCTGCCGGCCGCCGGGAAGGGCCGCAAGGGTCCGCGCGAGCTGCTGCTGGCGATGCTGCACAGCCGGTACATGCGGGTCATCACACACCCGGCGTTCACCATCCCGCTGTTCATCGCGAGCCTGTACGCCCTGTACTTCACCCCGATCTTCGACTTCCTGATGGGGTCCAGGGCCGGTCACCTCGCGATGATGGTGCATTTCCTCGCGGTCGGCGTCGTGTTCTTCTGGCCGATCATCGGCGTGGACCCGGGTCCGCACCGGCCGGGGCACCTGTTGCGGATGCTGGAGCTGTTCGCGGGCATGCCGTTCCACGCGTTCTTCGGCATCGCGCTGATGATGGCGTCGACGCCGATGGTCAAGACGTTCGAGAATCCGCCCGCCTCCCTCGGCATCGACGCGCTGTCCGACCAGAACGCGGCCGGCGGCATCGCCTGGGCGTTCAGCGAGATCCCGTCCGTGCTGGTGCTGATCGCACTGCTGTTCCAGTGGTACGGCTCCGAGCAGCGGCAGGCGAAGCGCAAGGACCGGGCCGCCGACCGGGACGGCGACAAGGAGCTGGAGGCGTACAACGCCTATCTGGCCTCGCTGAACGCGCGGGAGGGCTGAGTCCGCGGTATGCCGTTCGGGCGGGAACCGAGGCACCATGGTCATGGACGGACCATGAGGAGGGTGTCGCGATGCCCGGTTCCACGAACGGTTCCACCAAGACGATGGGGGCGCTCACGGTCGGCGGGCTCGTCGTCGTGACCGCCTACACGGTCGCGCTCGGCAGCAACGGCTGGCTGTGGTTCGGCTGGGTGGTGCTGGGCCTGCTGACACTCGGCATGATCGTCACCCGGTCGTGAGTCCGTCCGCGGGGCGCCGCTGACTACAGTGCCCGCATGAACAGCAGGACGCCCTCGTTCGACGACCTCGACCGCAAGATCATCACAGCGCTGATGGCGAACGCCCGGACCAGCTTCGCCGAGATCGGTGCGTCGATCGGGCTGTCCGCGACCGCGGTCAAGCGCCGGGTGGACCGGCTGCGGGAGACCGGGGTGGTCACCGGGTTCACGGCGACGGTGAAGCCCTCCGCGCTCGGCTGGCGCACCGAGGCGTACGTGGAGGTCTACTGCGAGGGCGCGGCCCCGCCCCGGCGCCTGGCGGAGGTCGTCCGCAACCATCCGGAGATCACGGCGGCCATGACGGTGACCGGCGGCGCCGACGCGCTGCTGCATGTGCGGGCGCGAGACGTGGAGCACTTCGAGGAGGTGCTGGAGCGTATTCGCGCCGAGCCGTTCATCCGGAAGACGATCAGCGTGATGGTACTGTCCCATCTCCTCCCGGAAAGCCCGGAAGCCGGTGCCACCCACGCGGCACCGGAATGACGCCTTCTATGCGCACGCCTCGTGCGTGTCTGTCCGTGAAGACGCAGCGATGCTGCGCATCCACGCAGCCTTTCTCGCTTGTCGTCCGTCTCCCTCCCTTCCTACCGTGGTGTCACCCCTCAGTGACACACAGGAAACCGGAGGAAACCCTCTGTGTCCGAAAGCCGTGTGCCGCGCCCTCGGCGCTTCCTCGTCTGTGAACCCAGACATTTCGCGGTGCAGTACGCGATCAACCCCTGGATGCATCCCGACCGACCCGTGGACGTGGATCTCGCCCAGGAGCAGTGGCAGGCGCTGATCCGCGCCTACCGCTCGCACGGTCACACCGTCGAGTCGGTCGAGCCGGTCCCCGGCCTGCCGGACATGGTCTTCTCCGCGAACGCGGCGTTCGTGGTCGGCGGCCGGGTCTTTGGCTCGCTCTTCCACGCGCCGGAGCGGCGCCCGGAGTCCCTGCACTACGACACCTGGTTCAAGGCGGCGGGCTACGACGTGTACCGCCCCGAGTCGGTGTCCGAGGGCGAGGGCGACCTGGTGTGGACGGGCCGGTACGTGCTCGCCGGCACCGGGTTCCGCACCACCCGCGAGGCGCACCGGGAGGCGCAGGAGTTCCTCGGCCACCCGGTGATCGGCCTGACCCTGGTGGACCCGTACTTCTACCACCTGGACACGGCGCTGTTCGTGCTGGACGACGACAACCTCTGCTACTACCCGGAGGCGTTCTCGGCGGGCAGCCGGGAGGTGCTGCGGCGGCTGTACCCCGACGCGGTGCTCGCCACCCGGGAGGACGCGATGGCGTTCGGCCTGAACTCCGTGTCCGACGGCCGCAACGTCTTCATCGCGCCCCGCGCCGAGGCCCTCGCCGAACGCCTCGCCGACCACGGCTACGTCCCCGTCCCCGTCGACCTGTCCGAGTTCCACAAGGCCGGCGGTGGCATCAAGTGCTGCACCCAGGAGATCCGCTGATGACCGCACCCGCGCGCACGCGTACGTCCGCCGACCTGATCCGTGCGGAGGAGCCCGTACTCGCGCACAACTACCACCCGCTGCCCGTGGTGGTGGCCCGGGCCGAGGGCACGTGGGTGGAGGACGTCGAGGGCAACCGCTACCTCGACATGCTCGCCGGGTACTCGGCGCTCAACTTCGGCCACCGGCACCCGGCGCTGATCGAGGCCGCGCACCGCCAGCTGGATCTGCTGACGCTCACCTCCCGCGCCTTCCACAACGACCGGCTCGCCGAGTTCGCCGAGCGGCTCGCGGAGCTGACCGGGCTGGACATGGTGCTGCCGATGAACACCGGCGCGGAGGCGGTGGAGAGCGGCATCAAGGTGGCCCGCAAATGGGCGTACGACGTCAAGGGCGTGCCGGCCGACCGGGCGACGATCGTCGTCGCCGCGGAGAACTTCCACGGCCGGACGACGACCATCGTCAGCTTCTCCACCGACGAGACGGCCCGGGCGGGGTTCGGCCCGTTCACGCCCGGCTTCAGGATCGTGCCGTACAACGACCTGGCCGCGCTGGAGGCCGCGGTCGACGACACGACGGCCGCGGTGCTGATCGAGCCCGTCCAGGGCGAGGCGGGTGTGATCATCCCGGACGACGGCTACCTCGCCGGGGTGCGCGAGCTGACCACGCGCAAGGGCTGCCTCTTCATCGCCGACGAGATCCAGTCGGGCCTCGGCCGCACCGGCCGTACCCTCGCCGTGGAGCACGAGGACGTCGTCCCGGACGTGCTGCTGCTCGGCAAAGCGCTCGGCGGCGGCATCGTGCCGGTCTCGGCGGTGGTGGCCCGGCGTGAGGTGCTCGGCGTGCTGCACCCGGGCGAGCACGGCTCGACGTTCGGCGGCAACCCGCTCGCCGCCGCGGTGGGCACGGCCGTGGTCGAACTGCTGGAGACCGGGGAGTTCCAGCGCCGGGCCGCCGAGCTGGGCGTGATCCTGCGGGACGGACTGACCGAGCTGGTCGGCAAGGGTGTGCTCGGCTTCCGCGCCCGCGGGCTGTGGGCCGGCGTCGACGTCGACCCGGCGATCGGCACCGGCCGCGAGGTCAGCGAGCGCCTCATGCGGGAGGGCGTCCTGGTCAAGGACACCCATGGCTCCACGATCCGGCTGGCGCCCCCGCTGACCGTCACGGCGGAGGAACTGCGCTCCGCGCTGACCGCACTGGAGAAGGTGCTGGCCTGAGGGTTCCACGGGCGGGGGCCGGTGCCGTGGGCGCCGGCCCCCGCCCGCGTTCGTCAGCTCGTGCCGAGGAGCTGCTTCATCTCCTTGATCTCGGCGTTCTGCGCGGTGACGATGTCGCCCGCCATGCGCTTGGCGGGCCCGTAGGCGCCCTTGTCCCGCTCCGTGCCGGCCATCTCGACGGCGCCCTGGTGGTGTTCGACCATCAGGGACAGGAACCGTGTGTCGAATTCCTTGCCGGTGGCCTTCTTCAGGGCCGCCATGTCACCGTCGCTCATCATCCCGGACATGCCGGCGTGGCCCGAGTGGTCCATGCCGGACATGGGGAGCTGCTCGCCCCAGGCCTCGAGCCAGCCGGTCATGGTGCGGATCTCGGGGCCCTGTGCCTTCTCGATGCGGGCGGCGAGATCCTGCACCCGGGCCGAGGAGGCCCGGTCGGCGGCGAGCCGCGCCATCTCCAGGGCCTGCTGGTGATGCGGGACCATGCCCTGCGCGAAGGCGACGTCCTGGGCGTTGTGGGCGGTGGCCGTGGCGGTGGCGGACGCGCTCGGATGCGAGGGCGCGTGGCTGCCGTGGTCGGCCTTGTCGCCCCCGCAGGCGGACAGGACGAGGGAGGCGCTCGCGGCGGCCGCGACGAGGGCGGCACGGCGCGTCAGGGTACGGGTGGTCATGCTGGAACTCCTGCTGGTCGCGGATGTCTTCGGGCACGCGTGAGCACGGCCGCGGACGCTCCGCCGAAAGGAAGGACTGTCCGGGGCCGTGGCGGCCTCTAGATCCGCAGGAGTTGGAGTTCGGCCAGGGAGGGCGGGGCGCGGGCGCCTTCCGGTGCCGTGGCCGTACGGGAGCGTGCGAGGTGCGCCGGTACGGGTGCGGCGACGGGGTCCGGGAGCAGCGCGGGCGGCTGCGGGCCGCCGTTCACCGCGCCCGACGCGCAGGTGGGGTCGGCGTGGTGCAGGGCGTGGCCACCGCAGTGGCCGTCACCGCCGGGACAGTCGTCGTGCACGCTGACGGCGACGGCCGCGTGCGCGGTGCGGGTGTGCTCCGGGTGTCCCATGCCCCCGCCGGGTGCCAGGGCGTGCATGCCCAGCAGCCCGGCCAGCACCGTCAGCACGAGCAGCGCGCGGTGCCGCCGCCGGGGCGGGCGCGGGGCGTGCGGTCGGGTGCTGGACATCGGGGACATCGTACGGGGGCGGTCGCCGCCGACGCTCCGGGGCTCGCCGTCCGGGCACGCCGGGCCCGGCACAGCGGTCGCCGGCGGGATCGTGGCGGGCGCACACCGGTGCCGGGCCGGGCCGACGAAAGCGGGCCCGGCCGATGTCAGGTCGCAGAAGCAGGGACGTCAGCTCACGGGATCCAGGAAGGTGAGCACCGAGGCGTCCTCCTCGATCAGCGGGGCCAGTGCGGCATTGAACGGGCCGCCGTACGGGGCCTTCAGGTGCGCCTGGAAGGCGTCCTCGTCCCGGTACACCTCGAAGATCCGATAAGCGCGCGGGTGGGACGCCTTGGTGTAGACGTCGAAGGCGAGGTTGCCGTCCTCCTCGCGCACCTTCTCGGCGTAGTCCAGGATCAGGCGGGCGACCTCGTCCTCCCGCCCCTCGCGGGCGGTGAACTCGGCGAGCAGTGTCGTGTTCACGGTGTGTCCTCCGTGGTCGGGGTCGGTCGCGGCAGGAGTTCGGGTGCCGGACGCGGGCCTGCCGCAGCTTCACCGAGCCGTTCTCGGCGAAGAGGCCGGCCGGCGGTCACGGGCGTTGCCGATCTGTGACGAGTGGAAGTCATTGACGTTGCCGGGATCCGGAGTCCATCATCCTCGCCAGGCAGTGTCAACGATGACATAAGTCAACGATGACACTGACACCACAGGGCGACATGCCCTGGACCCAACCCCGTGCCGCTCGCTATCCCACAGGAGTCGATCATGCCTCGCACCACTCGTCTGTCCTCCTCCCTGCTCAGAGCCGCCGCGGTCACAGGCGTCGCGGCCCTCACCCTGACGGCCTGCGGGTCCGGCTCCGGATCCGGCTCCTCGAGCTCCGGCTCGGGCGACGTCAAGGTCGGTCTGATCACCAAGACGGACACCAACCCGTTCTTCGTGAAGATGAAGGAGGGCGCGGAGAAGGCCGCCAAGGCGGACGGCGTCCAACTGATGACCGCCGCGGGCAAGTTCGACGGTGACAACGCCGGTCAGGTCACCGCCATCGAGAACATGGTGGCCGCCGGGGTGAAGGGCATCCTCATCACCCCGAGCGACTCCAAGGCGATCGTGCCCGCGGTCCAGAAGGCCCGCGCCAAGGGCGTCCTGGTCATCGCCCTGGACACCCCGACCGAACCGCAGAGCGCGGTCGACGCCCTCTTCGCCACCGACAACCTCCATGCCGGCGAGCTGATCGGCGAGTACGCGAAGGCCGCCATGAAGGGCAGGACGGCGAAGATGGCCACCCTCGACCTCGCGCCGGGCGTCTCCGTGGGCGTGCAGCGGCACAACGGGTTCCTGAAGGGCTTCGGCGCCACCGACAAGGACATCGCCTGCGCCCAGGACACCGGCGGCGACCAGGCCAAGGGCCAGACGGCGATGGAGAACTGCCTCCAGAAGGACCCCGACATCAACCTCGTCTACACGATCAACGAACCGGCCGCCCTGGGCGCCTACACCGCGCTGAAGGCCAAGGGCCGGGAGAAGGACGTCCTGATCGTCTCGGTCGACGGCGGCTGCACCGGAACCCAGGCGGTCAAGGACGGGAAGATCGCCGCCACTTCACAGCAGTACCCGCTGAAGATGGCCGTCGAGGGCGTCAAGGCCGTGGTGACGTACGCCAAGAACGGCAAGAAGGCGTCCGGTTACACCGACACGGGCGTCAACCTGGTCACCGACAAGGCGCAGGCCGGAGTCACCTCCAAGGACACCGCGTTCGGCCTGCAGAACTGCTGGGGCTGAGCCGCCCCGCAGGACCGCACGATCCCGCCTCTCCCCCTCAGCGGGGCGGCCGGCCCCTCCTCCCCGACCAGGAAGGACCGCCCCCTCGTCTCCTTGTCCTTCGCCTCTGCCACGAGGACGGACAAGGACATCCGCCTTCCGACAAGGACCCCGTATGACAGCCACGACCACAACGCCGTACGCCGAGCTCAAAGCGCCGACCACGGCCCGCAGACTGCTCACGGCGCCGACCACCGGCCCACTGGTCGCCCTTCTCCTGGCCTGTGCCTTCTTCTCGCTCTCGACCGACCAGTTCCTCACGGGCGGCAACTTCTCGCTGATCGTGCAGCAGGTCATGGTCGTCGGCACCCTCGCCATCGGTCAGACCCTGATCATCCTCACCGCGGGCATCGACCTGTCGTGCGGTGCCGTGATGGCCTTCGGCAGCATCATGATGGCCAGGGCGGCGGCCGAGGGAACCCTGCCCCCGCTCCTGGCCATCGCGCTGGGCCTGGCGGTCTGCGGCGGCTTCGGCCTGCTCAACGGGCTGCTGGTGCAGAAGATCCCGCTGCCGCCGTTCATCGTCACCCTCGGCATGCTCAATGTGGCCTTCGCGCTGACCCACATCTACTCCAAGGAGCAGACCGTCACCAGCCTGCCCGGGCCACTGACGGCCCTGGGGCAGACCTTCCCGCTCGGCCACACCGACATCACCTACGGCTCCCTCGTCACCATCGCCCTGTTCCTCCTCCTCGCGTACGCGCTGAGCGGCACCGGCTGGGGCCGGCACGTCTACGCCCTGGGCAACAGCCAGGAGGCGGCGCGGCTCAACGGCATCCGCACATCCCGCCTGACCATCGGCATCTACACGGTGGCCGGCCTGCTGTACGGCATCGCGGCCCTGCTGCTCATCTCCCGCACCGGAGTCGGCGACCCGCAGGCGGGCCAGACCGAGAACCTCGACAGCATCACCGCCGTGGTCCTCGGCGGCACCAGCCTCTTCGGCGGACGCGGATCGGTCCTGGGCACCTTCATCGGTGTCCTCATCGTCGGCGTCTTCCGCAACGGCCTGCAGCTGATGGGCGTCGCCTCCATCTACCAGACGCTGATCACCGGCGTGCTGGTGATCCTCGCAGTGACCGTCGACCAGATCTCCCGGAAGAAGGCCCGATGACCGCCACCACTTCCCCCACCCCTGTCCTGCAGGCCCGCGGTCTGGTCAAGCGCTACGGCCACGTCACCGCCATCGACGGCGCCGACTTCGACCTGCTGCCCGGCGAGGTGCTCGCCGTCATCGGCGACAACGGAGCCGGCAAGACCAGCCTGATCAAGGCCCTCACCGGGGCTCTGGTGCCGGACGCGGGCGAGATACGCCTGAACGGAGAGCCCATCACCTTCTCCGGCCCGCAGAGCGCACGCGCCCATGGGATCGAGACGGTGTACCAGGACCTCGCCGTGGCAGCCTCCATGGACATCGCCTCGAACATGTTCCTCGGGCGCGAGCTGCGCCGCCCGGGCGTCCTCGGCCAGGTCTTCCGCATGCTCGACAAGAAGCGCATGCGTCAGGAGGCCGCCGAGCACATGGCCGACCTGAAGATCGGGCTGCGTTCGCTGTCGCAGGCGGTGGAGACCCTGTCCGGCGGGCAGCGGCAGGCCGTGGCGGTGGCCCGCTCCGTCGCCTGGGCACGCAGTGTCGTCGTCATGGACGAACCCACCGCCGCCCTCGGAGTCAAGGAGTCCGGTCAGGTGCTGGACCTCATCCGCCGCGTCCGCGACAAGGGCATGCCGGTCGTCCTGATCAGCCACAACATGCCGCACGTCTTCGAGATCGCCGACCGGATCCACGTCCACCGGCTGGGTCGGCGGGCCGCACTGATCAAGCCGTCGGACTACTCCATGGCGGAGGTCGTCGCCATCATGACCGGCGCGCTCACTCTGGACGATGCCGGAGGTACTGTCGTCGCGGATTCGGGTGCCGCGAAGGCTGCCGGAGTCCGGGCCACCTGACAGCACAACCCAGCTCTCGCGCTTTCCGGCCGAGGCCGCGGCCGGAACCGACGAGCACAGGAGATGTTTGCCCCATGGCAGCGAACCGCCGCCCCACCCTGGCCGACGTCGCCCGAGAAGTGGGCGTCAGCGCCAAGACGGTCTCCCGCGTCCTCAACGAGGACGGACCCGTCTCGGCGGACACCAGGGAGCAGGTGCTCGCCGCAGTGGCCAAGCTCGGCTTCCAGCCGAACCTCATGGCACGCAACATCCGCGTCGGCGGCCCGGACACCACCGTCGGCCTGGTCATCCCCGACCTGGGCAACCCCTTCTTCGGAGCCGTGGCCCGCGCCATCGAGGACACGGTCCGCGACCGGGGCCTGACCCTGCTCATGGGCTCCTCCGCGGACGACGCCCACCGGGAACGCGCGCTGACGGACAAGTTCCTCGCCCGGCGTGTGAGCATCCTGATCGTGGTGCCGTCCGTCGGTGCCGACCACTCCCATCTCAAGCCTCACCGCACGGCGGGGCTGCCCGTGGTCTTTCTCGACCGACCCGGTATCGGCCTGGCCACGGACAGCATTGTCAGCTCCAACCGAGCAGGCGCCCACCACGGCGTCGCCCACCTCATCGCCCACGGGCACCGGCGCATCGGCTTCGTCGGCGACCTGCCCACCAGGCTCTACACCCGCCGCGAACGTTTCGCCGGATACCGCGAAGCCCTGCGGGAGGCGGACCTCCCCTACGACCGTTCGCTCGTCGCCGGCGCGCACGACCAGCAGGGGGCCGAGGCCGCGGCCTCGAAGCTGCTCGACCTGGCCGATCCCCCTACAGCCCTGTTCGCCGGCAACAACATCATGGCGCTGGGGATCGTCGCCGAGCTCGCCCGCAGCAAGCGCAAGGACGTGGCCCTCGTCGCCTTCGACGACGTGTCGCTCGCCGAGGCGCTGGAACCGGCCCTGACCGTCGTGGCCCAGGATCCCGAGGAGATCGGCCGCGCTGCCGCCGCCACCGCCCTGGCCCGCCTCGACGGCGACCGCTCCCGGGCCCGCACCGTCACCGTCCCGACCCGCCTGATCGTCCGAGGCTCGGGAGAGCAACCCGCGCCCAAGCGGTAGGCGCCCCGCCTCTGCCGGCCGACGAGCCGGGGCCGGGCTCGGACGGGCTCGGCAGGCTCGGGTTTCCGCCACGTGCGTACCACTCGACCTCCGTGGACGTCAGCCCGCTGTCTGCCCTCGAGGTGGCCCCCGGGCCGCGGCCGTGTACGCCCCGGTGCGCAGGCGCATGGCCCCCCACCGGAAGTCGGTCGACCGCGGCGTACCGGCACCAGACCCTCCCGTCCCCACCGTCGACGACTCTCCGGCGCCCCCCCCATGGCTGACCGACCGTCAATAGACTCGGCGAAGCGTCAGCATGAGACTGGCTGAACATGGCTACAGATGACCACGGGTGCACATCGGCCCATTCCCGTGGCCCTTTTCCTGGCCTGGGGAAACGCCAGTCCCGAGGGGGAGCTGGGTGACGTGAGGAGCGAGCCGTGTTCTACTACCTGCTCAAGTACGTGCTGCTGGGGCCCCTGCTCAGACTGGTCTTCCGGCCCCGGATCGAAGGCCTGGCGAACGTCCCGGCGGAGGGTCCGGCGATCGTCGCCGGCAATCACCTGTCCTTCTCCGACCACTTCCTGATGCCGGCGATGCTCAGACGTCGCATCACCTTCCTCGCCAAAGCGGAGTACTTCACCGGACCGGGTGTCAAGGGACGGCTCACCGCGTTCTTCTTCCGCAGCGCCGGGCAGATCCCGGTGGACCGTTCCGGCAAGGAGGCGGGGCAGGCCGCGATCCGCGAGGGACTCGGGGTGCTGGCCAGGGGCGAGCTGCTCGGCGTCTATCCGGAGGGCACCCGCTCGCACGACGGTCGGCTGTACAAGGGCAAGGTCGGTGTCGCGGTGATGGCGCTGAAGGCGGGCGTCCCGGTCGTGCCCTGCGCGATGATCGGCACGTTCGAGGCGCAGCCGCCCGGCAGGGTGATCCCGCGGATCCACCCGGTCACCATCCGCTTCGGCAAGGCGCTCGACTTCTCCCGCTATGCCGGGATGGAGAACGAGAAGGCGGTCCTGCGGGCCGTCACCGACGAGATCATGTACGCGATCCTGACGCTGTCCGAGCAGGAGTACGTCGACGAGTACGCGGCCGTCGTCAAGGAGCGGCAGACGACGGAGAAGGGCGACAAGGGGCGCAGGTTCCCACGGGCGCCGCTCGGTTGACCACGTCTGCCGTCGGCAGAACGCCGTGGCAGAAGCGTCCCCGCGGCCGTACGGTCGCGGCATGAAGCGAGCTGTGGTGATCGGGGCGACCGGGCAGATCGGGCGGCCGGCGGTGAACGCGCTGGCGCGGGACGGCTGGGAGGTGACGGCCGCCTCGCACGGTGGAGGCCGGGACGAGAGCTGGCCCGCGCGGGTGCGGGCGGTGCGGCTCGACCGGGAGGACGGGCGGGCGCTGGCGGAGGTGGTCGGCGACGGCTGTGACGTCCTGGTCGACATCGTCGCCCACGGGATCGCCCACGCCCGGCAGCTGACGTCCCTCGCCGACCGGATCGGATCGGCCGTGGTGGTCTCCAGCGTGTCGGTGTACGAGGACGGCAAGGGCCGCGGCTTCGACACGCAGGACCGGCCGGACGGTTTCCCGGAGTACCCGGTACCGCTGCCGGAGACCCAGCCGACGGTGGCTCCCGGCGAGGCCACGTACAGCACCCGCAAGGCCGCGCTGGAGCGTGAACTCCTCGCGGCGGGCGACCGGTTGCCGGCCACCCTGCTGCGGGCGGGCGCGATCCACGGACCGTACTGCCGCAGCCCTCGCGAGCTGTACTTCGTCAAGCGGAACCTGGACGGCCGGGGCAGGCGCGTCCTCGCGTACGGCGGCGAGAGCCGTTTCCATCCGGCGAGTGTGCACAACCTCGCGGAGCTGATCCGTCTGGCGGCGGCGCGGCCCGGCTCGCGGGTCCTGAACGCCTGTGACGCCGACGCGCCCACGGTCGCCGGGATCGCCGCGGCGATCGACGCCGTGATGGGCGTGGAGAACGAGACCGTCCTGGTCGACGGCCCTCCCCCGGCGCCCGGGGTGGGCGATACGCCGTGGTCGGTGCCGTACCCGGTCGTGGTCGACATGTCGGCGGCGGAACGCGAACTGGGGTACCGCCCGGTGGTCGGGTACGCGGACTCCCTGCCGGAGACCGTCGCGTGGATCGAACGTCTGCTGGCCGGACGGGACTGGCGCGCCGCGTACCCGGAGATGGTCCAGGCCTACGGCGACCTGTTCGACTACGCGGCGGAGGACGCCTGGCTGCGGACATGAGCGAGGGGCGGCCGGGGAGTCCGGCCGCCCCTCGTCGTCGTACGGGAAGGGGTTACGGCTGGGGCGTGGCGTGCGGCGCGCAGGTCACGTCCTTGCCGTCCAGCTCGCCGTCGAGCAGGTAGGCGTCGACGCGCTGGTTGATGCAGGAGTTGACCAGGCTGGTCACGCCGTGGGAGCCCGCGTTCTTCTCGGTGATCAGGCGGGAGCCCTTGAAACGCTTGTGCAGTTCGACGGCACCCGCGTACGGGGTGGCGGCGTCCCGGGTGGACTGCACGATCAGCACCTTGGGCAGGCCCTGGTGGGTCCTGACCTCGACCGGGGTCTGCTGCTTGGCGGGCCAGGTGGCGCACGGCAGGTTCATCCAGGCGTTGGCCCAGGTCATGAACGGGTAGTCCTTGTTGAGCCGGGTGTTGTCCCGGTCCCACTTCCGCCAGCTGGTGGGCCACTTGGCGTCGGTGCACTCGACGGCCGTGTAGACCGCGTTGCCGTTCTCCGAGGCGATGTTGCCCGCGGTGTCCGACAGGTCCGGTGCGGCCGCGTCGACGAGCGCCTGGGTGTCACCGGCGTAGTACTTGGCGAAGACCGACGCGACCGGCACCCACGAGGAGTCGTAGTACGGCGCGCTCTGGAAGAAGGAGATCAGCTCGGCCGGGCCGACGACCCCGCCGACGGGGTTCTTCTTGGCGGTGGCGCGCAGCCGGAGCCACTTGTCCTGGACGGCGGCACGGGTGGTGCCGAGGTGGAAGGCGGCGTCGTTCGCGGCGACCCAGTCCTCCCAGTCCTTCCAGCGGCCCTCGAAGGCGATGTCCTGGTCCAGGTTGGCCTGGTACCAGATCTTCTCGCGGGACGGGTTGACCACGCTGTCCACGACCATGCGGCGCAGGTGGCCCGGGAAGAGGGTGCCGTAGACGGCGCCGAGGTAGGTGCCGTAGGAGACGCCGAGGTAGTTGAGCTTCTTCTCGCCCAGCGCGGCGCGGATGACGTCCAGGTCGCGGGCGGTGTTCGGTGTGGTCATGTGCGGCAGCATCGCGCCGCTGCGCTCGGCGCAGCCCTCGGCGTACTCGCGGGCCAGCTTGCGCTGCGCGGTCTTGTCGGCCTCGGTGTCGGGCACCGGGTCGGCCTTGGGCGCCTTGACGAACTCCTGCGGGTCGATACAGGAGATGGGCGCGGAGTGGCCGACGCCACGCGGGTCGAAGCCGACGAAGTCGTAGGCCTTGGCGACGTTCGCCCAGACGGCGTTCTTGGTGGTGACCCGGCGCGGGAAGCGCAGTCCGGAGCCGCCGGGGCCACCGGGGTTGTAGATGAGGGCGCCCTGGCGCTCCTTCTTGGTGCCGGTGTTGCCGATGCGGTCCACGGCGAGCTTGATCTGCTTGCCGTAGGGGTGGGCGTAGTCGAGCGGCACGGTGACCCAGCCGCACTGGATGGGCTTCTCCAGCCCCCAGTCGGCCGGGCAGTCCTGCCAGTCGATGCCCGCCTTGGCGGCTCGGGCGGCGGCTGTCTCGGCGCCTTTGGCCTCCCGGTCCTGGCCGTGCCGGCTGTCGGCGCTGGCGGCGGGAGCCGCTATCGCGCCGGCGATCAGGGTGGCGGTGACGAGTGCTCCGGCCGAACCGAGCGCCAGCAGGCGGCTCTTCGGTCTGTTCTCCCTCAAAGGGGCCCCTCCCCGTTCCTCGCTGCGAGTGGTCAGGCGGGGATCCTCTCGGCTGTGAACCACCTGAGAACAGGGGGCACCACCTTTTCTTTACCAATCCGATAACCGGACGATCATGTCCCGCTGAGCGAAGCGCTACCACGGGGTCGGGCCGTGACGGGCCGTCCGTTGCCCGCGGCTTCGCCGTGGTTGAGGTCTCCGGGCCCTTCGGGGCGCGTTTCAGCCGAGCCTCGTCAGCGCCTCGTCCAGGAGCCGTCGTAGCCGCAGCGCGTCCGGGGCCACCGCGCTGACGAGGGCGGCCGGACCGGCCAGCGGCACCAGCGCGGCACACTCCCCCAGAGCCTGTGCCCGGACCGCATGCCCGGCGAACTCCGGCCGCACGAGCACGATCTGGCCCACCGCCCGGTGCCCCGCGAGCCCGGCCGGTCCGTCCCAGCCGCCCGGTGCACCGGAGCCGCAGGCCAGCTCCTGGTCCAGCACGGCCCGTCCGGCGACCCGTACGGTCAACCGGCTGGTGAGCCGCCCGGGTTCCTCCCCGGTCCGCCCGAGCACCTGCTCCTCGCGCAGCACGAGCCGCGCCCCGGCCCCGAGTTCGGCCCGCGTGGTGACGCGCAGGTCACTGCCGGCGGCCGAGATCAACTGCTCGGGCAGCCAGTGCAGTTCGCCGCCGTCGGCCACGTCGAGCCGTACCTCGTACCGGGCCTCGCCCTTGGCCTGGCCCGGCAGTGCGATGGTGGCGGCGGCCGACCCGACGTGCAGCCGGGCGCCTTCCTCCACCCGCGCGGCCACCGAGAAGCGGTCGCCGCCGAGCGGGCCGCTCATCGCGCCGACGACCATGACCCTCGCCTCGGCGCCGTGCGCCCGGGTGCGGCGCAGCGCCAGCGGCCCCTCGCCGTCCAGCACCGGCAGCGCCGTACCGCCGCGGCCGTCGGCACGGGCGACGATCCGCGCGCTCGCCCGGACCCCGGTGGCCGTCACGCCGTCCACGCGGCGAGCCGCCCACGGACCCACGCGGCCACCTCGGCGACCCCGGTGTCACTGCGCAGCGACTGGAGCACGACCGGGAGTTCGGCCCGCTGTGCCTTGGCGTCGGCGGCCATCCGGGCGAGGTCGGAGCCGACGTACGGGGCGAGGTCGGTCTTGTTGACGACGAGCAGATCGGCGGTGGTGACACCGGGCCCGCCCTTGCGCGGGATGTCGTCGCCGCCGGCCACGTCGATCACGAAGATCTGCGCGTCCACGAGCCCCTTGGAGAAGGTCGCGGTCAGGTTGTCGCCGCCGGACTCGACGAGGATCAGGTCCAGCGGCCCCACCGCGTCCTCCAGGTCCTCGACGGCCTCGAGGTTGGCCGAGATGTCGTCGCGGATCGCGGTGTGCGGGCAGGCGCCGGTCTCCACGGCGGCGATCCGCTCGGGCGGCAGCACGGCCTCCCGGAGCAGGAACTCGGCGTCCTCACGGGTGTAGATGTCGTTGGTGACGACCGCGAGGGACAACTGCTCGCGCAGCGCCCGGCAGAGCGCGGCGACGGTGGCGGTCTTGCCCGATCCGACGGGCCCGCCGAGCCCGATGCGCAGGGCACGCCGGGTTCCGTCGGGCCGGTGGGCGTCCGCGCCGATGGCGGCGAGGCCGGGGTGGGTGTGGTCGAGGTGCATAACGGCGGCTCCGTTTCAGCCGGGTCCGGCATCGGTCGGCCCGTTCGGCGTTCGAGGACGAGGCCGTTCAGGCCGACGGGGGTGTGGGGGCGCGGCCCCCGGGTCAGGAAGCGAAGAGTCGTACCGGCCAGGCCGCGTGCCACTCCGCGCCGATCTCCAGCAGGGGCCCGGAAGCCGCGGGCAGGGCATCGACGCCCTCGTCGGCCACCCGCCGCGCCGCCTCCACCGCCGCGTCCGCGACGCGATCCAGCTCCGGCGCCAGCCGGGCCAGCACACCGGTCGCCTCGAACGGGTCGAGGCTCAGCAGGCGCACGGTGGCCGTCGCGGGCCCGCTCACGCTCTCGTGGACCGCGCAGTACGCCGCGTCCGCGGGCCCCAGCCCGGCCGCCCGCGCGGCGAGCCCGAGCACCACGGGCTGGTGGGCCCCCTTGGGGAACTTCGCTGCCAGGGCTTCGAGTTCGGCGGACGGCCAGCTCGCCCGTGCCGCCCGCAGCAGCTGGCGCCCGAGCCGGCGCGCGGCGGCGCGCAGCGCGGGCGACGGCGTGCGCGCGTCGGCCGCCGCGTCCAGCTCGACCGGCTCCGCGCCGAGCACGGCGGCGGCCGCCAGCGCCCCCGCGACCAGCCCGGCGGTGTGCGCCCGCCCCCGGCAGAAGTCCTCCAGGCTCGCGGCGGACGTGATGCGGCCCGCCTTGACGGCGGCCTCCGCCCCGCCGGAGTGCGCGTGCCCTCCGGCGGGGAAGCGGCCGTCGGCCAGGACGAGAAGTGCTGCCCGTGACATCACGACCCCGTCAGAACAGGAAGTAGCGCTGGGCCATGGGCAGTTCGGCCGCCGGGGTCGCCTCAACCAGCTCACCGTCGATGTGCACGGCGAAGCTGTCGGGGTCGATCCGGACGTCCGGCAGGGCGTCGTTCTCCCGCATGTCGCCCTTGCTGACCGCGCGCGTCGACTCGATCGCCACGAACCGCTTGCCGAGGCGCAGCCGCTCCGGCAGCCCGTCCTCGATCGCCAGGGGGGCGACGAAGTTGACGGAGTTGGCGGCCGGGGCCCTGCCGATCGCGCCGTACATCGGGCGGGGCAGGATCGGCTGCGGGGTGGGGATGGAGGCGTTGGCGTCACCCATCTGCGCGTACGCGATCTGGCCGCCCTTGATCACGAGGAGCGGCTTGACGCCGAAGAACGCGGGCTCCCACAGCACCAGGTCGGCCAGCTTGCCGGTCTCGACGGAGCCGATCTCGGCGGCGAGGCCCTGGGCGAGCGCCGGGTTGATCGTGTACTTGGCGACGTAGCGCCGCACCCGGTGGTTGTCCGCCCGGCCGTCACCCGGCAGCGCCCCCCGGCGGCCCTTCATCACATGGGCCGTCTGCCAGGTGCGCAGGACGACCTCGCCGACGCGGCCCATGGCCTGGGAGTCGGAGGAGATGATCGAGATCGCGCCGAGGTCGTGGAGGATGTCCTCCGCGCCGATGGTGGACGGCCGGATGCGGGACTCGGCGAAGGCGAGGTCCTCCGGGACCGCCGGGTTGAGGTGGTGGCAGACCATCAGCATGTCGAGGTGTTCCTCGGCGGTGTTGACGGTGAACGGCCGGGTCGGGTTGGTGGAGCTGGGCAGCACGTTCGGCCGGGAGACCACGGTCATGATGTCCGGCGCGTGCCCGCCGCCCGCGCCCTCGGTGTGGTACGAGTGGATGCCCCGGCCCGCGATCGCGGCGAGGGTGTCCCCGACGAACCCGGCCTCGTTCAGCGTGTCGGTGTGGATGGCGACCTGGATGCCGGTGCGGTCGGCGACGGTGAGCGCGGCGTCGATGACGGCCGGGGTGGAGCCCCAGTCCTCGTGCAGCTTCAGGCCGACGGCGCCGCCGCGGATCTGGGAGAGCATCGCCTCGTGCGAGACGGTGTTGCCCTTGCCGAGGAAGCCGACGTTGACCGGGTAGGCCTCCATCGCCTCCAGCATCCGGGCCAGGTGCCAGGGTCCGGGCGTCACGGTGGTCGCCTTGGACCCTTCGGCGGGGCCGGTGCCGCCGCCGACCAGGGTGGTGATCCCGGAGGCCAGCGCCTCGTCGGCGACCTGGGGGCAGATGAAGTGGACGTGCGCGTCGATCGCACCGGCGGTGAGGATCCGCCCGTTGCCCGCGATGATCTCGGTCTCCGGGCCGATGACCAGGTCGGGGTGGACGCCGTTCATGGTGTCGGGATTGCCGGCCTTGCCGAGGGCGGTGATCCGACCGTCGCGGATGCCGACGTCGGCCTTGACGATGCCCCAGTGGTCGACGACGACGACACCGGTGATCACGGTGTCGGGGGTGCCTTCGGCGCGGGTGGCCCGGGACTGGCCCATGGACTCGCGGATGACCTTGCCGCCGCCGAAGACCGCCTCGTCCCCGCAGGCCCCGGGGCCGCCGGAGCGGTCCTCCTCGATCTCGATCAGCAGATCGGTGTCGGCGAGCCGGATGCGGTCGCCGGTGGTCGGGCCGAACAGGTCGGCGTAGGCGCCGCGGGAGATCTCAGGCATCGAGGGCGCCTCCGGTCTCCCCGCGCAGGCCGGGCACGATCCGGGCGCCGGCCAGGGGCACGAGTTCGACCTCGGCGGGGACACCGGGCTCGAAGCGGACGGCGGTGCCGGCGGCGACGTTCAGCCGCTTGCCGCGCGCGGCGGCCCGGTCGAACTCCAGGCCGGGGTTGGCCTCGGCGAAGTGGTAGTGGGAGCCGACCTGGACGGGCCGGTCGGCGGCGTTGAGGACGGTCAGGCGGGTGACCTCGCGGCCCTCGTTGACGACGACGGGGCCGTCCGCGAACAGGATCTCTCCGGGAATCATCGGCGGGCCCCCTAGATGATCGGCTCGTGGACGGTGACGAGCTTGGTGCCGTCCGGGAAGGTGGCCTCCACCTGGACGTCGTGGATCATCTCCGGGACCCCGTCCATGACGTCGTCCCTGGTGAGGAGCTTGCGACCGGAGGACATCAGCTCGGCGACGGTGCGGCCGTCACGCGCGCCCTCGAGGATGTGCGACGTGATGAGGGCGACCGCTTCCGGGTGGTTGAGCCTGAGCCCGCGGGCCCTGCGCTTCTCGGCCACGTCGGCCGCCACGTGGATCAGCAGCCTCTCTTGCTCGTGCGGGGTCAGTTGCACGTCCCACCTCACCGTCCTTGCTCCGGACCGTGCGGGGTCCGGTTGCCGCAGCCACCGCGACGGGGACAGGTGTAGCACACAGACAAATCCCCGGATCGTCGTCGATCCTGGGCGGAAAAACCCCTGGTGGCGTGGATCGGCAGGCTAGAGCGCCGGAGTTTCAGCGACGTTAACCAGACCTTGGTACCGGCATGACCGTGCGATGGGCTCCCCCATACCGGCGGCGCGGCTCAGGACGCGCCGGGCCTGCGATGTTCGGCCGCGATCCCGAACCGCCGCTGTTCCCGCGGGGCGGAACCGGCCTCGCCAACACCCGACACCGTGCTGACGATCTGCTCCTCGGCCGACTCGTCGAGCGCGTCGAGCCGCTCCAGATCGGCGGCCGAGACCAGCGCGACCAGCGGCTTGCCGTGCCGCGTCACGACGACGCGCTCACCGCCGTACACCACCCGGTTGATCAGGTCGGCGAGTTCGGCCCTGGCTTGCGTCACCGGAATCTCATAAGCCATGCCCCCATCATAACGTCAGGTACGTCCTGTACATTCTGTACAGAAGTCGAGCCCTGAGAGGCCGCGCCATGAGGAGGGGTATGCCCATGTCCCGACCGTCCGCCCGTCATGTCCTGCCCGAGTTCACCGAGCGCGGTGGGACGGCGGCGCGCACGCTGGATCCGTACGAAAAGCTCTTCGAGGACCGGGTCGTCTTCCTCGGGACGCCGGTCGACGACGCCGCCGCGAGTGACGTCACGGCGCAGTTCATGTACCTCGAACACGCCGCCCCCGACCGGGACATCACGCTGTACATCAACTCCCCGGGCGGTTCCTTCGACGCGCTGACCGCGATCTACGACACGATGCGGTACGTCGGGTGCGACGTGGTCACGTACTGCCTGGGACAGGCCGTGTCCGTCGCCGCGGTGCTGCTCGCGGCGGGCACCCCGGGCAAGCGGTTCACGCTGCCGGGCGCGCGCATGGTGCTCCGGCAGCCCGCGCTGCCCGAACCGGTGCACGGCCGGCCCGGCGACCTGGTGATCCAGGCCGAGGAGCTGGCCCGCACCCGCTCGCTGACCGAGAAGATGCTCGTACGGCACACGGGGCGCACGGCGGAGCAGGTGCACCGGGATCTGGAGCGGGACCTCGTCCTGGACGCGCCCGCGGCGCTCGCCTACGGCCTGGTGGACGGTGTCGTGCCCAGCCGCCGGACCACGCCCGGCGCACCGGATGCGGGGTGAGCCCGGGATGCTGCCGGAACTGCCGCCGCTGCCGGCGCTGACGCGCGCCGAGGGCGAGCTGATCGACCGTTACCTGGAGGCGGCCGACCTGCTGGGCCGCATCAACCCGGCACTGCACGGGGACACCTACCGCGGTCTGCGTGCGGCGCAGGCCCTGGTGCGCAAGGCGGCTCAGTTGCGTGACGCGCTCGCGCTGATGCATCAGCGGGGCGAGACGGAGCTGCACGGGGACACGCTGGCACGCGCCTTGCGGGTGCTGGACGGTGAGCGCCGTACTGCGCGCGTCGCGCTCCCGCCCGACGGCGTCGGCTGACCCGGACGCAAGTCCGGCCCGGCGGGGCCCGCGTGTCGACGCGTCGTTCGGGCCGGAGTTGAAACGGCCCGAACGACGTACCGCCGACCGGTGTATATCCAGATCGTTTTCCGGGCCTCCCGAGTTGCGCGCACGACAGGTCCGAGGCTCACCCGGACCTACTCCGCCGCAGGTCCGGGGCTACGTCCGGGATCTGACGGGGGCTCGAACACAGCACTGTCCACCCGAACGGGTGAGTGGTGAGTAACGCCACAAATCCCCGGTTCCGTTGGGATTTTCGGACAGCTGTGGGTGAAGATCCCTGACTGACGACAAGCCCCCGCCACCGCGGCGGGGCGGTCCGGGCGGACGCCGAGTCCTGCCGCCGCCCGGATGACCGGTCGACAGGAGTGGATCGGCAGGAGTGGAGGACCCAAGCAAGACGGGTCGCCGGAACGGATGTTCGTCTGCACGTCGCAGACGGCCGGAAGTACCGAGCAGCCCTTGGGGTGAAGCCGCGGCAACGCGGCCGGGCAACTTCGCCAGCCCGAATCCGACAGGTCATCCTTCACAGGCGGCTGACGAAGGGTTGCGCATGACTGCGCTCAATCGTGTCCCGTCGCTGATGGCCCGGGCCGGCACGGCCTCGGCACTCACCCTCGCCGCCGTGGGCGGCTCGATCGCGGTACCCGGTCTCGCCACCGATGCCTCGGCCGCGACCACGGCGACGAAAGCACTCCAGATCGCGGCCTCCAAGAAGGGCGCTCCGTACGCGTGGGGCGCCACCGGACCGCGCAGGTTCGACTGCTCGGGGCTCACGCTCTACTCGTTCAAGAAGGCGGGCAAGAAACTGCCGCGCACCGCCGCCCAGCAGTACAACAAGACGCACCACATCTCCGCCAGGAGCCGCAAGGCGGGCGACCTGGTCTTCTTCCACTCGGGTTCCAGCGTCTACCACGTCGGCATCTACGCCGGCCACAACAAGATCTGGCACGCCCCCAAGACCGGTGATGTGGTGAGGCTGCAGAAGATCTGGACCAGGAGCGTCTGGTACGGCCGGGTCAGCTGACCCGCGGTCAGGGCAGGAGCGGCTCCAGCAGCAGGGCCGCTCCCAGCACCGTCAGCGCCACCCCGGTGCCCGCCTGGAGCCCACGGGCGGCCCGGGGTCGGCGCAGCCACCGGCCGAGCCGGTCCACCAGCAGGGCCACCGCCTGGAACCACACGAGGGCCAGCGCGCACACGATCAGCGCGAGCAGCAGCGTCCTGGGCAGGGCGGGGCTCCCCGCGGGCACGAACTGCGGCAGCAGGCTGAGGAAGGTCAGCGACGCCTTCGGATTGAGGACGTTGGTGACGAAGCCCTGCCGCAGCGGGTGCGCCGCCTCGACCGCGGCCTCCTGCGCCGGACCGTCGGGCCGCCGCAGCGCCCACAGGGTGCGCACCCCGAGCTGCAGCACATAGGCGCCGCCGAGCAGCTGCAGCGCCCGGAACAGCGCCGGTACGGCGACCAGCACGGCCGCGACCCCGGCCACCGCCAGGGTGGTGTGCACCAGCAGTCCGCCCGCGATGCCGAGCCCGCAGACCGCGCCCGCGCGGCGGGAGACGAGCGCGTTGCGGACGACCACGGTGAAGTCGGCGCCGGGCATGGCCACCAGTCCGGCGGCGATCCCGGTGAAGGCGATGAGCTGTCCGTCCATGCCGCCAGACTGCCTTCCCCGAGCCTTCAGCAGGTATGTCGAATGAGCGAGGTCTGCCTTAAGCGTTGCTTTAGGCTGGCACCATGTACGACCCCACTCGGCTGGCCGCGCTCGTGGCGGTCGCGGAGGCCGGCTCGATCACCCGGGCCGCCGACCGGCTCGGCTACACGCCGCCCGCCCTCTCCCAGCAGCTGGCCAAGCTGGAGCGGGAGGCGGGCACGGCACTGCTGGTGCGCCACCACCGCGGGGCCCGGCTGACGGAGGCCGGCGAGGTGCTGGTGGCACGGGCCCGCCGGGTGCTCGACGAACTGGAGCAGGCCCGGCACGAACTCGCGCGGCTGACCGGGCTCACCGGCGGCGCACTGCGGCTCGGCACCTTCCCGACGGCGGGGGTGCACCTGCTGCCGCCGGTGCTGAGCGCGTTCCGCCGGGCGCATCCGGACGTGACGCTGTCGGTCGCGGACTACGATCCGCCGGCCGGGGTCGCGGCGGTGGCGGGCGGCGAGGTGGACCTGGCGCTGACCCACACCTATCACCCGGCCGAGCCCGTTCCCGTGCCGTCCGCGGTGCGTCTGGAGCCGGTCCTGGTGGAGGAACTGGTCCTGGTGACCGCGCCGGGGCACGCCCTGAGCAGCGCCTCCTCCCGGCTGCCGCTCGCGGAGCTGGCCGGGCAGCCGCTGATCAGCATGGCGCCGCACCACCCGGCCCGGCGGGAGATCGAGGCCCTGCTGGCCGAGGCCGGGGCCACGCCGGCGCTGCTGGTGCCCACCCCCGGGTACGCCGTGGTGTGCGCGCTCGTCAGCGCCGGGCTCGGGGTGGCCGTCGTACCGGAGATGGTGGCGCGCACCGCGACCACACCGGTCGGCGTGCGTCCCTTGGCGGAGGGCCGCCTGCGCCGCACGATCTCGGTGGCCCACCGCGCCGACGAGACCGCTCCGGCCGCGGATGCCTTCCGGGCCCTGCTGCGGGGGGCGTTCGGCCGGGCGGGTCGGAGTACGGGAACCTGAGGACCGGGACGGTGTGCCCGGGGCCAGGGCCTGTCTGACCATTCCCGTCTGCCGCGCGACGCCATGCACGCACTCTCGCGGCACCGCCCCCAGACCCAAGTACGTCCAGTACGAGGGCCTGGGGCCGGCACGGCGAGAGCACGCACCTGACGCCGCACGGCCGCCCTTCGGGCAACGACGCGAGTGGTCAGACAGGCCCTAGGGGTCCTGCTGCCCCGCCGCCGTGACCGGCTCGGCCGGGATCGTCCAGGGCAGTTCGATGGAGACCGTCTTGCCGCCCTCACGGGTGGGGCGGATACGGAGTCTGCCGCCGCACTCCGCGGTGAGACAGCGGATGATGACCATGCCGCGCCCGTTGTCCTGCTGAACGGCGGCGGGCAGTCTCTTGGGGAAGCGGGGATGACTGTCCGTGACGCCGATGCGCAGGTGCTCGTCACGGTCCAGCGCGATGTCGACCGTGAAGGTGGGTGACTGTCCGAAGGTGTGCTGTACGGCGTTGGTGGCGAGTTCGGAGACGATGAGCCGCACGGTGTCGGCCACGTCGGTGTCCGACGGCAGGCCCCACTCCGCCAGGGTTCCCACGACGTAGGTGCGGGCGGCGGAGACCGAGGCGGGATCGCTCGGCAGAGTGACGGATGCTTCCAGATGGTCTGCCATGGCGAGGTCGTCCCTTTCCCACGGGACCGCAGTCCGACATGGAGCGGATGGTTCGAGTACGGTCCCGGACTGGTGCTCGTCGCCAGACTGCCATCACCGGGCCGGTCACGGGGAGCGATCCACCGAGATGTGCATATATCTGTCGCTCGAAGCGGTGAACTCTGCGACGCGAGACCGTATGTGAGCGGCCCTTCAGGAGTAAGGAGGAGCCCATGCAGAACGGGCCGGCGGTGCGCCGTCGCAAACTGGGTGCCGAACTGCGCGTGCTGCGTACCGGTGCTGCGCTCACGAGCGGCGAGGCGGCCCGGCTGGTCGGCTGGCACCAGTCGAAGGTCAGCCGCATCGAGACCGGCGCCAGCGGCGTGAAACCGGCGGATCTGCGGTTGCTGCTGGACGCCTACGGGGTGCGGGACGGCCACCTGCGCGAGTTGCTGCTGATGCTGGCGGGGTCCGAGGACGCCGGCGGCCGGAACCGCTGGTGGCACGCCTACCGGGGGGTGCTGCCGCCCACGTACCGGGATTTCATCAGCCTGGAGTCGCAGGCGAGCGCGATGCGCACCCTGGAGACCACGGTCGTGCCCGGCCTGCTGCAGACGGCCGAGTACGCCCGCGCGGTGACCCGGGCGGCCGTGAAGGGCCTGGACGAGGAACGCCTGGACGCGCTGGTGGAGGTGCGGCTGGCCCGGCAGGACGTGCTGCGTTCGGACCCGCCGCTGAAGCTGTGCGCCGTGCTCGACGAGGCGGTGCTGCGGCGCGAGGTCGGCGGTCCGGAGGTGATGGCCCGGCAGCTGGAGCGGCTGCTGGACGCCGCCCGGCTGCCCCAGGTACGGCTGCAGGTTCTGCCGTTCAGGGCGGGAGCGCATGTCGGCCTCACGGGGCCTTTCGTTATCTTCTCATTTCCGAGCACTTCTGATCTGGACGTAGTTGTTCTCGACCAGTTGACGAGTAGCCTCTACCTGGAACGGAAAGAAGACCTGTTGGCCTACTCCGAGGCCTTCAACACCCTTCAGATGCACGCCCTTTCCCCCGAGGACTCCTTGGACTACATCGCCGGAATAGGTGACGGCGCGTAAGGAGGCACCATGTCAGCACTGCCTCGGAACGTCCCTGCCAGTACCGACCTGCACGACGTGCGCTGGCTGCGCAGCAGCTACAGCACGGGAGCCAACAACTGCGTGGAGACGGCCCGGCCGCGCTCCGGCCCCTCGGCCGGACTGCTCGCCGTGCGCGACTCGAAGAACCCGGCCGGACCCGCGCTGCTCTTCACCCCGGAGAGCTGGACCGGGTTCATGGCCGCGCTCCGGTGACCCGCAACCACCACGTCCCCCTCTGATCACACCCGTTCACGGCGACGCACGGCCGTGTCACGCCGACTCACGGTCGCGTCTCGCCGATCACACGTACAGCGCGTTCGATCTCGGCCCCGCTCAGGTCCGCTCGGGCGGTCAGCCTCAGCCGTGAGATGCCGTCGGGCACGGAGGGAGGACGGAAGCAGCCCACGGCCAGCCCTGCCGTACGGCAGTCGGCCGCCCAGCGCACCGCCTGCTCCGGGGACGGAGCCCGCACGGAGACCACCGCGGCGTCCGGACGCACCGCCTCCAGGCCCGCGGCGGTCAGCCGTGCGTGCAGCTCCGCGGCCACCTCGCGGGCCCGTGCCGCCCGTTGCGGTTCGCGGACGAGCAGCCGCAGCGCGGCCGAGGCGGCCCCGGCCGCCGCCGGAGCCAGGCCGGTGTCGAAGATGAAGGTGCGGGCCGCGTTGACCAGATGGTCGATCACCCGGGCCGGGCCGAGCACCACCCCGCCCTGGCTGCCGAGCGACTTGGACAGGGTGGCCGTGGCGACCACGTCGGCGGCGCCCGCGAGCCCGGCCGCGTACGGCGCGCCCCGTCCGCCGTCGCCCAGCACGCCGAGTCCGTGGGCGTCGTCCACGACCAGTCCCGCGCCGTGCTCCCGGCACGCCTCGGCCAGAGCGGCCAGCGGCGCCCGGTCCCCGTCGACGGAGAACACCGTGTCGGAGACGACGATCGCGGCTCCCGCGTGCGCGGCCAGGGCCTTGCGCACGGCCTCCGGATCGGCGTGCCCGACGACCTGCGTCTCGCCCCGGGCGAGCCGGCAGCCGTCGATGAGCGAGGCGTGGTTGCCCGCGTCGGAGACGATCAGGGAGCCGTGCGGGCCGAGCGCGGTGACCGCCGCCAGGTTGGCGGCGTAACCGGAGGAGAAGACCAGGGCGGCCTCGAAGCCGCAGAAGGCGGCCAGTTCGCGCTCCAGCTCGGTGTGCAGCTCGGTGGTGCCGGTGACCAGCCGGGAGCCGGTGGAGCCGCCGCCCCAGGTCCGGGCGGCCCGGGCCGCCCCTTCGGTGACCTCGGGGTGGTGGGCGAGGCCCAGGTAGTCGTTGCTCGCCAGGTCCAGCAGCGGCGAGTCGGCGGGGCGCGGACGCAGGGTGCGTACGAGTCCGGCGCGCCGGCGCGCCTCGGCCTGCTCGTCGATCCAGCCGAACGCCATGGGTCCTCCGGTGCTTTTGTAGGTAGCGGACAGACCCTAGCGGCACGACCAGCCACCCAGGGTGTGGCAATACCCACACGGTGAACCGGCTCCGTTGTCCGATCTCTCCTTGGCCCGGAGCCGTCCCGTAGGACAGGATCGGACCTCATGGACCTGCTGAACACGCTGGTGGACAAGGGGCTTCGGCGCGAGCTGCCGACCCGCGAGGAAGCACTCGCCGTTCTGGCCACCTCCGACGACGACCTGCTCGATGTGGTGGCCGCGGCCGGGAAGGTACGCCGGCACTGGTTCGGGCGCCGGGTGAAACTCAACTATCTGGTCAACCTCAAGTCCGGCCTGTGCCCGGAGGACTGCTCCTACTGCTCACAGCGGCTCGGCTCGAAGGCCGACATCCTGAAGTACACCTGGCTCAAGCCCGACCAGGCCTCCGAGGCGGCCGCCGCCGGTCTGGCGGGAGGCGCCAAGCGCGTCTGCCTGGTGGCCAGCGGGCGCGGCCCGACGGACCGGGACGTGGACCGGGTCTCGGAGACCATCAAGGCGATCAAGGAGCAGAACGAGGGCGTCGAGGTGTGCGCCTGCCTCGGTCTGCTCTCCGACGGTCAGGCCGAACGGCTGCGCGAGGCCGGCGCGGACGCCTACAACCACAACCTCAACACGTCCGAGGGGACGTACGGGGACATCACGACCACCCACACGTACGCCGATCGGGTGGACACGGTGCAGAAGGCGCACGCGGCCGGTCTGTCCGCCTGCTCCGGTCTGATCGCGGGCATGGGCGAGAGCGACGAGGACCTGGTCGACGTCGTCTTCTCGCTGCGTGAACTGGACCCGGACTCGGTGCCGGTGAACTTCCTGATCCCGTTCGAGGGCACCCCGCTGGCCAAGGAGTGGAACCTCACCCCCCAGCGCTGCCTGCGCATCCTCGCGATGGTCCGCTTCGTCTGCCCGGACGTGGAGGTCCGCATCGCGGGCGGCCGCGAGGTCCATCTGCGCACGATGCAGCCGCTCGCGCTGCACCTGGCCAACTCCATCTTCCTCGGCGACTACCTGACCAGCGAGGGCCAGGCCGGCAAGGCCGACCTGGAGATGATCGCGGACGCCGGGTTCGAGGTGGAGGGCGCCGACCAGGTGACGCTGCCCGAGCACCGGGCGGAGGCCGCGGGTGGCTGCGGCTCCGTCTGCGGCTCGCACGAGGGCGGGGACGCGTGCGGTACGGCGACCGTGCCGGCCGCCCAGGAGCCGCGCACCGACCTCGTCGCCGTCCGCCGCCGGGGCGCCGGAACGGACGTCGCGCCCAATGCCTGACCTGCCCCACCTGGGCGTGACCGAACTGCTGGAGCTGGACCGGCGGCACGTCTGGCATCCCTACGGGCCGATGCCCGGACGCGCCGAACCGCTCGTCGTGGAGTCGGCGAGCGGGGTCCGGCTGCGGCTCGCGGACGGCTCCGGCGAGCTGGTCGACGGGATGTCGTCATGGTGGTCGGCCATCCACGGCTACAACCACCCGGTCCTCAACGAGGCCGTGCGCTCGCAGCTGGGCCGGATGAGTCACGTGATGTTCGGCGGGCTCACGCACGAGCCCGCCGTACGGCTCGCGAAGCTCCTTGTCGACATGTCGCCCGACGGGCTGGAGCACGTCTTCCTGGCCGACTCCGGGTCGGTGTCGGTCGAGGTCGCCGTGAAGATGTGCCTGCAGTACTGGCGTTCACTCGGCCGGCCGGGCAAGCAGCGGCTGCTGACCTGGCGCGGCGGCTACCACGGCGACACCTGGAACCCGATGTCGGTGTGCGACCCCGAGGGCGGGATGCACGAGCTGTGGACCGGCGTGCTTCCGCGCCAGGTCTTCGCGGACGCGCCGCCGACGGAGTTCGAGGAGTCGTACGCGGAGCGTCTGCGGGCGTTGATCGCGGAGCACGCGGACGAGGTGGCCGCGGTGATCGTGGAGCCGGTGGTGCAGGGCGCGGGCGGCATGCGCTTCCACTCCCCCGGCTATCTGCGGGTGCTGCGTGAGGCGTGCGACGCGCACGACGTGCTGCTGGTGTTCGACGAGATCGCCACCGGCTTCGGCCGCACCGGTGCGCTGTTCGCGGCGGACCACGCGGCCGTCACGCCTGATGTGATGTGCGTCGGCAAGGCGCTGACCGGCGGTTATCTGACGATGGCCGCCACGCTGTGCACCGCGCGGGTCGCCGACGGGATCTCGCGGGGCGCGGTGCCGGTGCTCGCGCACGGCCCGACGTTCATGGGCAACCCGCTGGCGGCGGCCGTGGCCTGCGCCTCGCTCGACCTGCTGCTGGGTCAGGACTGGCTGTCGGAGGTCAAGCGGATCGAGGCGGGACTGCGCCAGGGGCTGGCACCGGCCGCGGATCTGCCCGGGGTGCGGGACGTCCGGGTGCTGGGCGCCATCGGGGTCGTCCAGCTCGACCACGAGGTCGACATGGCCGCCGCGACCCGGGCGGCCGTGCGGGCGGGCGTGTGGCTGCGCCCGTTCCGCGATCTGGTCTACACGATGCCGCCGTACGTCACCTCGGACGAGGACGTGGCACGGATCACGCGCGCGGTGTGCGCCGCGGCGCGGGAGGGATGAGATGCCGGTACTGGTGATCACGGGAACGGGCACGGAGGTCGGCAAGACCGTCACCACCGCCGCCGTCGCCGCCGCGGCCCTCGCGGCCGGGCGCTCGGTGGCCGTGCTGAAGCCCGCCCAGACGGGTGTACGGCCGGACGAGCGCGGGGACGCCGACGAGGTCGCGCGGCTCGCGGGGCCGGTCACGGCCACCGAACTGGCCCGCTATCCCGAGCCGTTGGCGCCGGGTACGGCGGCCCGGCGGGCGGGCATGGCGCCGGTACACCCGCACGAGGTGGCCGACCGGGCCGCCAAGCTGGCCACGGAGCACGACCTGGTGCTGGTCGAGGGGGCGGGCGGGCTGCTCGTCCGGTTCGACGCGGCGGGCGGCACGCTGGCCGACGCGGCCCGGCTGCTGAACGCGCCGGTCCTGGTCGTCGCCCAGGCCGGCCTGGGCACCCTGAACGCAACCGAGCTGACCGCCCGCGAACTGCGGCGGCGCAAGCTGGAGTTGGCAGGTGTGGTCATCGGCAGCTGGCCCGGCGCCCCCGACCTCGCCGCCCGCTGCAACGTGGCCGACCTGCCGGAGGTGGCCGACGCCCCGCTGCTCGGCGCCCTACCGGCCGGAGCGGGTTCCCTCCCCCCGGCCGACTTCCGTACGGCAGCGCCGGCCTGGCTCGCGCCTCGGCTGGACGGAACGTGGGACGCGGCGGCTTTCCAGCTCCGGGCGGCGTCTTGACCCAGGCGGCGTCTTGACCCAGGTGGCGTCTTAACCCTGGTGCCGTCCCAGCCCAGGTCGGCGTCCCAGCCCAGGTGGCGCCTCAGCCGTTGCGTCCCAGTCCGGGTGGCGCGCTAGCCCGGGTGGCCTCCCAGCCCAGGTGGCGCCTCAGCCCAGGTGGCGCCTCAGCCGTTGCGTCCCAGTCCGGGTGGCGCGCTAGCCCGGGTGGCCTCCCAGCCCAGGTGGCGCCTCAGCCCAGGTGGCGCCTCAGCCGTTGCGTCCCAGTCCGGGTGGCGCGCTAGCCCGGGTGGCCTACCAGCCTGGGTGGCGCCTCAGCCCAGGTGGCGCCTCAGCCGTTGCGTCCCAGTCCGGGTGGCGCGTAGCCCGGGTGGCGCCTCAGCCCGTTGCGTCCCAGCCCGGGTGGCGCGTAGCCCGGGTGGCGTCCCAGCCCAGGTGGCGTCCCAGTCCGGGTGGCGCGTTAGCCCGGGTGCCGTCCCAGCCCAGGGTGGCGTCCCAGCCTGGGTGGCGTTCTGGCGTCGCGGGGTCGAGACCCTCACCCGCTGCCAGGGCCTCGGTGAGAGCGACGCGGGCCGGGGGGAGAAACCGCCGGAGACGGCCGTACGCCCGGTGCCGCCCGCGCCGTCGACCGGGGTGCGGGCGGCCGCCGGCCGTCCCCGGGCCGAGCCGAGCCGCTTCGGCGGGGGTGCGGCGGCGGTTCTCGGGGGACACTCCTCGTAGGCCCGTCCGCTCCGGGAGGTTGCCATGCGACTTTTGTCCACCGGCTCCGGGAAGGTGGCGCGGGGTCCCGTCCACCACCCGCTGTTCGCCCGCTGCTACGCCCGGCTCAGCGTCGGCGCCGAGACGCGGCTGGGCATGGCCGGGGTGCGGGAGCGGCTGCTCGCCGGACTGTCCGGGCGGGTGCTCGAGATCGGCGCGGGCAACGGGCTGAACTTCGCGCACTATCCCGGCGCTGTCGCGGAGGTGGTCGCGATCGAACCGGAGCCGCACCTGCGGCGGTTGGCACTGGAGTCCGCGCTGCGGGCGCAGGTTCCGGTGGACGTGGTGCCGGGTGCGGCGGAGGCGCTGCCCGTCAAGAGCGAGGCCTTCGACGCCGTGGTGCTGTCGCTGGTGCTGTGCAGCGTGCGGGACGTGGCGCGGGCGCTGGGCGAGGTACGGCGGGTGCTCCGGCCGGGTGGCGAAGTGCGGTTCTTCGAGCACGGGCGGGGCGGCGGCCCGGCGATGACGCTGACCCAGCAGGCTCTGGACCGTACCCTGTGGCCCGCACTGAGCGGCGGCTGTCACTTGTCCCGGGAGCCGGTCGCCGCCCTGCGCGAGGCCGGGTTCCGGCTCGGCCCGCTCCGGCGGATGCTGCTGCCGGAGAAGGGACCGGCGCTGCCGGCCTCGTACTGCGCGCTGGGGGTCGCCTGGCGGCCGGACGAGCCGGACGCACGCTGATCAGCCGGTCCAGCGGCGCAGCTCCCGCGCGATGTCGTCGACGCTCGCCACGCCGTCCTTGACCAGCCGGGCGAGGTCGCGGACCTGCTCGGGTGTGGTGACGACCTTGGCGCCGCCGGCGACCAGATAGGCGTAGGCGACCGCCGAGGCGAACAGCGCGTTGGAGCGTTCCAGTGCCGGTACGTGGATGAGGAGCTGGAGCAGGGACGCCGCGCGGGCGTGCGGGGTGTCGTACACGGGCACGCCGAATATCTCCGCCCGGTGCCGGGCGACGGCGGCGACCAGCGCGCCCCAGTCGGTGACCTGCGGGTCGCCGGGCGTCTTCCGCTCGGCGAGCATGAGCAGCCAGGCGAGGTCGACAGTCAGTTCGTCCAAGGGATCAGCGACGGCGTTCACCCGCGTCGGTGCCGCGGGTCTCGGCGAATTCCTCGGCGAACACGGACTCGTACTGCTTCATGAAGTCGGCGGCCGCCTCGACGAACGTGCGGCCGGCTTCCCCGGTGTCCTGTCTGACCAGCTCTTCGATGTAGCGGTTGACGCTCATCCCGCGTGCCAGGGCGCGTTCGCGGGCCGCGCGGGCGGTGCCCTCGTCCACGCGCACGTTCAGCTGGGTCTTGGCCATGCCTCGACGCTAGCGCCGGGGTGCTAGCAACGGCAAGGGGACCCGGGTGGGTTCCCCCGCACGCGGGCCCGCGCGGGCGCTTCGGCTGTGGGACGGGTCACACTAGGCTCAGCCCGGACCGAAGAGTCGGGACGTCGAGGCGACCGGGAGGCGGTCTTGTCCACACCTGCTGCGGAGCACGCCCCGGGACGCGCGCCGGACACCGGTGTCGCGGCCCGCGCCCGCGCGCTGACCAAGGCCTACGGCTCCGGCGAGACGGCCGTGGTCGCCCTGGACTCGGTGGACGTGAACATCGCGCGCGGCCGCTTCACCGCCGTGATGGGCCCGTCGGGATCCGGAAAGTCCACGCTCATGCACTGCCTGGCGGGCCTCGACACCGTGTCGGCCGGTCAGGTGTGGCTCGGCGACACCGAGATCACGAGGCTCAAGGAACGGGAACTGACCCGGCTCAGGCGGGACCGGATCGGGTTCATGTTCCAGTCGTTCAACCTCATCCCGACCCTGACCGCCGCCGAGAACATCACCCTGCCGATGGACATCGCGGGCCGCAAACCCGACCAGGAGTGGCTGGACCAGGTCATCGACACGCTCGGCCTGCGCGGGCGCCTGACACACCGGCCCGCGCAGCTCTCCGGCGGCCAGCAGCAGCGCGTCGCGTGCGCGCGTGCGCTGGCCTCCCGGCCCGAGCTGATCTTCGCCGACGAGCCGACCGGCAACCTGGACTCGCGGGCGGGTCTCGAGGTGCTGGGCTTCCTGCGCAGCGCCGTCGACGATCTCGGCCGGACCGTCGTCATGGTCACGCACGACCCGGGCGCCGCCGCCCACTCCGACCTGGTGCTGTTCCTCGCCGACGGGCGGATCGTGGACGAGAGGGAACGGCCCACGGCGGACGCGGTGCTCGAACGCATGAAGCGGTTCGACGTGGTCCGCGGCCGGCTCGGCGACGACGTCACCCTCCAGAAGGACTGATGCCGTGCTCAAGGCGACCCTGAGGAGTTTCCTCGCGCACAAGGGGCGGCTGGCCCTGTCCGCGCTGGCCGTGATCCTGTCCGTGGCGTTCGTCTCGGGCAGCCTGATCTTCTCCGACACCGTCACCCGCACCTTCGACCGGCTGTTCGCCTCCACCGCCGCCGATGTGACGGTGCGGCCGAAGGAGGACCTGGGGTCGGCCCGGTCGTCCGGAGTGGTGGGGACCGTGCCCGCCGCGCTGCGGGACCGGGTGGCGAAGGTCCCCGGGGTCGCGGCCGCCCGCGCGAACGTGTCGGTGCGGAACGTCGTGGTGGTCGACAGCCGCGGCGCATCCGTCGGCCCGACCACCGGCGCCCCCACCGTCGCCGGTTCCTGGAACGTCACCCACCGCAGCCCGGTACGGCTGACCTCCGGCCACGCGCCGCACGGTGCGGGCGAGGCGCTGCTGGACTCCGACACGGCTGCCGAGAGGCACGTACGGATCGGGGACAGGCTGACCGTGCAGGCGCAGCCGGGCACCTTCCGGGTCCGGGTCGTCGGCATCGCCACGTTCACCACGACCAACCCGGGCTCCGCCCTGGTCTATCTGGACCCGGCGGTGGCCGGCCGGGAGCTGCTCGGCTCCGCCGCGAAGGCGACCAGCATCTCGGTGGACGCGGCGAAGGGCGTGTCCGACGCGGAACTCGAGCGCCGGATCGGTGCGGCGATCGGCACCGGGACCTACGACCTGAAGACCGCGAACGAACAGGCCAAGTCGGCCGCGGCCGACCTCGGCGCCTTCCTCGACGTGATCAAGTACGTGATGCTGGGCTTCGCCGGCGTCGCGCTGCTCGTGGGCGTGTTCCTCATCGTCAACACCTTCTCCATGCTCATCGCCCAGCGCACCCGGGAACTGGGTCTGCTGCGGGCGCTCGGCGCGGACCGGCGGCAGGTGCGGCGGTCGGTGCAGACGGAAGCGCTGCTGCTGGGGCTGGTCGGCGCCACGCTCGGACTCACCGCCGGGATCGGGCTGGCCTTCGGGCTGATCCGGCTGATGAGCGCGTTCGGGATGAAGCTGAAGGCGACGGAGATGGTCATCGGCTGGGGGACGCCCGTCACCGCGTACGTCGTCGGTCTCGGCGTCACCTTCGTGGCCGCCTATCTGCCCGCCCGGCGCGCGGCGGCCGTTTCCCCGATGGCGGCGCTCGCGGACGCCGAAGTGGCCGGTACGGGCAAGCCGTTGAAGGCGCGGGCGATCAGCGGGGCGGTGGTCGGGGCGGCCGGTGCGGCCGCGCTGGCCGGGTGCGCGGTGGCCACGAGGACCGCGCAGGCGGCCTCGCTGCTGGGGCTCGGCGTGGTCCTCACGCTCGTCGCGACCGTGGTCGCCGGACCGCTGCTGGTACGGCCGGTGATCCGGGTGCTGGGCGGGGCGTTCCCCGCGCTGTTCGGTCCGGTCGGACGGATGAGCCAGCGCAACGCCCTGCGCAATCCACGCCGTACCGGCGCCACGGCCGCCGCGCTGATGGTGGGGCTGGCCCTCGTCGGCGGGATGTCGGTGGCGAGCGCCTCCCTGTCCGCGTCGTTCGACCGGCAGATCGACAGGACGCTGGGCGCCGACTTCATCGTCCAGAACGCCAACTTCATGCCGTACACCAAGGAAGTCAGGGACACCGTGGGCGCGACGCGCGGTGTCGGGCTCGTCGTACGGCAGCGGCTCAGCGCCGTCGCCGTACGGTTGCCGGACGGCGATCGGGTCAGGACGAACGCCGCCGGATACGGCCCCCGGCTCGATGACGTCGTGCACATCACCTACACGCGCGGCGGTTCGGCGGCCGCGCTGGCGGACGGGCGCCTCGCCCTGGACGCCGGATTCGCGAAGGACCACGGTGTGCGGGTCGGCAGCGTGCTCCCGGTCGAGTTCCCCGGCGGGCGCCGGGCCGGGCTGACGGTCGGGGCGCTCACCGACCAGGGGACGGCCGAGGGCTTCGGCACCCAGGGCGGCATCTTCTTCGGCCTCAGGACGCTCGAGAAGTACGTGCCGAACGGGCAGGACTCCACGCTGTACGTCAACGCGGCCCCCGGGACGAGGGCGGAGGACCTGCGGCCCCGTCTGGAGCGGGCCCTGAAGCCGTTCCCGCAGGTCCAGGTGCGCAATCAGGCCGACTACAAGAAGCTGGTCCACGACCAGATCGCCGTGCTCCTGTACCTCGTGTACGCGCTGCTCGCGCTGGCGATCGTCATCGCCGTGCTCGGTGTGGTCAACACCCTCGCGCTGTCGGTGGTGGAGCGCACCCGGGAGATCGGGCTGCTGCGCGCGATCGGGCTGGGGCGGCGGCAGCTGCGCCGGATGATCCGGCTGGAGTCGGTGGTGATCGCGGTGTTCGGCGCGGTCCTGGGGCTGGCGTTGGGGCTGGTGTGGGGCGTCTGCATGCAGCGGGTGCTGGCACTGCGCGGGCTGACGGCGCTCTCGATCCCCTGGGGCACGATCGTGGCGGTCGTGATCGGCTCGGCGGTGGTGGGCGTCGTGGCGGCGCTGCTGCCGGCGTTGCGGGCGTCGCGGATGAACGTGCTGGCGGCGATCGCGCACGAGTGACGGCACCGTCGTCTCGAGCATGCCGCGGCATGCTCCTCGAGCGTGCCGCGGGCGTGGCTCGGGTGGCCGTCTTCAGCGTGCCGCGGGCGTGATGGAATCACGGGACCAGGCTCAGGTCACGTACTCACGGGGAGAGTTCATGCAGCGTCCGTTCCGCTTCGGGGTCAACCTGCTCACGCCCGCGCCCGCCGCCGAGTGGCGCGCCACATGCCGTAGGGCCGAGGAGCTGGGGTACGACGTGATCCTCGTCCCCGACCACCTCGGCATGGCCGCACCGTTCCCGGCGCTGGTCGCCGCGGCCGAGGCGACCGAACGGCCCCGGCTGGGCACGTTCGTGCTCAACGCGGGCTTCTGGAACCCGGCGCTGCTGGCGCGCGAGGTCGCGACCACGGACGCGCTGACCGGCGGGCGCCTCGAACTCGGCCTCGGCACCGGGTACGTCCCTGCGGAGCACGAGGCGGCCGGGCTGCCGTTCGGTTCGCCGCGGGAGCGGGTGGACCACCTCCGGCGCACGGTCGGGGAACTGGACCGGCTGCTCGGCTCGGAGGACCTCCCCCACTCCCGGCTCGGCTCGAGCGCGGGGACCGACAGGCCCGGGCCGACCCGGTCCCGGGTGCCGCTGCTGATCGGGGCCAACGGCGACCGGATGCTGCGCCTGGCCGCCGAGCACGCGGACATCGCGGCCTTCACCGGGGCCCGGCCGGGAGACACGCCGGGGTCGCTGGACCCGCTGACCGCCGAGGAACTGGACGACCGGGTGGCCCGCTACCGCGAGCTGGCGGCGGACCGCCCGGCAGCCGCCGAGCTGAACCTGCTGATCCAGCTCGTCGCCGTCACCGACGACCCCGGGCCCGTGCTCGAGCCGTTGCTGGAACGGCAGCCGCGGTTGACCCTGGAGCAGGCACTGGCCCTGCCCATCGTGCTGGTCGGCCCCCTGGACGACATCGTCGCGAAGGTGCGGGCGCAGCGCGAGCGGTTCGGCTTCTCGTACCTGACCGTCCTGGAACCGTCCCTGGAGGCGTTCGCGCCGGTGATGGAACGGCTGCGGGAGGAGTCCGCATGATGGAATTCCCGGGGCCGGGCACCCCGGCGGTGGTCCGATGGTCGCATGACTGAGCCCCGTATACGCCCTGCCGTCCCCGACGACCTCGACGCCGTCCTCGCCTTCTGGAAGACGGCCGCCGAGGGCACGAGCATCAGCGACGACCGCGCCGGGGTGGAGCGGCTGGTCGCCCGCGACCCGGAGGCGCTGATCCTCGCCGAGTCGGCGGGCGAACTGGTCGGCACGGTGATCGCCGGCTTCGACGGCTGGCGGTGCCACCTTTACCGGCTCGCCGTGCATCCGCAGCGGCGGCGGCAGGGCATCGGCTCGGCACTGCTGGCCGCCGCCGAGGAGCGCTTCGCGCGGCTCGGCGGTCGGCGGGCGGACGCGATGGTGCTGGTCCGCAACGCGACCGCGCACCACGCCTGGCGGGCCGCCGGGTATCGGCCGGAGGAGCACTGGCGGCGCTGGGTGAAACCGCTGACGGACTGAGATCAAAGGCTCTCTTTGCCCATCCTTTACCCTTGACGGAGCACTCGGCCCTCTATGAAAGGTTGTGAGCGTCCGCCCATGGGCGAGCCTCCCAGTCCGCGATACCGCGCGTTCCGCCCTGCCCTGTCCGATCATGGGACGGGGGTGACCCGATGACCGAAGTGCTGCTCCTTCTGGTGGCGATCCTGCTGTCGCTCGCCTGTGGCGCCTTCGTGGCGGCGGAGTTCTCGCTGACCACGGTCGAGCGCGGCGAGCTGGAGCGGGCTGCCTCGCGCGGCGAGCGCGGCGCCCCGGGCGCCCTGAGGGCCGTACGGAACCTGACCTTCCAGCTGTCCGGCGCCCAGCTCGGCATCACCGTCACCAACCTGGTGGTCGGCATGCTCGCCGAGCCGTCGATCGCCAAGCTGCTCGCCGGGCCGTTCCAGGCGATGGGGCTGTCGCCGACCACGGCGAGTTCGGTCGCTCTGGTGCTGGGCACGGCCCTGTCGACGGTGTTCCTGATGGTCGTCGGCGAGCTGGTGCCGAAGAACTGGGCGATCTCCTCGCCCCTGGCCGTGGCGAAGCGCGTGGGCACCGCGCAGAGCTGGTTCAGCGCGGCCTTCCGGCCCTTCATCACGCACCTGAACAACACGGCCAACCGTCTGGTGCGCCGGCTCGGCATCGAACCGGCCGAGGAGCTGGCCTCCGCGCGCGGGCCGCAGGAGCTGGCCGCCCTCGCCCGGCACTCCGCGAAGGAGGGCGCGCTGGAGGCGGACACCGCCGAGCTGTTCGTCCGGACGCTGAACCTGGCCGACCTGACGGCGGAGAACGTCATGACCCCGCGCGTCCAGGTCATCGCCCTCGACACCCAGGCCACCTGCGCGGACGTGGCCAACGCGACCCGGGCCACCGGCCTGTCCCGGTTCCCGGTCTACCAGGGCAGCCTGGACTCGGTGGTCGGCATCGCCCACATCAAGGACGTGCTGGCCGTCCCCGCCGAGCAGCGGCGCCACCGCCGCGTCTCCCAGGTGATGCGCGAACCGCTGCTGGTACCCGAGTCCCTGACCGTGGACCGGCTGCTGGACCGGCTCTCCGGCCGCCGCACCATGGCCGTCGTCATCGACGAGTACGGCGGCACGGCCGGCGTGGCGACGCTGGAGGACATCGTCGAGGAGGTCGTCGGCGAGGTACGGGACGAACACGATCCGCACGAGACGCCCGACCTCGCTCCCGCCGGGGCGGACACCGAGGGCCGGGCCTTGTACTCGGCCGACGGCGCCGCCCGCACCGACCAGCTCGCGCGCGTGGGCCTGCGCGCACCCGAGGGGCCGTACGAGACCCTGGCCGGCCTGGTCGCCACCGAGCTGGGCCGGATACCGGAGAACGGTGACACCGTCGAGGTCGCCGGCTGGCGGCTGGACGTGGTGGACGACTCGGGCCGCCGGGCGGCCCGGGTACTGCTGCACGCGCCGCTGGACGACGAGAAGGCCGACGAGACGCCGGAGGGGGCGCGATGACCGCCGTACAGCTGCTGATCGGTCTGGCGACCCTCGTCGTCAACGCCTTCTTCGTGGGCGCCGAGTTCGCGCTGATCTCCGTGCGCCGCTCGCAGGTCGAGCCGCTCGCCCAGGAGGGTGACCGGCGCGCGAAGAGCGTGCTGTGGGGCCTGGAACACGTGTCGGCGCTGCTGGCCGCCGCCCAGCTCGGCATCACGCTGTGCACGCTGGTCCTCGGTGTGGTCGCCGAACCGGCGATCGCGCATCTGCTGGAGCCGGTGTTCCATGCCCTGGGCGTGCCCGTGAGCGCGGGCCACGCCGTGTCCTTCGTGATCGCGCTGACTCTGGCGACGTACCTGCACATGCTGCTGGGCGAGATGGTCCCGAAGAACATCGCCCTCGCGGAGCCGGTGCGCAGCGCGCTGCTGCTCGGCCCGCCACTGGTGGCGCTGTCCCGGGCGCTGCGTCCGGTGATCTTCACGGTCAACTCCTTCGCGAACGGGCTGCTGAAGCTGCTGCGCGTGGAGGCGAAGGGCGAGGTCGCGGCGACCTTCACGGACACCGAACTCGCCGAGATCGTCAAGGACGCCAGCGAGGCGGGCCTGATCGACGACCGGGCGCAGGAACGGCTGCACGACGCCCTGGAGCTGGGCAGCCGGCCGGTGCGGGACGTGGTGGTGCCGCTGGAGCGCGTGGTCTACGCGCGCGTGGGCGTCACCCCGGAGCAGTTGGAGCGGCTGGCGGCGGAGTCGGGCTTCTCCCGCTTCCCGGTGGTCGACTCGGGACGGCGGATCGTGGGCTATCTGCACGTCAAGGACGCGCTGGACGCCTCGCCGCGGGACGTGCCCTTCCTGCCGCGGGACATGCGCTCCATCCCGCGGGTGCGCGAGCGGACCCCGCTGGACGACGTGCTCACGGCGATGCGGCGCAGCCGAACGCACCTCGCGGCCGTGCTCGGCGAGGACGGCCGGCTCGCGGGGCTGGTCACCATGGAGGACGTGCTGCGGGAGCTGTTCGGTCAGCCTGCGTGAGCCCCCCACGGTTCTGCGCGGGCGAGTCCGGGCGGGCTTCCGGGGGCGCGCGTCTCTGGTGACGGGGCTTCCGAGAGCGGATCTCCCGCCGGAGGGTCTTCCAGTGACGGGGCTTTCGAAGGCGCGCGTCTTCTGGTGGCGGGGCTTCTGAGGGCGTGCGCCTTCTGGTGACGGGGCTTGCGACGGCGGGGCTTCCGACCGACCGGCGGGGCTTCCGACCGACCGGCGGGGCTTCGGCGACGGGGCTTCCGACCGACCGGCGGGGCTTCGGCGACGGGGCTTCCGGGGGCGAGGGCGACCGACCGGTGGGTATGGAGCCGGGATACCATCGCTGTCGCCATGCACACGAATCCCACCTCTCCCACGCACACCAGCCTCGTCGCGGTCGGCGACTCCTTCACCGAGGGCATGTCGGACCTGCTGCCCGACGGCTCCTACCGAGGCTGGGCCGATCTGCTCGCCGCGCGGATGGCGGCCCGCACGCCCGGGTTCCGGTACGCCAACCTCGCCGTGCGGGGCAAACTGATCGGGCAGATCGTCGACGAGCAGGTGGAGCCGGCCGCGGCCATGAACGCCGACGTCGTCACCCTCGTCGGCGGGCTCAACGACACCCTGCGGCCCAAGTGCGACATGGGCCGCGTGAAGGGCTTGCTGACCGAGGCCGTGGAGCGGCTGGCCCCGTCCTGCAAGCAACTGGTGCTGATGCGCAGCCCGGGCCGCCAGGGGCCGGTGCTGGAGCGGTTCCGGCCGCGCATGGAGGAGCTGTTCGCCTGCGTGGACGAGCTGGCCCAGAAGCACGGCGCCGTGGTGGTCGACCTGTACGGGGCGCGCTCGCTGGCCGATCCCCGGCTGTGGGACGTGGACCGGCTGCATCTGACGGCGGAGGGGCACCGCCGGGTCGCCGAGGCGGTGTGGCAGACGCTCGGGTACGAGCCGGAGGACACCGAGTGGCACGTGCCGATGGCGGCCACGCTCCCGCCGGGCTGGATGACCCGGCGGGTGGCCGACGCACGCTTCGCCCGGCAGCACCTGCTGCCGTGGATAGGCCGGCGCCTGACCGGCCGCTCCTCGGGCGACGGGCGCCCGCCGAAGCGTCCGGAGCTGCTGCCGTACGAGGGTCCGGCGTAGCCTCTCGGACATGACCACGCGCGTGATCGGTGTCCGGGGCCGGATCCACGAGTTCGGCCCCCGGCTGCAGCACGCGCCTTCCGATGTCGTCTACGTCGGCCGCCGCTGGCCGATGGGAGGCTGGGACCTGCCCCGGCACCCGCTGTACAACCCGTTCGCCTACGACACCCCGAAGAAGAAGCGGTACGGCACCCGGGCCGAGGTCCTGGCCATGTACCGGGCCTACCTGCTGGAGCGGCCCGAGCTGCTGGACCTGGTGGCGGAGCTGCGCGGGAAGACGCTGGCCTGCTGGTGCGCGCCGCAGCCGTGCCACGCGGATGTGCTGGCGGAGCCGACCGACGCGGACTAGGCGGCGGACGGCGAGGGCGAGGGGCGGCGCCACCGGCCCGGCCGACGGACCGTGACCGGCGTCTCGTAGCTTCCGCCGAACAACCCCATGGCGCTGGCCTGCACAAACCGCCAGTAGAATCTGGACACGTGACTTCTGCGCCCGCCAAGCCCCGCATCCCGAACGTCCTCGCCGGACGCTACGCCTCCGCCGAGCTCGCCACGCTCTGGTCCCCCGAGCAGAAGGTGAAGCTGGAGCGGCAGCTCTGGCTCGCCGTGCTGCGCGCCCAGAAGGACCTCGGCATCGAGGTGCCCGACGAGGCGATCGCCGCCTACGAGCGTGTCCTCGACACCGTCGACCTGGCCTCGATCGCCGAGCGCGAGAAGGTCACCCGGCACGATGTGAAGGCGCGGATCGAGGAGTTCAACGACCTCGCCGGGCACGAGCACGTGCACAAGGGCATGACCTCCCGTGACCTCACCGAGAACGTCGAGCAGCTGCAGATCCGGCTCTCCCTGGAGCTGATGCGCGACCGTACGGTGGCCGTGCTGGCCCGCCTCGGCAAGCTGGCCGGTGAGTACGCCGAGCTGGTCATGGCCGGCCGCTCCCACAATGTCGCCGCACAGGCCACCACTCTCGGCAAGCGTTTCGCGACCGCCGCCGACGAGCTGCTCGTCGCCTACGGCCGCGTCGAGGAGCTGCTGGGCCGCTACCCGCTGCGCGGCATCAAGGGTCCGGTCGGCACGGCGCAGGACATGCTGGACCTGCTGGGCGGGGACGCCTCCAAGCTCGCCGACCTGGAGAACCGGATCGCCGGCCACCTGGGCTTCTCGCAGGCCTTCACCTCCGTCGGCCAGGTCTACCCGCGCTCGCTGGACTACGAGGTCGTCACCGCGCTGGTGCAGCTGGCGGCCGCGCCGTCCTCGCTGGCCAAGACCATCCGGCTGATGGCCGGGCACGAGCTGGTCACCGAGGGCTTCAAGCCGGGGCAGGTCGGCTCGTCGGCGATGCCGCACAAGATGAACACCCGCTCCTGCGAGCGCGTCAACGGTCTCATGGTCATCCTGCGCGGCTATGCCTCGATGACCGGCGAGCTGGCCGGCGACCAGTGGAACGAGGGCGACGTGTCCTGCTCGGTGGTGCGCCGGGTCGCGCTGCCGGACGCGTTCTTCGCGCTGGACGGCCTGCTGGAGACGTTCCTGACGGTCCTCGACGAGTTCGGTGCCTTCCCGGCCGTCGTCGCCCGTGAGCTGGACCGCTACCTGCCGTTCCTGGCCACCACGAAGGTGCTGATGGGCGCCGTGCGGGCCGGGGTCGGCCGCGAGGTCGCGCACGAGGCGATCAAGGAGAACGCCGTCGCCACCGCGCTCGCCATGCGCGAGCAGGGCGCCGAGCGCAACGACCTGCTCGACAAGCTCGCCGCCGACGAGCGGCTGCCGCTCGACCGCGAGCAGCTGGCCGCGCTGATGGCCGACAAGCTGTCCTTCACCGGTGCCGCGGCCGACCAGGTCGGCGTGGTCGCCGGCCGGATCGAGGAGATCGTCAAGCAGCACCCGGAGGCCGCCGGATACACCCCCGGAGCGATCCTCTGACCCGCTCCCCCCGCTTCACGAAGGCGGACCTGGAGGCCGCCCGCGACCGTCTCGTCCCGGACGTGGTCGCGGACGGCCTCAAGGTCCTGTTCTGCGGCATCAACCCGGGGCTGATGACGGCGGCGACGGGCCACCACTTCGCCCGCCCCGGCAACCGGTTCTGGCCGGTGCTGCACCTGTCCGGCTTCACACCGAGGCTGCTGAAGCCGGCCGAGCAACGGGAACTGCTGTCGTACGGGCTGGGCATCACGAACGTGGTGGCGCGGGCGACCGCGCGCGCGGACGAGCTGACCGCCGAGGAATACCTCGAGGGCGGGCGGCTGCTGACCGCCAAGGTGACACGGCTGAGGCCGACATGGCTGGCCGTGGTCGGGGTGACCGCGTACCGTGCCGCCTTCGGCGACCGCACCGCCCGGGTCGGGCCCCAGGAGCGGACCATCGGGGACACCCGGGTGTGGGTGCTGCCCAATCCCAGCGGCCTGAACGCGCACTGGACGGCGGCGACGATGGCGGAGGAGTTCGCCCGACTACGCATGGCGGCGCAGGCCTGAGCACCCGGCGGCGCGCGGGGGCCTGAACTCCGGCTGGGCACCGCAGAGGCCTCCTCCGCGGTGGCCGCTTGAACGCCGGCTGCGACCGAGGCCGACTGAGCCCGGCCGAGGCCTGAACTCCGCTACGCGCCACTGAAGCCTGCACGCCCCGCTGCACACGGCTGGAGCCGACTGCGACCGGCGACGCACGGTGGCGGATTGAAGGCCGGCTGCGCGCGCCCCAGGCCGACTGAGCCCGGCCGAGGCCTGAACTCCGGCTGCCGCCACTGAGGCCGACAGTGCGGTGGCCGCTTGAACTCCGGCTGCGCGCCGCCAGGCCGACAGCGCACGGTGGCGGACGGCTGTGCAGGGCGGCACAGGCTGAGCGCCCGCGCGCCTGGCGGCGGGCTGAGCCCTGGTCCGGCCGCTCGAGGGACGCTCCGGGAGGTCAGGGAGGGTCCGTGTCCGTGATCACCGCCAGCAGCTGGAACGGCAGCTGGTCGCCCCACCGGGACACCCCGAGGGCGACCCAGCGGCTCGCCTCCGGCACCCGCCACAGCTGGACGTCGGGCACATGACCGCTCAGCCCGGCCCACGGCTCCGCCCTGTTCTCGCCCTCGATCGTCCGCTCCAGGACGCTGTACAGGCTGAAGTACCGCGGTGGCCCCCAGCGCTCGGTGAGCCGCTCCGCCAGCGCGTCCCGGTCGGCCTCGTACTGGACCTCGGCCTCCTCCCGCTCGGTGCCGTCGTCCTCCGAGAAGTCGCCGCTGCTCTGTAACTCGGCTATCAGGTACCCCGGCCCGCCCGTGCCGGCGTCCGTCCTGCCGCGCTCGGCCGGGAAGTCCCGGGCGCACAGCCGGTCGATCACAGCAAGGTGGTTCGCGATGTCCATGCGATCCAGTAAAGCGGGACCCACTGACAATTGGCGGGCCGTCAGGCGTCCCTGCGCTCGACGGTCCACGCACCCGCGAGCAGGGCCGCCGCCGTCCACAGCGCGGTGACAGCGAGCCCGCTCCACGGGCCGAGAGCGCCGTTCCAGGTGCTGTGCAGGGCCACTTGGCCGGCCCGGTCGGGCAGGAAGTCGGCCACCCCGCCGGACAGGTCCCCGACCACGAAGGACACGATCAGCAGGAACGGGATCAGCAGGGAGAGGGTCGCCACTCCGCTGCGCAGCACGGCCGCGAGTCCGGCGGCGAACAGGGCCATCAGCGTCAGGTGCAGCGCGCAGCCGACGGCACCGCGCAGCCCCTCGGCCCAGGTCGGACCCGAGTCTCCGAGGACTGTCCGGCCGACCAGCAGGGTCACCAGACCGGTGAGCAGGCCGACCGCCAGCACGGGCAGGGCGATCGCCGTCGCCTTCGCGGTGAACCAGCGCCGGCGGTCGGGCACCGCCGCCAGCGTCACCCCCAGCGCACCGCCCCGGAATTCGGACGCGATTGCCGTCGTGCCGAAGGCGATCGCGGCGACCTGCCCGAAGCCGATACCGAAGAACACCGAGAACAGGGGGTCGGCATCATCCCCGTCGGCGTCGGCCGCGGCGAGTGCGGCGAACGCGGCGGTGACCACCAGCATCGCCGCGAGGCCGCCGAGCAGCGAGCGCAGGGTACGGATCTTGATCCACTCGGCGTGGAGCACGGGCACGAAGGGCATGGTCAGACCTCCTGGGACTGTGCGGTGAACTCGGCCTCGGCCGCCGTCAGGTCGAGGTAGGCCTCCTCCAAGGTGGCCTCCCGTGCGGCGAGTTCCAGTACGGCGACGCCCGCTTCGGCCATCAGGCGGCCGAGATCCTCCACGCGCCCGTGCCGCACGGTCCACGCCCCGTCCTCCTCGCGGGAGGCGTCGTGGCCATGACGGGCCAGGAGGTCGCCGAGGGCGCCGGGTTCGGTGGTGCGGATCCTGACGTGGGGCCGTACGCGCGCGTGGATGAAGTCCTGGACCGGTGTGTCGGCGAGCAGCCGCCCGCGGCCGAGGATCACCAGGTGGTCGGCGAAGGCGGCGGTCTCGTTCATCAGGTGGCTGGAGACCAGGACCGTACGGCCCTGCGCGGCGAGCCGGCGCAGCAGCGTCCGGATCCAGACGATGCCTTCGGGGTCGAGGCCGTTGGCGGGCTCGTCGAGCAGGACGACCTCGGGCTCGCCGAGCAGCGCGGCGGCGATGCCGAGCCGCTGGCGCATGCCGAGGGAGTACGTCTTCACCCGGCGTCGCGCCACCGGGGCGAGTCCGGTCTCCTCCAGGACGGTGTCGACCCTGCCGACGGGGATGCGGTTGCTCACCGCCAGGGCGCGCAGATGGTCCTGCGCGGAGCGTGAGCCGTGCGCTGCGCCCGCGTCCAGCAGGGCACCCACCCGGCGCAGGGGCTCACGGAGTTCGGCGTAGGCGCGGCCGCCGATCAGGGCCGTGCCGGAGGTCGGCCGGTCGAGGCCGAGGACGAGCCGCATGGTGGTGGACTTGCCGGCGCCGTTGGGTCCGAGGAAACCGGTGACACGGCCGGGCCGGACGCTGAAGGTGAGGCGGTCCACGGCTCGCCGTCCGCCGTACTCCTTGCTGAGGTCTCGTACATCGATGCTGGTCATGGCATCAGCCTGGCCGGGCGCGCGCATCGCTTCCTCCCCCGCCGGTGGAGATCGTCTCCCCCGTGCGGGGGAGGCCCGTTGTCGGTGCCGCCTGCGACGATGCCCCCATGGACCGCTTCGTGCGCCCGCTGCTGCGCGGGACGACGTACACGCGCCTGCTGCATCTGTGGGTGCCCATGCTGATCGTCAGCGTGTGGCTCTTCGTCGACACGTCGACTCCCTGGGTGCCGGCGCTGCTTCTCGTCCCCCTCGGTCTCGTGCCCGCCGTGCGGAGGGGTGAGGGCGTGCAGGCGCGGCTGCTGCTGACACCGGGCCCGGAGGAGCCGGGCATCTCCGTGACCCCATCGGCGAGTTGGCGGGACCGGCTGCGTACGCTGCTGTGGCTGGAACTGCGGATGGCGCTCGGCTGGGTGACCGCGATGGCGACGGTGTGGCCGCTGATGGTCGCCTACGAGCTGGGGAAGTGCGGCTGGGGACAGGCACCCTCCGGTGTTCCGCTGCTGGACCGGCTGCCGGCGAACCGGGCCTACGTCCTGCTGGTGCCCCTGCCGCTGCTCGCCCTGTACGGGGCCGTCGTGGGACTCGGCGTGCTCGTCACGGCCTGCGCGCGCGGGCTGCTCGGGCCGTCGGCAGCCGAGCGGCTGGCCGCCCTGGAGGAGCGCACCGAGCGGTTGCTCGAACGTACGCGGATCGCCCGGGAGTTGCACGACTCCATCGGGCACGCCCTGACGGTGGCGGTGGTGCAGGCGGGCGCGGCGCGGGCGGCGGGCGATCCGGCGTTCACCGACCGGGCGCTGGACGCCATCGAGGAGACCGGACGGGCCGCCCTGGCGGATCTGGAACGGGTACTCGGGGTGCTGCGCGAGTCGGAGCGGCCGGTGAGCGCCCGACCCACGCTGGCCGACGCCGACCGGCTCCTGGAGTCGGCCCGCGCCTCCGGGGCCAAGGTCGACGCCGAGGTGACCGGGCCCGTGTCGGCGGTGTCCGGGCCGGTCTCCCGCGAGGGATATCGCATCCTTCAGGAGGCGCTCACCAATGTGCTGCGGCACGCGGGTGCCGTCCCCGTGCGGGTCCGGATGGCCGTCACCGACGGCACGCTCACCCTGGAGGTCCGCAATCCGCTGCCGGCCCCGATACCCGGGCCCGGGCGCGGCAGCGGGCTGCGCGGCATACGGGAACGCGCCGCTCTGCTCGGGGGCAGCGCCCGTACCGGGCCGGACGAGGGCGACTGGCGGGTGCGCGCGGAGCTGCCGCTCGGCTGATCTACGCTGACCCGATGCCGGTCACCGTTCTCCTCGTCGACGACGAACCCCTGGTCCGCGCGGGCCTGCGCGCCGTACTGGAGGCGCAGCCCGACATCGAGGTGGTGGGCGAGGCGGCCGACGGCGCGGCGGTCATCCCGCTGGTGCGCCGACTGCGCCCGGACGTGGTCGCGATGGACGTCCGTATGCCGCTGATGGACGGGATCGAGGCCACGCGCGCGGTGCTGCGCACCGTCGACGCGCCGCCCAAGATACTCGTGGTGACCACCTTCGAGGACGACGAGTTCGTGTACGAGGCGCTGCGCGCGGGTGCCGACGGTTTCCTGCTGAAGCGGGCCCGGCCGGCCGAGATCGTGCACGCGGTACGGCTGGTGGCGGAGGGCGAGTCGTTGCTGTTCCCCGCCTCCGTACGACGCCTCGCCGCCCGCTACGGCGACGGCGACCGCCCGGCACGTGCGGAGCTGGACCGGGCCCGGCTGACGGAACGGGAGGCGGAGGTGCTGCGCCTCATGGCGCGGGGGCTGTCGAACGCGGAGATCGCCGAGCGGCTGGTCGTGGGAACCGAGACGGTGAAGTCGCACGTGAGCGGCGTACTGGCCAAGCTCGGCGCACGCGACCGGACCCAGGCGGTGATCGCGGCGTACGAGTCGGGCTTCGTGGAGCCGCGCTGACGAAGGGCGTCCGGCACCGCGACCCGTGACACGGCACGCCTCAGGGCGGCCCGCTCGTCCCGGGTGTCGTGCTGCCGCTGTACGCGACGCCCCCTGCATCCGGCCGTGCCCTACTGCCGCTGATCCACGGCGGCCCGCGCGGCCGGGGCTGTTCCACTGCGTGTCCTGGCGGCCCGTACATCCGGCTGCGGCGCGCTGCCGCTCGTCCGCGGCGCCCCATGCGTCCCACTGTGCCCTACTGCCGCTGACCACGGCGGCCCGCGCGGCCGGGGCTGTCGCGCTGTGCTGCTTCCCGGCGGCCCGCGCAGGCCGGCGGAACCCGGCACTCGCCGGGGTGCGCCGGGCCGAGTACGATCCGCCCAACACGGCCGCGAGCTGGAAGGACGGACGGTGGGGCAGCTGACCGGTGGCGATCCCTCGCTGCTGCGAAGGATCAATTCCGCGGTGGTGCTGCACGCGCTGCGTGCCACGGACTGCGCGACGCTCACCGAGGTCACCCGGGTCACGGGACTGTCCCGGCCGACCGTGGAGGGCGTCGTCGAAGGGCTCATCGAGGCCGGGCTCGTCGTGGAGACGGCGGCCGACGAGAGCACCGCGCGCCGTCAGGGGCGGCCCGCCCGCCGGTTCCGGTTCCGAGCGGAGGCCGGGCATCTGCTGGGCCTGGAGATCGGGCCGCACCGGGTCGCCGCACTCCTGTCCGACCTGGACGGGCGGGTGCTGGGCGCGCAGCCCAAGGAGGTGGACGAGACGGCCCCGGCGGACGAGCGGCTCGACCGGCTGCGCGGCGCGGTCGCCGAGCTGCTGCGCCGGGCCGGGGTCGCGCGCAGCTCGCTGCGGGCGGTGGGCGTGGGCACGCCGGGCATCGTGGAGGCCGACGGCACGGTACGGCTGAGCACGGCCCTGCCGCAGTGGACGGGCCTGAAGCTCGGTGACCGGCTCAGCCGCTCCTTCAAGTGCCCGGTGCTGGTGGAGAACGACGCCAACGCGGCGGCCGTCGCCGAGCACTGGAAGGGCGCGGCGACCGAGACCGACGACGTGGTGTTCGTGCTGGCCGGGCTGAGCCCCGGGGCGGGTTCGCTGATCGGCGGGCGGCTGCACCGCGGTTACGGCGGGGCCGCCGGGGAGATCGGGGCGCTGCACCTGCTGGGCCGGGAGGCGACGCCGGAGACGCTGCTGTCCACCACCGACGAGCCGCTGCATCCGCTGGACGAGCAGGCGGTCGCCGAGGTGTTCGCGCTGGCACGCGAGGGCGACCAGCGGGCGCGGGCGGCCGTGGAGCGGTTCATCCAGCGGCTCGTGCACGACGTGGCCGCGCTGGTGCTGGCGCTCGATCCGGAACTGGTCGTGATCGGCGGCTGGGCGGCCGGTCTCGACGGCGTACTGGAACCGCTGCGCCGCGAACTGTCCCGCTACTGCCTGCGGCCACCCCAGGTGGCGCTGTCCCTGCTGGGTGAGGCGGCCGTGGCCACGGGCGCGCTACGACTCGCCCTGGACCATGTCGAGGAGCAGCTGTTCGCGGTCGACGGCACGGTGACGGCCCGGCGTTGATCCGGCCGGGGGCGCGAGTGACACCCCTAGGGGTGTGAGTGACACTCCCGGGGGCACGAGTGACACCCGCCTACGACAACGGTGATCGCCGGCGTCACCCGTCACCCGTCACCCGTCACCCGTCACCCGTCACCCGTCACCCGTCACCCGTCACCCGTCACCCGGGAAACGCTGCGCGCCCCGGTGGAGTTCCGGGGCGCGAGGGGTGCGGTGCGGGGATACCCGGTGGACGGGCTCGGGGCGCTCGCCGCTCGCCTGCCAGGGCGCTCGGCACCCGCCGGGTGCGGCGGTCCGCCCTGGGGTCAGGAGGCCTGTCGCTCGGGGGCGTGGTGTATCTCCACTCCGGCCGAGTCGCCGAAGGTCAGCCGGCAGGTGTCGGCTCGGTAGGTGGCCACGGAGAGGGCCGCCGTACGGCCCCGGGCGATGAAGCGGGTGGTGACGACGAGGACGGGCGAGCCGGGGAGCCGGTCGAGTTCCTTGGCGTCGTCCGCGCGCGCGGAGCCCAGCTCGACGGCGCGGTCCTGGCCCTCCAGCTCGAGATGCTGCACCTCGCGCAGTACCGCACGCGCGCGTGCCGCACCGGACGGGGCGTCGATGGCGGTGAGGTCGGGCACCGATCCCGCCGGGACGTAGAGCAGTTCGGTGGCGACGTGCTGGCCGTGGGACATGCGGGAGCGGCGGACGATGTGGACGGGCTCGTCCGAGCCGGTCTCCAGAGCCGCGGCGACGGCCGCCGGAGGGGTCGCCAGGGCACTGTCGACAGGCTGCCAGGCGTCACCCGGGGCCCCCGGCCAGGCATGCTGCTCGGTGCCGACGGCCACGCCCACGCGCGGGGGTGCGACGGTGGTGCCGACGCCGCGCCGGCGCTGCAGCCGGCCCTCCAGCTCGAGCTGTTCGAGGGCCTGGCGGAGCGTGGCTCGGGCCACGCCGAAGCGGGCGGCGAGGTCGCGCTCGTTGGGCAGGATCTCGCCGACCGAGAACTCGGAGTCCAGTGCCTCACTGAGCACGGTCTTGAGATGCCAGTACTTCGGTTCCGGCACCGATTCCAGCTGCGTGGTCCCCACCCTGTTCCTCCGCAAGAGCCGTGGTCCGGCGGCTTTTAGCGCCCTTGTTTATTAAAGGTTGTTGCACTTCTCTGCGACCATAGGGCTGCCGAGACCCTTGGTCAAGACCAATCCTCGATCCCTTGGACAACGCACAGCCGCCCTGCCGCACAGCGTTCACGAGGCGTTCGTACGGCAGGGTGTGTGTGACATCGCGGCAAAGCCCCCGTCGTACGACGGGGGCTCGCGGGCGCGGCTCAGCGCTCGACGAGATGCCGCAGCTTGTCGGGGTTGCGCACGACGTACAGGGTGCTGACGCGACCGTCGGCGACGTCCACCTGGAACAGGCTGTCGGGCTTGTCACCGGCCAGCGCCAGCACGGCGGGGCCGCCGTTGACCTCGAGGAAGCGGAAGGACAGCGCCGGGGCGGTACGCGCGGCACCGACGAGGAAGCGGCCGACCTTGTCGGCGGTGTGGAGGGTCCGCACCGGCGCCTTGGCCTTGCCGCCGCTGTCGCCGACCAGGCGGACGTCCGGGGCGAGCAGGGACATGAGCCCTTCCAGGTCGCCGTCGCCCGCGGCGGCGAGGAAACGTTCGGTCAGGTCTCGGCGCTGGGCCGGGTCGACCTCGTAGCGCGGTCGCCGTTCGGCCACGTGCCGGCGGGCCCGCCCGGCGAGTTGCCGTACCGCCGCCTCGCCGCGGTCGAGCAGGGTGGCGATCTCGGCGTACGGATAGCCGAAGGCCTCCCGGAGCACGAAGACGGCCCGTTCCAGCGGCGACAGGGACTCCAGGACGACCAGGACGGCGAGGGAGACCGTGTCGGCGAGCACGGCGCGGTCCGCGGTGTCCGGGACCGTGTCGCCGAACTCGGTGAGGTACGGCTCGGGCAGCCAGGGCCCGGGGTACGCCTCGCTGCGTGCCTGCACCTGGCGCAGCCGGTCGATGGCCAGCCGGGTGGTGATGCGCACGAGGTAGGCGCGCGGTTCGCGGACCTCCGCGCGGTCGGCGCCGGACCAGCGCAGCCAGGCGTCCTGGACCACGTCCTCGGCGTCGGCGACCCGACCCAGCATGCGGTAGGCGACCCCCATGAGCAGGGGCCGGTGCTCTTCGAAGACGTCGGTGGCGAGGTCGGCGTTCACCCGTCCATCCCATCCGACACGCCCCGCGGGTGTCCACCCGGAATGGGCTTGTCCGGGGCGCGTCCGGATCACAATGGCCGCGGACCGCCGGTGGCCGGCGGCCGGCGACCTGGAGGGACCGATGCGGTACGCGGTGCTGGGCACGGGCGAGGTGGGCCGCACGCTGGGCGGCAGGCTGGTGGAGCTGGGGCACGAGGTGACCCTCGGGTCACGCACCAAGGACAACCCGCTGGCGCGGGAGTGGGCCACCGCCGAGGCGGGCCGGGCCCACGCGGGGACCTTCGCGGAGGCTGCCGCGGCGGCCGAGGTGGTCATCAACGCGGTGGGCGGCCGGGTGGCGCTCGAAGCCCTCGGGGCTGCGGGAGCGGAGCACCTCGACGGCAAGATCGTGGTGGACGTGTCCAATCCGCTGGCGTTCGAGGACGGGGAGCCGCGCCTGGATCCGGTGGAGTCGGACAGCGTGGGTGAGCGGATCCAGCAGGCCTTCCCGCACGCGCGCGTGGTGAAGACGCTGAACACCGTCGACGTCCAGGTGATGGTGGCCCCGGGGCGGGTGCCGGGCGAGCACAACGTCTTCGTGTGCGGCGAGGACACCGGCGCCAAGCAGCAGGTGACGGCGCTGCTCGCGGAGTTCGGGTGGCCGGCGAGGCGCGTGCTGGACCTGGGCGGCATCCGGTCGGCGCGCGCGGTGGAGATGTACCTGCCGCTGTGGCTCGCCCTGTCCCAGCGGTTCGGGAACGCCGATTTCAACATCGAGGTGCGGCGGCCGGGTTGACGGCCCGCGCCGGGTGCGGTCCGCGGCTCCGGGGGCTACCCGTCGGTAGCAATTGCTGACAAGCTGTCTACGGCGTCCGTCAGCACCCAGACGAGGAGCACCTCATGTCCGCCACCGTCTCCTGCAAGGTCCCCACCGCGCACGGCCCGAAGGACGTGACCGTGTCCTACGCGCGCGTGGGACACGGCGAACCGCTGGTCCTGCTGCACGGCATCGGCCATCACCGGCAGGCCTGGGACCCGGTCGTGGACATCCTCGCCGCCGAGCGTGAGGTGATCGCCGTCGATCTCCCGGGCTTCGGCGCCTCCCCCGCCCTTCCGGGTGACCTCGCCTACGACCTGCCCACGACCAACTCCGTGCTCGGCGCCCTGTTCGAGGCACTGGACCTGGACCGCCCGCACATCGCCGGCAACTCGCTGGGCGGCCTGCTCGCCCTGGAACTGGGCCGGGAGAAGCTCGTACGGTCCGTCACGGCCCTGTCCCCGGCCGGATTCTGGACGGAGGCCGAGCGCCGGTACGCCTTCACGGTGCTGCTCGCGATGCGGGGCATCGCCCAGCGGCTGCCGCTGCCGCTGGTGGAACGACTGAGCCGCAGCGCGGCCGGCCGTACCGCGCTGACGAGCACCATCTACGCCCGCCCCGCGCGCCGCGCCCCGGAGGCCGTGGTCGCCGAGACGCTCGCGCTCGTGGGAGCCACCGGCTTCGAGGCGACCCTGCGGGCGGGCACCCGCGTCCAGTTCACCGACGACCTGCCGGGCCTGCCGGTCACGGTGGCCTGGGGCACCCGTGACCGGATCCTCGTGCGCCGTCAGGGCGTCCGTGCCAAGCAGCTCATCCCGCACGCCCGGCTGGTGCGGCTGCCCGGCTGCGGCCACTGCCCGATGAACGACGATCCGGCACTGGTCGCCCGAGTCATCCTGGACGGCAGCCGCTGAACGGCCGGCGGAGCACCGGAACGGCGCGCGGGGCGGCCGGCTTGACGGAGGTGCCGACGTACGAATCGCAGCCGCGCCTGGTAGGCGACCGCGGCCAGGCCCCCCGGAGTCGCGCACCCGAGAGCCGACTGCGCAGAGAGGCCCACCGGACACGCGCACCCGGTCGTCGGCTTCACGGAGAGACCGACCTACGAGCCGGAGTCCCGCACCGGTAGCCGGCCTCGCAGACAGGCCGCCCGGAGTCGCGCGCCCGGTCGCCGGCTGCGCGAAGGGACCGACGTACGAACCGGAGCCGTGCGACCGGTAGGCGACTGCACACAGAGACCGGCCGGAGTCGCGCGTCCGGTCGTCGGCTTCGCGGAGAGGTCGGTGCACAAGCCGGAGCCGCGCGCCCGGTGGCCGGCTTCCGCGGGGCGCCGGCTTTCCGGCGCTTGTCGCCGTGGTGGCACGCGCGCGTACCCGCGACCTCACCGGGCGGCCGGTCATCCGGAGGTCCGCCGGCGCGCGGCTGATCGGCCGTCGGCCACGGCGCCCCGCGCGGATCCGCCGGCCAACGGCCCGTTGTTCACCTCGGGTTTCCGTGCGCGCCGCTGCGTACCAGTAGGTGTGGCTCTGCACACTGGCCGGATCCCGTCCCTGGAGGCGCAGCCATGTCATACCGTCCGTTCCCCGGCCGCCGCAGCGTGCTGCGCGGCTCCCTCGCCGCGTCGGCGGCCCTCACCCTGCCCGTGGGCCTCGGCGCGGCCCCGGCGTTCGCCCGCTCCGGGCGCCCCCAGGCGGGCTGGGGCGTGCAGACGGGCGACGTGACCGCCGACTCCGGTCTGGTGTGGGTGCGGTCGGACCGGCCGGCCCGGATGATCGTGGAGACCTCGGCCACCGAGTCGTTCCGCAACCCGCACAGATGGCACGGCCCGCTGCTGGGGCCCGACACGGACTTCACCGGCACCACCCGGCTGCACGGCCTGCCGTCGGGCGAGCGGATCCACTACCGCGTGCTCCTCTCCGACCCGGACGACCCGCGCCGCACCGGTGAGCCGGTGCCGGGAACCTTCCGTACCGTCTCCCGGCACCGCCGCGACGGCGTGCGGTTCCTGTGGTCGGGCGACCTGGCCGGTCAGGGCTGGGGCATCAACCCCGACCGCGGCGGCTACCGCATCTACGACGCGATGGCGAAGCTGAACCCCGACTTCTTCCTGTGCAGCGGCGACAACATCTACGCCGACGGCCCCATCACCCCGACCCAGGCCCTGCCCGACGGCAGCACCTGGCGGAACATCACCACCGAGGAGAAGTCGAAGGTCGCCGAGACCCTCGCCGAGTACCGGGGCAACTTCCGCTACAACCTGCTCGACGCGAACCTGCGCCGGTTCAACGCCCAGGTGCCCTCGGTCATCCAGTGGGACGACCACGAGGTCCGCAACAACTGGTACCCCGGCGAGGTGATCGCCACCTCCGACACCCGGTACACCGAGAAGAGCATCGACGTCCTCGCCGCACGTGCCCGGCGGGCCTTCGCTGAGTACTTCCCCGTCTCCACGCTGCGGCCGGGCGCGCGGGAGGGCCGGGTCTACCGGGTGCTGCGCCAGGGTCCGCTGCTGGACGTGTTCGTGCTGGACATGCGGACCTACCGCAACGCCAACTCCACCGACGACCAGACCGCCGACCCGCAGGGCATCCTGGGCCGTGAGCAACTGGAGTGGCTGAAGCGGGAGCTGGCCCGCTCGCGTGCGGTGTGGAAGGTGATCGCCGCCGACATGCCGCTCGGTCTCGTCGTGCCCGACACGACGGAGAACAGGCCGAACTTCGAGGCGGTGGCCCAGGGCGACCCGGGCGCGCCGCTCGGCCGTGAGCTGCAGATCGCCGAGCTGCTGCGGTTCATCAAGCACCAGAAGATCACCGGCACGCTGTGGCTGACGGCGGACGTGCACCACACCTCCGCCCAGCACTACCAGCCGTCGCGGGCCGCGTTCACCGACTTCGAGCCGTTCTGGGAGTTCGTCTCCGGGCCGCTCAACGCCGGTGCGTTCCCGGCGAGCGCGCTGGACGACACCTTCGGTCCGGAGAGGGTGTTCGTGAAGGCGCCGACCGCGTCGAACGTGTCGCCCGCGGGCGGCTACCAGTTCTTCGGCGAGGTCGACATCGACGGTGGCAGCGGTGAGCTGACGGTCCGGCTGCGCGAGCAGGACGGCACCGTGCTGTTCACGCAGACGCTCCAGCCGGGCCGGGTCGGCCAGTAGGCAACGGCGGGGCTGCCGGGTCCCGTACCCTTCACAAGGTGCCGCGCACCGGCGTCATCCCCCGGAGCGCGGCACTGCAACTGCCCTGCCTGCTCAGTGTTTTCACAGCTCAGGCCGATTGTCAGTGGTCGCCTCCACGCCGCGCGGGGCAGCTGGATACGGCCCGGTCGGGCGCGGACCTGGGTCAGCTGGTGCGGCGTGGTGCCGTGAAACCGCAGCGGCCGGCCGAAGCGGCGCGGACGGCGGCGGCCAACTGCGCCAACGCGACGATCTGGAGCACGCTCCGGCACACCCTGCCCGTGCTGCTCGCCGACCTCGCGAGCGCCCGGCCGGGCGCGAGCACCGTACCGGCGCGGGGACTCGGGGGTCTGCCGGCCGTCGCGGCGGACTGTGCCGAGCGGTCCGGGGCACACGGGGAGCTGCCGCACCTCGCGTCCACCGCCGCGCGCAGGGGCGGCTCCCGCCTGGTCACGGAGGCCCGGCGGCTGCGGGCCGCGCCGGCGTCGGAGACGGTGGCCGCCTGAGTCGTTCGCCCTCGGTCAGCACCGGGTTCCCGCCGGCCCCGCGCCGCTCCCCGGCCCCGCCCCTCCCGCCAGCTGTAGAAAATGCAACAAATGGGGCGGAGCATGCTTTACCTATCAGTCACAAACAGTTCGTGATCACGCAACACCCTTCCTCCACAGTGGCTGCATGACTCCAGAGATGTCTGATGTGACCCGGACGAAGCACGGGCGGCCCGTGCACCACTGGCGGCGGGACGTCGTCGAGCTGGCCGCGCTCTTCACGGCCGTGGCCGTGGCGGACGCGGTGGCGAACCTGATCGGCCACGGACCCGACGGCCCGGCACTGCTGCTGATCTCGGCGATCGTGCTGGCGGCGACAGCGGGCTTCCACGTGTGGTGGGCACGGCGCCATGGACATGCACCGCCGGCCGGCGATACCGGTGCCCGGCGGACCGCCGAGACACGGTCCGCCGGGCACACCGACCGGCCCACCACCGAGCAGCCCGGCGCCACCGCGGACGAGGTGACCGGCACCGGCACGTTGTGGCGGATGCGGACGACGGTGAAGGACGCGCCGGGTTCGCTGGCCGCGCTGTGCACGGCGCTGGCCGAGCGGGAGGTCGACATCCTCAGCCTGCAGACGCATCCGCTGGCCGACGGCACGGTGGACGAGTTCCTGCTGCGGGCGCCGGGCGCGCTGCCCGCGGCCGGGATCACCCGGGCCGTCTCGCTGGCCGGGGGCTCGTCCACCTGGATCGAGCGGGCCGACGCCCACGACCTGGTCGACGCCCCCACCCGGGTGCTCGGCCTGGCGGCCCGCACCGCGCTGGACGCCGCCGAACTTCCGCTGGCGCTGCGTCAGTTGCTGGGCCGGTGCACGATCCGTTCGCTGCCCGGGACGCCGGTCGGCGGGGGCCGTGGTCCCGAGCCCGTGCCGGTCGAGGGCGTACTCGAGGACACGGTCATGCGACTGCGCGCACCGGAGGGCGGGGTGCTCACCGTGGAGCGGCCGTATCTGCCGTTCACGCCCACCGAGTTCGCACGGGCCCGGGCGCTGGTGGAGCTGGACAGCCGGCTCGGACCGCGGATTCCGCGCGGACACGACGTACTGACGCTGCCGGAGGGCGGCGACATCACCGTGCGCCGCGTCGACACCGGGGATGTGGCGGCGGCGAAGGCGATGCACGAGCGGTGCTCGGCGCGCACCCTCGGCATGCGCTACCACGGCCCGGTCAGCGACGCGGACCGCTATCTGAACCACCTGCTCAGCCCCCGCTTCGGACGGACGCTGGCCGCGCAGACCCCCTCGGGCCGCATCGTCGGCCTCGGGCATCTGCTGTGGGACGGTGACGAGACGGAGGTCGCGCTGCTGATCGAGGACGACTGGCAGCGGCGCGGCATCGGCGCCGAACTGCTCGGCCGGCTGGTGGCGATGGCGGTGGAGGCCGGCTGCGAGAGCGTGTACGCCGTGACGCAGGCCTCCAACACGGGCATGGTCGCCGCGATGCGCGGCCTCGGCCTGCCCCTGGACTACCAGGTCGAGGAGGGCACCCTGGTCATCACGGCCCGTCTGGACGCCACGCCGGTCGCACAGCGCTCGCCGCACGACACCCACCGGCAGCGGCTCGGCGACCCGGCCCACCGCGACTGACCCGACGACACGCCGGTGGGGTGCGGGCCGACCGGGCGCCATGTTGGCGGAAGGCTGGGGTGCGGATGGCCCGGAGGGGTGTGGACGGCCGGGTGCAATGCGGACGGAGTGGGATGCGGGGGCCGGCCGGGCGTGGTGCCGGCGGACGGGCGCGGTGCGGACGGCCCGGACGGGTGTGGACGGCCGGGGGAACGCTGACGGCCCGGCGGGAGGTGCCGGGCCGCCCAGCCATCCGCGTTCCGCCCGACCGCCGGCGTTCCGCCCAGCCGTCCGCGTCTCGCGTCAGCCGCTGAGCGAAGCCGTCGCGACGGCGCTGGGCCACGACGGTGCTGGCCGGCGGTGCCCGACTCCGCGCGACCCACCACCGGTCACCCCTCCCCCGCCGATCAGGCCCGTTGATCACGCCCACCTGGTCACACCCGTCGGTCACACCCGTCGGTCACGCCCACCGGTCACGCCGGTGGGCGGTCGCGTCAGTGCACCGCTTCGCGGAGCGGCAGTGGGCTCCGGGTGCGTTCGCCCAGGGCCTGGTCCAGATCGGACCACAGGTCGTCCACGTCCTCCAGGCCCACGGAGAGCCGCAGCAGGCGATCGCTCACCCCCGCCCCCCGCCGGTCGTCGGCGTCGACGATGCGGTGGCTGATGGACGCGGGGTGCTGGATGAGCGTGTCGACGCTGCCCAGGCTCACCGCCGGGGTGACGAGCCGGACCCGGGAGATGACCTCGTGCGGGTCGCCATGCACCTCGAAGGCGATCATCGCGCCGCCGATCCGGGGATAGTGGACGCGGGCCACGCGCGGGTCGGCGCCGAGCCGGCGGGCCAGTTCGGCGGCGTTCGCGGAGGCGGCCCGGACCCGCACGGGGAGGGTGGACAGACCGCGCAGGAGCAGATAGCCGGCCAGCGGATGCAGGACCCCACCCGTGGCGAACCGTATCTGCCGGAGCCGGCCCGCGAACTCCTCGTCGCACGCGACGACTCCGGCGAGCACATCGCCATGACCGCCGAGGTACTTGGTGGCGCTGTGCAGCACCAGCCGGGCGCCCTGCTCGGCCGGGCGTTGCAGCACGGGCGTGGCGAAGGTGTTGTCGGCCAGCAGGGGGACGGAGCCGCAGGCGTGGGCGACGGCCCGCAGGTCGAGTTCGGCGAGGGTCGGGTTGGCCGGGGACTCGACCATCACCAGGCCGGTGTCCGGGCGCAGCGCGTCGGCGATGCCGGCCGGGTCGGTCCAGGTGACCTCCGTGCCGAGGAGCCCGGCGGTCAGCAGGTGGTCGCTGCAGCCGTACAGGGGCCGGACCGCGACGACGTGCCGCAGGCCCGTCGCGGACCGCGCGAGCAGGACCGCGCTGAGCGCGGCCATGCCGCTGGCGAAGGCGACCGCGGACTCGGTGCCCTCCAGGCGGGCCAGCGCGGTCTCGAAGCGGGCGACGGTGGGGTTGCCGAGACGGCCGTAGACGGGCGGTCCGACCGGGTCTGCGCCGCCGGTGGCGAACGCGTCGATGCGGGCGGCCTCGGCGCGGCTGTCGTAGGAGGGGTAGGTGGTGGACAGGTCGATGGGCGGGGCGTGCAGGCCCTGGCGGGCTAGATCGTCGCGGCCGGCGTGCACGGCCTCGGTGGCCAGGGCTCTCGATGCGGTGCGTACGTCGTCGTAGGCACGGGTGCTCGCGGTGTCCATGGGCGGAAGGGTGAACATCGGACGGTTCACTGGGATCGCACACCGTGCTACGTTCGGCCGATGGCCGAATCTGTCGTACTGGATCCGGTGGACCTCCATCTGCTGCGGCTGCTGCAGAACGACGCCCGGACCACCTACCGCGACCTCGCCGCACAGGTGGGCGTGGCCCCGTCGACCTGTCTGGACCGGGTGACCCGGCTGCGCCGCTCGGGCGTGATCCTCGGTCACCGGCTGCAGGTCGATCCGGCCAGACTCGGGCGGGGGCTCCAGGCGCTGCTCTCGGTGCAGGTACGGCCGCACCGGCGGGAGCTGGTGGGACCGTTCGTGGAACGGATCCGGGCGCTGCCGGAGGCACGGACGGTGTTCCATCTGACCGGACCGGACGACTACCTGGTGCATGTGGCCGTCGCGGACATGGCCGATCTGCAGCGGCTGGTGCTCGACGAGTTCACGGCGCGGCGGGAGGTGGCCCGGGTGGAGACCCGGTTGATCTTCCAGCAGTGGGAGTGCGGACCGCTGCTGCCACCGGGCCACGCCGAGAGCTGAATCCCCCGCACGTGGGTGACGCGGTGATCCTCCTCGTACGAGGATGGGCCGTATGTCTGAGACCAAGAGCCCGCTGCCCCGTCAGGTCGCCGACGCGTACGTGGACGACCTCATCGCCCTCGACCCGGTCACCGGCACCTACCTCGGTGTGAAGGAGAGTTCGAGCAGGCTGCCCGACTACTCGCCGGCCGGCCAGGAGGCCCTCGCGGAGCTGGCCCGGACCACCCTCGCGAAGCTGGACGAGGCGGAGCGCCGGCCCGGTGCGGACAGCGATGTGGAGCGGCGCTGCGGGCGGCTGCTGCGGGAGCGGCTGACCGCGGAACTCGCCGTGCACGAGGCGGACGAGCACCTGCGCGCGGTCGGCAACATGCACACGCCCGGTCACGCCGTGCGGGACATCTTCACGGTCACCCCCTCGCAGACGGACGAGGACTGGGCGGCGATCGCCGAGCGGCTGCGCGCGGTCCCGGGTGCGCTCGCGGGCTACCGCGAGTCACTGCGACTCGGCCTGGACCGCAAGCTGTTCGCGTCCCCCCGGCCGACCGCGACCTTCATCGGGCAGCTCACGGAGTGGGCGGACACGGACGGCTCGGGCCGCGGCTGGTTCGAGGACTTCGCCGCCGCCGGGCCGGAGGCGTTGCGTACGGAGCTGGACGAGGCGGCCCGTGCGGCCACCGGCGCCCTGGTGGAGCTGCGGGACTGGCTGCGGGACGTGTACGCGCCGGCCATCGAGGGCGCCCCGAACACGGTGGGCCGCGAGCGGTACGCACGCTGGTCCCGCTACTTCAACGGCACCGACCTCGACCTGGACGAGGCGTACGCGTACGGCTGGTCGGAGTTCCACCGGATCCTCGGCGAGATGAAGCGGGAGGCGGAGAAGATCCTGCCCGGCGCCGAGACGCCGTGGGTGGCGCTCGCGCACCTGGACGAGCACGGCCGGCACATCGAGGGCGTGGAAGAGGTCCGCGTGTGGCTGCAGGGCCTGATGGACAAGGCCATCGAGGACCTGGACGGCACACACTTCGAACTCGCCGAGCGGGTGCGGAAGGTGGAGTCGCGCATCGCCCCGCCCGGCGGTGCGGCCGCCCCGTACTACACCGCCCCGTCGGAGGACTTCTCCCGGCCCGGCCGCACCTGGCTGCCGACGATGGGGCAGACCCGGTTCCCGGTCTACGACCTGGTGTCGACCTGGTACCACGAGGGTGTGCCCGGCCATCACCTCCAGCTCGCGCAGTGGGCGCACGTGGCCGAGAACCTCTCCCGCTACCAGGCGACGGTCGGCGGGGTCAGCGCCAACGCGGAGGGCTGGGCGCTGTACGCGGAGCGGCTGATGGACGAGCTGGGCTACCTGGCGGACCCGGAGGAACGGCTCGGTTACCTGGACGCTCAGATGATGCGGGCGGCCCGGGTGATCGTGGACATCGGCATGCACCTGGAACTGGAGATCCCGGCGGACTCGCCGTTCCACCCCGGTGAGCGATGGACGCCGGAGCTGGCGGAGGAGTTCTTCGGCGCGCACAGCAGCCGGCCGGCGGACTTCGTGGAGAGCGAGCTGACCCGGTACCTGACGATCCCGGGTCAGGCCATCGGCTACAAGCTCGGTGAGCGGGCGTGGCTGCTGGGCCGGGAGAGGGCGCGCGAGCGGCACGGCGCGGCGTTCGACCTGAAGGCCTGGCACATGGCGGCGCTGTCGCAGGGCTCGCTGGGCCTGGACGACCTGGTCGACGAGCTGTCCCGGCTCTGACCCGCACGGGCCGGACCTCCTGAAGCTGCCCAAGGAGCCGAGGCAGCTGCTCAACGCCGGAAGCCCCCTTCGGAGTTGATGACCTCCCCGGTGATCCGGCCCGCCTCGTCGGTGGCCAGCCATGCGATGAGGCGGGCCGGGTCGTCGGGAACGCCCCAGCGTCCGGTGGGGAACCGCGCGGCGACGGCCGCGTGGACCTCGCCGGTGGCGTAACCGGTGTCCACGGGGCCGGGGTTGACGGTGTTCACGGTGATGCCGTGCTCGGCGAGGGCGGTGGACAGCGAGCGGGTGATCGAGGCCAGCGCGCCCTTCTGGAGGGCGTAGGCGATCTCGCCCGGCATGCCGCCCGCGATGTCCTGCCCGGAGGTCATCAGCACCACCCGCCCGCCGGGGGTGTCCTCCGCCAGCGGGGCGCGGGAGCGGGCGTACGCCTGGACGAGCAGCAGCACGGAGCGGGCGTCCACCGCCCAGTGGGCGTCCAGCATCGCGGCGTCGATCTCGTCCAGGGTGCCGTCGGAACCGCTGAGGGCGTGGTTGGCGACGAGGATGTCCAGGCGGCCGAACTCCTGGACCACGGTGTCGATCAGCCGGGCCGGCTCCGTCGGGTCGGCCAGGTCTCCGGGTCCCGACATGACGCGCGCCGCGGGGTCGCCGAGCGCCTCGCGCACGGACTCGGCGACGGCCTCGGGACTGTCGGCGCCCCAGGGCATCGCGGTGTCGTGCGGCACGTGGTGGTGCAGGTAGACGCCGGCCCCGTACGCGGCCAGCCGCCGGGCCACAGCGTGCCCGATCCCGGCACGCCGGCTGGCACCGGTGACGAGCGCGGTACGGCCGCGCAGGGGCAGCGGATCGCGGCGCAGTTCGACGGGGGTGGGCCGGCTCGGTACGGACATGACACTCACGGTACGAAGGCCGCCGACCGAAGCGCGAGCGAAATAAGGGTGCCCCATCAGCGGGGGCGGGCCTGAGCCGAGGGTTGGGGGCCGAGGCGGGGCCGAAGCAGGGGGCCGGAACTGGGTCGAGGCGGGGATGCAGGTACGGCCGAGATCGCGCCCGAGCGGGTCGGAAGGGGGCTGGACGGGACGGATCCGCGCCGGTGCCCGACGCGCGGGCCGGACGCCGGGGCCCGCGTACCCCGGCCGCAGAGGTGGCCCGCCTGCCCCGAACGGGCCAGGCCGCTACGGGCCCGCGTGCGCCACGACGCGGGGGACCGGACCGCCTGCCCGCAACGCCGTGACCAGGCCGCCTGACCCGACCGCGTGGCCCGACACCAGCGGGACACGCGGTCCTCCCGCGCACACCGGCCCAGCAGGGAGACCAAGTGCTGCGCCGCGATCCCGAAGGCCGGACACGGTGCGGGACCGGACGCGGGGCCGCGAGCCCAGTGGTCGGCCAGGCGCGGGAGTCAGGCTCCGGGACCGTACGCCCTTCGCTGAGCCCGGCTCGGTCCGGCCGTGATCCGCGCGAGCACAGTCGGCCGTACGGCCGTCTCCCGGTGGCGGGTGCGGTGGGGAGGCCGCTAGCTGGTGCGGGGGCCGATGTGGAGGAAGGCGGCCGGGGATGCAGGAGAAGGGGCGGCGGCAGCAGGCGCTGGAGACGCCGCGGGCCGCCGGGCTGGCCGGAGTCGTCTTCGCGCTGCTGCTGGCGGCGGCGATCGTCCTGGTCCGCCTGGGGATCCCCGAGGGGGCCGACGCGGTCACCGCCCAGGGCTTCACGGACTCCGGGCGGCGCAACGCGCTGCGGACGGCCCTCGCGCTCGTGCCGTTCGCCGGGATCTTCTTCCTGTGGTTCGTCGGCGTGGTACGCGCGCACGTCGGTGACGCCGAGGACAAGTTCCTCGCCACCGTCTTCCTCGGCAGCGGACTGGTCTTCACCGCCACGATGTCCGGGGCCGCCGCGGCGGCGGGCGCCGTGCTCGCGGTCGGGCACCCTACCGGGGCGGCGCCGGACCTGCCCGCCTGGGACTTCGGCCGCCATCTCGCGTACACGCTGATGACGGGGTACGCCATGCGGATGGCGGCCGTCTTCGTGTGCTCCATGTCGGTGATCGGCCATCGGCTCGGCGTCCTGCCGCGCTGGCTCTCGGTCCTGGGCTTTCTCACCACCCTGACGCTGCTCTTCGTCTCGTCGAGCGTCCCCTGGGCGGAGCTGGTCTTCCCGGCCTGGTCGCTGGTGCTCAGCGTCCACATCCTCACGGCGAGCCGTCGTACGAGGCCCCCTACCGCCGCATCCACGTGACCGGACGGGACCGTACCCCCGCATCCGCGTGACCCGGCGGGGCCCTACCGCCGCTCACCCGAACGGCTCGCCCGGCGCGCGGGGCTCCGACCCCGCTCCCATGCTGGCCTGCGGGACATGACCGCCGTCCGGAGACGACCGCACGCCACGGGTGGCGCGCCCCGGACCTGGCCACCGGAAGGGCGGAGCGTCGATGCGGCTCGTCGTCGATCTCAACAAGTGTCAGGGATACGCCCAGTGCGCGTTCCTCGCGCCCGACGTCTTCGCGATGCACGGTGAGGAGTCGCTGGTGTACAACCCGCGCGCGGAGGAGGAGCAGCGGGAGCGGGTGGCGCGGGCCGTCGCCGCCTGCCCGGTGCAGGCGATCACGGCCGACGGCCTGGACGGAGCGGGCGGGTCGGCGGCCGGATCCCCGTGGGAGGCGTCCCATGACCGCTGACGACGTGGACCGGCTCAGGCGCGAGGGCCGGATCGTGATCGTCGGCGCCTCGCTGGCCGGGCTGCGGGCCGCCGAGACGCTGCGCGCCGAGGGCTTCACCGGTTCGCTCACCATGATCGGTGACGAACCCTACGAGCCGTACGACCGGCCGCCGCTGTCGAAGGCGGTCCTGCTGGGCAAGGCGTCCCCGCTCCACACCGAGCTGCCGCACCGCCGGGAGATCGACGCAAAGTGGCGGCTGGGTGTCCCGGCGACCGGTCTCGACCTGGCGGCCAAGCGGGTGCGGCTGGCCGACGGCGACGAGGTCGAGTACGACCGGCTGCTCATCGCGACCGGTGTCCGGGCCCGGCCCTGGCCGAAGGAGGAAGAGGCCCGGCTGGACGGCGTCTTCCTGCTGCGCACCCGTGACGACGCGGCCGGGCTCTGCCGGCGGCTGAAGGCGGGGCCGCGCAGGGTGTTCGTCATCGGCGCCGGGTTCGCCGGTTCGGAGGTCGCCTCGGCCTGCCGGGAGGCGGGCATCCCGGTCACCGTGGCGGAGCGCGCCGGCGCCCCGCTCGTGGGCGCGCTCGGCGGGGTGGTCGGCGCGGTCGCCGCCGACCTGCACATCGAGAACGGCGTGGATCTGCGCACCCGGGTCACGGTGACCTCGCTGGAGGGCGACTCTGCGGGCCGGGTGCGGGCCGTCCACCTGTCCGACGAGACCACCGTCGAGGCGGACGTCGTGGTCGTCTCGCTGGGGTCGATGCGCAACACCGAGTGGCTGACCGGGTCCGGGCTCGGCGCGGGGCCCCGGGGCATCGCCTGCGACGCGGGCTGCCGGGCCTTCGACTTCCGGGGCATCGTCACCGACGACGTCTTCGTCGCGGGTGACGTCGCGCGGTCCCCGCACGCGCTGTTCGGCTACCAGTTCCTCTCGCTCGAACACTGGGGCAACGCCGTCGCGCAGGCCGAGACCGCCGCGCACAACATGATCTGCCCGGGCGCCGACCGGCGGCCGCACCTGTGGATGCCCGCCTTCTGGTCCTCGCAGTTCGGGGTGAACATCAAGTCGGTCGGCGTGCCGCCCATGGGCGAGCAGCTCATGATCACGCAGGGCTCGACGGCCGAGCGCCGGTTCGTCGGCGTCTACGGCCACCAGGGCCGGATGGTGGCCGCCGTGAGCTTCGACAACACCCGGTGGCTGGAGTTCTACCAGCGGCAGATCGAGCGGGGCGCGCCGTTCCCGGTGGAGTTCCCGACGGTGGACCGGCGTCCCGAGGGCCGGCAGCCGGTGGATGCCGACTTCCCGGACCCGTCCCTGCCGACCCACGGCCCCATGGTGACCCTCAGCGGCTACTCACCGGCCGACCAGCAGTTGGTCTTCCATCCCGCCCGCCACTGACCGCCGCCCCGGCCCCGACGCTCCAAGGACCTGTCATGCCGCACGCCTCGCTGTTGCGCCAGATCACCGATTTCGCCAACCGTGCCGATCCGTACCCGGTGTACGAGGAGCTCCGCAGGACGCCGGTGCTGCACGAGGAGGAGGGCGGCCCCTACGTCCTCAGCTCGTACTACGACATCAAGGCGCTGCTCCATGATCCGCGGGTCAGCTCCGACGCGGCCAATCTGGCCGCCGCCGGGGACGACGAGCTGGGCCGGACGGACGAGACGGGCGGACTGCCGCCGTCGTTCCTCCGCCTGGACCCGCCCGAGCACGACCGGCTGCGGCGGATCGCCAACAGCGCCTTCGGACCGCCGCACCAGCCGCGGCGGATCGAGAACATGCGGGGCCGGCTGGGTGGGATCGTCACCGAGCTGATCGACGGCTTCGGCGACGCGCGCCAGATCGACCTGGTCGACCAGTTCGCCTACCCCTTCCCGGTCACCGTGATCTGCCGGCTGCTCGGGGTGCCCCGAGAGGACGAGCCGCGGTTTCGCGCCTGGGTCGATCCGCTGGTCGCCAGCCTCGACCCCGGGACGCGCCAGGGCGCGGACGCCGACTCGCAGAGGACCGCGCGGGAAGCCCGTATGCAGCTCGGCATGTACCTGGCCGGGCTGGTCGAGCAGCGCACCAAGGAACCGCGGGACGACCTGCTGTCCGACCTGGTCCACAGCCGGGGCCCGGACGGTTCCATGACGATGATGGAGGTGCTCAGCACCGCGGTGCTGCTGCTGATCGCCGGTCACGAGACGACGGTGAACCTGATCACCAACGGCATGCTGACCCTGTTGCGCCACCCGGAGATCCTGCAGCGGCTGCGGGAGGACCCGGGCCTGTCGGTCAGGATCGTGGAGGAGCTGCTGCGGTACGAACCGCCGGTGCAGCTCGTGCCGCAGCGGACCTGCATCGCCGACATCGAGGTGCGCGGGGTCACCATCCCCAAGGGCTCGCGCATCTGGCTCGTCCTGGCCGCGGGCAACCGCGACCCCGAGCGGTTCAAGGACCCCGAGCGCTTCGACCCGGACCGCGGGGACCTCCAGCACCTCGGCTTCGGCAGCGGCATCCACAGCTGCTTCGGCGCTCCGCTGGCCCGGCTGGAGACCCAGATCGCGCTGTCCGAGCTGGCCCGGCGCTTGGAGAGCCCCCGCCTGGTCGAGGACCCTCCGCCCTACCGGCAGAACGCCGTGCTGCGCGGCCCGCGGCACCTGGACATCGCCTTCGACGGACTGCGTTGAGCGCCGGCCGGGGTGGTGCGCGCCGCGTCAGTGCGCGAGCCGCCTGAGCTGTACCAGGCCGATCCAGGTCTCGGGTCGCGGTGTGGCCCATGCGGCGCGCACCGCGTAAGGACCCGGCTCGAGCGGGACGCGGAGGTGGTCGGCGAGGGCGATGTCGCCGCCCTGCCGGGCGGAGTCGAAGAGGACGACCGGGCCGGGCACGGTCCAGCGCATCTCGTCCCCCCACTCGGCCTCCTCGAGCGCGTCGGGGACGGCGGCGAGGAGTTCGTCCTCGGAGTCCGCGGCGGACCAGCGCACGAAGGTGCCGTGCTCGGGCAGGTAGGAGGTGGCGGCCGGTTCGTCCCCGAGGACGAGGGCCGCGCTGTCGCCGACCGGCAGGAGGCCGGCATATCCGGCCACCTCGCACGCCCGGTCGTAGTCCGTGTCGAGTTCCTCGGTGTCGGCGCCCGCCCAGAACGGCAGGACCGTCTCCGGAAGGGCTATCAGCGGGCCGCCGCCCGACTCCACCCACTCCAGCACACCTGGGTCCGTGTATCGAGCCATGGGCAGAGAACCTACACGGGCGGGTGTCAGCAGCCGCACTCGCCTTCCACGGGTGCCGTCAGCGGGTCGGCGTCCCGGCGTGCCGGGCCCCGCCAGGTCTCGTAGGCGAAGCCCTCGCGGGCCCAGTACTCGAAGCCGCCGAGCATCTCCTTGACCTGGTAGCCGAGTTCGGCGAGGGCGAGGGCGGCGCGGGTGGCGCCGTTGCAGCCGGGGCCCCAGCAGTAGGTCACCACGGGTACGGAGGTGTCGAGGAGTTGTGCGGCCTGCTCGGGGACGAGCGCGGTCGGCAGGTGGACCGCGCCGGGGACGTGGCCCTGGTCCCAGGATTCGGTGGAACGGGTGTCGATGACGACGAACCCGGGGTCACCGCCGGCCGCGAGGGCGGCGGCCACGTCGGAGACGTCGGCGTGGAAGGCCAGGCTCGCCCGGAAGTAGGCGGCGGCCTCGGCGGGAGCGGCGGGGGCGACGCGCAGGACCGGGTTCTCGGAAGTCGTGGTGATCATGACGGGAAATCTATGGGCCGCGGCCCGCTCACTGAAGTGGGGATCCACTGGGTTGCCCTTGCCCGGCCGGGGATTCCCCTGCTATCCATCCGGGATGACCGTGTATTCCCCGGACGCCACCGACTGGCGCATCCTCGAGGTCCTCCAGCGCGCGGGGCGGGCCAGCTACGCCGAGCTGGCCCGCGAGGTCTCCATGTCGCCGAGCGCCGTCACCGAACGGGTCCGCAGGCTGGAGGAGGCGGGCGTGATCCAGGGGTACGCGGCGGTCGTCGACCCCGAGCGGCTCGGCCTGTCGATCCTTGCGTTCGTGCGCCTCAGGTACCCGAACGGCAACTACAAGCCCTTCCACGACCTGGTCGCGGCGACCCCCGAGATCCTGGAGGCGCACCACGTCACCGGCGACGACTGCTTCGTCATCAAGGTCGCCGCGCGTTCCATGTCCCATCTGGAAGAGGTCTCGGGAAAGATCGGCGCACTGGGCTCGGTGACCACCAGCGTGGTCTACTCGTCCCCCCTGCCCCGGCGGCCGCTGGGCCGCTAGGCCCTGTGGTCCGTCCTGACGCCCCGCCGGAACCTGGGTCGCGGCGGGCCGTCGGGAGTCAAGACCTGCGGACTCAGCACGGACGGGTCAGCACAGGCAGGGTTCCGTACCCCAGCCCAGGCCGAGCACGTCATCGTCCCTCAGCGCACCGGAGTAGGCCTGCACCTCGTCCACGTCGCCGTGGAGGTACTCGCCCCAGCCGTCACCGGCCGTGGCCCGGCCGATCTGGAGCGCACCGGTGCTGTGCCAGCCGTCGGGCAGGCTCGCGGTCGCCTCGGCGTTCGTGTAGCCGTCGAGGTAGAGCTTGATGGTGTCGGTCCCGTCGTCGTAGACCACGGCGAGACGATGGCCCTGACCCTGGCCGCCGTCCGCGCCCTCGATCTGGGACACCACCTTCTCGGGGGCTCCGGCCTCGTCCTTCTCCGGCATCACCAGTTGCCAGGTGTGCGTGGACGGCACGTAGCGCACCTTGAACGCGTCGGTGTGCTCGCCGGCCTGCGAGAGCACGCTCATCGGGTGCGCCGGCTCGGCGTCCGCGAGGCGTACGACGACGCCGATGGTGAAACTGTCCCCGGTGTCCACCACGGGGCCGTCGGCGGCGGCGTATCCAGTCTCGCCGTCCAGACGCAGATGTCCGTCGCCGACGAGGGGCGGCGGCACATAGGTGCAGTCGGGGTCGATCTCCGGGAGGCAGGAACTGTCGGAGCCTCGGTAGATCGAAGCGCCCGTGCCGAGCCGCAGGGGCGCGCCGCCCGACTGCTCGGGGCTCGCGCCGTCCGCCGCGTTCTCCAGCGACCAGTGGCCGAGTGATTTCGGCTTGCGCAGTGCCAGTTCGGCCACCTCTCCCGGCGCCACCACCCGGTCGTGTACCCGTACGTCACCGATGTCACCGTGCCACCGGTCACGGTAGCCGCTGGCCCCACGTGCGCGTCCGATCTGGAACGCGCCGGCCGTCTCGTCGGCTGGAGTCGCCTGTGCCGCGGTGCCGACCTCATGGCCGTTGACGTACAACTGCGCGCGACCTGTCTCGGCGTCGTACAGCCCCAGCAGATGGGCCCACTCGCCGGTCTCGGGCGCGCCACCGGACACCCGCGCGCCCCCGGTCGCGAACGACCAGACGGAGTCCCCGTCCTGGCTGCGCAGCCCGAGGGTGAAACCGGGCTCGCCGTCCGCGTCCTGGCTGGCGACGGTCATGGTCCGGCCGGTCTCGGCGGGCCGCGCCCAGGCGCTGACGGCGAAGGTCTTGCTGATGTCGGTGGCTGCCGCGTCCGGGGTGAGGAAGCCGTGGCCGCTGCCGTCAAGGCTGACCGTGGTGGTGGTTCCGGTGCCCGAGGGCGCCGGGCCACCGAAGGTCACGCCGGTGCCGGCACGGGCGGCGGTGCCCGGCTCGGCGGCTGCCGAGCGGGAGCCCGCCGGGTCGTCCAGCTTCCAGCGGGCGACAGGGACGCGTCCTGACTTCACGTTGAAGTGGTACAGCGACTCCCCACTGCTTCGGCCCGACCGGTCGATCGCGTGGACCGTCAGTTCCTTGGGCCCTGACGTGAGGGGCAGGTACGGAATGGTCACAGCTGCGCCCGGCCGCTCGGCGGACACGGTCCCAGACGGGCCGTCCAGGAAGTAGTACGTGTACGACACGACGTCGTCGGAGGGCGAGTCCATGGTGAAGTGGCCGTAGACGCCCACCCCGTCCACCCAGAAAACCTCCTCGGGGGTGGGGTATTCGGGGGAACTGATCGTCGCCTTCTCGGGGTTCGCGTCGTCGTACACGAACGAGCACACCGAGCCGTCACCTTCGTCGCTCCATGCGGAGGTCGCCGTGCCGTCGTTCGCGCGGACGTGCCAGGAGACAACCGTGTTCGCCGGGATGTCGTCCGGCATCGTCCAGTAGTGGCGCGAGCCCGACGACAAGGTGACGGTGGTGTAGGTACGGCGCTGCTCCACTCCTGCCGCGTCCGTCCACCAGGCTTCGAACTCGCCCTTGACCGGGCTGAATTCGGAGGGCTGGTTGTCCTCCTCCGGGTCGTACAGCACGGCGCTGAGCCTGGGCGGCTGCGAGACGTACGGCGTGTCGTCGCCCGTGGCGCAGGCCTTGCCCTGCGACTGGAGGTCCTGGACCAGCGGCTGCTCGGGCGGCAGGTTGTCCACTGCGTACGCCGTACCGGCAGCCGTGGCCAGCAGCGCCGCCGCGCAGCTCCCCACCACCATCCGTCTGTATCTGCCCGTCTTTCTGAAACCGGACAACTGCCCCTCCCCTGTGAGCGTTTACCCGTGGATCACACGAGCCGGACGAAGCTAACAGAGGCCACTGACAACGCCGAAAGGGTTTTCCCTCTTATCGACTGCCCGCGATGCACTCCCGGCCCCCGCAGTGTCTGATCGCCGTCAGACCCCCCGCTGCCGCAACACCGACCCTGCTCTCCCCTTCACCACCTCCAGCTGGGCGTGGATCCGGCGCCGCAGGTCGGGGACGTGGCTGACGATGCCGACGCTGCGGTCGCGTTCGCGCAGCGAGTCGAGGACGTCCAGGACCTCGTCCAGGGTCTGGTCGTCGAGGCTGCCGAAGCCCTCGTCGATGAAGAGGGTGTCCAGCCGGACGCCGCCCGCCTCGTCGGTGACGACGTCGGCGAGGCCGAGGGCGAGGGCGAGGGAGGCGAAGAAGGTCTCGCCGCCGGACAGCGTGGCGGTGTCCCGTTCCCGGCCCGTCCAGGCGTCGACCACGTGCAGACCGAGGCCGCTGCGGCCGCGTCCGGTGCGGTCGTCGGAGTGGACGAGGGTGTAGCGGCCGGACGACATGCGCTGCAGGCGGACGGTCGCGGCGGCCGCCACCTGCTCCAGGCGGGCCGCGAGCACGTACGACTCCAGGCGCATCTTGCGGTCGTTGTCGGCGGAGGTGCCGGCGGTGAGGGCGGCGAGCCGGGCCACCCTGTCGTGGTCGTCGCGCAGCGGTGCGAGGCGTCGTACGGCTTCGGTGGCGCGTGCGGAGAGGCGGTCCAGCTCGGCGCAGCAGCGGGCGGCGGCGTCCCGCGCGGAGGCGGCGTCCCGTAGTCCGCGTTCCGCCATGGCCGCTGTCCGTTCGGCCGTGGCCGGGTCGGCGGGCGGCTGCTGGGCGGCCGCGGCGGTGTCGGCCTCGGCGAGCACGGCGCGTACGGCGGCCTCTTCCGCCTGCCAGGCGTCCAGGCGGTGTTGCAGTTCGCGGTGGGTGGCGGCGTCCAGCAGGGCGGCGGCCGCGGCCTGGGGGGTGTCGAAGCCGGCCCGGTAGGCGGCGTCGGCGAGGCGGGCATCGGCGTCCTTCAGACGCTGGGCGGTGTCCTCGGCGGCGCGCACGGCGTCCGCGGCCCGGCTGAGCAGCGTCGCCCGCCGCTCCAGCTGCGCGGCCCGCGCGGCCACGCTGTCGGCCGTGCCGCGCGCCTGGGTCAACTCCTCCTCCAGCAGGGACCGTTCACGCTCCAGGCTCTCGCGCCGGGTGAGCCGGGAGGCGGCGCGTACGGCGGCCTGCTGGCGGTCGGCGAGGCGCTGCTCGCGCTCGTGCTCGGCGCGCCGCAGCTCCTCGTGGGCGGCGTGCAGGGCGGAGGCGGCGCGGCGGGCGCGGGCGTACTGCTGCTCGAGTTCGTCGGCCTCGGCGGCGAGCCGGGCGGTGGGCGTGTCGCCGGCCTCTGCGGTGGCGGCGGCCAGGGCCTCGCGGACGACGCCGAGGCGCCGCTCGTCCTCGGTGTGCTGCTCCTCGGCGCGCTGGTAGGCGGCGAGGGCGCGGTCCTCCGTCTCGCGGTCGACGTGCCCGGCGACCTTGCGGGCGGGTGCGGGGTGTTCGGTGGCTCCGCAGACGGCGCAGGGTTCGCCGTCGGTGAGGTGGGCGGCCAGTTCGGCGGCGATGCCGTTCAGGCGCTGTTCCTTGAGGTCGAGCCAGTGGGCGCGCGCGTCGAGGGCGCGCAGCTCGGAGGCGCGTGCGTGGCGCTGTGCCTCCGCCAGGCCGGTGGCCAGCTCGTCCCGGGTGCGGGCCGCGGTGAGGCGCCGCCGCATCGGTTCCCGCTGGACGGCGAGCTGTTCGGCGAGGGTGGCGGCCTCCTGGGCGGAGTCGATGCGGGCCTGCAGCGCCGCGCGCGTGGTGTCCCAGTCGGCGAGCCAGGCGTCGGCCTCGCGCAGGACGTCCTCGTCGGCGCGCTCCTGCCGGTCGAGCGCGGCCCGCTCCTCGACCAGGTCGGCGAGCCGCCGCTCGGCTCGCCGGGCGGCGTCCAGGCCGCCCAGTTCCTCGGCGGCCCGGCGGGCGGCGGAGGCGAGTCCGCTCGCACCGGCGCCGGCGTAGGAGTCGGGCAGCAGCGCACACGCGCGTGACTCTGCCTGGGCGGCCCTTCGGTGCTCCGCCTCGGCGGCCTCCCGCAGTTCCAGCGCGGGCGCGACGGCCTCCGCCTTCCGGCCCCGTTCCATGCGTTCCTGCGCCTCGCGGTGGGCGCCGGCCCGCTCCTGGAGGCGCTCGGCGCGTTGCCGTGCGTCGGCGAACCTCCTCTGCAGCCGGGCGAGTTCGCGTATGTCCTCCAGGGCGCGCTGCGCCGCGGCGTGGGTGGACTCGGCGGCGCCGAGGCGGCAGTGGGCGACGGTGAGGCGTTCCCGTGCGGTGCTGCGGGCGACGGCGGCGGCGGCGAGGACGGCCTCGGCGAGGCCGGGGTCGCCGGGGGCCAGCTCGGGCAGCTCCATGGCGTCCCCGGCCTCCTGCTGCATGCGGTGGGCGTCGGCGAGCAGCGCCGCGTCCCCTTCCCGCACGCGTGCCTCGGTGGCGCGTCGGCGTTCGGCGAGGCGCTTCTCGACGTCGGCGAACCGCTGGGTGCCGAAGAGGCGGCCGAGCAGGCGGCCCCGGGCCTCGGCGTCGGCCCGCAGGAAGCGGGCGAAGTCGCCCTGGGGCAGCAGGACGACCTGGCAGAACTGTTCGCGGCTCATACCGAGCAGCTGGGTGATCTCCTCGCCGATCTCCTGGTGGGAGCGGCTGCGGTCCTTCCAGACGCCGGCCGTGCTGTCGTACTCGCGCAGCCAGGTCTGGGCCTTGTCGACGGTGGTGCCCTTGCCGCGCAGCTTGGGCCGCTCCCAGGGCGGCTGCCGGGTGACCTCCAGCCGGCGTCCGGCGACGGTCAGCTCGAGCCGGACCTCGGTGCGGGTGCGCGGCTCGGCGTGGTCGCTGCGTAGGGACATGCCCTGGCCGCTCTGCCGGGCGCCGGGGACGGTGCCGTAGAGGGCGTAGCAGACGGCGTCCAGGACGGACGTCTTGCCCGCTCCGGTCGGGCCGTGCAGCAGGAAGAGCCCGGCGGCGGACAGCGCGTCGAAGTCGACGCTCTGGGAGCCGCCGAAGGGCCCGAAGGCGGTGACGTCCAGCCGGTGCAGCCTCACCGGGCCACCTCCCGTACGGCGTCGTCGGCGCGCACCGTGTCGAAGGCGTCGCGCAGCACGGCCGCTTCCCGGTCGTCCGGTCCGGCACCGCGCACATGGGCGACGAAGTCCTGGGCGATCTGCTGGTCGGTGCGGCCCGCGAGCCGGCGGGCGTACGACACCTGGGGGTCGTCCGGGGCCCGGTCGGGGGCGAAGACCAGGCTGAGGGTGTGCGGGAAGCGCTCGGTGAGCCGGGCCATCGGGTCGGCCGGGCGGACCGCGTCGGTGAGGGTGACCTCGACCCAGGCGTCCTCGTGCCGGGCCAGCTCCGGGTCGGCGAGGAGGGTGTCCAGCGTGCCGCGGAGGCGGGCGAGCGGGCGGGGCACGGGGCAGTCGACGCGCTCGCCGGTGACCGAGCCGTCGGCGGCCAGGTCGATCAGCCACATGCTCTTGCGGTGACCGGCCTCGGAGAAGGAGTAGGCGAGCGGGGAGCCGGAGTAGCGCACGCGCTCGGTGATCGTCTGGCAGCCGTGCAGATGCCCGAGTGCCGCGTAGTCGACGCCGTCGAAGACACCGGCCGGGACGGCGGCCACTCCCCCGACGGTGATGTCCCGCTCGCTGTCGCTGGCCTGGCCGCCGGTGACGAAGGCGTGGGCGAGGACGACGGACCGGGTGCCCGACGCGCGTGTGGCGAGGTCGGCGCGGACGCGGTCCATGGCGGCGCCGAGCACTGCCTCGTGGCCGGCCCGGTCCACCGCGAACTCGTCCTTCACGAGGGCGGGTTCGAGGTAGGGCAGCCCGTAGAAGGCGACGTCGCCGTGGGCGTCGGCGAGGATCACCGGGGTGCCGACGGCGGACGGTTCGGTGCGCAGGTGGATACCCGCGCGGTCGATGAGTCCGGCGCCGACGCCGAGGCGGCGGGCCGAGTCGTGGTTGCCGGAGATCATCACCGTGGGCACGCCGAGGTCCGCGAGGCGGTGCAGGGCGTCGTCGAACAGCTCGACGGCGGCGAGCGGCGGCACCGCGCGGTCGTACACGTCCCCCGACACGACCACCGCGTCGACCTCGCGCTCACGCACGGTGGTGACGAGGTGACCGATGAACTCGGCCTGGGCCCCGAGCATGTTCACCCGGTGGAAGGCCCGGCCGAGATGCCAGTCGGACGTGTGCAGGAATCTCATGATCCCCGAGCCTAACGGCCGGGTCTGACATCACGGGCGGTTACTCCCGTATCAGCCCGTCACGACCCGCGCACCATGCGCCTGTTATGCCCGATTCACCACAATCGTCAGGCGTCTCCGTAGGCTTCGCCGCCCAGTTCGAACACCGCCGTGCCCGCCGTCACATCGGCGAGCCAGGCGCGGAAGACGTCGACGTCGGCGTCCGGCAGGCCGATCTCGATGGTGACGGCCTCGCCGTAGCGGACGTCCCTGACCTCGCGTCCGGTGGCGCGCAGGTCGTTCTGGACCTTGCCCGCGCGCTGGTGGTCGACGGTCACGGTGGCCAGCCGGAAGCGGCGCCGGGTGATCGTGCCGAGCGTGTCCAGGGCCTCGCCGACGGCTCCTCCGTAGGCGCGGATGAGACCGCCGGCGCCCAGCTTGACGCCGCCGTAGTAGCGGGTGACGACGGTGACGACGTACCGCATGTCGCGGCGCAGCAGCATCTGGAGCATGGGGAGGCCGGCGGTGCCGCTCGGTTCGCCGTCGTCGCCGGCCTTCTGCACGGAGGCGTCGGCGCCGATGACGTACGCCCAGCAGTTGTGCGTGGCGTCGGCGTGCTCCTTGCGGACGGAGGCGATGAACTGCTGCGCCTCCTGCTCGCCGGCGGCCGGGGCGAGGGCGCACAGGAAGCGGGAGCGGTTGATCTCGGTCTCGTGCACGCCCGTGCGGGCGACTGTGCGGTACTCGTCCTGCATCCGGTCAGCCTATGCCGAGGGTGCACACAGGGTGAGCCGGGCTACTCCTTGTCCTTGCCGCCGTGGCCCTTCTTGCCGTGGCCCTTGCCGCCGTGGCCCTTCTTGCCGTGACCCTTGCCGCCGTGGCCCTTCTTGCCGCGCGGCGTGGTGAACGACGTCAGCAGGGCCGTACCCGGGGCGAGGGCCGGCCAGCCGGTGCCGCGCCAGGCCAGTACGGCGATCGCGGACGTCGGGAACTTCACCCGCACCCGGTCCAGCGTGTCGTCCAGACCGTCCCCGGCCAGTTCCAGGACCAGTTCCTCGAGTCCCGGGTTGTGTCCCACCAGCAGCAGCGTCTCCACCGCGCGCGGCACCTCCCGCACGACCTCCAGCAGCTCCGGTACGCCGGCCGCGTACAGCCGCCGGTCGTAGCGGACCGGCGGCGGGGTGCCCCACTGGGCGGAGGCCAGGTCCCAGGTGCGGCGGGCGCGTACCGCGGTGGAGCACAGAGCGAGGTCGGGCAGGCCACCGGCCTCCGCGAGGGCGCGGCCGGCGGCCGGGGCGTCCCTGAGGCCGCGCGGTGCGAGCGGCCTGAGGTGGTCCTCGACCCCCTCGGGCCAGGCGGACTTGGCGTGCCGCAGCACCACCAGGCGGCGCAGCGGGCCGGCGCCCGCCCGCTCGATCACGCGAGGGTCCCCACGTCGCGGGGCAGGTCGAGAGCGAGCAGCCGGTCGGCGTAGACGTACGTCTCGAAGCGGGCGCCGTCGGGCAGGTCCGGGGCGTTCTCCACGTCCCGCAGCACCTCCAGGACTCCGGGCAGGTCGAGATCGTCCTCCCAGGCGGCCCGCAGCCGCGCCCGCACCTCGTCGGGCACCGGCCGCGAGGGTTGCCGTGCCCATCCGGCCACGGCACGGCGCCAGTGGGCGAGCGCTTGTGCCGCCCGGTCCAGTGCCGCGGTGTCCAGCCGGGCGGGTTCGGCGCGGGGGACGCGGAGGAGGGCGAGGCGCAGGGCGGTGGGGTCGGCGAGCAGGGTGTGGAGCGAGGGGTCCGGGCCCGCCCATGTCACCGGCCCGACGGCCGCCACCGTTCCGTCGCCGGGGACGTTGTCGGCCCCCGCTTCGCGCACGTGGATCACCTGTGCCTCCCCCAGCCCGGACGCGAGGTCGCGGCCGTCCTCGAAGGGGCGGATGGCCAGGGTGGTGGCGGCGGCGCGGAGTTCGGCCTGCCGGTGGGGTGCGGTGAGGATCGTCCAGACCGGGGTGCCGCCCAGTTCCAGGGCGCGGACGAGCAGGTCGGCGGTGAGCAGCACCCGCAGGGCCGTCGGGTCGAGGCCGGAGGCGTAGGCCTCGATGCGGGTCAGGCCGCGGCGGGCGGGCGCGGCGGAGACGGGCTCACCGGTTCGGGCGTCGAGGATACGCAGCACGGGGCGAGCGTAGGCGGACGGACGGCGCCGCGCAGGCACCTTGCACCGATTCGCGACACCGTGGCGGGGTACGGGCGCGGGAATCAGCGCCCCCGGGGTGCTGTTGCCCGAACCGGTGACCATCCGACATCCCCCGCAGCCCGAGGAGGCGGCCGTGTACGGCGACGAAGCGACCATCCGCAGGATTCTGACCGAGCTGGGTGACACCTGGGCCGTGGTCGGCCTGTCCGCCAACCGGGACCGGGCCGCCTACGGGGTGGCGCAGGTGCTGCAGCGCTTCGGCAAGCGGATCGTGCCGGTGCACCCCAAGGCCGAGACGGTGCACGGCGAGCCGGGCTACGCCTCCCTCGCGGACATCCCCTTCGACGTGGATGTGGTGGACGTCTTCGTCAACAGCTCGCTGGCGGGCGCGGTGGCCGACGACGCCGTGGCGAAGGGCGCGCGGGCCGTGTGGTTCCAGCTGGGTGTCGTCGACGAGGCCGCCTACGTGCGGAGCCGGGCGGCCGGTCTTGAGATGGTCATGGACCGCTGCCCGGCCATCGAAATTCCCCGCCTGCACTAGCCTGTCTCACCTTCTTCTCACAATTCTGCGCTGAATATTGACATTCCGACTGGACCTCTGACCTGTGCGAAGGCTGTACCCAAGAAAAGTAAGATCCCGGGTCAAGATTTAGGAAACAGTCTTCTGTCGGCGCGGAAAGCCTTCCTAGCCTGTGGCGTCCTTGTTCCTCGCTCTGCATTCATGAACTGAGAGGCCACTCGACATGGCGAAAGTCGACCATGCCTTGCCACAGGCCAGGACGGAGTCCGGCGGTCTGCGCCGGGACGTCGGACTGATCGGTCTGATGTGGGCCTCCGTGGGCTCCATCATCGGCTCCGGCTGGCTGTACGGCGCCGAGAAAGCGGTCGTCGTGGCCGGCCCCGCGGCGCTCGTCTCCTGGGTGATCGGCGCGGTCGCGATCGTGCTGCTGGCGCTCGTGCACGCCGAACTCGGCGGCATGTTCCCGGTGGCGGGCGGCACGGCCCGCTACCCGCACTACGCGTTCGGCGGCCTGGCCGGCATGTCCTTCGGCTGGTTCGCCTGGCTGCAGGCGGCGACCGTGGCCCCGATCGAGGTCGAGGCCATGATCGGCTACGCCGGTCACTGGAAGTGGGCCCAGGGTCTGCAGCACGTCGACGGAACGCTGACGACCAGCGGTTTCGTCACGGCCGTCGCTCTGATGGCGGTCTTCGTCGGCGTCAACTTCTTCGGCGTACGGGCCCTGGCCCACACCAACAGTGCCGCCACCTGGTGGAAGATCGCCGTCCCGCTCGGGGCGATCTTCGTCATCGCCGTGGGCAACTTCCACGCGAGCAACTTCACCTCGGAGGGATTCGCGCCGTTCGGCGCCAAGGGCGTCCTCGGCGCCATCAGCTCCAGCGGCATCATCTTCGCGCTGCTCGGCTTCGAGCAGGCGATCCAGCTGGCGGGCGAGAGCCGCAACCCCAAGCGTGACCTGCCGCGGGCGACCCTCGGCTCCGTGGCGATCGGCGCCGTGATCTACATCCTCCTGCAGGTCGTGTTCATCGCCGCGCTGCCGCACGCCTCGTTCGCGCACGGCTGGGCCAAGCTGGACTTCCCCGGCATCAGCGGTCCGTGGGCGGGCCTGGCGACCCTGGTCGGCCTGGGCTGGCTGGGCTGGGTGCTCTACGTCGACGCGATCATCTCGCCCGGCGGCACCGGCCTGATCTACACCACCGCCACCTCCCGGGTCTCCTTCGGCCTGGCCAAGAACGGCTACGCCCCGAAGGCCTTCGCCAAGACCGACAGGCGCGGCGTTCCCTGGTTCGGTCTCCTCATGTCGTTCGTCACCGGCGTGGTCTGCTTCCTGCCGTTCCCGAGCTGGCAGGAGCTGGTCGGCTTCATCACCTCGGCGAGCGTGCTGATGTACGCGGGCGCGCCGCTGGCCTACGGCGTCTTCGCCGACCGTCTTCCGCACCACGAGCGTCCCTACCGGCTGCCCGGCGGCACGATCATCTCGCCGCTGTCGTTCGTGGTCGCCAACCTCATCATCTACTGGGCCGGCTGGGACACCCTGTGGCGGCTGGGCTTCGCGATCCTGCTCGGTTACGTGTTGCTGGGCTCGTACGCCTGGTACGCCACCGCCAAGCGGCTGCCCGACGCGCCCCGGCTGGACTTCAGGGCCGCGCAGTGGCTGCCCGGTTACCTGGTGGGCCTGGGCCTGATCTCCTGGCTGGGCGGCTTCGGCGGCCGGGGCAGCATCCCGCTGTGGTGGGACATCCTGGTCGTCGCGGCCTTCTCCCTGGTCATCTACTACTGGGCCAAGGCCACCGCCTCCCCGCCCGAGGCGATCGAGCGCAGCATCGAGGAGGTCGTGGTCACGGACGCGCCCGCGCACTGACCCCGCCCGCGCCCCGCACGGTGTCCCGTCGGCCCGGCCGATGGGACACCGTCATCCCGCTCGGAACCCTCCACCCGCTGCGAACGGTCTCCTCATGCACGGAGCGGTCGTCATGGTCTGACAGGACACCGTCATAATGCTCGCGTGACGTCTCCTTCCCCTTCCCCCCACTCCGGCTCCCCCGCCCCCCGCCGCTTTCCGGTCGTCGTCGTGGGCGCCGGACCGGCCGGCCTGACCGTCGGCAACATCCTGCGGTCCGCCGGTGTCGACTGCCTGGTCCTGGAGGCCGAGAGCAGAGAGTTCATCGAACGGCGGCCGCGCGCCGGGGTCATCGAGGAATGGGCCGTACGCGGCCTGGAACGACGCGGCCTGGCCGGCTCCCTGCTGGAGCGTGCGGAGCGGCACGCCGAGTGCGAGTTCCGCTTCGACGGCCAGGGGTACCGCTTCTCCTACACGGAAATGACGGGGCGTCACCACTGGGTCTACCCGCAGCCGCTGCTCGTGTCCGATCTCGTGCGCGAGTACGCCGACGTGCGCGGGGGCGAGATCCGCTTCGGCGTGCGGGACGTGGCCCTGCACGACCTGGACTCGGACCGGCCCTCCGTGTCGTACACCGACCCGGACAGCGGCGAACGGCTGCTGGTGCACTGCGACTTCGTCGCCGGCTGCGACGGGGCCCGCGGGGCGAGCCGGGCCGCGCTGCCCGAGCGGGCGCGGATATCGCGCCACGACTACGGCATCGGCTGGCTGGCGCTGCTCGCCGAGGCGCCGCCGTCCTCCGACTGCGTGCTGTTCGGCATGCACCCCGCGGGGTTCGCCGGACACATGGCGCGCAGTCCCGAGTTGACCCGCTACTACCTCCAGTGCCCGCCCGGCGACGACCCGGACGACTGGTCGCACGAACGTGTCTGGAAAGAGCTGCAGCGGCGCCTGCGCGCGGCGGACCGCCCACCGCTGACGGAGGGACGGCTGGTCGAGAAGCGGGTGCTGGACATGCACAACTACGTCGTCGAACCGATGGTGTTCGGCCGTCTCTTCCTGGCCGGCGACGCCGCACACCTCGTCGCGCCGATCGCCGCCAAGGGCATGAACCTGGCCCTGAACGACGCGTTCCTGCTCGGCGACGGCCTGGTCGCGCACCTGACCAAGGGCGACTCCACGGGCCTGGACGGCTACTCGGAGGCGTGCCTGCGGCGCGTGTGGGACTACGAGGAGTTCTCGGAGTGGCTGTCCGAGATCTACCACGGCACTTCCTACGACGACCCGTACCGGTCCGGGACCACGCTGGCCAGGCTCCGCCGGCTGTTCACCTCACCGGCCGCGGCGGCGGCCTTCGCCGAGCAGTACCTCGGAACGGCCGACGCGTTCTGAGCGGACCGGCACGAAGGGGACACCGGCCCTGCCGGAGCGGCTCAGCGCCCGGCCCCGGTGGCCCGCCCCTCTTCTCCGGTCCGCTCGGCGAGGCGGTGGTCCGCCGTCCTCAGTGCCTCCTCGACCAGGCGGCGCAGGTGTCCGTGCCGGAGTGAGTAGATCACCCGGCGGCCCTCCTTGCGGGTGTCCACCAGGCCGGCCAGCCGCAGCCGGGCCAGGTGCTGGCTGACGGCCGGGCGGGCGGCGCCGCATGCCTCGGTGAGCGTGGTGACGTCGGCCTCCCCTGCCGTCAGGGCGTGCAGCAGGGCGAGGCGGGTGCGGTCCCCGAGCAGGGACAGGAGTTCGGCGGCGAGCGCGAACTGCTCCTCGCCCGGGCTGCGCGGGTGCGCATGATGCGCAGCTGATAGGTGCATGCGTGCGCTCATACGCACATAATGGCTCCATGGACGCCGTGCGTCCACTCCCGCACACCGGAAGGGGATCGACGTGAGCGACCGGCACCCCCAGCAGCACGGGACAGGCGGACATCCGCACGGCGACGGGGGGCACCGGCACCCGCACGACCGCGGGCATACGCGCGGGTACGACCACGCGGGGCACGCGCACGGTGACGGCGGACACGCACACGGGCACGACCACGCCGGGCACCCGCACGACCACGGGCGCGGGCCGCACGAGCACACGCACGCCGCTTCCCCGGGCCTGCGTCATCGTCTCGCCCACCTCCTCACCCCGCACTCCCACGAGACCGCGGACAAGCTGGACCCGGCGCTGGAGTCGTCGGCGCGCGGGATGCGGGCGTTGTGGGTGTCGCTGGCCGTGCTCGGGGGGACCGCGCTGGCGCAGGCGGTCGTGGTGGCCGTGTCCGGGTCGGTGGCGCTGCTCGGGGACACGGTGCACAACGCGGCCGACGCGCTGACCGCCGTCCCCCTCGGCATCGCCTTCGTGCTGGGGCGGCGGGCGGCGACCCGCCGGTTCACCTACGGCTACGGGCGTGCCGAGGATCTCGCGGGGCTCGTCATCGTGCTGACCATCGCCGCCTCGGCGGCCTTCGCCGCGTGGGCGGCCGTCGGGCGGCTGCTCGACCCGCGCCCGGTCGAGCACCTGCCGGCCGTCGCGGTGGCCGCGGTGGTGGGGTTCGCCGGGAACGAGTGGGTGGCCCGGTACCGGATCCGGGTGGGCCGGGAGATCGGCTCGGCCGCGCTGGTCGCCGACGGGCTGCACGCCCGTACCGACGGATTCGCCTCGCTGGCCGTGCTGGTGGGCGCCGCGGGCTCGGCCCTGGGCCTGCAGACGGCCGATCCGATCGTGGGGCTGGCGATCACGGCCGCGATCGTACTGGTGTTGCGGGACGCGGCGCGGGAGGTGTTCCGGCGGGTGCTGGACGCCGTCGACCCGGCGCTGGTGGACCGGGCCGAGCGGGCGGTGCGGGACGTGCCGGGTGTGCGGGAGGTGGGCGAGCTGCGGCTGCGCTGGATCGGGCACCGGCTGCGGGCCGAAGTCGCGGTGGTGGTGGACGGCGAGGCGACGGTACGGCAGGCGCACGCGATCGCCGTCGAGGCCGAACACGCTCTGCTGCACGCCGTGCCGAGGCTGACGGCCGCCCTGGTGCACGCCGATCCGGCACCGGCTCCGGGCGAGAAGGACCCGCATCTGGCGCTGGCCCACCATATGGCGGCCTGACGGGCGGACGGCGGCTCAGGCGACGCCGAGTCCCTCCAGTACCACCGCGCCGGGCAGTTCGGCGAGGGCCTTGCCGGGCACCAGCAGCTTGCCGCGTCGGCGGCCGCTGCCGACCAGGACGTAGGGCAGGTCGATGACGGCCGAGTCCACCAGCACCGGCCAGCCGGTGGGCAGTCCGACCGGGGTGATGCCGCCGTACTCCATGCCGGTCTCCCCGGTCGCCGTCTCCATCGAGGCGAACGAGGCCTTGCGGGAACCGAGTTGGCGGCGGACTACGCCGTTGACGTCGACCCGGGTGGTGGAGAGCACCACGCACGCGGCAAGGGTGGTCTCACCGCCCCGCTTGCCCGCGACCACCACGCAGTTCGCCGACCGCTCCAGCAGATCGCGGCCGTAGTGCTCGACGAAGACGGCGGTGTCGGCCCAGCGCGGGTCGGTGTCGACGTAGACGATCCGGTCGGCGGGGACGGCGCCCTGCCAGCGGCGTACGGCGTCGGCGACGGGGGCGGTCAGCTCGTCCAGGCAGTCCGGGGCGGGGACGGCGGTGTCGAAGTCTCCGATGGGTGCGCGCATGGCCGCACGCTAACAGTCCGCTCCGGAGCGGTTCAGCGCACGGGGGGTACCGATACGGCCATCACCATCTCCATGGGCTCGTCGCCCTCGTTGGCGTACGTGTGCGAGGTACTGGCCTCGAACGTGGCGCTCGCGCCGGTCGGGACGAGGTGCCTGACGCCGTCCACGGTGAGGGTCAGTTCACCGGCGGTGACATGGACCAGTTCGACCGTGCCCACCGGGTGCGGGTCGGAGGGGCTCCGCTCGCCCGGCATCAGGCGCCAGTCCCACATCTCCAGCGGTCCGGGGGCCTCCGTGCCGGCGAGGAGCCGGTTGTAGCTCCCGGCCTCGGTGTGCCACAGCCGTACGGCCTGATCGGCGGGGACGACACGGACCTCGGGGCCCCGTTCGTAGTCGAGGAGCGTGGTGACGCTGACGCCGAGCGCGTCACCGATCTTGACGACCGTGCCGATGCTCGGGTTGGTGCGCGCCTGCTCGATCTGGATGAGCATCCCGCGGCTGACGCCGGCCCGGGCGGCGAGCACGTCGAGGGTGAAGCCCCGCACCGAGCGCCAGTGCTTCACGTTGCGCGCCAGGGACTGGGTCAGGAGTTCGAGGTCCGACACATTCCGTCCAATATCCGAGATGTTCATTATGGTGGATGACGCAGTCCAGTTGACTGAACTACGGTGAGGTGCACCCGCTCGTTCAACGAACTGTACTGCGAGGCACCGTGACAGCATTCTTCGCCCTGGCCACCAGTCTCCTGTGGGGGCTGGCCGACTTCGGTGGCGGGCTGCTGACACGCCGTACCCCCGCGCTGACGGTGGTGGTCGTCTCCCAGGCGATCGCGGCGGCCGTGCTGGGCGCGATCGTCCTCGCCACGGGAGGGTGGAGCGAGGCCGGGCCCCGGCTGTGGTTCGCCGTCGCGGCCGGCCTGGCCGGACCTGTGGCGCTGCTCTCCTTCTACAAAGCCCTCGCGCTCGGCCCGATGGGGGTCGTCTCGCCGCTCGCCACCCTCAGCGTCGCCGTCCCGGTCGGCGTCGGCCTGGTGCTCGGCGAGCGCCCGGGCCTGCTCCAGGTCGCGGGCATCGCCGTCGCCGTCACCGGCGTCGTCCTCGCGGGCGGCCCGCAGCTGCGCGGCGCGGCCGTGCAGCGGCAGGCGGTCCTGCTGACGCTGGTCGCGGCGCTGGGCTTCGGCACGGTGTTCGCACTGATCACGGAGGCCTCGACCAATGTCACGGGCCTGTTCCTCGCGCTGTTCGTGCAGCGGCTGACGAACGTCGCCGTGGGCGGGGCCGCACTCGCCGCCTCGGTCCGGCGCGGTGGTACCGCCCTGCCGGAAGCCGGCTTCCCCTGGGCCTCACTGCCCGCGCTGGCGTTCGTCGGGCTCGCCGACGTGGCGGCCAACGGCACCTACGCGATCGCCGCCCAGCACGGCCCGGTCACCGTGGCGGCCGTCCTCGCCTCGCTGTACCCGGTGGTGACCGCACTGGCCGCGCGGGGCTTCCTCAGCGAGCGGCTGCGCGCGGTGCAGGCAGCCGGAGCGGGACTGGCTCTGCTGGGCACCCTGCTGCTGGCGACCGGCTGAGCCGGGTGCCGGCCCGCGCCCCGCGGGTCAGCTCTCGGGTTCCAGCGCGGCGAGCCGTGCCACCCCGTCCTCGTCCAGCTCCGCCAGCGCCCGCAGCTGGTCCGGCGTCGTCCCTTCCGGGATCGGCACCGGAGCGGGGGTCCTGAGCGGCGGCTGCCAGCCGTCGTCTGGCGTCCAGCGGCGGACCACGCGGGCCGGCGCCCCGGCCACCACCGCGTGGTCGGGCACGGTGCCGCGTACGACGGCACCGGCCGCGACGACCACGTTCCGGCCGATCCGCGCACCCGGCAGGATCACCGTGCCGGTGCCGATCCAGCAGCCCGGGCCGATCTCGACCGGCTCCATCCGCGGCCACTGCTTGCCGATGGGCTCGTGCGGGTCGTCGTAGGAGTGGTTGGTGGAGGTGACGTAGACGTACGGGCCGAAGTAGCAGTCGCTGCCGATGGTGACCGTCGTGTCCGCGATGACGTGGCTGCCGCGGCCGAGGACCACCCCGTCGCCGATGCGCAGGATCGGGTCCGGGCCGAGATCCAGGTCCGGCATCAGTCCGGCGGTGAGGGTGACCTGCTCGCCGATGATGCAGTGGGAGCCCAGGTGGATCCAGGGTTCCCCGAAGACCGTGCCGAGCGGGAAGGCCAGTCTGGTGGCTTCGCCGATCGAGCCGAAACGGAAGCGGCCGGGGTTCTCGGCCGTCACCGAGCCGGCGTGCTGCGCCCAGGACCAGCAGGTGTGCACGGCGCGCTGCACCAGCCGGCGTCGCCAGGATGAGAACGTGTTCTTGCGCTTCGGCACGAGCTCACGTTACTCATCGGTTGCCTGGGCGGAGACGGCGGGCTGCTGTGATCTTCACCCCACCGTGTGTCGTACCGTGCGGGGACACCACGAACGGGAGGAGACGGTGATGACGCAGAAGGCGCTGATCGTGGGCATCGGCGGCAAGGAACCCCAGGTCGATCCGGAGGCGTTCGTCGCGCCCACGGCCTCCGTGATCGGTGACGTGACCCTGCACGCGGGGGCGAGCGTCTGGTACGGGGCCGTCGTGCGCGGTGACGTCGAGAGGATCACCGTGGGGGCGAGTGCCAATCTGCAGGACAACGTGACGCTGCACGCCGATCCCGGGTTCCCGGTCAGTGTCGGGGAGCGGGTGTCCGTCGGGCACAACGCGGTGGTGCACGGGGCGACCGTCGAGGACGACTGCCTGATCGGGATGGGGGCGACGGTGCTCAACGGGGCGGTGATCGGCGCCGGGTCTCTCGTTGCCGCTCAGGCTCTGGTGCCGCAGGGGATGGTCGTGCCGCCGGGGTCGCTGGTGGCCGGGGTGCCGGCGAAGGTGAAGAGGGAGCTCACCGAGGAGGAACGGCAGGGGGTCACCCTCAACGGCACGCTGTACGCCGAGTTGGCGAAGGCGCATCGCGGGGTGCACGAGTAGGTCGCGATCGCGGAGGGGGTGAGTGGGGTCCTGCCGCGCAGTTCCCCGCGCCCCTTTCCGGTGGGCTCAGTCGCCGGCGCCCACGGGTTCCGCTTCTCGCTCCTGCTGGGCCTTCTTCGCCTTGCGCTTGATCACCAGCATGGAGGCCAGGCCGATCAGTACCGCCACCGCCAGGCCCAGGTACGAGAACCTCTTCAGCCAGTCCTCGGCGACGATGCCGACGTAGTAGATGACGGCCGTGGTGCCACCCGCCCAGCAGATGCCGCCGAGGAGGTTGGCCGTCAGGAACTTCCAGTACGGCATGTGCAGGACGCCCGCGAGCGGGCCGGCGAAGATGCGCAGGAGGGCGACGAAGCGGCCGAAGAAGACGGCCCACATGCCCCACTTCTCGAAGGACCGCTCCGCGGTGGCCACATGGCCCTCGCTGAAGTGCCTCGGGAACTTCTTGCCGAGCCAGGCCAGCAGCGGGCGGCCGCCCTTGCGGCCGATCGCGTAGCCGATGGAGTCGCCGATCACGGCACCGGCGGTGGCGCACAGGCCGAGCACGACCGGGTTGATGCCCGAGTGCTGTGAGGACAGCAGCGCCGCCGAGATCAGGACGATCTCCCCCGGCAGCGGGATGCCGAGGCTCTCCAGGCCGATCACCAGGCCCACCAGGGCATAGACGGCGGCCGCGGGCACCGTGTCGAGCCATTCCTGGACGTGCACCGCCGGTTCCTCCCCTGTCGCTGTCCTTCGCTTCGGGGCCTCGCATGCGAAGCACGCCCCACGGGAAGGCTACCTGGTCGGCGGTGAACGGCTGCTCGTGCGCGCCCGCCCGGCGGCGTCCCGCCCTCGCTCCTTCGGTTTCCGGACATCCCGGTGTCACGCGGGAGGGGAAGGCTCCCCGCTGTTCGCCCGGCCCGCCTCCCCCAGGTCCCCGCCGCGGGGCCCGCAGCGGAAGGACGACGTCCCCGTGTCCTCACTGTCCCCGCTCCCCCCGCTCCCCCCGCTCGCTCCGGTGTCCGCCGCTTCCTCCGACCCGCTCCCCGCGCAGGAGGCCTCCCGCGCGGGCGATGGCATTCACGGCACCCAGGCCCTGGCGCCCGTACCCGAGGCTCCCGGCCCCGGTCCCGGCGCCCCGGCCCGGCCGACGTCCCTCCTGTCGGCCCGGCCCGTGCGGCTGGCCCTGTGCCTGGCTCCGGTGCTGCTCGCCGGGATCTGGGCCGTCAGCAACCGGCCCCTGCTGTACGAGGGCGTCCGGCGGCTGGCCACTGCCGATCCGCGATGGCTGCTGGCGGGTGCCGGCCTCACCTGTCTGACCTGGGTGGCGGCCTCGTGCGTCCGGCAGGGCGCCCTGCCGGACCGGCTGCCGCCGGGGCTGCTGCTGGCCTCGCAGTTCGCCGCCGGTGCCGCCAATCACGCGCTGCCCGGCGGGCTCGGCGCCCATGCCGTCACCCTGCGCTTCCTGCGGGCCCGGGGGGTGCCGCTGGACCGGGCCACCGCGTCGATCGGCCTCTACTCGCTGGTGAGGTCCGTCGCGAAGACACTGGTGCTGCTCGTGTTCCTGGCGGCCTCGCCGGCCTGGCGGCGCCTGGGTGGGCTGGTTCCGGACGGGCGGCTGCTCGTGCCGGTCGCCGCCGTGGCAGGTGGCCTCCTCGCGAGCGTAGGAGTGCTGCTGACCGTGGTACGGCCGTTGCGGCGGCCGGTGACCGGGTTGGCGCGGGCGGCTCTCACCGACGCGCGTCTCGTGCACTCGCGGCCCTGCCGGGTGTTCGCGCTGTGGGGCGGTGCGGTCGCGATGCCGCTGCTGCACGCGGGCGCCCTCGCCTGTGTCGGGGCCTCGCTCGGGCTGGGACTGCCGTGGGAGCAGGTGGCGCTCGCCTACCTCGCGGCGGGCACGGCGGTCGGGGCGCTGCCGGCGCCGGGCGGGCTCGCGGTCGACGCGGCGCTGGTGTGGACGCTGGTCACGTTCGGCTCCACGCCGACGGTGGCCACGGCGACCGTGATCGGCCACCGCCTGCTGACCGACTGGCTCCCCCTGCTGCCCGGTGCCCTGGTGCTGTCGGCACTGATCCGCGCCAAGGTGCTGTGACCCCGGGTCCCGCGGGACGCACCGCCAAGACGTCGGGATACACCCGGTCGTCCACCAGGGCATCGGTCGCAGTCGGCCGCTACCAAGGCCCCCGACCCCACCCGACCGGCCGACCGGGCCACCGGACACGCACGACCGACCACCACGGCCACCAGTCACACAGGGCCGACCGACAGGATCACCGGTCACACAATGACCGCGCTGCCACCCCAGCCACCGGTCCCACACAGCCGACCACCAAGACCACCAGCACGAGCCCGGCGCATAACGCCGCGGGCGTGTGGGGTGAGCGCCGCGCCCCTGAGGCCCCGGGCGGGTGTTCCCATCGAAAGGGGCCGCCCTGCACGCTGGCTCCTTCCGGTCGCGGCTGTCTCCTCGGCGGGTGCTCCGCGCGAAAGGGGCCGCCCTGCGGGTGGCCCCTTCTCGTCGCGGCTGTCTCCCTGGCGCGTCAGCCGAGCAGCGACCCCACCCCGGCCGACGTGGAGGCGGTCGCGACCGGCAGCGGTGCGGCGTCGGTGGCCGGTGGGCCGAGCGCGTCGGCGACCGGGCGTGACGAGGTCACCCACCGCGTCCACCAGGTCGCCGGGTGCGGCGGGCGCGCCCTGCCGCTGTTCGCCCTCGGCACGTATCCGGGCGACGCGCGGCGTCTCGTCGTACTCCCCGGGGCTCTCGCCCTCGCCGCGGGGCGTCCCGTGCGCGGTGTCGCCCGGTCTGCTCCCCTCGGGTGCCCGCCCGGCACCGTCTCGCTGCGGCGGCGCCGGCTCCCGGCCGTCCGGCGTATCCGACGAACCCGGTCCCGCATCGGAGTGCGGCAGCCCGCCCGCGCCCGGCTCCAGCACCCACCGCTGCCGGGACGAGCCGTCCCGGGCCGCGACCCCCACACGGGCGGTGGAACCACCGGAACCCGGGGTGAGGACAAGGCGGTTGTGCCGACGGATCAGGATCTCGCCCCGCACCGTGAAGTCGTACGAGACCTCGCCCGCGTGCACGACACAGCCGTCCACCACGACGGTCTTCGTCCCGGGGTCGGTGGCGAGGCAGAGCGAGGGGGCGGCGGCACTGCGCAGCAGTCCGTCGTCCTGGTACGACCATTGTTGCGAGGCAGCCGACGAGCAGTCCGCGAGCCGGACGCCCACGCCCGCCGCGGCCTCGCCCCCGTGCAGGTCCAGGCAGAGCCCGGAGGCGAGGCCGCGCAGTCGGCCGTGGGCGACCTCGACGGGCCCGCCGACCGGGACGGCGGAGGGTGATGTGGCGGGCCGCGCGCCGGTGCCGCTCGGACGGGTGGCGTGTCCGGCGGGGGCGCCCCAGGTGGCACCGGCCACGCGGACACCGTTGCCGTCTGACCAGCTCCTGGCCACGAGGACGGTGGCGAGCAGTGCGAGCGAGGTCAGCCCCGCACCGACGGCCACCGCCGAGCGACGGCGGCTCTCCGCCCCGGTGCGGTGCCGGCCTCGGGCCGTCAGGGGTGCCGTCTCGGCCGCCTCGGGGGACGCCCCTTGCCCGGGGGTGGCGCGGCCGGGGCGTGCGTCGAGATAGCGGCGGGCGCCCCAGCCGAGCACGGTCTCGGCGAGCAGGAGTTCCAGGCTGCCGTCGAATCGGGCGAGTTGTTCGGCGGCGTACCGGCAGTGCCGACAGGCCGTCAGGTGGCGGCGCACGTCCGGCAGCAGGGTGCCGCCGCGGCGCAGCGGGACGTCGAGGAGCCGGGTGTGGAAGCGGCATTCCGGGGAGGGCGCGAGTTCCCGGTGGGCACGTACGCAACCCGTGCGGAATTGCTCCCGCGCCTGCTCCAGGGCGGCCGTCGCGGTGGCCACGTCGAGCCCCAGCAGACCAGCGGGTATGTTTATGGGTTCCGCTTCGACCTCGGTGTGCCAGAGAAGGCACTGCGAGGCGCCGGAAAGGGCCCGAAATGCACGTTCGGCGAGAAGCCGCCTTTCCGGTGTTCCGGGCTGTGTCGCACTGAGTCCGCGTCCGCCGGTGGTTTTACGCAATTCCGGCAGGGTGGCGCAGGTTCTCTCGTCCGTCGCCCAGGCGCGGACGGTGGCACGGACGGCCGTCAGCAGCTGCGGACGCAGAGCGCCGCCGACCGCTGCGCCGGCCATGCGGCCGAGCACCTGATGGAAGGCGGCGGTGGCGACCAGGTCGGCCGTGGGTCCGGCGGAGGCCAGGCAGACGATCGCGTAGTCGCGGGCGGCGTGCCAGTGCCGGGCCAGCAGCACGGCGACCGCGTGGTGGTGGGCGATGTGCGGGCCGCCGAGCCGGGCGACGAGATCGCGGTCGGACTCCCCGGCCGGACCGGGCAGCGGTGGGTACGGCGGGCGTGGGGGGTAAGGGGACTGCACGGAACCATTTCCTTTCCAGCCGCAGGACGGCATGCGAAACGGCGTCCTGTCGGAAAGCAGTGCCTGATTGGTGCATACCTTTTTAAGGGGCCGGCTTTGGCGTTCTGCGCCTGCCGTGGCCCTCCCGCGGGGAGGCTCACCTTCGCACACGCGCCTCACAGGAAACAAGGAGTTGGGAATGACTCGGCAGCAAAGCCAGTGAATTCCAGGGAAGTTACCGGCGGTATCTCCGGAGTCCGCAGGCACCGCCGGTTCCCATGATTCTCCGGGCGCGCTCTCACCACGTGTTCCGGCATGGTCCGCATGATCGCCCCGCGCTCCCCAGCGACTCCCGCCCGCCCGCGTACGGTTCGCAAAGCGGTCGTACCGGCTGCCGGTCCGGGCACCCGGTTCCTGCTTGCGGCCAAGGCCACACCGAAGAATTCACCGGCCGCATCGGGGAGTTCGCGGCCGGGCCGGCGGACGGCGGCACCGGCACGCATACCGGCACCGGCGCCCAGGAGCCGTACCGGGCGGTGCGACACGGCTCGGGACGAAGAGGGGTCCGCGCGGGCCCCTCCCCGAACACCGGGCTCAGTCCTGGCTGTCGGGACGCAGCGTCCAGACCACCGTCATCTCGCCGGTCACCGCTCCGTCCGCGCGCCGGATCTCGATCGACACGGGGAACTCGGGGCGCCGGCCCGCGTCCAGTTCGGCGACGACCTCCGCGGCCGGGCGGCCCAGGGTCGCGGTCGCGGTGACGGCGCCCATCGCCAGCTTCCTGTAGGCGATCTCGGCCCGCACGGCGAGCGGCACCGCGCGCGAGAGCTGGTCGCCGAAGGCGGCCAGCACGATGGCTCCGCTGGCCGACTCCCCGAGCGTGAACATCGCACCGGCGTGCGGCCCGCCCACGTGATTGTGGTACGCGCCCTGGTCCGGCAGGGAGACCACGGCCCGGTCCGGTGCGGTCTCCAGGAACTCGAGGTTCAGGGTCCGGGCCATGGGCACGGTGGCGGCGAGCATCTCGCCGATCGACATCTGGTCTGCGCTCATGAACGGCATGTTACTCGCGAGTAGCAGAGGCTGGCCAGGTCGTGTGCCGACGGTCACCTCCCTTCGTCACGCGTCTGCCGAGGACCGGTGACCGAACCGTGTCCGCCGCCGCACTAGGGTTACTGGCCATGTGGCCAGAGCAGCAGCCGCCAGGGGGCGCGCAGAACCCGCAGCCGAATCCGTACCAGCAGCCGGGTTACCAGCAGCCGAATCCGTACCAGCAGCCCGGACCGCAGCAGTACCCGCAGGCGGGCCAGTACGGACAGCAGCAGCCGGCGGGACAGTACGCGCAGCAGCAGGCCGCTCAGTACGGGCAGCAGCCGCAGTGGGGGCAGCAGCCCACCGTGCCGATGCCCGAGTCCCCGCAGGGCGGCGGCGGCCGCACGAAACTGATCGCGGTCATCGCGGCCACGGCGGTCGTCGTCACCGCCGCCGTCACCGGCTTCCTGGTCCTCGGCGGTTCGAAGGACGACGAGGCGGAGGGCGGCAAGAACGGTCAGCACACGAGCGGGCCGCCCACGGCGGAACCGACACCCACTGCGACCTCCTCGGCCACGGAGGACGACCCGCGCGGCAACGAGACGGCGAAGCCGACCGTCGCGGGCTGGAAGGTGGTGGTGAACCCCAAGTGGGGCATCGCCTTCGACGTGCCCGCGGACTGGGTGGTCAGGTCCCCCGGCCTCGGGATCGGCTTCGAGTTCGAGGACGAGAAGCAGAAGGGGATCACCATGTCGGGCGCCGCGGAGTACAAGCCCGAGTGGTGCACCTCCGACACCGACAAGGACGGCCGGACCGAGGACACCCCGCTGGCCGCGGTGGGCACCAAGGGCGCCGTCGGCGCCAAGAACACCGACGAGATCGCGCTCAAGACACCGGCCTGGTGGGTCTTCGGCGGCTACACCGACCCGGACAAGAAGAGCATCTCGTGGGACAAGAAGGCCACCCCCTTCACCACCACCTCGGGCATCAAGGGCAGCTACGCCTGGGCCCAGTCGACCGACACGCCTCGGAAGGGCAAGTGCGTGTCCGACGGCAAGGCACTCACCTTCGGCTTCGAGAACAGCGCGCACAAGTTCGTGTCGTTCAACTTCTACGGAGCCAAGGGTGTGAAGGGCGAGGTCCCGAAGGCGACCGTCCTCAAGGTGCTCGGCACGGTCCGGCTGCACGGGACGCCGACGCACGAGTGACGTAGCTCATAGGCGTTCCGGCCCACCGCGTCGCGGTGGGCCGGAACCGTAGGGAGGCTCAGCCCCTCAGATAGTTACGGGCGACCCAACGGCCGTTGAGCGTCTCCTCCGGGTCGTGACACTGGCCGATGCACTCCCAGGTGCCGGTGCTGTTGTCGCACTCGAGCTGGGCGTGCACCTTGTTGTTCTTGTACACGTAGTCGATCACCCTGCCGTGCGGGGACGGCGTGGCGTGAACGGGGACCTTCTCCCCGGAGACGGTGTAGGTGTGGCCGGCGGGGTGGCAGGTGAACGCGGCGGCCGAGGCGGGCGCCGCGGCCATCGCGGGGAGGGCCGCGCCGATGAGCGCGGCCGTGCCGATGACGGCTGCGACATGCTTTCGCATGACGGTCCTTTCCTTGGGAACCAAGGGGTCCTGGGGGTGGCAAATCGTCATGAACATGACTAGATCACCTTAAAAGGCATCACCTCAGGCGTCAAAGAGGCGGTCGAGCAAGACCACTCGGCGTGGCGCGCGGCCGGCAACTCGATTGAATCGGGAGCTCGGGCGGGCGATAGTCGGCCGGTGAACACAGCCGTCACCCCGCACCGCCCCCGCAGACCCGCCTGGGCCGGGCGCAACTACTCCCTGCTGACCGCGGCCGCCATCGTGACCGGTCTCGGCGCCAACGGCTCGCTCATCGCGGCCGCGTTCGCCGTGCTGGAGACGGGCGGCGACGGTGGTGACGTGGGTCTGGTGGCCGCCTCCCGCACCCTGCCGCTGGTGGTGTTCCTGCTCATCGGCGGCGCGGTCGCGGACCGGCTCCCCCGGCACCGGGTGATGGTCGCCGCCAACGTCCTCAACTGCCTCTCCCAGGCGGCCTTCGCCACGCTCGTACTGGCCGGTGAGCCCCGGCTGTGGCAGATGATGCTGCTCACCGCGCTCGGCGGCACCGGACAGGCGTTCTTCGGCCCGGCGGCCGAGGGCATGCTGATGTCCTCCGTCGACGGCGAGCAGGCGGGCCGGGCGTTCGCCGTCTTCCGCATGGCCACCCAGGGCGCGGCCCTCGGCGGCGCGGCACTCGGCGGCGCCCTGGTCGCGGTGATCGGCCCCGGCTGGGTGCTCGCGGTCGACGCGGCGGCCTTCGCCCTCGCCGGTGCGCTGCGCTCCTTCCTCGACGTCAGCCACATCCCGCCGCGCACACCGGGCGAGGGCATGCTGGCCGATCTGCGCGAGGGCTGGCGGGAGTTCATCGGCCGGCCCTGGCTGTGGGGCATCGTCGTGCAGTTCTCGATAGCCAACGCGGTGGTCGGCGCGGCCGACGCCGTCTACGGCCCGCTGGTCGCCCGCGACAGCCTGGGCGGTGCGGGCCCCTGGGGCCTGGCGCTGGCCGCGTTCGGCGCGGGCACGGTGGCCGGTGCCCTGCTGATGACCCGCTGGAAACCCCGCCGGCTGCTGCTCGCCGGCACGCTGTGCGTCTTCCCGCTGGCCCTGCCCTCCGCCGCGCTCGCCGTGCCGGTACCGGCGGGCGTGCTGTACGGGGTGATGTTCGCCGCCGGTACGACGGTGGAGGTGTTCGGCGTCTCCTGGATGACCGCGCTGCACCAGGAGATCCCCGAGGACAAGCTCTCCCGCGTCTCGGCGTACGACTGGTTCGGCTCGGTCTCCCTCATGCCCGTCGCCGCGGCCCTGGCCGGCCCCGCCGAGACGGCCTTCGGCCGCACGGCCGCCCTGTGGGGCTGCGCGGCCCTCGTGGTCCTGGTCACCGCCCTGGTGCTGCTCGTCCCGGACGTCCGCACCCTGACCCGCCGCGCCCGCCCGGTCGCCGCCTCACCGGCGGCGTCAGCCGATGCCGAACGCCCCGTCGGGGGGCTCGGGTGACGGTACGGCGTCGGTGTCCTCGACCGGCCGGGCCGATCCGGTGAACTTCCGGACGCCCGCGCCGTGTTCGACCCGCGCCGGAAAGGCGTCCGCCGCGGTCCGGCGGGCCAGCACGGCGATGTCCACGGGCCGGTGCGCGGCGACGAGCACCGCGTTGCCGAACCGCCGGCCGCGCAGCACCCCCGGCTCGGCGATCAGCGCGAGTTCCTCGAAGACGGCAGCGAACGTGGCCAGTTGGGACCGCAGAAAGCCGAACGGCGCGGCGTCGGCGAGGTTGGCCAGATAGACCCCGCCCGGCCGCAGGACCCGCTCGGCCTGCCGCGCGTAGGCGAGCGTGGTCAGGTGCGCGGGCACCCGGGACCCGCCGAACACGTCGGCGACCAGTACATCGGCATGGTCGTCCGGAGCCGCCTCCAGCCAGGCCCGGGCATCGGCGGCGTGCAGCACGACGCCCGAGCCCGCCGGCAGCGGCAGGTGCTCGGCGACCAGGTCCAGCAGTCCCCGGTCCGCCTCGACGACGTCCTGCCGCGAACCGGGCCGGGTGGCCGCCACATACCGGGGCAGCGTCAGCGCGCCCCCGCCGAGGTGCACCACGTCCAGCGCCCGCCCGGCCTCGGCCACGACGTCCAGGACATGCCCGAGCCGCCGCGTGTACTCGAACTCCAGATGCGCGGGATCGTCCAGATCGACGTACGACTGCGGTGCCCCGTCGACCGTCAGGAGCCAGGCCCGCTCCCGATCGACATCGGGCATCAGCTTGGCGGTGCCGTGGTCGGTGGTGCGGGAGACGGGTATCTGCTCGGTCACGCACTCATTGTGACGCGCCCGAAGGGGTGCGGGTCCGTGGCGGTGTGCCGCTCCGCCACCTGGGCGTGAGCACCCACGACGGACCCGCGGTCCCCCACGTGCGGCAGCCTCACCGCACGGCGGTCACCGTCCCCGCTCCCACGGTCCGGCCGCCCTCACGGACGGCGAACCCGAGACCGGGCTCCAACGGCACCTCCCGCCCCAGCTCGACCGTCATCTCGACCGTCTGCCCGGGCCGGGCCACCGCCGTCTCGCCGAGGTCGATGTCCCCGACCACGTCAGCCGTACGGATGTAGAACTGCGGCCGGTACCCGGTGGTGACCGGTGTGGTACGACCGCCCTCCCGGGCCGAGAGCACGTACACACGCGCGGAGAACCGCCGGGCGGGCACCACGCTCCCCGGCGCCGCCACGACATGTCCCCGCCGGACCGCGTCCCGCGGCACGCCCCGCAGCAGCACGGCCACGTTGTCACCGGCCTGCGCCTCCTCCATCGGCTTGCCGAACGTCTCGAGACCGGTGACCACGGTCTCGACGTCCGCGCCGAGCACCGACACCCGGTCCCCCAGGCGGAGTCTCCCCCGCTCCACGGCACCCGTGACGACCGTGCCCCGCCCGGTGATGGTGAGCACGTTCTCCACCGGCAGCAGGAACGGCGCGTCCAGATACCGCTCGGGCATCGGCACGTACGTGTCCACCGCGTCGAGCAGCGCCTCGACGGACGCCGTCCAGCGCGGGTCGCCCTCGAGCGCCTTCAGCCCGGAGACGCGGACGACGGGCACGGCGTCGCCGGGGTACCCGTGCGCGGTGAGCAGGTCGCGGACCTCCAGCTCGACGAGGTCGATCAGTTCCTCGTCCCCCGTGCCGTCGGCCTTGTTCAGCGCGACGACGATGTGGTCGACGCCGACCTGCCGGGCGAGCAGCACGTGCTCGGCGGTCTGCGGCATGATCCCGTCGAGCGCGGAGACGACGAGGATCGCCCCGTCGAGCTGCGCGGCGCCGGTGACCATGTTCTTGACGTAGTCGGCGTGGCCGGGCATGTCGACGTGGGCGTAGTGCCGGGTGTCGGTCTCGTACTCGACGTGCGCGATGTTGATGGTGATGCCGCGGGCGGCCTCCTCCGGGGCGCGGTCGATGCGGTCGAAGGGGACGAACGTGCCGGTGCCGCGCTCGGCGAGCACCTTGGTGATGGCGGCGGTCAGGGTGGTCTTGCCGTGGTCGACGTGACCCATGGTGCCGATGTTCAGATGCGGCTTGGTGCGTACGTAGGCCGTTTTGGACATGGGTGTACCTCGGAGCCTCTCCGGTCGTACGGGAATGCGGGACCCCGGGTATCGGCCGACCCTCCCCCTGCGGGGTCCGCCGGACGATCCGGAGAGGGTCAGCTTCGGGCGCCGTCGACAGCGGCCACGGGAATCGGGACGGCAGCCTTCGGGGCATCCGCGACGGCGGATGCTGCGAGGAGGAAGGCGTACCGGAACATGGCGTCGATCATCGCCGACGGTTTGTCCGGCGTCGAATGGTTTTTCCGGGCGGGCGAGTTCAGGCGCCGATGTTCTTCAGTGCCTCCCGGACGGTCAGCGGGGCGAACCGGCCCCGCTCCCGCGCCAGGAAGGTCCGTACGGCCTCGGGGTCGGTCTTGGCGTACTCGCGCAGGGCCCAGCCGATCGCCTTGCGGACGAAGAAGTCGGGGTGCCCGGACTGGACCAGGCAGTAGGCGAACAGCCGGTCGGCGTCGGTGCGTCCCTTGTAGGTCAGCTGGTGGAGCAGGGCCGTGCGGGCCACCCACAGGTCGCCGTCGGTGACCCACGCGTCCATGTCGGCGGTGAGCTTCGGGTCGGCGGCGACCAGCGCTCCGACGACGTGCACGGCGAGCAGGTCGACGGTGTCCCACCAGGAGACGGTGGTGATCAGGTGCCGGGCCACCGGGAGGAAGCCCGAGGAGCAGCGGGCCGCGTGCCGGCGCAGCCAGTCGACGGCGAAGTAGTGGTACTCGCGTTCGGGCAGTTCCCAGCAGCGCAGGGCGATCGCGGTGCAGTCGGCCTCGTCGGGACGCGGGGTGCCGGCCTGCACGGTGCGCGACAGGGCGCGGCGGGCCGGGGTGGGGATGCCGAGGAAGGGCGCGACGCCCTTCATATAGGCCCGCATCGCCGGTGCCCGCCCGGGGTCGGCGGCGGCCCCGTACACGGCCGTCAGCCGTTCCAGCACGGTGTCGGCGAGAGCGCTGGGCGGCACGTCCGGCGGTGCCGCACCTGTGACGGTCATGCCACGAACCATACCGGCGAGGTGGATCTCCGGGGCCTGACGGACCGGCCACCGACCCGCTGCGAGACGGGGGACCTCGTGGTCCAGCGGCCGAATGTACGTTCGTACGGATGACCGGGGCGCCCCTGCGCGACGTCTTCTCCCGGCGTGGGTTGCAGCCCCTATTGCACGGGCGTTACCTGGAAGTAGCGGCGGTGAAGCGGGCGCATGGGCCACGGCACAGCCCGAGGGCCCGCGCCTTCCTGTGCGCGTGCGGCCTCCTCGCCGCCGTCGTCCAGCGCTCGACGCGGAGGTGACAGACGTGAAAGCCGTCGTCTATGAAGAGCCCTTCAGTGTGACCGTGAAGGACGTCGAGGATCCTGGGATCCAGCACCCGAACGATGTGATCGTACGCGTCACGTCGACCGCGATATGCGGCTCGGACCTGCACATGTACGAGGGCCGCACAGCGGCCGAGTCGGGCATCGTCTTCGGACACGAGAACCTCGGCATCATCGAGGAGGTCGGCAGCGGCGTGACCTCCCTGTCCGAGGGGGACCGCGTCGTGATGCCTTTCAACGTCGCCTGCGGTTTCTGCAAGAACTGTCTCGCCGGCAAGACCGGCTTCTGCCTGACGGTCAACCCGGGATTCGCCGGCGGAGCCTACGGCTATGTGGCGATGGGTCCGTTCATCGGGGGGCAGGCCGAACGGCTGCGGGTGCCCTACGCCGACTTCAACTGCCTCAAACTGCCGCCGGGCGAGGAGTTCGAGACCGACTTCGTGCTGCTCGCCGACATCTTCCCGACCGGCTACCACGGTTGCGAACTCGCCCAGGTGTCCCCCGGTGAGTCCGTGGCCGTCTACGGTGCCGGACCGGTGGGGCTGATGGCCGCCTACTCCGCACTGCTGCGCGGTGCGGCGAAGGTCTTCTCCGTGGACCGCGTGCCCGAGCGGCTCGCCAAGGCGGAGGAGATCGGAGCCATCCCCATCGACTTCACCAAGGGCGACCCGGCAGCGCAGATCAAGGAACAGACCGGAGGTGAGGGAACCGACAAGGGCGTGGACGCCGTCGGCTACCAGGCCCAGGCACACGACGCCAGCCACGAGGAACCCGCCATCGTCCTCAACGAGCTGGTCGAGACGGTGCGTCCGACCGGCATGCTCGGCGTGCCGGGTCTGTACGTGCCCTCGGACCCCGGCGGCCCCGACGAGCACGCCAAGCACGGCCAGCTGCTGGTCTCCATCGGCAGGATGTTCGAGAAAGGCCAGCAGATGGGCACCGGTCAGTGCAACGTCAAGCGGTACAACCGCCAGTTGCGCGACATGATCATCGCCGGGCGGGCCAAGCCCAGCTTCGTGGTCTCCCACGAGTTGCCGCTGGACCAGGCGCCGCAGGCGTACGAGAAGTTCGACAAGCGAATCGAGGGCTACACCAAGGTCGTCCTGCACCCCGGTCACGCGCTCGCCGCGTGAGGCACGGTCCGGGCACCACGGGTGCCCGGACCTTCCCCGCCCACCTGCCTTCCCCGCAGGCCCGTGGCCCTGCTGTGACGGTGACGGGACACACTTGACGGCGATCACACACGTTCGTCGGTTAATGTCACCGGATGCTCGATGCCAACCGCTCTGGCACCGCCACGGCCTCTCCCCAGGCCGCCGCCACGGATTTCGCCGTTCCCGTACCGCCCGTGCCCCGTGTGGGACCGGCCGCCCGCTGCACGCGCGTGCTGCTGTCCCCGTACGCCCGGCTGTCGCTGTTGTTCGCCCTGCTCGCGGGCGGCGCCACGGGCATGCTGCTGTGCGAGCCGCAGCGGCTGCTGACGCACGGATGGCCGCCGCAGCTCGGCGGGGCCGCGGCGGCCGCCGTGTTCGCGCTGACGTACGGGCTGTGCACCGTGGCGTTCGTGCCGCGCCCCCTGCTGAACCTGGCGGCGGGCGCGCTGTTCGGCTCGCAGCTGGGGCTGGCGACGGCACTGGCGGGCACGGTGCTCGGGGCCGGGCTCGCCTTCGGGCTGGGCCGCGTCCTCGGTCAGGACGCGCTGCGCCCGCTGCTGCGGGGCCGCTGGCTGAAGGCGGCCGACGGTCAGCTCAGCCGGCACGGGTTCCGGTCCATGCTGGCGGCCCGGCTCTTTCCCGGGGTGCCGTTCTGGGCGGCGAACTACTGCGCGGCCGTCTCCCGTATGGGCTGGCCGCCGTTCCTGCTGGCCACGGCGCTCGGCTCGATCCCGAACACGGCCGCCTACGCGGTCGCCGGCGCCCGCGCCTCCTCACCGACGTCCCCCGCCTTCCTGATCGCCATGGCCTGCATCGCCGCGCCGGCGCTCGCGGGCACCGTGGTGGCCTGGCGCAAGCGCCACCACCTGCGCGGCCGCTGACCGTCCGATACCCGGTCAGACCCCTTCGAGGATCATCGCGTTGGCCAGCCCGCCCGCCTCGCACATGGTCTGCAGGGCGTAGCGGGCACCCCGCTCGCGCATCGCGTGGACCAGGGTGGTGGTCAGCCGGGTGCCGCTGGCGCCGAGCGGGTGACCGAGGGCGATGGCGCCGCCGTGCACGTTGACCTTGGCGAGGTCGGCGCCGGTCTCCTGCTGCCAGGCGAGGACCACGCTGGAGAAGGCCTCGTTGACCTCGAACAGATCCATGTCGGCGAGGCCCAGACCGGCCCTGCGCAGCACCTTCTCCGTCGCCGGGATCACGCCGGTGAGCATCAGCAGCGGGTCGGAGCCGGTGACGGCGAAGCTGTGCAGACGGGCCAGCGGCCGCAGGCCGAGGCGGGCCGCGGTCTCGCTGGAGGTGATCAGGACGGCGGAGGCACCGTCGTTGATGGGGCTGGCGTTGCCCGCGGTGACGTTCCACTCGATCTGCGGGAAGCGCTCGGCGAAGCCGGGGTCGTGGTAGGCGGGCTTGAGGCCGGCGAGGATCTCCGGGGTGCTGCCCGGCCGTACGCACTCGTCGCGGGCGACGCCGTCCAGGGGCGCCACCTCGGCGTCGAACAGGCCGGCCTCCCACGCGGCGGCGGCCTTGTGGTGCGAGGAGACGGCGAACTCGTCCATCCGCGCGCGCGTGAGGGACCACTTGGCGGCGATCAGCTCGGCGCTGATGCCCTGCGGGACGAGACCCTCCGGGTAGCGCTCGGCGACTCCCGGCCCGAACGGGTCCTTGCCCGCGGGCACGTTGGACCACATCGGGACCCGGCTCATCGACTCCACACCGCACGCGACGACCAGGTCGTACGCGCCCGAGATGACACCCTGCGCGGCGAAGTGCACGGCCTGCTGGGAGGAGCCGCACTGGCGGTCCACGGTGGTCGCCGGGACCGTCTCGGGGAAGCCGGCGGCGAGGACGGCGTACCGGGTGGTGTTCATGGCCTGCTCGCCGACCTGGTCGACGGTGCCGCCGATGACGTCGTCGATGAGCGCCGGGTCGACGCCGGAGCGCTCGACCAGGCCGCGCAGGGTGTGCGCGAGGAGCTGCACGGGGTGGACATGGGCGAGGGAGCCGTTCGGCTTGCCCTTGCCGATGGGGGTGCGTACGGCTTCGACGATGACTGCGTCGCGCATGGTGCGGGCCTCCTTGGCCGCCTGGCCACCCGTAGCGGGCTACGGCAGCTACCAGTGAGTAGGAAATCCGAACTCACCATAACCCGGAGGGTAGGAAAATCAAACCCTCTGCTGGACGGTTCTCTGACCCGGGCCTCTAAACTGAGCCGCATGGCCGCCACGAAGGACCCGCGCCCCTGCTCGATCGCCGACGCCCTCGCGCTGGTGGGCGAGAAGTACTCCCTGCTCGTCCTGCGCGAGGTATGCCTGGGCAACGGCCGCTTCGACCAGCTGGTGCGCAACATCGGCGCCCCGCGCGACATCCTGGCCGCCCGGCTGCGCCGGCTCGTGGACGCGGGGATCCTCACCAAGCGGGTCTACAGCGAGCGCCCGCAGCGCTTCGAGTACCGGCCCACCCAGGCGGGCCTGGAGCTGGAGCCGGTCCTGATGACCCTCAAGGAGTGGGGCGACCGCCACGTCCGCAAGGGCGCCGACCTGCCCATGTCCGTCGAGCACGTGTGCGGCAACGAACTGGTGCCGGTGGTCACCTGCCAGGCCTGCGGCGATCCGGTGCGCCATGAGGACCTGACGGCCCGTCCCCAGGCCCCGGGCTGGACCGTCTCGGGACCGACGGCGGCCTGACGAGAGCCTGTTACTGCCCCTGCCGGTACACGTCGAGCCGCCCGCACATCCCGAACCGCCCCTCCTCGACGGGCCGCTCGGCCTGTACGGCGGCCTCGGCGAGATGGGCCGCGTCGCCCGCCGCGAGCCGGTCCAGCTGCCGTCCGGTGGCCTCGGCCGCCGCGAGCGCCCCACGCCGCCAGCGTTCCCGCCACTCGGCGATGCGGGGCCGGACGAGCGCGGCGGCGGCCCGGTGGAAGGCGGCCAGCGCCTCCGGGCCGGAGGCGGCGCGCAGCGCACGGTAGCCCTCCAGGGCGAGATCGCGGCGGGCGCGGGCGATCCGCTCCCGTTCCGCTTCCGGCGCGGCGGCCGGAACGGCGGTCGCGGCGGCGTACGCCTCCGGGTCGGCCAGGTACTCGGGCGGGAGCGTGAGCACCGCGTCCCCGGCCTCGGGCAGCCCGCTGTTCTGCATGAGGACGGTGAGGCGCAGGCCGTCCTCGTTCACCAGCCGGTGGATGGTGCCCGGCGTGAACCAGGCGACGGTGCCGGGCGCGAGCGGGGTGACCGCGTACCCGGACGCGGTGAGCGTCTGCACCGCGCCTCGGCCGCCGGTGACGACATACGCCTCCGAGCAGGCCAGGTGCACATGGGGAGTACCGCCGCGGACCCCGTCGGCGGCGGGCCAGTCGTACACGCACAGCCGCGAGACGGCGACCCCGCCCGGCAGTCCCGGGAACCCCCCGGCGCTCACCACGGATGCGTCTCCAGGTACCTGACGATGTCCTCCCGCTGCCAGGCTCCGTCCGCCACGACGACCCGGTAGCGGCGGCGGAGCGTGTCGCCGGGGACGAGTTCGAGCTCGCGGAAGAAGGCCCAGGAGGGGGCGACGGCGGCGAACGGCTCGTTGCGGACGAACCAGTGGGCCGGGTGGGTTCCGCCGGCACCGGAGTGGTCGTTCTCCGGGGCGTGCGCGAAGACGAGGGTGGCGTGGCCGTCGGTGCCGTCGTGCTCGCCGGAGTACGCCAGCCAGGGCGCCTGCGCCCCCATCAGCCCGGGCCCCTCCCCCTCGGGCCCGGTGATCCGCCCGTCCCGGAAGGCGCGCGGTCCGCGCCAGAACAGGCCGGTGTAGCCCGCGAGTTCGCGCCCGGCGGTGGTCGGGCTGCCGAAGCGGAGCGGCTGCGCACGCCGGTTGGTGATGGCGCTGGTCCAGGTGAGCGCCCAGGAGCCGGAGTCCGGTTCGACGTCGTGGACCTCGATCCGCCGCTCCTCCTCGGCCCAGAGCTCACCGTCGTACGGGTGCCAGGTCAGCCGCTCGGCGATCACCGCACGGCCGTCGGCCGCGGTGACCTCGTCGAAGCCGGCGTGCCGCATCGAGCCGACCCGCTCGGGGAGTTCGAGATACCCCTGCCCGTGCACATAGGTGTTGCCGCCCCACAGGTTCGCCCCGGACAGGTGCGAGGCGGTGAGGGACAGGCCCTTGTGCCAGCGGTGGTCGTGGGGGCGGTAGCCGGTGACGACGCCGCCGGCGAGGGTGCGTACCGGGTGCAGGTAGGGCCTGGGTGCCTCCCAGGCGGTCCCGGCCCGGTAGACGTAGGCGAACAGCTCGACGCCGCACGCCGGTTCGGTCACGGTGATCCGGTCCCCGTGGGCGTGCACGAGACGCAGGCCGTCGACGCCCCCGCTCACGCCGGGACCTCCTCGGCGGTCACGGGCGCCCAGCCGGGCGCGTCCCCGTGCAGGGCGGTGTAGTACGGGTCGCCCGGCCCGATCTCACCGGCGCGGACGGTCGTGTCGGTGAAGGCCGACCGGTACAGCGCGGTGATCAGCTCCAGGCTGGTGCGCCCGTCCGCGCCGCTGCTGCGCGGCCGCTCGCCCGCCCGCATGCTCGCGACCAGCTCGCGCAGTTGCGCCAGGTGGGAGCTGGGCACGTCCGGGCCGAAGTCCTGCCAGGCGGCCGCTTGTCCGGCCGGCACGTCCGGGGCCGGGGTGATGCGCCAGTTGTCGTTCGTGTGACCGTAGAGGTGGGTCAGTTCGACGGTGGCGCGTGCGCAGTCGATCCGGATGCGGCTGACCTCGTCAGGGCTCAGCACGCTGTTGACGACGGTGGCGAGGGCTCCGTTCGCGAAGCGGACCAGCGCGGTGGAGACGTCCTCGGTCTCCACGTCGTGCACCAGCCGGCCGGCCATGGCCCGTACCTCGCTCCAGGGCCCGAGCAGATCCAGCAGCAGGTCCATCTGGTGGATGCCGTGCCCCATGGCCGGGCCGCCGCCCTCGGTGTGCCAGCGGCCCCGCCAGGGCACGGCGTAGTAGGCGGTGTCCCGGTACCAGGTGGTCTGACAGTGCGCCACCAGCGGCTGCCCCAGGGCTCCTTCGGCGAGCAGCCGCCGCACATGCCGGGCGCCGGAGCCGAAGCGGTGCTGGAAGACGATCGCCGCGTAGGGGCCGCCGTCGCCCTCCTCCGCCTCGATCGCGTCGAAGTCGGCCAGCGAGGGCACCGGGGGCTTCTCGCACCACACCCAGGCGCCGGCGCGGAGCGCGGCCACCGTCTGGGCGCGGTGCAGAGTGGGCGGGGTGCAGATGGTGACCAGGTCGGGCCGCTGCTCGACCAGCATCCCGTCGAGGTCGGTGTAGGCGTGCGGGATGCCGGCCTCGGCACGGAACGCCTCGACGGCGTCCCGGTCGATGTCGACGGCGGCGACGACCTCCGTCTCGCCCTCCCGCGCGAGCTCGGCCAGTGCGGGCAGGTGGGAGCCGCGCGCGATGGCACCGGTGCCGACGACGGCGACCCGGATGCGCCGGCCGGTGAACGGGGCCGCGGGGCGCGGGGAGTGGGGCGAGCGGGGCATGGGTGGGTTCAGCACTCCTCCGGGACGGCGGGCGCGCAGGCCGACCCAGCGGTTCAGCAAGCGCTTTCTCCTGCGCTGCAACGTAAGCGGCGGGGCCGGGACCGGTCAACACCGGGAACCCGGTGGGCCGTCAACCCCTGTGCCCTCGCCGTCGACCGGGCCCGCTACGCTGCCTTCGTCACATGATCACCACTTCTCCCCTCAGCGCTTGGACGCCGTACCTCCATGTCTTGGTTTGAATCCCTCGTCCTCGGACTCGTCCAGGGGCTGACCGAGTTCCTGCCCGTCTCCTCCAGCGCGCATCTGCGGCTGACCGCGGCGTTCTCCGGCTGGAAGGACCCCGGGGCCGCCTTCACGGCGATCACGCAGATCGGCACGGAGACCGCCGTCCTGATCTACTTCCGCAAGGACATCGGCCGGATCGTCTCCGCCTGGTTCCGCTCGCTGTTCAGCAAGGCGATGCGACACGACCACGACGCGCAGATGGGCTGGCTGGTCATCGTCGGCTCGATCCCGATCGGGGTGCTGGGCCTGACGCTCAAGGACCAGATCGAGGGCCCGTTCCGCGATCTGCGGATCACCGCCACCATGCTCATCGTCGTCGGCGTGGTCATCGGCATCGCCGACCGGCTGGCGGCGCGTGACGAGACGGGCGGCCGGCACCGGGCGCCCAAGCAGCGCAAGACCCTGGAGGACCTGGGTGTCAAGGACGGTCTGATCTTCGGCCTGTGCCAGGCCTGCGCCCTCATCCCCGGTGTCTCCCGCTCCGGCGCGACCATCAGCGGCGGCCTGTTCATGGGCTACCGGCGCGAGGCCGCGGCCCGTTACTCCTTCCTGCTGGCCATCCCGGCGGTGCTCGCCTCGGGCGCCTTCGAGGTGAAGGACTCGGTCAGCGAGGGCCATGTGGCCTGGGGCCCGACCCTCTTCGCGACGGTGATCGCGTTCGCCTCGGGATACGCGGTGATCGCGTGGTTCATGAAGTGGATCTCCAACAAGAGCTTCATGCCGTTCGTCTGGTACCGCATCGCCCTCGGCATCGTCATCATCGCGCTGGTGGCGGCGGGCGTCCTGAGCCCGCACGCGGCCGAATCGGCGAGCTGACCCCGGCCGCAGGGAGGCCTTGCTCAGCCACCCCGACGGCTGCGACGGTTTCGGCGACTCGCCCCCCCCCCGCCGCCGTTTCGGACATCTCCCGCGCCATCGGCGAGTTCGACCCCGACGAGACCCTCGCGAGCCTGCCCGCGGGCCCCTTCGAGGCCGCCGCGGCCTGCGGATTCCGTGGCTCCGTCGATGACGTACGCGCCTTCCCGAGCCGGTGCTCCCTCTCACCGACCGCCTTCTTCCGCTCCCCGGCCCCGACCGGCATATGCCTTCTGGGCTGGGTGGACAGCGGCACGCGCCCGAGCGGGCCAGGGTTCGACGGTGACCGACCCCATACGTTCTGTGTAGCCATCCGGTAGCGCAGTGTCAGAGCTTGCCCCTAGGCTTGTCCGCATGTCCCCCGATTACATGCCCTCTGGTTCCGTGCGGTCTGCCGCCGAACTGAACGAGCAGATCCGGGCGCTGTGGCTGCGTGCGGGCGGCACCCTGTCGGCCCAGGAGCGCGCGGAGTACGAGCTGTTGGTGGTCGAGTGGGCCGAGGCGATCCGCGGGCAGGTCATCGAGGCGGCCTGAGGCCGACGGCGGGCCGGCCGACCTCTCGAGGGCGTGGCCCTTACGCCCGCAGGTGCCCTAGCACCTCGTCCGCCACCGGGTACGGCCGTTCCTCGGGCAACAGCCCCTTCGCCCGCGCCGGTTCGCCCGCCCGCACCAGGCCATGGATCTCCGTGGCCAGCGGGGTGACGTCCTCGATGCCGACGATCCACTCGTCGGCGTACCGGGCCGCCGCCTCCCCGGCGAGGCCGAGCTGCAACGACCGGTGGGGCAGTGGGTTGTGGTGCAGGTCGCGCTCGGGGTCCCACTGCACGCGGGCCGGTGACCGCCGCAACTGCCGCTTCCAGGCCGCCTGGTCCGCGTGCAGGTCCGGCACGTAGTGCGACAGGCAGGCGTTCCGCAGGGCCCACTCGAAACCGGCACGGTCGATCTCGACGGCGAGGACGGTCTCCTGGCCCTCCTTGGTGCCCCAGCCGCAGCGGTACATCATCCACAGGAAGGACGGTTTGATCCAGGTCATCCGGTCCCGCTTCCAGGCCGACGGAAAGCGTCCGGTGCGGGCCGCCGGACCGCCGATCTGCGGGCGGTAGGCCTGGTAGACGGTGACCGTGGAGTCCGTGTGCCGGGCCCGGATACGGAACTTGGGTTCGGTTTCGATGGATTGTTCGTTCACGCGAACAGGTTCGGGCGTCGGACACGCCGCGCACCAGCGAATATCGGGCGTGCCTCTTGGCTCAGCGCCGGCCGTGCCCAACACTGTGCCGATGACGCAGCGTGCGGAGCTTGCGACCGTGATGGACCGGCTGGCCGTGGACGAACTGATCACCGAGTACGCCGTGGCGGTGGACGACGGTGACTGGACGGTGTACCAGGAGCTGTTCACGGCGGGCGGGCGGGCCGACTACCGTTCGGCCGGCGGCATCGAGGGCGACGCGGGACAGGTCGCCGGATGGCTCGCCGAGAACCTGGCGGTGTTCGCCATGCGGCAGCATCTGATCGTCAACCGCCGGGTGCGGTTCGGCCTCCTGGACCACGACACCGGTGACACCGCCCGGGTGCGGGCCGACTACCTCAACCCGATGCGGTTCACGGGCGACGGCGCCCCCACCGCCCCGGACCTGGTGTGCGGCGGCCGCTACGACTTCGCGCTGCTGCGCACACCCGAGGGCTGGCGGCTGCGCGAGGTCGTCGTCCACGAGAAGTGGCGCCGCCTGCCGCCCGAGACCACGCCGGCCCCCTAGGGGACGTGCGGCGGAGCCGCCCAACCACCTGCGCCCGCGACCGCCCGAGGACCGCCCGCCCCGGGTGCTACGGCGCAACGGGTCCCGTTCCACGCGCGCGAGATCGCTTCCGGCGCGCACACTGGAACCAGCGCTGGGTAGGGAGTGTCCACATGAGGACGATCGACCGCTGGCTCACCTCCCCCGGGCGGCGCTCCGCCGCCGCCGCCCTCGCGGGCGCCCTGCCCGTGCTCGCGTTCCCGGCGCCATCCCTGTGGTGGTTCGCGTACGTCGCCCTGGTCCCCTGGATCCTGCTGGCCCGCTCGGCGCCGACCGGGCGGCGGGCGGCGTACGACGGCTGGTGCGGCGGCTTCGGCTTCCTGGTGGCCGTGCACCACTGGCTGCTGCCGAGCCTGCACGTGTTCATCTTTCTGATAGCCGCCCTGCTGGGCGCGCTCTGGGCGCCCTGGGGCTGGCTGGTGCGCCGGTTCCTCGGCGGCGCGCCGGCACCGGGCCGGGGCGCCGCCGCGCTGCTGGTGCTGCCGTCTGCCTGGCTGGCGGTGGAGCTGGTGCGCTCCTGGCAGGGGCTCGGCGGGCCGTGGGGCATGCTGGGCGCCAGCCAGTGGCAGGTGGGTCCGGCGCTGCGGCTGGCCTCCGTCGGCGGGGTGTGGCTGCTCAGCTTCCTGGTGGTGGCCCTCAACGTGGCCGCGGCCGTGCTGATATCCGTGCGCGAGTCGCGCGTACCGGCCGTGGCCTGGGTGGTCGCCACGGCGGCCGCGACCTCGGCGGCGTGGGCGTGGGCGCCGCGTCCCGACGTCGACGAGCGGGTGCGGATCGCGGTCGTCCAGCCCGGGGTCGTGGCCGGGCAGGACAGCGGCGAGAAGCGCTTCGAGCGTGAGGAACGGCTGACCCGGCGGCTCGCCGGACAGGGCGTCGACCTGGTCGTGTGGGGCGAGTCCAGCGTCGGCTTCGACCTGGACGACCGGCCCGACCTGGCCCGGCGGGTCGCCGCGCTGTCCCGCGCGACCGGCGCGGACGTGCTGGTGAACGTGGACGCCCGCCGCTCCGACCGGCCCGGCATCTACAAGAGTTCGGTGCTGATCGGCCCGGACGGCCCGACCGGCGACCGCTACGACAAGATGCGCCTCGTCCCCTTCGGCGAGTACGTCCCCGCCCGTTCGCTGCTCGGCTGGGCCACCTCGGTGGGCAAGGCGGCGGGCGAGGACCGCAGGCGCGGCAACGAGCAGGTCGTGATGAACGTCGGCCACGGGCTGCGGATCGGCCCGCTGGTGTGCTTCGAGACCGCGTTCCCGGACATGAGCCGCCATCTCGCCGAGGACGGCGCGGACGTCCTCCTCGGCCAGTCCTCCACGTCGTCCTTCCAGAGCAGTTGGGCCCCGGAGCAGCACGCTTCGCTGGCCGCGCTGCGCGCCGCCGAGACCGGCCGCCCGATGGTGCACGCCACCCTCACCGGCGTCTCGGCCGTGTACGGCCCGGGCGGTGAGCGCCTCGGCCCCTGGCTCGGCACCGAGGCGAGCACCGCCCGTCTGTACGACGTACCGCTCGCGCACGGTGTCACGCCGTACGTCCGCTACGGCGACTGGCCGGTGCACGGCGCGTTGCTGGTGCTGGCCGCGCTGTGCGCGACCGAGGGGGCGCGGGCGCTCAGGCTGCGCCGGAGCGGTTCCGAACCGCTCGTACCACCCGCTCGCACAGGTCATGAGTCGCCAGCGCGTCCCGGGCGCTGAGCACCTTGCCGGCGCGGACGGCGTCGAGGAACGCCAGGACGGCCTGCTCGATACCGCGCTGCCGGGCCACCGGCACCCAGTCACCGCGCCGGCGCACGGTCGGCTGCCCCTTGTGGTCGATGACCTCGGCGAGGTTGAGGACCTGGCGCTTGGTGTCCTGTCCCGAGACCTCGAGGATCTCCTCCGCCGAGCCGCTGAGCCGGTTCATCACACCGAGCGCGGTGAAGCCGTCCCCGCCGAGCTGGAGCACGACGTGGTGGAGCAGCCCGTCCTGGACGCGGGCGCGCACGGTGACGTCGTCGACCGGGCCGGGCGCCAGGAACCGCAGGGTGTCGACGACATGGATGAAGTCGTCCAGGATCATCGAGCGCGGTTTCTCCGGCAGCCCGACCCGGTTCTTCTGCATGAGGATCAGCTCGCGCGGGTGCTCCAGGCATTGCGTGTACCCCGGGGCGTAGCGCCGGTTGAAGCCGACGAACAGGGAGACGCCGCGCTGTTCGGCGAGGCCCACCAGCCGCTCGGAGTCGGCGAGTTCGTAGGCGAGCGGCTTGTCCACGTACGTGGGTACGCCCGCCTCCAGCAGCCGGGTGACGATCTCGGGGTGTACGGCGGTGGGCGCGTGCACGAACGCCGCGTCGAGGCCGGCGGCGAGCAGGGAGTCCAGGCTCGTGTGCCGCCGTTCCTCCGGCAGGTGCAGGGTGTCGGCGACCCGGTGGAGGGTCGCGGGGGTGCGGGTCTGCAGGTGCAGGTCGATCCCCGGCTGCGTGCCCAGCACCGGCAGATAGGCCTTCTGCGCGATGTCCCCGAGCCCGATGCAGCCGACCTTCACGTGCTCTCCCCTACCGCTGGCCTGTCATGTTCCTTGCCGGAAGCATACGGGGGCCGCCAGTCGGCGATGCCGTCGAAGCCGCGCGGGAAGAGCGCGGGCGCGGCCTTCGACAGGGCGGCGACCGCGGTGTCGCGTACGGCGACGACGGCGGTGCGGCGGCACGCCGAACGGGAGGCGGGGGTGCCGGCACTGGAGGAGATGCCGGAGCCGAGCGGCGGTCTGGACGCGCTGACCGAGGGGCCGGCCCTCGCGGTGCACCGCTCCCTGACCCGCAACCGGGCGCCGCTGATCGCCCGTTGCGAACGGCCCTGGAGGCCACCCGCCGCCCGGAGCTGCGGGCCTGCTGCGACCGGGCCGGCGCGGTCTTCGAGCAACAGCCGGCCGCGATGCTCACCGCCGTGGGCTCGCCCGACCCGCACCGGCACGTGCTGTCCCTGGTGGCCTGGACGGACGGGTTGATGTTCTCGTGCGCGGCCGGTTCCTTCGGCGCCGACGTGCCGGGTCCGCAGGAGATCCGGACGGGGCTGCGGGAGCTGCCGGCGGGGATGCTGGGCCGCTGAAAACCCCTGGTGGTGGCGGGCCACGTTGGGCGAGGATGCGGGGATGACCGACGAACGCCGTATGCCCGCGATCGACGCCGATGAGCGCACCATGCTGGAGGGCTGGCTGGAGTTCCACCGCCAGACCCTCGCGTGGAAGTGCGAGGGATTGACCGACGCTCAGCTCAGGACCACGTCGGTGGAGCCGTCCTCGCTCTCCCTGATGGGACTGGTACGGCACATGGCGGAGGTGGAGCGGTCCTGGTTCCGCAGGGTTCTCGCGAACGAGGACACCGGGCCGATCTACTACAGCGAGGCCGATCCGGACGGCGAGTTCCACCTCACCGAGGCGGACAGCTGGAAGGAGGCCCACGCCACTTGGCAGGCCGAGATCGAGGCGGCCCGGCGCCACGCCTCCCGCTTCGCCCTGGACGACCTCTCCGCGGGCAGGCACCGGCGCACGGGCGAGGCCGCCAGCCTCCGCTGGATCTACACCCACATGATCGAGGAGTACGCCCGGCACAACGGCCACGCCGACCTCATCCGCGAGCGGATCGACGGCTCCACCGGCGACTGACGTCAGCTTCGGCGCGCCGGATCCCCCCGTACGGGGCACGAGATCACCCGTGCGGGGCGGCAACCTCCGTTCTCTGCTGCCAAGCCGGGGGCGGACCCAGCAGAGTTGCGCGGGTGCATCGATCGACCACCACCGCAGCGCTCCTGGTCACCATGGCCGTCTCGGCCCTCTCGGGCTGTACGACGGTCGAGCGCCCGGCGACACCCGGGCCCCCGCCGGACGGCGTGCCGTCGCAGCCGACGGCGCCCCGGCCTGACGGCAGCCCGCAGCCCCGGGTGGTGCAGGCCCCGGCCCGGGAGGCGCTGGAGAGGGTCGGACCGTCCCGGCGCCCGAAGCACTCCGAACCGGCCGCCGCCCGCCGGCCCGCGGCGGCGCCCCCGGTCAAGCACCAGCCGCCGCCCGCGCTGCCGCGTCCCCGGCCGCACCCGGAGCACCCCCGGCGGCCACCGCACGTGCAGGTCCCGGACCTGCCGCAACCGGCCCCGACGGTCCCCGACGTGTGCGCCCTCGGCAAGAAGTACGGCGGCTGGCGCGGAGACAGCCCGGAGGCAACCATCTGCGAACAGACGTACGGCCACTGATCGCCTCCAGCGGGCCCGGCGCCCGGCCCCACCCAGAACTCCGGCACTGCCCACCTCCGGCGAGCCCCATGCCCCGCCCGCCCCGAACGCCGGCACCAACCACCTCCGGCGGGGCAGGCACCCGGCACCACCACGACCACCGGCACCGCTCAGACCCCGGCAGGTTCCAGGGCCAGGGCGCCGCCTCGAGCGTCCGTCTAGCTCGGTCGTTGTCGGGGCGGGCCCCAGCTGTCGCCGCCCGGTGAGCCGTCCTCGTCCAGTCGTAGCTCCAGGCGGTTGATCGCGGCCCGGACCCCGTCGCCGTAGCCGTCGTCCGCCAGGAGGCCCGCGGCGCTGCGGGCCCGGCGCAGATGGCTGCGGGCGGCCTCGGCGCGGCCCAGCTTGACGTAGTCGGCGGCCAGGTTGAGGTGCAGGGAGGGGAAGAAGCCGCGGACGCTCAGCGGGTCGCCGCCGCGGCCGTCGGCCAGTTCCTCGGCCGCGGACAACGCCCGGAGATCCCAGGCGAGTTCGTCCGCCGGGTCGTCCTGGGTGTCGGCGAGGTAGTGGGCCAGGGTGCAGCGGTGCAGCGGGTCACCGTTCTGGCCGATCTCCGCCCACAGGTCCAGGAAACGGCTGCGGGCCTCCTCGCGGTCGCCGCCGTGGTGCAGCATGACGACCTGACCGATCCGCGTGAGCACGGCGTCCGGCGCCGCCTGTTCCTGTCGCTCCGCCACCGCGTCCTCCGGGCCGTCGTCAGCTGTCTGCTCCCGACGCTAACCGGCGCCGTCGGGATTCCCGGTCAGGCGGCCCCGCACGGCACGCCGCGACAGCGGGGGGCGTGTCCCGGACCCGGCTGTGGACCGGCCCGGGCTCGCGACGCACCCCCGGCGGCGTCAGCCCAGGTTCGGGATGCGCCAGTCGATGGGCTCGTGGCCCTGCCGGGCGATCGCCTCGTTGATCTGGGTGAAGGGACGCGAGCCGAAGAACTTCTTCGCGGACAGCGGCGAGGGGTGCGCGCCCTTGACCACCACGTGCCGGGTCTCGTCGATCAGCGGGAGCTTCTTCTGCGCGTAGTTGCCCCACAGGACGAAGACGGCCGGGTCGGGCCGTGAGGCCACCGCGCGGATCACCGCGTCCGTGAACTTCTCCCACCCCTTGCCCTTGTGCGAGTTGGCCTCGCCCGCCCGCACGGTGAGCACCGCGTTGAGCAGCAGCACGCCCTGCTCGGCCCACGGCATCAGATAGCCGTTGTCCGGGACGGGCAGGCCCAGCTCCTCCTGCATCTCCTTGTAGATGTTCCGCAGGGAGGGCGGGGTCTTCACTCCCGGGCGGACGGAGAAGCACAGGCCGTGGCCCTGGCCCTCGCCGTGGTACGGGTCCTGGCCGAGGACGAGGACCTTGACCCGCTCGTACGGCGTCGCGTCGAGCGCGGCGAAGACCTCCTCGCGCGGCGGGTAGACAGGACCCTTCGCCCGCTCCTCCTCGACGAACTCGGTCAGCTCCTTGAAGTAGGGCTGCTGCAGTTCGTCACCCAGAACCCCGCGCCAGGACTCGGGCAGCATGGCGATGTCGGTCACGTCAACGTCCTCACGATGTCGATCAACTACGGCGTGCGGTCACTCGCAGGCTTCAGAACCTACAGGCGACCACTGACAACCGGTTCCGCGAGGTCGGTTCACCAGCTGGTCTTGCGGTGCAGCATCCACATCATCATGATCGTCGACGGGTCGAGGGCCTGCTCGCCGCCGGAGATGTCGTCGCTGGCCGCCACGAACTGCCGCCCCTGCCACAGCGGGAGCAGCCGGGCGTCGTTCACCATGATCTGCTGCGCCTGCTCCACCTCCTTGACCGTCTGGGCGCGGTCGCTCTCCGCGCGCGAGTGGGGCAGCAGCCGGCCGGTGATCTCCTTGGACGGGTAGGGCGTACCGAGCGCGTTGTGCTCGCCGACGAACGGGGCGATGAAGTTGTCCGCGTCCGGGAAGTCCGGGAACCAGCCGCGGCCGAACACCGGGTACTCGCCCTTCTGGTAGCCGACCACATAGGTCTTCCAGGGGCGGCTCTTGAGGGTGATGGTGAACAGGCCGGAGTCCTCCAGCTGCCGCTTCAGCTCCCGGAACATCAGCGCCGTCTCGGAGCCGTAGCGGTCGGTGGTGTACCAGAGGGTCAGCGGGACCCGCTGGGTGATGCCCGCGTCGGAGAGGATCTTGCGGGCCTTGGAGACGCTGGGGTTGCCGTAGTCGTCGAAGAAGCCGGTGGCATGGCCGGTCAGGCCCTTGGGGACCATCGAGTACAGCGGGTCGACGGTGTCCTTGTAGACCTTGTGCGCGACCGCGCCCCGGTCGATGATCTGCGCGATGGCCTTTCGCACGGCGGGCTGCTTGGCCCAGGGGTCCTTGGGGTTGAACACCAGGTAGCTGATGTCGGTGCCGGCGCCGTCGACCAGTTGCAGGTCAGCGGTGCTGTGCTGCTGCAGGGCGACGATGTCGTCGGCGGCCAGACCGCGGTAGGTGACGTCGATCTGCTTGTCCCGCAGCGCCTTGACCATGCTGGACGATTCCTGGAAGTAGCGGATGGTCACCGCGTCGTTCTGCCGCTCGGCGAAGCCCTTGTAGTTCCCGTTGCTGACCAGGACGGCCTGCTTGCCCTCCTCGTACGACTCGATCTTGTACGGTCCGGAGCCGTAGACCTTGTTGTCCTTGCGCAGGGAGTTGGCGGGGTAGTCGTCCGGGTCGACGATCGACATGGCGGGGGTGGCCAGGACGAACGGGAAGGTGGCGTCGGGCTGGTTGAGGTGAAAGACGATCTCGCGGGCGCCGGACGTCTCGACGCGGTCCAGACTGCCGAGCAGGCCCGCGGGGCCGCCGGGTGCGTCGATGGTGCGGATGCGGTCGATGGAGTGCCGGACGGCCTCGGCGTTCAGCGGGTCGCCGTCGGCGAACTTCATGTCCGCGCGCAGCTTGCAGCGGTAGGTGCGGCTCGTGGAGTCGGTGAACGAGCAGCTCTCGGCGGCGTCGGGCTGGGGGGTGGTGGCGCCGTTCGGGTAGGCGAGGAGCGTCTGGTAGATGTTCCGGTACAGCTCCCAGGAACCGTCCCAGGCCCCGGCCGGGTCCAGCGTGCTGGGGGCGCTGGTGGTCCCCACGACGATCGGCCCCTCGCTGTCCGCGTCGCCGTCGGACAGCAGGCTGCAGCCGGCCACCAGGGATATGGACGCGATCGCCGCGACTCTCCGCAGGAATCGGTTCCGGTTGAACACGCGCACGCTCCTCGATCTGCCATACCAAGGGTCGGCAGACCATACCGCAGCGTCCGGGCCGCTGAACCTCCCCCGGAACAGGCCTTCTTGATCGATTGAGCTATGACGACGTTGTCATTCCGCTGTGTGTATCCCGTACGGCGTTTCGGGCGCCGTTCCGCGGGGAAACGGCGCCCGAAACGGACGTCCGGCAAGCGGACGGTCAGCCCACGCCGGCGTTGAGGAAGATGCCGCCGTCCACGACGAGCGTCTGACCGGTGACCCAGTCGGACTGCTCCGAGGTCAGGAACGCGGCGGCGCCGCCGATGTCGGAGGGGACACCGAGCCGGCCCAGCGGGTAGGAGGCGGCCGCCTCCTCCTCGCGGCCCTCGTACAGGGCCTGCGCGAACTTGGTCTTGATCACGGCCGGGGCGATCGCGTTGACCCGGACCCCGGGCGCGAACTCGTGCGCCAGCTGCTGGGTCAGGTTGATCATCGCGGCCTTGCTGACGCCGTAGGCGCCGATGAACGGCGAGGGCGCGAGGCCCGCGACCGAGGCGATGTTGACGATCGCGCCGCCGTTGTCCTTCTGCCAGGCGTGCCAGGTCTTCTGGGCGAAGCCGAGCGCGGAGATCACGTTGGTCTCGAAGACCTTGCGGGCGACGCCCAGGTCGAGGTCCGCGATGGGGCCGAACACCGGGTTGGTGCCGGCGTTGTTGACCAGGAAGTCGAGGCGGCCGAAGGCCTCCATGGTGCGTTCGACGGCCTCGGTCTGGTGGTCGAGGTCGTGCGCCTTGCCGGCGACGCCGATGACCCGCTCGGCGCCGAGCTTCTCGACGGCCTCCTTGAGGGCGTCCTCGTTGCGGCCGGTGATGCACACGCGGTCGCCGCGGGCCACCAGCGCCTCGGCGACGCCGTAGCCGATGCCGCGGCTGGCCCCCGTGATGAGGGCGACCTTGCCGGAGAGCTCCGGGAGTTCAGTCATGTCCGTGTTACCTCTGGATCCCTTAGTCGAGCGGTCCGCCGGCGACGTACAGCACCTGGCCGGAGACGAAGCCGGCCGCCTCGCCGGTGAAGAAGGCGATGGCGTTGGCGATGTCCTCGGGCTCGCCGACGCGCTGCACCGGGATCTGGGTGGCGGCGGCCTTCTTGAAGTCGTCGAAGCCCATGCCGACACGGTCGGCGGTGGCCTTGGTCATCTCGGTGGCGATGAAGCCGGGCGCGACGGCGTTGGCGGTGATGCCGAACTTGCCCAGCTCGATGGCGAGGGTCTTGGTGAAGCCCTGGAGGCCCGCCTTGGCGGCCGAGTAGTTGGCCTGGCCGCGGTTGCCGAGCGCCGAGGAGGAGGACAGGTTGACGACCCGGCCGAAGCCCGCGTCGACCATGTGCTTCTGGACGGCCTTCGTCATCAGGAAGGAGCCGCGCAGGTGCACGTTCATGACGGTGTCCCAGTCGGAGACGCTCATCTTGAACAGCAGGTTGTCGCGCAGCACGCCCGCGTTGTTGACCAGGATCGTGGGGGCGCCCAGCTCCTCGACGACCCGGGCGACGGCCGCCTCGACCTGCGCCTCGTCGGAGACGTCCGCGCCGACCGCGATCGCCTTGCCGCCGGCCGCGGTGATCTTCTCGACGGTGTCCTTGCAGGCGGCCTCGTCGAGGTCGATCACGGCGACCGCGCGACCCTCGGCGGCCAGTCGTACGGCGGTGGCGGCGCCGATGCCGCGCGCCGCGCCGGTGACTACCGCGACCCGCTGTTCAGTGGTGGACATTGCTGCTTCTCCTCGCCCTTGAGAGAACCTGTCGGGGCCCTCGGAGAGGGACCCCTCATGCGGTGAGCGACCGCTTAGTACCTTCAGCACCCGTGACGCTAGAAGCCCTGGCACCCGGTGTCAACGGCACATCCGGCCGGTGTGATCCATTACCTCACCAGGAGGGCCAGCAACCGCTCCGTCTCGGCGGCCGGGTCGGTGGTCAGGCCGGTGTGCACGGGACCGGGCTGGACGACGGTGGAGCGGGGCGCGATCAGCCAGCGGAAGCGCCGCCCGGCGTCGTCCCGGGCCGCCTGTCCGGCGCTGTCGCCGCCCGCGCACACCTTCTCCACGGCCCCGAGCGCGGCCCGGATGCCGGCCACGTCGGCCTGCGGGTCCAGCGCGCGCAGCCGGGCCTCGTCCAGATGGGTGCGGGCGCCGACGTAGCCCCGGGCACGGGAGTAGACGATCACGCCCGCGTTGATGCACTCCCCGCGCTCCACCCGCGGTACGACCCGCAGCAGCGCGTACTCGAACACGTCCCGGTCGCCGCCCTGGCCCGCCCGGGTGATGTGCCGCTCGGTCACATGGCCGGCCATGTGGATGTGGCGCTCGCTCACTTGCCCTCCTCGGATCCTGAGCCGATGCCGGTGATGCGCTCGGCGATGACGGCCGCCCGGGCGAGCAGCGGCCGGGCGTAGGCCCGGCGCAGGTCGTCCGGGGTGTCGAAGCCGGGCTCGTCGGCGAGCCAGGCGTCGGGGATCTCGGCGGTGACCTCGTCGAGGAGGTCCCCGGTGACCCGCGGTGCCAGCTCGGCCGCGGCGGCCGTGACGTCCGGGGCGAAGCGGGCGAGGGCGTGGTCGGAGGCGTCGTAGGGACGGGCCGCGGAGGCCTCGGCGGAGGGCCAGTTGTGGTGCCAGATCATCGTGGCGCCGTGGTCGATGAGCCACAGCTCGCCCCGGTGCACGAGGAGGTTGGGGTTGCGCCAGGACCGGTCGACGTTGTTGATCAGCGCGTCGAGCCAGACGATCCGGCCGGCCTCCTCGGGGCTCACCGGGAAGGCGAGCGGGTCGTAGCCGAGGGCGCCGGACAGGAAGTCCATGCCGAGGTTGGTGCCGCCGCTGGACCGGAGCAGGTCCTGCACCTGCTGTTCGGGCTCGCCGAGCCCGAGGACCGGGTCCAGCTCGACGGTGACCAGCCGGGGCATCCGGAATCCGAGCCGGCGGGCGAGTTCGCCGCACACCACCTCGGCGACCAGGGTCTTGCGGCCCTGTCCCGCGCCGGTGAACTTCATGACGTAGGTCCCGAAGTCGTCGGCCTCGACGAGCCCCGGCAGCGAGCCCCCTTCACGCAGCGGCGTGATGTAGCGGGTCGCGGTGACTTCCTTGAGCATCGCCCCAGGTTACTGGGGTGCGCGTGGTGTCCGGCCGACAGCCGGTCCACAGCCGTGGCTTACGGCCCCCTCACCTCCGTGCGGCAAGGATCTGGGTGCCCGTCTGAACAGGTGGTGCCCGAGGACCGTACCCCTGGACGGATCACGTAAAGCTCCGCGGAAGGGAACCACCACATGACCAGCGCATCGCTCCAGCCCGCAACGGGACCGGCCCGCCGTACCGTCATGGCGGCGGCCGGAGCGGCGGGGCTCGCCGCCGCGCTGACCGCCTGCGGTTCGGGCGACGACTCGTCCGACACCGTCGACACCGGGTCCGGTTCCTCCGGCACGGCCGGCTCCGCCGGGTCCGCTCAGGACGGTGGTTCCTCCGCCGGCGGCGCCGCGCTCGCGCAGACCTCGGACATCCCCGAGGGCGGCGGCAAGATCTTCAAGGACCAGGGTGTCGTGGTCACGCAGCCGACGGCGGGCACGTTCAAGGCCTTCTCGTCCAAGTGCACCCACCAAGGGTGCGCGGTGGGCAGCGTGGCGAACGGCGTGATCGTGTGCCCGTGCCACAACAGCCACTTCTCCGTCGAGGACGGCAGCGTGAAGCAGGGGCCCGCGACGAAGCCGCTGCCCGCGGCGAAGATCACCGTCTCCGGCGAGGAGATCAAGCTCGCCTGATCCGCCTCAGGGCCGTCTGCGCGGCCGTTCGGGACAGCCGAGCACCTCCTCGGTGGTGGTGCTGGCGGCGACCGGCGCGAGGGTGTCGCGGATCATCGCTGGGGTGCAGTCGGCGGGCACCCCGGCGATGGCGTCGGCCGGGACGACGGCCCTGTGGCCGAGGTCGACCGCGCCGAACACCGCGTTGGGTGCGGCGCCATCGGCCGAGACCCCGGTGGACGACCGGCGTGCGGCAGCCGAGGTTGCGCAGCAGGGCGTCGACGTCGGTGCCGTGGATCGGGGACAGCCCGTGCAGCCGTCGGCCGACGAAGTCCTCCTCGGTGACCTCGATCGGGGGCGCGACCCGGACCGCGGTGCTGCCGCTCCTCCGGCGCCCTGCGCAACGTGGCGCGGCTGGTCGCCGCCGCCCACGAGACCGGGTGCGGGTGATCCACGCGATCGCAGAGCGCCGACCGGACGGCCGGAGCGCCGGCCGCGACGCCCGCCCGTTTCGGGCCGTCGACCGGCTCCCCGGGCAACAGCTGTGCTCAGCGGGTCGGGGAGGTCGCCGAGCCGCTCGTACGACGGCATCGTGCACCCTTTCGGCGAGGTCCGGGGCGGTGAGAGCGACCACATCCGGGCGCGGGCGGAAGACGAGCCATTTCTTTTTCTGACGTGATGTCAGACGATCAGCGAGTTACGGAAGTTCTCTGGCACGACGTGGGAGAAGAGGGGACCGCATGACCGTCACTCAGCAGCGCCGGGGCCGGAAGATCATGATGACACCCGGTGAGCTGGACGAGTTCCTCACCACCCAGCGCACCTGCCGGGTCGCGACCGTCTCGGCGGACGGCGCACCGCATGTGAGCGCGCTGTGGTTCGCCTGGGACGGCACCTCGCTGTGGCTGTACTCGGTGGTGCGCAGCAGGCGCTGGGCCCAGTTGCGCCGCGATCCGCGCGTGGCGGTCGTGGTCGACTCGGGCGAGGAGTACGACCAGTTGCGCGGGGCCGAGCTGTCCGGCCGGGTGGAGTTCGTGGGCGAGGTGCCCCGCACCGGCGAGCTGTGCGCCGAACTCGACACGGCCGAGACGCTGTTCGCGCGCAAGAACTTCGGTCTGGACGAGATGCCGCACGACGGCAGGCACGCCTGGGCCCGGCTGACCCCGGACAAGATCGTCTCCTGGGACTTCCGGAAGCTGGGCGGCACGCGGGAGAAGCCGTAGCAGTCCGGCGCCCGCGGGCCGGTCGTGGCCGGTCCCGCGGTTCCCCGCGCCCCTTCGGGGCGCCGTCGAACCGGGCCGAACCGCGCCGGCCCCTCTCAGCCCTGGCTCACCCGCCGGGCCGCCACGCGCAGGGCCTCGACCGCGGCGCGGATCGAGGGGCGACGGTCGGCGTCCGCCCGCCAGACGACGTACACATGCCGGCGGACACGCTGCGTGAGGGGTACCAGGACCACCCCCTCGGGCACCGGGTGACGGCCCAGCAGCGGTGCGATGCACACGCCCAGTCCGGAGGCGACGAGGCCGAGTTGGGTGTGGGTCTCGCCGGCCCGGTGGCCGACGATCGGCTCGACGCCCTTGGACCGGAGGGTGAACATCAGCCACTCGTGACAGAACTCGCCCTCGCCCCAGGTGATCCACTCGTCCTCGGCGAACTCGGTGAGGTCCACCTCGTCGCGGCCGGCGAGCCGGTGCCCGGCGGGCATGGCGACATCGGCCGGGTCGTCCAGCAGGGGTGCCTTGACCAGGCCGTCGGGCACGGGCATCGGCTTGTTGTACCAGTCCAGGACGACCGCGAGGTCAAGGTCGCCGCGGACGACACCGGCGACGCCCTGCTCCGGCTCGAGTTCGCTGGAGCGCACGCGCAGTCCCGGGTGCTCGGTGCGCAGCGCGCCGAGCGCGGCCGGGAAGAGTCCCCGGGCGGCGGTCGGGAAGGCCGAGAGCCGCAGTTCGCCGACGACCTGGCCGCGGTGCGCCTCCAGGTCGGACTCGGCGAGTTCGACCTGCGACAGGATGCGCGCCGCGTGCTCGGACAACAGCCGGCCGGCGTCCGTGAGCCGGACGCCCCGGCCGTTCTTGGCGAGGAGCTGCTGGCCGATCTCGCGCTCCAGCTTGCCCAGCTGCTGGGAGACCGCGGACGTGGTGACGTGCAGCGCGTCGGCGGCGGCGCTGACCGAGCCGTGCCGGGCGAGGGCGTCCAGGGTGCGCAGGCGCTCGAGGTTCAACATGTAAGTGATTCTAAGAGGTACTGCGTGAGAAATATCGATTGTGCTACGAGGTTGCCTCCAGCATCGTGGAGGTCATGAGCACGGTCACCGCAACCAGGACCCAGTCCCCCGCCCCTGCCCGCCCCCGCACCCGCCTCGACTGGCGGCTCCGCTTCGGCGCGCTCTCCCTGATCTGGGGCTTCAGCTTCCTGTTGATCAAGGTGGGCACGGAAGGGTACGCCCCCTTCCAGGTCACCCTCGGACGGCTCGTGTTCGGTACGGCGGTCCTGGCGGCGGCGATGGCCGTGAAGCGGGAGCGGCTGCCGCGCGGGACCCGCCTGTGGGGCCGTATGGCGGTCGCCGCCTTCTTCCTGAACGCCCTGCCGTTCTCCCTCTTCGCCTTCGCGGAGCTGACGATCCCGTCCACGCTGGCCGGCATCTGCAACGCGACGTCGCCGCTGTGGGGGATGGCCCTGTCGCTGGTCGCCCTCTCCGAGGACCGGCCGACCCGGGTCCGCGTGGCGGGGCTGGGTCTCGGCTTCCTCGGGGTCCTGACGGTGCTGGGGGCGTGGCAGGGCTTCCACGGACTGGATGCCACGGGTACGGCGATGGCGCTGCTGGCGTCGCTGAGCTACCCGGTGGGCTGGATCTATGTCCGGCGGACACTCGCGGGAACCGGTCACTCCCACCTGTCGATGACGGGGGCCCAGCTGCTGCTGGCGACGCTTCAACTGGCCGTCGTGACGCCGCTTTTCGCCGGGCTCCCCACACATGTCTCCCTGGTGCCGTTGCTGTCGATCGCCGCGCTGGGGGCATTGGGGACGGGGCTGGCGGTGCTGATCCAGTACGGCCTGGTCGCCGAGGTCGGTCCGACGACCGCGCAGATGGTCACGTACTTCATTCCGGTCATCGCCACGGCCGCGGGGGTGGCGATTCTCGGGGAGTCGCTCCGGTGGACGACGCCCGTGGGGGCGGTTGTCGTTCTGGCGGGGGCGGCGCTCACGCAGGTGCGGCGCAAGGGGGCGTAGGAGAGGTCGCGGGCTGTGCGGGCCCGTGCGTCGCGGCCGCTCGCGCAGTTCGTCGCGGCCCCCCCTCCTTCGGCCCCGCCCTAGGCATAGGAGCGGCCCGGTGACGGTTGTACCGCCGCTGCCACCGCCTGTGCCAAGGGGCTGATGTCCGCCGCGGCCAGGGTGGAGACCGTGACGCGGATGCCCGGTGGGGAGGCGAGGCGGAAGCGGGCGCCCGGGGCGACCCCCCATCCCGCCTGCAGGAGCCGGGCCACCGCACCGGTCTCGTCGGGGACCGGGATCCACACGTTCATCCCACTGCGGCCGTGGGCGACGACCCCGCGCTCCGCCAGCGCGTCGACCAGCGCGTCCCTGCGGGCGCCGTACGACTCCGCCACCGCCGTCCGGTCCAGCGCGCCGTCCGTCCACAGCCGTACCACGGTCCGCTGCAGCAGGAGGCTCACCCAGCCCGGGCCGAGGCGCTGGCGGCCGCGCACCCGGTCGACGGTGACGGTGTCCCCGGCGAGGACGGCCAGGCGCAGGTCGGGGCCGTAGGCCTTGGCGGCGGAGCGGACGAAGGCCCAGTGGCGGGTGGCGCCCGCCAGGGGGTGCAGCGGCAGGTCGACGATGCCGTGGCAGTGGTCGTCCTCGATGAGCAGGGTCCGCGGGTGGTCCCGCAGCACCGCGCGCAGGGCACGCGCACGCGTGGCGGTCACCGCGGCGCCGGTCGGGTTCTGCGCGCGGTCCGTGACGATCAGGGCGCGGGCCCCGGACTCCAGGGCGCGGCGCAGGTCGTCGGGGCGCGGCCCGTCGTCGTCCACGCCGACGGGGACCGTGCGCAGCCCCAGGGCCGGGATCAGGTCGAGGAGGCTGCCCCAGCCGGGGTCCTCGACGGCGACCGCGTCGCCGGGTCTGAGATGCGCGGCGAGGACGCGTTCGACGGCGTCCAGGGAGCCGGAGGTCACGGCCAGCGGGCCCTCCGGGACGCCGTCGGCGTCGAGTTCGGCGCGGGCGATGCGGACGAGGTCGGCGTCGACGGGGTCGTCGCCGTAGAGGAACGGCCGCCCGTCCTCCTGCTCGGCCGCCGCGGCGAGGGCCGGGGCCAGGCGGGGCAGCAGAGCCGGGTCGGGGTTGCCGGTGGACAGGTCGCGGCCCCCGGCGGGGACCTGAACGCGCAGTTCCTCCCGGCCGGTGGTGGCCGGCTTGGCACGGATGCGGCTGCCGCGGCGGCCGGCCGTCTCGATCACCCCGCGTTCGCGCAGGATGCGATAGGCGGCCGCGACCGTGTTCGGATTCACCCCCAGCTGAGCCGCCAACTCCCGCAGGGGAGGGAGGGCTTGTCCCGGCTCCAGCTCACCCGCACCGACCGCGCGCTCGACGCCGGCCGCGATCTCGGCTGCGCCACGTCCCTGAATCAGATACTCTCCTAGCACAAAGCTCATTATGCACTAGTGCAATGCAGATCGCCCTTGGGAGGGACCTCATGCCGGGCACGACCGAGGAATCGCAGGCCGCCGCCTACACGCCGACCGACCGCACCGTCCCCACGCGCTCCGCGGAGAAGGCGTCGTACGACAAGGAACTGGTGCACGCGATACTCGACGAGGGGTACGTCTGCCACCTCGGCTTCGTCCGCGACGGCGCCCCGGTGGTGCTGCCCACGCTGTACGGCCGGGTCGGCGAGCGGCTGTACGTCCACGGGTCCACCGGTTCGCGCCCGCTGCGGATGACCGGCCAGGCCGACCCCGGACTGCCGGTGTGCCTGACGGTCACCCATGTCGACGGGCTGGTGCTGGCCCGCTCGGCCTTCCACCACTCGATCAACTACCGCTCGGTCGTGGTGCACGGCGTCGCGCACGAGGTCACCGACCCCGAGGAACGGCGGCTGGCCCTGGACGTGCTGGTGGATCACGTCGTACCGGGCCGGGCCGCCGACTCCCGGCCCGCGAACAAGAAGGAACTGGCCGCCACCGCGGTGATCCGCCTGGACCTGGACGAGGTCTCGGCCAAGGTCCGCACGGGCGGCGCCAACGACGAGCCCGAGGACCTCTCCCTGCCTTACTGGGCCGGGGTCGTCCCGCTCCGCAAGGGCTACGACACCCCCGTCGCCAACGCCGACCTGGCGCCCGGCATCGAACTGCCGGACTACCTGGCCGCCCGGTAGGGCGGAGGGATCACACCGGGACCGGTTCCCGCCGGCCGGCCCCGCGGGCCTCGCTCACGGCGAGGCCCGCGACCGCGCCGAGCAGCAGCAGGGTGCCGGCCGTGGTGGTCGCGGTGAGCCGCTCGCCGAGCAGGGCGACGGCGAGCACGGCCGCGGTCACCGGCTCCAGCAGCATGATCACGGAGACGGTGGCGGACCGTACGACGGCCGCTCCCGCGAAGTACAGCGCGTACGCGAGGGCCGTGGGCACGGCGGCGATGTACAGCAGGAGCCACAGCAGCCGCGCCGGGTGGGCGGTGTGCGGGAGCAGGCCCTCGTGCACCGCGAACGGCAGCAGGCACAGGCCCGTCACGGCGAAGGACCACACGGTCGTGTCGGAGGCGTCGGCGCCGCCGTCCCGGCCCCACCAGCGGGTGAGCAGGGTCATGGCGCCGTAGCCCGCCGCCGAGGCGAGCGCCAGGAGCACGCCCGTCGGCCGGACGGTCGCGGCCGATCCGCCGAAGGTCAGCACGGCCAGCCCGGCGAGCGCACCGGCCACCGCCAGGACACCGCCGGCGCCGAGCCGCTCCCCGAGCAGCAGCCGGGCGCCGAGCGCGATGAGGACGGGGCCCGCGCCCAGCGTGACGACGGTGGCCACGGCGAGCCCGGTCGACTCCACGGCCGCGAAATAGGCGGTCTGGAACACGGCGAGACCGAGGCCGGTGGCCACCGCCCGGGTGATCCTGCGGCGCAGGGGTTCGGCCGCGGCGGGGCGGACGCGCGGGCGCAGCCCGCGGCCGGCCAGCAGCAGCACGAGCCCCAGCGCGCAGCGCCAGAAGGACAGGCCGAAGGCGCCCAGGTCACTGGCCCGGTAGACCAGCGAGGCGGCGGCGCCGGCGGTGCCCCAGGCGGCACCGGTGATGATCAGATAGAGCAGGCCACGCCCGACGGGCAGGCCAGAAGCAGCGTTCGACAAGGGATTCTCTCCGCAGAGGCGCACACGAGGGTGCGGAAGTGCGAGGGCGACCCGGTTCGGCGGGGCGCGCGGACTTCATCTGCGGGCAGCACCGTCCAGCCCGACGCGTGTGCGCCGGGCGAGTGTCCCGGAGGCCCGCCTCAGGCGGCCGGGGGCGGAAGGACGAGCGCGTTCGACGGCATGACCGGAACCCTATGCGGTGGTGCCGCGGGCGGACAACTCCCGTTCCGCGCCGCCCGAGGCGACCGGCTCCGGGGAAGCCTTGGCGGGGGTCGAGGACTGGGCGATGAACGCGCCGACCAGGACGACCGCGCCACCGGCGACCTGCGGCGCCGACAGGTGCTCGCCGAGCAGCACCCAGGCCAGCACGGTCGCGATCACCGCCTCCAGGCAGGCGACGACCCCCGCGACCTGCGGGGACAGCCGCCGCACGGACAGCACGCCGGTGATGTACGCGACCACCGTCGCGACCAGCACGAGCCAGGCCAGCAGGGCGCCGGCCGGCACGGCACTGCCGTCCAGCCGCGCGGAGCCGGCCAGCACCGACCAGTCCATGCTCCAGGGACGGGCGACGACCGTCAGCACGACGGCACCGACGAGCAGCCCGTAGGCGATGACGCCGAGCGGATCGGGGGCGTCGTCGCCCGCGTCGCTGCCCTGGTCGGACAGGACGAAGTAGCCGACCTGGCAGCAGGCGGCGCCGAGCGCGCACAGCAGGCCCAGCGCGTCGAAGCTCAGCCCCGACCAGACCTCCACCACGCAGGCGAGGCCGCCCGCCGCGAGGACCACGCCGAGCGCGGCGGCGCGGGTGACGGGCCGCCGCTGCACGAACCGCACCCAGCCGAGCACCAGGGCGGGGGCCAGGTACTCGACGAGCAGGGCCACGCCCACCGGGATACGGGAGAGCGCGGCGAAGTAGCAGGCCTGCACACCGGCGACCGCGAGCAGCCCGAACCCGGCGAGCAGCGCGGGACGGCGGCGCGGCAGAGCGCGGTGCCGTACGGCGAGCGGCAGCATGATCAGCGCGGCGCCGGCCACCCGCAGCCACACCACGTGCAGGGGGTCGAGGCCCGCCTCGATCAACGGCTTGGCGGCCACTCCGGACCCGCCGAAGGCCAGCGCCGAGCCGAGCGCGAGACCGAGCCCCACGCCCTTGCCATGGCCACCCTGAGCGCTCTCTGACGTATGCACCGGCACATGATGACAGCAGACGACAGGAGCGTCACTCCCTATGACACCTGTCTCAGCAAGTGGACGGCCGGTGCGTCAGCAGCTCGCGCCGTCGTCGATGGATTCCCCGGCGCCCGCCTCGATCCGGGCGGGCAGGTCGCGCGCGGGGATGCCGGCGCGTTCGAGGACCTCGACGGCGCGGGACTGCGGGTCGGTGAGGAGCGCGGCGAGCAGATCGGTGCCGGTGACGCGGCTCTCGCCACGCCGCCGGGCCCGCCCGCGCGCCTCCGCCAGGGCGGCGGCCGCGACAGGGGACCAGTCCGCGCCGCCGCGCGCTTCACCGCCGCGAGCGGCGGGGAGGGCCGCAGTCACCTGAGCGGCCGGCGCGGTTCGCACGGCGGGGGCGGCCTGAGGGGCGACGGGAACGACGGGTATCACCCCCGAGTGCTCCACGCTGCCCTGCCAGCGCAGCCCGTAGCCGATGCTGCGCTGCACGAGGTAGCCGAGCAGCCGGGCGAGCCGCGCGGGATCACCGACGGCGGCGCGGACCTCGGGGTCGTGTTCCAGGAGGGAGTGGAGCAGATGGGCGGTGTCGACCTGCCGGTCTCCGTCCCGGACCGCCCTGCGGCGGGCACCGGCGACCACCGCTGCCGGCTCGGCGCCGAGCCCGGCATCGTCGTCCATGTGCGCGGTCGCCTCGTCGCGGGCGGCCCGGCGGGCTGTACGGGGTTGCACATCCCCCACCCCATCAGCCACCGCGGCCCGCGTCATCCGCGAGGGGAACCATCTTCGCGTCCCACACAGAGTGGACATCGCCGACCGGGATCTCATCCTTACGGAGGAGATCCGGCGGATCCGCCGCCAGGGGCGCGCGCCGCGCTACTCTGCGCTGCCCCGCGCACGCAACCGTCCCGCGCCGCCGGCGGTCGACGGCAGGCAGTACGCCCACCGGGCCCACGCCCCCCGGGACGCGCTGCTCGCCGACCTGTTCCGGGAGGCCTGGCACTGCCACGGCCAACAGGCCCTTTCGGCGCGCGTGGCACCTGCTCCACGCGGCGGTGATACGGCACGCGGGCCCATCACCCCGACCGCTCGACCTCTCTGACGGTTCATCAGCAGTGAACGGGCTTTCCCCGGGGAAGCCCCGAGACCCTGGCCTGGGGCCGGGACCTGGGGCCTGGCGGGCTGAGCCGGGACAGGCGAAAGGCGCCCCGCGCGGATACCGCACGGGGCGCCCTGGTCGCCGTACGAGCCTCAGTGCTCGTCGGCGAGGATGAGGTACAGCTTCTTACGGGCGTCGTTGATGACGGCCAGCGCCTTCTCGCGCTGTTCCTTGCTGCCGGTCTTCCAGACCTGCCCGAAGGCCTCCATCAGACCCACGCCGGCCTGCCGGATCTCGTGCAGAGCCTCCCAGTCGACCCCGCGCGAGGCCTCCTCCCAGGGGGCGTCCGGACCCTCCTCTGCGGCGCTGCGGCCGCTGTCGGTGAGGGAGAAGAGCTTCTTGCCGCCCTCGCTCTCGTTGGTGATCAGGCCCTCGTCCTCCAGCAGTTGGAGCGTCGGGTAGACCGAGCCGGGGCTCGGCTTCCACGCGCCGCCACTGCGTTCGGCGATCTCCTGGATCATCTCGTAGCCGTGCATGGGCCGGTCCCTGAGCAGGGCCAGGATCGAGGCGCGCACGTCACCGCGCCGCGCCCGTCCCCTAGGGCCTCCGCGCCCGCGCGGCCCCCAGGACCCGGGGCCGAAGCCGGGTCCGCCCGGACCGAATCCCGGACCACCCGGGCCGAAGGGACCGAAGGCGGCCCGCCGGCCGTCGAATCCACCCATGCCCCGCCGGCCCGGACCCTCGTGTCGATGTCCCCGCTCGAATCCGTGAGTTCGCATCGCGATCACTCCATTCCATCGCTGATCTGTCACATAGCATCGCGTATCGTTCGCGATGGCTCAACGATATATCGGGACCGATCGAGTGGACAACCCCTTTGTCCGGCGCGGGACACGTGCGGCCGCTCAGCCGGCCGGATCCGCCGCCCGCAGGGGGCAGCCGGTGCCCATGCGGGAGGTGAGGTCCGAACGGAGCGCCGCCAGTTCGGCCACACGCTCGTCCACGACCCGGATCCTCTCCTCGAACAGGGCGTACAGGGCCTCGGCGCCGTCCGGGGCGTCCCGCAACTCCTCGCCGTGCCGGACGATCTCGGTCGTGGCCCGGTCCGTCCTGCGCGTCGCACGACCACTGCCGCTGCACGGCCTCCTCGACGGCACCGCGCGCCCTGTTCGTCCTGTGGCAGGCGGATGCGCTCGCCCACGGCGGGCCGTGGGTGCTGTGGCTCTTCCGCGTCGTGGAGGTGTCCCTCGGTGCCACGCGGCTCGCCCCATGGCCGCGGACGCGCGCGGCCGCCGGGCGGAAAACAGTCCGGCACTCGTGAATTGGCCTTGGTCCGGTGGCCGGCGGAACCACTAGCGTCAACGCCATGCGCATGCGAATCGTGGACGCCTTCACCGACCGCCCCTTCGCCGGCAACCCGGCCGGAGTCCTGCTCCTGGACGACGTCTTCCCGGACGACGACTGGCTCCAGAACGTCGCCATGGAGGTCAACCATGCCGAGACCGCGTTCGCGCACCGGCTGCCCGGGGGCGGCGAGGCGGACTGGGCGCTGCGCTGGTTCACGCCCGTCGCGGAGGTCGCGATGTGCGGGCACGCCACGCTCGCCACCGCCCACGTCCTGCACACCACCGGCGCCCACGAGGGTCCGGTGCGGTTCGCCACCCGCAGCGGCGTGCTCATCGCCACGCCCGCCCCGGACGGCTCGGTCACCCTCGACTTCCCGACCGCCCCGCTCACCCCGGTCGAGGTCCCGGCCGGGGTCGCCGAGGCGCTGGGCGCGGAACCGGCCGCCGCCTTCGACACCGGCCCGAACGTCGGCGACCTGCTGGTGGAGCTGGCCGACGAGAAGACCGTCCTCGGTCTCGCCCCCGACCACAAGGCCCTCGGCGCCTACTCCTCGCGCGGCGTCATCGCCACCGCCCGCGCCGAGGACCCGACCCGCGGGTACGACTTCGTCTCCCGCTGCTTCTTCCCGAACGTCGGCATCGACGAGGACCCGGTCACCGGCAGCGCCCACACCGCGCTCGCCCCGCACTGGTCCGCCCGCCTCGGCCGCGACGACCTCACCGGGCTGCAGGCCTCCCGCCGCACCGGGCTGGTCCACATCGCTCTGCGCGGCGAGCGCACCCTTCTCACAGGCCGTGCGGTGACGGTCATCGACGGCGAACTGCTCGCCTGAACGGTTCGCCGCCGGCCCTCACCCCTCAGGCCGTCGGCAGCCAGCCCACCTTGCCCGCCAGGAGGGCGTAGCCGACGAAGGCGCCGATGTCGAGCAGGGAGTGCGCGACGACCAGCGGCCCGACCCGGCCCCAACGGCGGTAGAGGTACACGAACACCACGCCCATGACCATGTTGCCGATGAAGCCGCCGATGCCCTGGTACAGGTGGTACGAGCCGCGCAGGACCGCGCTGGCGACCAGCGCGGTCCCCGGGGTCCAGCCCAACTGCCCCAGCCTGCGCAGCAGGTAGCCGACGACGACGACCTCTTCGAGGATCGCGTTCTGCAGGGCGGAGAGGATCAGCACCGGGTACTTCCACCACACGTCCGGCAGTGCCTCGGGTACGACCGTGAGATTGAAGCCGAGGCCGCGGGCGGCGAGGTAGAAGGCGATGCCGGCGCTGCCGATCACAGCGGCGATCCCCGCTCCCCGGGCCAGGTCGGGCCAGGGGCGGCTGCGGTCGAAGCCCAGCGTCCGCAGACTCCTGCCCTCGCGCAGCAGCAGGTGGGCGACGAGCACCACGGGGACCAGCGCGCTGGCGATGCCGAAGAGCTGCCAGGCGAGGTCGAGCCACGGCCGGCCCGGAGCTGCCGAGGCGTTGAGGGTGGCCGCCTGGTCCTTCAGACCGCCCGGCTTGGTGACCGAGCCGATGAAGCTGATCAGGGCCGAGACTCCGCTCGCCCCCAGCGACAGCCCGAGCACGATCAGCGTCTCGTCCCGCAGCATCCGCCGCGGGTCACGCTCCCCCGCCACGGCCTCGCCCACCGAGTCAGCCTCCACCTGCACCCCTGCCTCCAGCCGGCTCATGGACCCACGGCCCCTTACGCCTGGCAAGGATCGCAGAAGAAGATATGAACGCCGCGCACCGGGCTGACGACCAAGAGGGCCGCCCCTCGATCACCGCCCCCGCTGTCCGCCGCGCCGGCACTCAGCCCAACAGGGCAGACCCACGGTCACCACCGCGCACCGGTCCGGTCCAACGGGCCCCCTCTCGACCCGCCGTCCCCCGTGCGCCACCCCACCAGCGCCCAGCCGCGGTGGCGCGGACCGGCGGTCACCACCGCCGCGCACCGGGCCACAGACCGCCTCTTGATCCGCCGGCCCACCGTCCGCCACCACAACAACGCTCAGCCGCAGTGGCGCGGAGCGGCAGTGGCGCGGAGCGGCGGTCACACGGTGTGCGGGCCGGTCACCGCTGCGGCCTCATCCCAGCGGCACCGGCTCCGGCAGGCCCACCGGCCAGGTGTGCACCGGCTCTCCCACATGCATCAGCTCGGCATAGCGCCGGGTCGTCGCCGCCAGGGCCGCCTCGCGGCTCAGGCCCTGCTCGAGCGCCCGGTGGAAGGTGGCCGCCTGCCAGGACGCGCCGTTGACCCGCCGACGGCAGCGTTCCTCGATGACGCCCAGGTAGAGGTCCCGGTCGGCCGCCTCGACGCCCCACGCGTCCAGCCCGGCCGAGGCCAGCGGCAACAGCTCGTCGCGGACCAGGGTGACCGCGTCGACCTCGCCCGTACCGCCGTAGCGTCCCCGCCGGGGCCAGACGAAGCGCGCGTCGATCCCGTACCGGCATGCCGCGTCGAAGTTGGCCTCGGCCACGGCGAAGGGCATCCGGGTCCACACCGGACGCGAGTCCTCGGCGAGGGCCCGCACCAGGCCGTAGTAGAAGGCCGCGTTGGCGATCACATCGGTGATGGTCGGACCGGCCGGCAGCACCCGGTTCTCCACCCTGAGGTGCGGGACGCCGTCCGCGATGCCGTACACCGGCCGGTTCCAGCGGTAGATCGTGCCGTTGTGCAGGACGAGTTCGGCGAGCTTGGGTATGCCGCCGGCGTCCAGCACCTCCAGCGGCTCCTCGTCGTCGCAGAGCGGCAGCAGCGCCGGGAAGTAGCGCAGGTTCTCCTCGAACAGGTCGTAGGCGGAGGAGATCCACCGCTCCCCGAACCACGTGCGCGGCCGCACCCCCTGTGCCTGCAGTTCGGGCGGCCGGGTGTCGGTGGACTGCAGGAACAGCGGCGGCCGGGACTCACGCCACAGCTCGTGACCGAAGAGGAACGGTGAGTTGGCACCGACGGCTATCTGCGCGGCGGAGGCCACCTGCGCCGCGTTCCACACATCGGCGAACCGGGCCGGGGTGACCTGGAGGTGCAGTTGCACGGAGGTGCACGCGGCCTCGGGGACGATCGACTTGGAGGTGCAGACGAGGTGCTCCACACCGTCGATGTCGAGCCGGAAGTCCTCCCCGCGCGCGGCCACGATCTGGTCGTTCAGCAGGGTGTAGCGGTCGACCTCGGAGAGGTTGGAGGAGACCAGGTCGTCGCGGTCGAGCGTGGGCAGGATGCCGATCATGACGATCCCGGCGTCCACCTCGCCGGCCTTCCGGTCGGCGTAGGCGAGAGAGGTGCGCAGTTCCTCGGCGAGCCGGTCGAATACCCGGCCACCCAATCGGTGTGGCGCTATGTTCACTTCCAGGTTGAACATGGCGAGTTCTGTTTGGAAATCACGGCTCGCGATGCGCTCCAGTACCTGTCCGTTCAACATTTTCGGCATGCCGTCGGAACCCGCGAGATTCAATTCGATCTCGACGCCCATGAGGTTCTTGGGGCGATCGAATCGCTTCTCGACCAGTAGCCGCTCCAGTCCCATCAGGCACTTTTGGACCTTTTCGCGGTAGCGCTGGCGATCGGACAGGTCGAACTGCCCTGCCACGACCTTCTCCCCCATCGAAGTGTCCCTCCTCGGATGGGCGGGCCGTCGATCGGCCGCCGGGCTCCCGGGTCAGGTGGGATGATGCCCAGTGGAAGCGATCGATAACGTCCCGCGCGGGCCCGGCGCCCGCTAGTCTGTCGAATGTTTCCCGCGGCACATTCACGGGGCATGCCGCACGATGCACCTTCGAGTGCCCCGAACGCCTCGTGAAAAACGCCGACGACATTCGGCCGACCGCTACCGGCGCGTACTGCCAGGTCAGCGCCGAGGAACCGGTGCGGAAATCGGGATGAGTCCCGCAATTCGGCGGCCCAATAGCGCCTTGCGTGACTTACCGAAATCGTATAGACGAAACAACGGCCGAACATGCGTCGTATAAACTTCGTCCACAAGGCAGAAGGTTGGCGCCCTCGGTCCTGGTTCCTGCCGTGTTCCTGCCGTCACCATGACGGGCGGCAGGCCGAGCCGCACCCTTGTTCACCGACCCGGGCCCCCACCCCTCAGGCCTTTCCCCCGTGAGCAGACAGCGCCGTCCGCCCCACCCTCCTCGCGCCGCCGCGCCTGTCGACTGAGAGGCGACCCACATGCCGCTGCACGTGCCCCCTGCCCCCGCGCCCGCCCTGCGCTCCGTCCTCACCGCCCTCGGTTCCCCGACCGCGGTACGTGAGGCCCGCACGCCTTCCCTGCGCGCCGCGCAGGGCCCGGCGACAGCCGAACTCCCGCTGCCGGTTCACGTGTTGGACCGGATCACCGCGCAAGGCCTGTCCGCGACCCGACTGGCCGGCTGGCGCTTCCTGATCCGCTGCGGCGACCGGGCGGTGGCCGCGGCGGAGACCATGCTCACCCCTGACGGCTGGGCCTTCTCGCACTTCTTCGAGGGCCCGTACGTCGCCTCCACCGAGCGCGCCCTGCAGCAGGCGGAGACGCTGCAACAGCCGTACCAGGCGCGCCTGCTGTCCGTACCCGGTCTGTACATGCTCACCTTGTGGCTGCACGGTGACTGCGCGGCCGACGGAGCGGAAGGCCATCCGGCCGCCACCGATCTGCTCGTCCCGCTGGCCCCGGCACCGCCCGGCATATCGGCACACCGGCCCTTCCCGGTCGCCGAGTTGCTTCCGGTGCTGACCCATCGGGCGACTCCCATCCCGCTGCTCGGTTCACCTGCCTGAACGACACCCGCGTACCCCGCTACCCGGAAGGGAAGCGGGGTACGACTGTTTCCGCGGGGGGCGCCGTGCGGACTAGCCCGTTCCGGCCATGGCGAACCACCCGAAGGGACAGTGCAGTTGGGCTGAACCGTCCGGGCGGGTGACGCGTCCTCAACCTGTGAGAAGCGGTGCTGCGAAATCCCTGCGGAATGACGCCCAGAGGGCAACACTGGGTTCCGACCGACTTATCACCACGGGGGACGGACATGACCACGACACAGCGAAAGATCCCACCCATGTGCCAGCACCAGCCACCGTGCCCGACAGCCGAATCCGCCGACCGGGAGTCCGCCCGTCTCGTGGCGCACCACCCGGAGCAGGGATGGAGTCTGCTGTGCAACGGCGTCCTGCTCTTCGAGGACACCGGTGAGCTGCTGCCGGACGGCCGGATCATCGCTCCGCACCGCCCGCTCGGTGCGGAGCAGGTGATGACCGCCGCCTGAGCCCAGCACGAGCGATCTGAGGGGCCGGCCGCACCCCCGGTGCGCACCGGCCCCGATGCGTGTTCGGGGACGGCTACGGTGGGTAGCCGGACATCACCGCAGCGCCTCCTGCGGGAACCGGTACGCCGGCTCGGCGCCCGGCTGCTCGTCCCCGAGCGTCAAGGTGTCCTGGACGGGCTCGCGGGCGCGTAGTCGAACCAGTCGAAGGACGCGCGGCCTTCGGTGACGTACATGCCGATGACACGGCCGGTGAATCCGGTGGCCACCTCGGTGGACAGATAACGGCCGTCCAGTTCGGCCAGCCGGACGATGCCTTCGGAAGTTTCGACGGAGAAGGCGACGGTGTCGGGACCGGTGCCGGGTCCCGGGTGCCGGGTCGTGCGGATGTCGACGGCCAGGGTGACCGGCCCCGCCGGCACCGGATGGGCGGCGACCCGCTGCCGCAGCGGGCCGATCCGCGCGATCACGGCCGCCGTTCCGCCGGCCACCTCCAGGTCGTAGTGGTGCCCCTCGTCCAGGCGCACGGAGAGCCCGGCCCGACCCGACCCGGGCTCCAGCAACGCAGCGGCCCGGCAGTCGTGGTGCTGCTGCCGGCGGCCCACGAAGGTGTGCCCGGACCGGTCGAGGCTGTCACCGGTGGCGGTCAGGGTGAGCCGGCCGGGTCGCTCCACGAGCGACCAGCAGTGGTCGGGCCTGCTGCGCGGCGATATCCAGTACGGGGCGAGGGCCCGGCCGGTGAAGTCGTCCCGCACGGGCGGCTGTTCGACGGGCGCCCAGGCCGCCGGGGCCGGATGCCGCTCCGCCACCGGCCCCACCCGGGGCCAGCCGTCGACCCACTCCACCGGGACCAGGAAGGTCTCCCGGCCCAGGACATGGAACTCCGGGAACCAGCCGCGCGGCCGGGTGCCGAGCAGCACCATCCACCAACGGCCGTCCGCCGCCTGCACCAGGTCGGCGTGACCGGTGCACTGCACGGGCAGGCCCGTACCGCGATGGGTCAGCAGCGGATTGCCGGGCGCCGGCTCCCAGGGGCCGCGCGGCGAGCGCGCACGGGCGGCCGAGACTCCGTGCCCGAGTGCGGTGCCGCCCTCGGCGAGCAGCAGGTACCACCAGTCGCCGATACGGTACAGGTGCGGCGCCTCCGGGTCCCGGAGCCCGGTGCCGGACCACATCGGCAACGGGCCTTCCAGCACCCGGCCGGTACGCGGGTCGATCCGGGCCACGGTGACCCCGGCCATGGCGCACCAGCACGAGCCGTCCTCGTCCCAGGCGAGGTCCGGGTCGATGCCGGGCAGATCGATCCACACCGGGTCCGACCAGGGGCCTTCGGGCCGCTCGGCAGTGACGAGGAAGGTTCCGCCGCCGCCGCCGGCAGCGGTGGTGACGACATAGAAGAGTCCGTCGTGGTGGCGGATCGTCGGGGCGTAGATGCCGCCGGATGCCGGGACGCCGTCCGGCAGGGTCAACTGGCCGGGCCGGTCGAGGACGTTGCCGATCTGGCGCCAGTGCACCAGGTCCCGGCTGTGGAACAGCGGAACGCCGGGGAAGTACTCGAAGCTGGAGCACACCAGGTAGTAGTCCGACCCGACCCGGCACACGCTGGGATCGGGGTGGAAGCCGGGGATGACGGGGTTGTCGTAGGTCCGCATGGTCGCCCCCCAAAGGCGTTCGAAAGTTTCGACTGTGGCGCCGAATCTTACTGCGCCCGCCGCGCTCGCCATGGGGCGGGAGCGCGCCTGGATGCCCGGGAACCACGGCAGGCACCCGCCCGGGTGGTCGAATCGCCGGTGCGGGAGTGGGATGGAAGGGAGAGCAAAGCCCTCGCCGACGGGCGCGTCCGCGGGGTCACCCCGGACGGCGCCCGTGCGGAACGAACGGTGGAGTCATGTCCGGTTACGACGCCTCGTCGACCGCTCGTGTGGTGGTCGGTGTGAACGGCTCCCTGGGCAGCGTCACGGCCCTGCGGCGGGCCACCGCGCTGGCCCGCCGCCTGGGAGCCGAGCTGTGGCCGGTGCTGGCGTGGGAGCCACCGGGTGGTGATCCCGCCGCGCGGCGCTCCCCCGCTGCCGATCTGCTGGTCGACGAGTGGCAACGGCTGGCCAAGCAGCGGCTGGCCTCGGTGCTGGACGAGATCTTCGGCGCGCAGGGCCCCGGTGTGCCGATGCACGCCGTCATCGTCCGCGGCACCCCGGGCCGGGCGCTGGTGGCGACCGCGGACCGGGAGGACGACGTGCTGGTGGTGGGCGCGGGGCGGCGCGGGCTCCAGCGCGCCTTCTCCGGCCGGGTCTCCCGGCACTGCCTGGCCCACGCCGTCTGCCCGGTCCTGGCGGTGCCCCCCTCCCCCCTGGAGACCGAGCTGCTGTCCGCCCACCGGCGCAACACCTGGCATCTGCGCCTGGACACACGGGGGTTGTGAGAGCGGCGCCGGACGAGCGGTTCTCCGGCTCGGCCCGCGCGCCGGGCTCCGGCCGGGGAACCGAAGGCACCGCAACACGATCCCGAGTCACCGGAACACGATCCCGGGAGGCGGCCCCGCGCTGCGGGCCCGTCGATGAAGTCCCTCCGCCCCCACACCGCTGAACCGGAGCGACTCCGGCGAGCCGCCCGACACCCAGGATCGAGCACCCCTACGGCTCCGACCCCCACCACCCGAACCAGCCACCCACCGACAACTCCGGCCCTTCCACCAGAACTCCAGCCCCCTCCGCCAGAGAGCCGCCACCCCGAACCGGCCGCCCCCGAACAACTCCCCCCGCACCGCCAGAAGGGCCTCGGCGCCTCCGCTCGGCCGTCCTCCGACGCCGTAGGACATGACGCTCGGTGGCCGGCCTCCGATCGGCACCGCGCTGGGCCGCCCGCTCACCCCCGGCCCCGGCCGACCGCCCGGCCTCCCCTTCTTGATGCGGCTTCCGGGCTCCCGGGCCATTCTTAACGCAAGATTGACGCCCACGGAGCCGTGACCCGTGGGCCAAGGCGTCACTCTCTGCTTACGCTGGTGCCGCCGTCCGCGTGATGGCCGCGAACCACGGAGCCGCACATCAGGAGCACGCCGATGGCCACGACCGAACACCCTTCCAGTCGCCTGCGCGACTGGATGCTGGAGGGTCTGTCCGATATGGGCAAGGGCGGTGACCACACCGGACCGCACGCCGAGCCGGAACCCCCGCACCAGGGGCAGCGCTGGTGGCGGGTGATGTGCCTGACCGGTGTCGACTACTTCTCGACCCTCGGCTACCAGCCGGGCATCGCGGCCCTGGCGGCCGGTCTGCTGTCACCGGTGGCGACCATCGTGCTGGTGATCGTCACCCTGGCCGGCGCCCTGCCGGTCTACCGCCGGGTGTCCGAGGAGAGCCCGCACGGCGAGGGTTCCATCGCGATGCTGGAGCGGCTGCTGTCGTTCTGGCAGGGCAAGCTGTTCGTGCTGACCCTGCTGGGCTTCGCGGCCACCGACTTCCTGATCACCATCACCCTCTCGGCGGCCGACGCCTCCACCCACCTCGTGGAGAACCCGCACCTCACCAGCACCCTGCACGGGCACCAGATGGTGATCACGTTGTTCCTGGTGGCCCTGCTCGGCGCGGTGTTCCTCAAGGGCTTCCTGGAGGCCATCGGGGTCGCGGTCGCCCTGGTCGGCGTCTACCTCGCGCTCAACCTCGTCGTCGTGGCCACAGGCCTGTGGCACGTCATGACGGCCGGGCACGTGATCACGGACTGGACCAGCGCCCTGACCACGGAACACGGAAACGTCTTCGTGATGATCGGGGTGGCGCTGATCGTCTTCCCCAAACTCGCCCTCGGTCTGTCCGGCTTCGAGACCGGCGTCGCCGTCATGCCGCACGTCCAGGGCGACGCGGGCGACAGCGAGCAGCGTCCGGCCGGCCGGATCAGGGACACCAAGAAGCTGCTGACCACCGCCGCGCTCATCATGAGCTGCTTCCTGATCGCCACCAGCTTCATCACCACGCTGCTGATCCCCGCCGACGAGTTCAAGACGGGCGGCGACGCCAACGGCCGCGCGCTCGCCTACCTCGCGCACGAATATCTCGGCAACACCTTCGGCACGGTCTACGACGTCTCGACCATCGCCATCCTGTGGTTCGCCGGCGCCTCCGCCATGGCCGGCCTGCTCAACCTGATGCCGCGCTATCTCCCCCGGTACGGCATGGCACCGCACTGGGCGCGGGCCGTGCGCCCGATGGTCATCGTCTTCACGCTGATCGCGTTCCTGGTGACCTGGATCTTCGACGCCGACGTCAACAAGCAGGGCGGTGCCTACGCCACCGGTGTGCTGGTGCTGATCAGCTCGGCGGCGATCGCGGTGACCATCGCCGCGCGCAAGGCGGGGCAGCGCGGCTGGACCATCGCGTTCACGGCGATCTCGACGGTGTTCCTGTACACGACGGTCGTGAACGTCATCGAGCGCCCGGACGGTGTGAAGATCGGTGCCTGCTTCATCGCGGGCATCATCCTGGTCTCGCTGCTGTCCCGGCTGGCTCGTGCCTTCGAGCTGCGCGTGACCAGCGTGACGCTCGACCCGCTGGCGGAACGATTCATCCGGGACATGGCCAGCCGCAAGATCCGGTTCATCGCCAACGAGCCGGATCGCCGTGACAAGGCCGAGTACCGGGACAAGATCGAGCAGATCCGCGCCGACAACGACATGCCCGAGCAGGAGGACTTCGTCTTCGTCGAGGTCACGGTCACCGACCCCTCCGAGTTCGAGGCGGGCCTGACCGTCCGCGGCGAAGTGCTGCACGGCCGCTACCGGGTGCTGACCCTGGAGTCCGCCTCCATCCCGAACGCCCTCGCCGCGCTCCTCCTCCACGTCCGTGACCGCACCAACTGCACCCCGCACGTCTACTTCGAGTGGACCGAGGGCAACCCGTTCGCCAACTTCCTGCGCTTCTTCCTCTTCGGCCAGGGCGAGGTCGCCCCGGTCACCCGCGAGGTGCTCCGCGAGGCAGAACCGGACCGGGCACGACGGCCCCGCGTGCACACCGGGTGAGGCCGAAAGCAGCAGTCACGCACTCAGAGTCCGTCGCGCCGTACCGTGCGGTCGACCCGAACTCCATGATCCCGGTGCCTGGCCCTATCGTGACCGGCATGCAGTCCTACACGATCGGCCAAGCGGCGCGGCTGCTCGGCGTGAGCCCGGACACCGCCCGCCGCTGGGCCGACGCGGGCCGGGTGGCCACCCACCGCGACGAGGCCGGACGCCGTCTCATCGACGGCCGGGACCTCGCCGCGTTCTCTGTCGAACTGGCCCAGGCGGGCGGCGCCGAGGAGGACCCCTCCCACACGTCCGTGCGCAACGCCTTCCCCGGCATCGTCACGGCGATCAAGCTGGGCGACGTCGCGGCCCAGGTGGAGATTCAGGCGGGCCCGCACCGCCTGGTGTCGCTGCTGACCCGGGAAGCGGTCGAGGAGCTGGGCCTCGAGGTCGGCATGGAGGCCACCGCGCGCGTGAAGTCCACCAACGTGCACATCGACCGCACCTGACCCGGCCGGCCGCCGCCCCTGACGCCCTCGGTCACGGCCCGCTGCCTGCCCGGACGCCGACGGCCGCACAACGACACCCGCGTCCGAGAGCGTCGTGCGAACGCACATGCAAGCTCCCAGCCTCAGGTTGGCAGCTGATGCGATGCCACAGGAGACTTGAGCCTGGCAGATGCGGCATTATCATCGCGGCACGGCCATTGTCCGGCCGTCAGGACGCGACCGTCGTTCCGCAGAGCCCGAGGAGTCGACCCGTGATGACCCGTTCCGTGCGCCGGACCCGGCGGACGCTGCAGCTGGCCGGTGCGGGAGCCGCCGCTGTGATGGCGCTCAGCGCCTGCTCCTCGTCGTCCGACGCGAAGGACTCGTCCGGTGCGTCGGGCAACTCGGCCTCCCCGAAGGTGTCCGGCACGGTCACCGTGTTCGCGGCCGCCTCCCTGAAGGAGAGCTTCACGACCCTGGGCAAGCAGTTCGAGAAGCGGCACCCGGGCACCGAGGTCAGCTTCAACTTCGGCGGCAGCGACACCCTCGCCGCGAACATCACCGGCGGAGCCCCGGCGGACGTCTTCGCCGCCGCGAGCCCCAAGACCATGGCGATCGTGACGGACGCGAAGGACGCGGTCGGCACGCCGGCCACCTTCGTCCGCAACCGGCTGGAGATCGCCACCCTGCCGGGCAACCCGCACCGGGTGGCCTCCCTGGAGGACCTCACCAAGTCCGGTCTGAAGGTCGTCCTGTGCGACCGGACGGTGCCGTGCGGCGCCGCCGCCCAGAAGGCCCTCGAGGCCGGCGGGGTCGACCTCACCCCGGTCTCCTACGAGCAGGACGTCAAGGGCGCCCTGACCAAGGTGGAACTGAAGGAGGCCGACGCGGCGGTGGTGTACAGGACCGATGTGAAGGCCGCGGGCGACAAGGTGGAGGGCGTGGAGTTCCCCGAGTCCGCCCAGGCCGTCAACGACTACCCGATCGCCCTGCTGAAGAACGCGCGGAACACCGAGGCCGCGAAGGCGTTCATCGCTCTCGTGCGGTCCGCCGAGGGCCAGCAGGTGCTCGGCGGGGCAGGGTTCCTGAAGCCGTGACCTCGGTCCGCGAACCCGGCGCAGCGACCGGTCCCCGCACGGGCCGGCCGCTGCGCCGCCGCGTCGCCACGAGGGGCCGACGCGGGGTCCCGTTGCCGCTGCTGGTCCCGGGTGTGCTGGCCCTGGCGTTCCTGCTGCTGCCGCTGCTCGCACTGCTCCTGCGGGCGCCCTGGCGCAGCCTGCCCGACCAGCTGAGCAGTGCCGAGGTGTGGCAGGCGCTTCAGCTGTCCCTGGTCAGCGCCACCGCGGCCACCGCCGTGAGCCTCGTCCTCGGCGTGCCGCTGGCCTGGCTGCTCGCCCGTACGGACTTCCCCGGCCGTGGCCTGCTGCGCGCCCTGGTGACGCTGCCCCTGGTCCTCCCGCCGGTCGTCGGCGGTGTGGCCCTGCTCCTCGCCCTGGGGCGCAACGGTGTCATCGGCAAGTGGCTGGACGCCTGGTTCGGGATCACGCTGCCGTTCACCACCACCGGAGTCGTGATCGCGGAGGCGTTCGTCGCGATGCCGTTCCTGGTCATCAGCGTCGAGGGCACCCTGCGCGCCGCCGACCCGCGCTACGAGGAGGCGGCCACCACACTCGGCGCGTCCCGCTTCACCGCGTTCCGCCGGGTCACGCTGCCGCTCATCGCCCCGGGTATCGCGGCGGGCGCCGTGCTGGCCTGGGCCCGCGCCCTCGGCGAGTTCGGCGCGACGATCACCTTCGCGGGCAACTTCCCCGGCCGCACCCAGACCATGCCCCTCGCGGTCTACCTCACCCTGCAGAACGACCCCGAGGCCGCCATCTCCCTCAGCCTGGTGCTGCTGGCCGTCTCGATCGCGGTACTGGCCGGCCTCAGGGACCGTTGGATGACGACATCATGACAAACCCCCACCCCACACCCACCGACCCCGCAGAACCCCCACAGCAGCAGCCCATACCGATGGCCACAGAACCCCTGGAACCCCCACACGAACTGCCCGCGCCCGCAGCCGCCGACGCCACCGAGTCCCCCCAACCACCGGCACCCCCGACCACGAAGGCCGCAACGCCCCCACCGGGATCGCATGCACCCGCAGCCGCCGACCCCACCGAGCCCCCACAACCACCGGCACCCCCGACCACGAAGGCCGCAACGCCCCCACCGGGATCGCCGGCACCCGCAGCGGCCGCCGACGGCGCCGAGCCCCCACAGGGGCCACCCGCACCCGACCATGAAAGCTGCACGGGTGGTGCGGGTGGGAACCCCGATCCGGCCGAAGGCCGGCCACCCACCACCGACCCGCACCCACACCCGCACCCACACCCACACCGCACGACGCCCCCTCCCCCCGAAGGCCTCGACGCCCACCTCGTCGTAGACCGCGCCGCTTTCCACCTGGACGTGACCCTGACGGCCACCCCAGGGGACGTCCTCGCACTGCTCGGCCCCAACGGCGCCGGCAAGACCACCGCCCTGCGCGCCCTCGCCGGACTCGTCCCGCTCACCGACGGCCACCTGCGCCTGGACGGCACCCCACTGGAGCGCACACCCCCGGAGTCCCGCCCGGTCGGCGTCGTCTTCCAGGACTACCTGCTCTTCCCGCACCTCTCCGCCCTGGACAACGTGGCCTTCGGTCCGCGCTGCCAGGGCGCGAGCAAGTCGGAGGCCCGCGCCCTGGCCGCGGCATGGCTGGACCGCATGGGCCTCGCCGACCACGCGGGCGCCAAGCCCCGCCGGCTCTCCGGCGGCCAGGCCCAGCGCGTGGCCCTCGCCCGCGCCCTGGCCACCCGCCCCCGGCTGCTTCTCCTGGACGAGCCGCTCGCGGCCCTGGACGCCCGTACCCGTCTGGAGGTCCGCGCCCAGCTCCGCCGCCATCTGGCCGCGTTCGAGGCGGTCGCCGTCCTGGTCACGCACGATCCGCTGGACGCCATGGTGCTCGCGGACCGGCTGGTGGTCGTCGAGCACGGCCGGGTCGTCCAGGAAGGCAGCCCCTCCGACATCGCCCGCCATCCGCGGACCGACTACATCGCGCAGCTCGTCGGCCTCAACCTCTACCGGGGACAGGCCGAGGGGCACAGGGTACGACTCGACGCCGGGCCCTCGATCACCACCACGGAGGAGCTGTCGGGGCCGGTGTTCGTGGCGTTCCCGCCCTCCGCCGTGACCCTGTTCCGGGACCGGCCCACGGGCTCCAGCGCCCGCAACCTGTGGCGCTGCGAGGTCGCCGGCCTGGAGACGCACGGCGACCAGATCCGCGCCGACCTCACCGGCGAACTCGCCCTCGCCGCCGACCTCACCACGGTCGGCGCCGCCGAACTGGACCTCCACCCCGGTGCACCGGTCTGGGCGACGGTCAAAGCGACGCAGACGCACGCATACCCGGCCTGAGCGCCTTCCGGCACTACGGTGAGGGGCCATGACCCTGAGCATCCGCAACCAGCTTCCCGGCACCGTCACCGAGGTGCACCCCGGCGAAGTCATGGCGACCGTCGATGTCCGCCTGACCGGCGGCCAGCACCTCACAGCGGCCATCACGCGGGAGGCCGTCGAGCACCTGGGCCTCGCCCCGGGCTCTCCGGTGAGCGCCCTGGTGAAGTCGACGGAGGTCTCCCTCGCCACCAACCGCGTCGAGGGCCTGTCGATCCGCAACCAGCTCGCCGGCACGGTCACCCATCTCGAACTCGGCGAGGTCATGGCGATCGTGAAGGTCACCGTGGACGGCGGCGAGATCACCGCCGCGATCACGAAGGACGCGGCCGGCGACCTCGGCCTCTTCGTGGGCTCCGATGTCGTCGCCCTGATCAAGTCGACCGAGGTCGCGCTGGCCACGACGTAGCACAGCCCGAAGGCCCCCGCCCGGAACCCGGGCGGGGGCCTTCACCATCGGCTCGCTCAGTCCTCGTACGCGTCCAGCGGCGGGCAGGAGCACACGAGGTTGCGGTCGCCGTAGGCCTGGTCGATACGGCGCACCGGCGGCCAGTACTTGTCGGCGGCCGAGACGCCGGCCGGGAAGACGGCCTCCGTGCGGCTGTAGGCGTGCGCCCACTCCCCACCGAGCGCGGCCGCGGTGTGCGGGGCGTTGCGCAGCGGGCTGTCCTCGGCGGGCCACTCGCCGGATCCGACCTTCTCGATCTCCGCGCGGATGGCGATCATCGCGTCGCAGAACCGGTCCAGCTCGGCCAGGTCCTCCGACTCCGTCGGCTCGATCATCAGCGTTCCGGCCACCGGGAAGGACATGGTCGGCGCGTGGAAGCCGTAGTCGATGAGGCGCTTGGCCACGTCGTCGACGCTCACGCCGGTCGCCTTGGTCAGCGGGCGCAGATCGATGATGCACTCGTGGGCGACCAGATTGCCGGGCCCGGTGTAGAGCACCGGGTAGTGCGGCTCGAGGCGCTTGGCGATGTAGTTCGCGGAGAGCACGGCGACCTGCGTGGCCCGCTTCAGGCCCTCGCCGCCCATCAGGCGGACGTACGCCCACGAGATCGGCAGGATGCCCGCGCTGCCCCACGGAGCGGCCGAGATCGGGCCCACACCCGTCTCCGGACCGGCCTCCGGCTGGAGCGGGTGGTTCGGCAGGTACGGCGCCAGGTGCTCGCGGACCGCGACCGGACCGACGCCGGGGCCGCCGCCGCCGTGCGGGATGCAGAAGGTCTTGTGCAGGTTCAGGTGGGAGACGTCACCGCCGAAGTGGCCCGGCTTGGCGAGGCCGACCAGGGCGTTGAGGTTGGCGCCGTCGACGTAGACCTGGCCGCCGGCCTCGTGGACCTGGGCGCAGATGTCGGCCACGTGCTCCTCGAACACGCCGTGCGTCGACGGGTAGGTGATCATGAGGACCGCCAGCTCGTCGCGGTACTGCTCGATCTTCGCCCGCAGGTCCTCGACGTCGATCTCGCCGTCCTCGGCGGTCTTGACGACGACGACCTTCATGCCGGCCATCACGGCGCTGGCCGCGTTGGTGCCGTGCGCGGAGGACGGGATCAGGCAGACCGTGCGCTGCTCGTCGCCGTTGGCGCGGTGGTAGCCGCGTACGGCCAGCAGACCGGCCAGCTCGCCCTGCGAACCGGCGTTCGGCTGGAGCGAGACCTTGTCGTAGCCGGTGACCTCGGCGAGACGTTCCTCCAGCTCGTGGATGAGCGTGAGGTAGCCCTCGGCCTGCTCGGCGGGCGCGAAGGGGTGCAGCTGGCCGAACTCGGGCCAGGTGACCGGCTCCATCTCGGTGGTCGCGTTGAGCTTCATGGTGCAGGAGCCCAGCGGGATCATGCCGCGGTCGAGCGCGTAGTCCCGGTCGGCGAGCTTGCGCAGGTAGCGCAGCATCGCGGTCTCGGAGCGGTGCTCGTGGAAGACCGGGTGGGTCAGGTAGTCGCCGGTGCGCAGCAGCGCCTCGGGCAGGGCCTCCTCGGCGGCCGCGTCCAGCGCCTCGATGTCGCCCTCGACGCCGAAGGCGGCGAAGACGGCGTCCAGCTGGCCCCGGTCGGTCGTCTCGTCGCAGGCCAGGGAGACGTGATCGGCGTCGACCAGCCGCAGGTTGACGCCGTTGTCGCGGGCGGCGGCGACGACCTGGGCGGCCTTGCCGGGCACGCGCGCGGTGACGGTGTCGAAGTAGGCACCGTGGACGATCTCCACACCGCCGGCCTTCAGGCCCTCGGCGAGGATCGTGGCGTAGCGGTGGGTGCGGCGGGCGATGGTCCGCAGGCCCTCCGGGCCGTGGTAGACGGCGTACATGCCGGCCATCACGGCGAGCAGCACCTGCGCGGTGCAGATGTTGCTGGTCGCCTTCTCCCGGCGGATGTGCTGCTCACGCGTCTGCAGCGCGAGCCGGTAGGCCTTGTGGCCGTCGGCGTCGACCGAGACGCCCACGAGCCGGCCGGGCAGGCTGCGCGCGAACTTCTCCTGCACCGCCATGTAGCCGGCGTGTGGACCGCCGAAGCCCATCGGCACGCCGAAACGCTGGGTGGTGCCCACGGCGATGTCCGCGCCCAGCTCCCCCGGGGGGACCAACAGGGTCAGCGCCAGCAGGTCGGCGGCCACGGTGACGAGCGCGCCCAGCTCGTGCGCCTGGTCGATGACCGGCTTGATGTCCCGTACGGCACCGGAGGCGCCCGGGTACTGGATCAGCACGCCGTTGATCTCACGCTCGGCGATCTCGGCCGGGATGCCGTCGCTGAGGTCGGCGACGACGACCTCCACGCCGGTCGGCTCGGCGCGCGTCTCGATGACGGCGATGGTCTGCGGCAGCGCGTCCGCGTCGACCAGGAACAGGCCCTTTTTGTTCTTGCCCATCCGCCGGGACAGCGCCATCGCCTCGGCGGCGGCCGTGCCCTCGTCCAGCAGGGAGGCGCCGGAGGTGGGCAGACCGGTCAGCTCGGCCACCACGGTCTGGAAGTTCAGCAGGGCCTCCAGGCGGCCCTGGGAGATCTCCGGCTGGTACGGCGTGTAGGCCGTGTACCAGGCCGGGTTCTCCATCACGTTGCGCAGGATGACGGGCGGGGTGAAGGTGCCGTAGTAGCCGAGGCCGATCATCGAGCCGAGGACCTGGTTGCGGTCGGCGAGCGAGCGCAGCTCGGCGAGCACCTCCGCCTCGGTACGGGCGCCCGGCAGGTCCAGGGCGTCGGCGTTCTTGATCACATCCGGGACCGCGGCGGCGGTCAGCTCGTCGAGCGAGCCGTATCCGATGTGCGCGAGCATCTTGGCCCGCGCCTCCTGGTCGGGCCCGATGTGGCGCTGCTCGAAGGGGATGCCCTGCTCGAGCTCGGAGAGCGGAATGCGATGGGCGGTCATTGCGGAGGCCTCCTGGTCTGACGCGACCTTCGAGGGGCACCCCGGTACGGATACCCCGACGGCCTCCCCCTCTGTCATCTCAACCTGAGAGCTTCACCGGGTGCCCGAGGGTCCCGGCTTTCACCGTCGGTGAGAGCGGACGCCGTCGACATCCGCTCTGCTTTCCAGAGTGACCTCGTCCGTGCGGTACGTGAGCCTGAGAGATTCCGGGGAGGATTTGCTCCTTCGGCGCCTCCGAGGTGGTCGGAGGACTCTCCCGCACGGGGTCAGCAGCCGCTGTCAGCCTACCAGCGAGGTCGACGCCCGAGCCTTCGAGTGGCCGCCTCACTGATTGTGCTCTTTTGTAGTGCTTACGGATGAGTTGCGACCACTTGGAGGGAGAGGGACCGTGCAGACCGACATCGATCCGCGCAACCTGATCGGCCGCAAGGCGTTCGACCGCAATGGCACCAAGATCGGCACCATCGACGAGGTGTACCTCGACGACGCGACCGGCGTACCCGAGTGGGCGGCCATACGCACCGGCTTGTTCTCACGGGACGCCTTCGTCCCGCTGGAGCCGAGCGAGCTGATCGACGGCGCCCTGCGGGTCCCCTTCGACCGCGCCCTCATCAAGGACGCCCCCGACTTCGGCGTGGGCCGCCACCTCTCCCCCGAGCAGGAACTCCAGCTCTACCACCACTACGGTCTCGACCTGGCCCCACCTCCCCCGCTCCCGGACCACGACTTCGGCAGACTGGCGGGCTCGGAGGAGACCTGATCCTCCGCATCCGGGGTCGGCTGCGGAGCCTCGTAGCGGTCACCGCCCGTTGGACCGACACGGGCGGGCCGGTCGGCGACGTCGCCCGCCGCCACCAACGGCAAGGGCTCCGCCTCCTCCAGCGCGGGATCGTCGACCCGGAACGTCCGCACCCGTCCCGGCTCCGACCGAGGCGTCTCGAAGCGCACCGTGACCCGGCCCAGGCCGCTGCCCTGCACCCAGCCGTGACCCCACTCGGCATGCCGTACGTCCTGCCCGGCACGCCACTGCCGCTCGGCGGGCTCCGGCTGCCGGGCCACGGCCTCGGGTACGACGTCCACGGCGAGGTCGCCCGCCGCCCGCTCACCCGCCGCCTGCGCGAACAGGTCCTCCTGGGTGTAGTCGGCCAGCCCGGTGACGCCCACACCGAGCAGCCGTACCCCGCCCGTGGTGTCCACGGAGTCCAGCAGCCGCGCGGCCGCCTCCCGGATGACGGCCGGATCGTCCGTGGGCCCGCGGAGCGTCTCGGAGCGGGTCAGGGTCGAGAAGTCGTACCGCCGCACCTTCAGCACGATGGTCCGCCCCGACAGCCCGGCGCCGCGCAGCCGCCGCACGCACCGGTCGGCGAGCCGCTGCACCTCCAGGCCGACCCGCAACCGGTCGTGGATGTCCACGTCGTAGGTGTCCTCGACCGACACCGACTTCGCCTCCCGCTCGGCCACCACCGGCCGCTCGTCGCGGGCCAGTGCCATGGCGTGCAGCGCGTGCCCGTGCGCCTTGCCGAGCAGCCGCACCAGTTCGTCCTCGCCCGCCTCCGCCAGTTCCTCGACCGTGGTGATCCCGGCCCTGCGCAGATGGTCCCCGGTGGCCGGCCCGACCCCGGGCAGGGTCCGCACCGGCATCGGCCCCAGCAGCGCCCGCTCGGTCCCCGGCTCGATGACCACCAGACCGTCCGGCTTGGCCTGCTCGGAGGCGATCTTCGCGAGCATCTTGGAGGCCGCGAGCCCCACCGACCCGGTGAGTCCCGTGACCGCCCGGATGTCCGCGCGCAGCTTCACCCCGGCCAGCCGCGCCGACTCCTCGTCCCAGGCCGCTCCCCCGGCCTCCAGATCCACGAACGCCTCGTCCAGGCTGAGCGGCTCCACCAGCGGCGACAGCTCCCGCAGCAGCGCCATCACCTGCTCGCTGACCGACCGGTACAGGGCGAAACGCGGCACCAGATACGCGGCATTGGGTGCCAGCCGGCGCGCCTGGGCCATGGGCATCGCCGAGTGCACCCCGAAGACCCGTGCCTCGTACGACGCGGTCGCCACCACCCCGCGCGGTCCGAGCCCGCCCACGACGACCGCCTTCCCGCGCAGGCTCGGCTTGGACGCCTGCTCCACCGAGGCGAAGAAGGCATCCATGTCGAGATGCAGGATCGTGGGCGCGTTTCTCACATGTCCGATGCTGCACCACGGCACTGACAATGCGGTGGCACCGGAGGGCGCCCGATCGGCCCGGCGGTCAGACCGCCCGGTTGCGGCGCCGTGCCAGCTCGTCCGCGGGGTTGTGGCCGACGAGGGTCTCGCCCGTGTCGATGCGCTCGCCGTGCAGCTGGGACAGGGCGCTCTCCACGTCCCGCCACACCACGCCGACGGCGATCCCGAAGATGCCCTGGCCGCCCTGGAGCAGGGCGTGGACCTCGTCCGGCGAGGTGCACTCGTACACGGTGGCGCCGTCGCTCATCAGGGTCATCCGCTCGAGGTCGCGGAAACCGCGTTCCCTGAGGTGCTGGACGGCCGTGCGGATGTTCTGGAGCGAGACACCCGTGTCCAGAAAGCGCTTGACGATCTTCAGGACGACGACGTCCCGGAAGCTGTACAGGCGCTGGGTTCCCGAACCGTACGCGGGCCGCACACTCGGCTCGACCAGGCCCGTCCGGGCCCAGTAGTCGAGCTGCCGGTAGGTGATCCCGGCGGCCGCGCAGGCCGTGGGCCCGCGATAGCCGATCTCCTCGGACGTCATGGACGCCGCCCCTCCGCCGTTCGGCACCGCCGCCGGCCGCTGCGGAGCGTGATCGACCGCGCTGCCGTGATGGGGATATCCCCCGCTCGAACGCAGCTGAGAGCTCGGGGGAGGGTACGGACCGCTCTCCCCGAAACCGCGTCCCGAGGCACCCCCAGCCGTACCGTCGCCGCTGGTTCTCACGCCGACCTCCGTCCTTGACCTGCCTTCTCGACGGTAGGCAGTCACCAGGGGTGCGTCAACGATCGCCACACTCGGCACGCCGAGTGATAATCACCCTAGGAGTGGTTTTCCGTGCCCCACCGCGGGGAAAGGCTAGCCGAATGCGCTCGTGAGAGGCCGTAGGACGCTCTCAATGGCCGGTGGCAATTGCCCACGAGCCGGGCCCCGCAAACGACCGGTGGCCGACCCCCCAGAACCCCGGTACGGCGGGCCGGCCTCGCACCGTCTGCCGCTCACTGGCTGCTGGTGCCGAAGTCCTCGGGCGAGATCTGGTCGAGGAACTCGCGGAACTTCTCCACCTCGTCCTCCTGCTCGTCCGGAATGGCGATACCCGCGTCGTCCAGCACCGTGTCACTGCCGTAGATCGGCGTTCCGGTGCGCAGGGCCAGCGCTATGGCATCGGAGGGACGGGCGCTGACCTCGACCCCACTGGCGAAGACCAGCTCCGCGTAGAAGACGCCTTCCCGCAGATCGGTGATGCGTACTTCGGTCAGGTCCTGGCCGACGGCCTCCAGCACGTCCTTGAACAGGTCGTGGGTCAGCGGTCGCGCGGGGGCCATGCCCTGCTGGGCGAAGGCGATGGCCGTCGCCTCCCCCGGCCCGATCCAGATCGGGAGGTAACGGTCGCCCCCCACTTCGCGCAGGAGCACGATCGGTTGGTTGGAGGGCATTTCGACCCGGACACCTACGACATCGAGCTCGTTCACACAGCAACCCTAGGCCGTGCTCGGGATGTTTGGGTAGTCGGGCCGGGAACAGGTGCCCGATCCGGCCGCTCCGGGACCCCGGATTCAGGGCAGCCGGACGCCGAGAGCGGTCTTCACCAGGGCCGCGTGCAGCTTCACCGTGAGCGCCGCCAGCTCCTTCGTACGGGCCTCGGCATGCGCCCTGGTCTGCGGATTGCGGTGCCGCTTGAGCGGGGCCACCACCTGGTCGACGAGACCCGCCTCACGGTCCGCGGCGGCCTTCATCACCCGAAGGTGGCGCGGCTCGATACCGAACCGGCCCAGCTCGGCGACGAGGGACGCCACGGTGACGACCTCGGCGTCGTACGCCCCGTCCTCCAGGGGCGCGATGAGCCCGTAGGACTCCCACTCCTTGAGCTCGGCATCGTCGATTCCCGCCGCCGCCATCAGCTCCGCCCTGCCGACCCGGGCCACCGTGCGCGCCCCGGACGGCTCCGGGACGTCCTCCGCGGTCCGCTGGCGCCCCACCAGGGGCAGCGGGACGGCCTCGCCCCGCTCCATGGCGTCCAGGTGCTCCCGGATGACCTTGAGCGGCAGATAGTGGTCCCGCTGCATCCGCAGGACACGCCCGAGGCGCTCGACGTCCCCGGCGCTGAACTTGCGGTACCCGGACGGGGTCCGCTGCGGCTCGATGAGGCCCTCCGACTCCAGGAAGCGGATCTTGGAGATGGTGACCTCGGGGAACTCGTCACGCAGCACGTTCAGCACCGTGCCGATGCTCATCAGCACGCCGTCCCTGGCGGCGGCACCGCTTCGGGCACCGCCGCTCGGTGTTTGAAGCATGGACCTTCCCTGGGGGTCCCCCCGGACGCCGGTCCGGGGGCGGGTCAGATGCCCTGCCGGCTCGCGTAGAACACCAGCCGGTACTTGCCGATCTGCACCTCGTCACCGTTCGCCAGAGCCACCTGGTCGATCCGCTCCCGATTGACGTACGTGCCGTTCAGGCTGCCCACGTCGGCCACGGTGAACGAGCCGTCCGGGGTACGCCGGAACTCCACGTGCCGACGCGAGACCGTCACGTCGTCCAGGAAGATGTCGCTCTGCGGATGACGGCCGGCCGTGGTCAGATCGCTGTCCAGGAGGAAGCGGCTGCCCGAGTTCGGTCCGCGGCGCACCACCAGCAGCGCCGAGCCCAGCGGCAGCGCGTCCACCGCGGCCTGCGCCTCCGGCGAGAGCATCGGCAGCGGCGTCTGACCGGTCGCCTCAGCCTCGTAGGCCTCGATGCCGGAGATCGAGATCGTGGACGTCGTCTCGGAGGCACGCTCCGGCGTCACACCGGGGCGCAGCGGCGCGCCGCAGTTGGAGCAGAACCGGGCGTTCTCCGCGTTCCGGTTACCGCACCTCGTACACACCAGGACCGACATGGACGGACCCTCCTGCCGCGGCTGCCCCGCCGGGGCATTGGACGCGTACGGGTCGGGGGCAAACCCTCCACCCGTACCTGAGGTTGACGGTTGCCCGAAACCTATGCCGCCGGACTGGGCAGGGTCAACAGACGCCGCGCCCTGACCACCGGAAATGTCACCGCCCGGACCAGCGACCTGGTCCCGGAACAGCGGGCGCTGGCCCTCCGCGTCAGGCTGTGCGCGATGGCGAGCGGTCGCGTTGTCGCTGCCCTCTCGCGCGCTCTTGCCGAACAACTTCGCAAACAACTTCACGGGCGATTCCCCTTGACCGAAACAGACCCGCCCGTGGGGCAGGACGAACCCTGATTGCCTACACCGGCCGAGCCGGACATCCTCACAACGTCCGTAACCACCAGACAGTTTCCACCACGCACCACCTCTTCGGTGCGCCGACCCCCCGCAACCTCATGCCCCTGCCGGACGTTCCCCATGCACCACCGGTTCACTGGGAGGACGACCGAGCGTAGTCAGGCCGCTTCGCCTGTCGCAAGGCATCCACGACGATCTTGTCCGACCGCTCGACGGTCACCGTGGCCTGCTCCTTCTCCAGGGTCTGCACCACGCCTCCAGGGATGTTCAGCGCCGGCTCCAGATCCTGCGGCTTGCCGATGACCTGGAAACGATAGGGAGCGTTGATCTTGTTCCCGTCGACGCTCACCGTCTTGCCCGCATCCGTGAAGTAGGTGTTCGCGACCACGCGAACACCGTTGACCTGGATCGCCTCCGCACCGGCCGCGCGCAACTCCTGGATCGCGTCGAGCAGCATGTCCGCCTGGACCGTCCCCTTCGTGTCCTCGATCGTCATCGTGATGCCGGGACCCCGCGCCGCCACGGTGCCCGCCAGGATGCCGAGTTGCCTCGCCTTCTCGGCGGTCTGCTTGCGGGCCTCCGCGGCCTGGTCGGAGCTGCTCTGCAACTCCTGGCGCTGCTTCTCCAGTCCCTGCTTCTCGTCCTGAAGACGCTGGGTACGCGAATCCAGTTCATCGAGGATGCGAACAAGATCTTCCTGGCGTGCGCCGCGCAACGCGCTGTCGCTGTCACTGTTCGACGCCACCTGCACGGCCAGCCCGAAGCCGAGGCCGAACAGCAGCACGGCGACGATGAGTTGGGCCCGGGTGACGCGCGGCGGCCACAGGCCCTTGACCAGCCGCTGCCGACCGGTCAGCGGCTCCTCGGGCTGCTTCCCCTGCGTCGGCCCGGCACCGGGCGCCGGGGCCGGCACCTCGGCCGGCAGTTCCTTGCGCAGCCTGTTCTCCGGCTGCTCGCCCCGGTCGTCGCTGATGTTGCGGCTGTCGTTGCCGTTCTCGTCGTTCATCGCCTCACGCCCGGAACACATGCCGGCGGATCGCCGCGGCGTTGGAGAAGATCCGGATACCCAGGACCACGACGACACCCGTGGACAGCTGCGCGCCCACGCCCAACTTGTCGCCCAGGAACACGATCAGGGCGGCGACGACCACGTTCGACAGGAACGACACCACGAAGACCTTGTCGTCGAAGATGCCGTCGAGCATGGCCCGCAGACCGCCGAAGACGGCGTCCAGCGCCGCCACGACGGCGATCGGCAGATAAGGCTCGACGACCGCCGGAACCTCGGGCCGGACCAACAGGCCGGCCACGACTCCCACGACGAGGCCCAGTACGGCGATCACGATGTGCCCTTCTCAGTTTTCTCGGCGTTCGGCTGTGCGGTGCGTACGATCACACTCGGCGCGGCGGGCAACCGGACGTCACCCTCCGTGGAGATGGTGGCGCGGATCCCGTAGTTCTCCTCCAGGGCATGCAGATACAGCCCGTCCGCGCTGTTCTGGAACCTGGTGCTCAGCCTCTCCCCGTCCCCCACCGCCAGCACCGTGTACGGCGGCACCAGCGGCTTGTTGTCGACCAGTATCGCGTCACCGGCGGCCCTGATCGCGGACAGGGCCGTCAGCCGCTGCCCGTTGATGGAGACGGCCTCGGCTCCGGAGGCCCACAGCCCGTTGACCACGCGCTGCATGTCCCGGTCGCGCACCCGGCCGGTGTCGGAGAACCCCGAGGTCTCCCGCGGATTGCCCCCGTCACCGCCGCCGCCGGCCTCCTTGGCGTCGTCCACGACGAGCCTGACACCGGGTCCGTGCACCGCGGTGGCGCCCGACAGCAGGCCCACCAGGTCCGCCTCCGCGCTACCGCCGCTCGACCTCAGCGCCGCCCGCTGCCGCGCGCCGACCTCGTCACGCAGCTTGTCGACGGTGCCCTCGAGCTTGTCCGCGGCCTCGGTCTCACTGTCGATGCGGTCGATCAGTTCCTGCCGCTCCTTGGCCACCACGGGAGCCGCCACCCGGGCCTGCGCCGCCCCCACGGTCACGACCAGTGCCGCGAGGACGAGACCGGCCGCGAGGCCCAGCTTCGCCCTGAGGGTCTTCGGCAGGCCGCCCTCGCCCAGGGACTTCTTCCGGGCAGCGGCCTCGGCATACCCGTCGTCGAGGCTGTGGTCCATGACGTTGGTGATCAACGACATGGAGGCGTCCGGGCGCTGCGGCCGCGTGGGGCTGCTCCGAACGGGGGGTTGCTGCGGCATGCCGCACATCGTCGCATGTCGCGAGCAGTACCTCCGAACGGCCCCACCCGCGTGCCGGACAGGCCCCCTTGGGGACACTTGTCCGGCACGCACGCGTGCAGCGGCTTTTGCCGCCCTCAGCCGTCCGGCGTCACCGGACGGCTGCTATCGGGACGGCTGCCGCCCACGGCCACCGGCCTCACCGGCCGGCGCTGTCCACGACGGCCGACCACTCGTCCAGCAGGGCCTGCGCGGAGGCGTCGTCGGGGCCTTCGGCCCACAGATGGGTGACCGCCTCGGCGGGGTCCGGCAGCACCATCACCCAACGCCCGTCGGTCTCCACGACGCGCACACCGTCGGTCGTGTCGACAAAGCGATCTCCGGCCGCCTCGACGACCCGCCGCATCACCAGACCCTTGACGGCCCACGGCGTCGCCAGGTCCCGCTTGAGGACGTGCGCCCGCGGGATCCGGGCGTCGATCTGGCTCAGCGTGAGCTGCGTCCGCGCCACGAGCCCGATCAGCCGCACGAAGGCCGCCGTGCCGTCGTAGACGCTGCTGAACTCAGGGACGATGAACCCGCCCTTGCCGTCACCACCGAAGATGGTGCCTTCCTCACCACCCACGCGCGTGAGGTCGTCCGGCGAGGTGGTCGTCCACTCGACCTGGGTGCCGTGGTAGGCGGCCACCTGTTCGGCGATCCGGGTCGTGGTGACCGGCAACGCCACCCGGCCGCTGCGCCGCTCGGCGGCCACCAGGTCCAGCATCACCAGGAGCGCCCGGTCGTCCTCGATGATCCGGCCCTTCTCGTCCACAAGCGACAGCCGCTCGCCGACGGGGTCGAACCGCACCCCGAACGCGGCACCCGAGGACGCCACGATCTCACCGAGCCGCACTAGCCCCTTGCGCCGCATCTCCTCCGTCTCCGTCGGCCTGGACTCGTCGAGACCGGGATTGATGGTCAGCGAGTCCACGCCGAGCTTGCCGAGCAGGCTGGGCAGCACGAGCCCGGCGCTGCCGTTGGAGGCGTCCACGACGACCTTGAGACCCGATTCCGCGATCCCCGTCGTGTCGACGTTCCGCAGCAGCGACCCGGTGTAGGAGTCGAAGACGCTCGCCGGGAAGTACAGGTCACCGATCTCCCCGGGGAATGCCCGCCGGTACTCCTGCCGCGCGAACACCCGGTCGAGCTTGCGCTGACTGCCCTGCGACAGGTCCGCGCCGTTGCCGTCGAAGAACATGATGTCGACCGAGTCCGGCACGCCGGGCGAGGTGCGGATCATGATGCCGCCGGCGCTGCCGCGCGCGGTCTGCTGCCGTGCCACGGGCAGCGGCACGTTCTCCAGGTCGCGTACGTCGATGGCGCTGGCCTGCAGCGCGGAGATGACCGCCCGCTTGAGCGCGCGGGCACCTCGGGAGTGGTCGCGGGCCGTGGTGACGGTGGCGCCCTTCTTGAGGGTCGTCGCGTACGCGCCGGCGAGCCGCACCGCCAGCTCCGGCGTGATCTCGACGTTCAGGATGCCGGTCACACCACGGGCACCGAACAGATGGGCCTGTCCCCGGGACTCCCAGATGACCGACGTGTTGACGAACGCACCGGCCTCGATGGTCTTGAACGGATAGACCCGGACGTTGCCCTGAACGATCGATTCTTCACCGATCAGGCACTCGTCACCGATGACCGCGCCGTCCTCGATCCGGGCTGCGCGCATGATGTCGGTGTTCTTGCCGACGACACAGCCGCGCAGGTTGCTGTGCTGTCCGACGTACACGTTGTCGTGCACGACGGCTCTGTGCAGGAAGGCCCCGGTCTTGACGACGACGTTCGAGCCGACGACGGTGTGCTCGCGGATCTCCGCGCCGGCCTCGACCTTCGCATAGTCGCCGATGTAGAGCGGTCCGCGCAGCACGGCGTCGGGGTGCACCTCGGCCCCTTCGGCCACCCACACGCCCGGGGAGATCTCGAAGCCGTCGAGGTCGACGTTGACCTTGCCTTCGAGGACGTCGGCCTGGGCCTTGACATAGCTCTCGTGCGTGCCGACGTCCTCCCAGTAGCCCTCGGCGACATAGCCGTAGATGGGCTTGCCTTCCTTCATCAGCTGCGGGAAGACGTCGCCGGACCAGTCGACCGGAACATCGGGATCGACGTAGTTGAAGACCTCGGGCTCCATGACGTAGATGCCCGTGTTGACGGTGTCGGAGAAGACCTGTCCCCAGGTCGGCTTCTCCAGGAAGCGTTCGACCTTCCCTTCCTCGTCGACGATGGTGATGCCGAACTCCAGGGGGTTGGGCACACGGGTCAGGCAGACCGTGACCAGCGCACCCTTCTCCTTGTGGAAATTGATCAGCTCGGTGAGGTCGAAGTCGGTCAGAGCATCGCCGGAGATGACGAGGAAGGCATCGTCCTTCAACGCCTCTTCGGCGTTCTTGACGCTTCCGGCGGTACCGAGTGGCTTCTCCTCATTGGCATACGTGAGCTCCATTCCGAGCTCTTCGCCATCGCCGAAATAGTTCTTGACGAGCGATGCCAGGAACTGCACCGTGACAACGGTCTCGGTGAGTCCGTGCCTTTTGAGCAGCCGTAGCACGTGCTCCATGATCGGGCGGTTGGCCACGGGCAGGAGCGGCTTGGGCATGCTAGAGGTCATGGGGCGCAGGCGGGTGCCTTCGCCCCCGGCCATCACGACGGCCTTCATGTCGGAAGCGTCCTCCTCCAAGAGACGACGGTCTAGCCGACTTCACCCGTCCAGATTGTCCCGCACATTTCCACCGCGGGCCATCGAGGCGTTACGTCAGGACAATCGCCGAGCTCAATCGGCCATGGCGTCCGCACGAACCAAACGGCGGACTTGTACCACGTACAGCACTCCTGCCCACCAGTAGAGAGTTGTACCCCATCCGGCGAACGCCCATCCGAAAATAGCAGCGAGTGACGCGATCCAACCAGTTCCGTCACTGAGGAGCAGGAGCGGGAAGGCGTACATCAGGTTGAAGGTGGCGGCCTTCCCGAGGAAGTTCACCTGCGGCGGCGGATACCCGTGCCGACGGAGGATGCCCACCATCACCAGGAGAACCAGCTCCCTCGCCAGCAGCAGGCCGGTGAGCCAGATCGGCAGGATCTCCCGCCAGGTGAGACCGACCAGCGTGGAAAGGACGTAGAGCCGGTCTGCGGCGGGGTCGAGAAGCCGGCCGAGGCTGCTGATCTGATTCCAGCGCCGGGCGAGCTTGCCGTCGAGATAGTCGCTGACCCCGCTGAAGGCCAGCACCAGGAGAGCCCAGCCATCACTGTTGGGGCCCCCGAACTCCGGCCTGAGGATCAGCCACAGGAAGAGGGGTACGCCAACGAGCCGCGCCATGCTGAGGATGTTGGGGATGGTGAGGACCCGGTCTGTCTGGACACGGGTCTCCTGGACCTCCACCCGGGGGCCTCCTGTGCGAAACGAGCCAACGATGCCCCCTGACCCTACCTCAACGCAAAAAAGCTCCGGCTCTCGGGCTTATGCCCAAGAGCCGGAGCTGTAAAAGGAGTTCGGCGGTGTCCTACTCTCCCACAGGGTCCCCCCTGCAGTACCATCGGCGCTGTGAGGCTTAGCTTCCGGGTTCGGAATGTAACCGGGCGTTTCCCTCACGCTATGACCACCGAAACACTATGAAACTCTCAACCGAAACGCCATACAAAAGGCGACGTGGTCGTGGTTTCAGAACCAACACAGTGAACGCGAGCGTCTGAGGACAAGCCCTCGGCCTATTAGTACCAGTCAACTCCACCCGTTACCAGGCTTCCATATCTGGCCTATCAACCCAGTCGTCTACTGGGAGCCTTACCCCATCAAGTGGGTGGGAGTCCTCATCTCGAAGCAGGCTTCCCGCTTAGATGCTTTCAGC